>CP079955.1:1200000-1800000 GCA_019357535.2 Macrococcus sp. 19Msa1099
TATCATAGGCGTAGTTAACTTTAATCATATCACGCATATATAAATCATCGTCAGCGTATCTTGAAGTTTTAAGATAGTGCTATTCGCCGTGATACTCAATAAGAAATCTATTATCAACAAAGAAATCGTATCGTAATTTTTTAATATATCTCAAATCATCGAATGTCATTTCTTTGTTAAATGATGCGCCTTTTCTTATAAGATACTGTTCAATGTCATAAGCAGGTTTAGATATTGAGTTTGCGCATTGCGAACACCTGTCATTACCACCAATTATATACTCATACCTTCTTGTAAATGTACTATGATTGCAACTGCATAATACCGTAAGTTTCGATAGCTTGTTTGAATATTCACCATCAATCCATTTCAATCCAAGATCATTCAAATTTGCTTCAACTTCTTCTTTAGTCTTCATTCGTTTTCTAGCTGCTGAATAATTTGCGCATTCACGACATTTAGTTGATGCTTTTCTAAGTACATTGTTAGGTGTCGTAATGAAAGTACCTCCACAATCAGGACATTTATGCTTGATTGCTTCATGACTCCCTTTACATGTTTCAATGTGTTCTATTTCAATGTTTAAACGTTTCTTTTCTGCTTTATAATGCTCATCATTCATCAAGAATTTTTCACTCATTTGTTTGTTCGTGCAATTTCTGCATTGTCTAGTTGGCTTTTGGTGAGTGCCTTTAAAACATTTCCACCAAACCTCAAATACATTCCCACACTTACATTGAAGAGTGATAAACTTTACAGTCGTCTTATTCGTTGGTTTCGTTTTTCTATTCTCTTGACTAATAAATTTACAATCAGAAATAGATTCAACGTAATCACGAATATAATCATCTGTTAAAAGATTATGTGTCGCCATATTTACAACCTCCTGAAGTTGCTCCTGAAATAAATTGAAGGGAAGACAGTCAGGAAACTGTCGTTCGGGAGCTACCCTATCCCTTATACCATAATACCATATTCCGTTTAATATTTAGCCTTCCAGTTTTCTTTCCCGGTGTTTATCTTGCTATTACTAGCAAGAGGGGCAAATATGTCTACCCTTAATAACAGCCATCATACGTCCAGTTGATTCTTCAATCGATTCATTAGCAAACGCCGAACCGTCCACAGTACGTTCTAACCACATTTTAGAAGTTTCGTATGCATCTTGTTCGTTTAATCCTTTCGATTTAAGTATTGCTTGATACTGCAGCATCGACTTCTTTAATTCGTTAGGATGTACATTATACTTCTGAGCCATCTCTCCAAGATACTTATCAGTTGTGTTCTTCATTCTGCCCATAACTTGTTCGTATTGGGAGTTTAACGCTTCAATTTCAGCAGTAGATTCAACTATCTTCTTTGTAAACTCTGTTATGCTTACAGTAGCTAATGCGCCTCCAATAACAGGTCCCAATCCTTTAAACGCACCTTTCAAGCCACCAACTGAACCAGTTGCGCCATCAATGTCTTTAGAAATATTTTTAGTAGAATTAGATAGATTTGCATCATCTCCAACGTTCCTAAGTTTTCTATCGAGTTGTTCAGCACGTTCTTCGACTTTACCGAATGCTACATTAGCACTCATAGACATCGATTCAAAATTAACATCTTTAATATCCTTATTTATCTGATCAAGTGTGTTATCTGCAACCTTACCAGTTGATTGTAATTCTTTTTTAGCTTTATTGAGCTCGCTATTGAGCTTATTAAAATCAACCTTATCATCAGTTTTCTCAAGTGATTTACTTGTCTTCTCAACATCTTTTTGTAGTGCTAGTAAATGCTTACCTGCTTCTTTCGCATCATCAGGTAATCCTTCAAGAAACTTAACATCATTCAGCTTATTCATATTGCGCTCTACACTGTTAACATTACGAATAACAGTTTTGAATGTATCGCGTGAATTTGCATCTAAAGACTTCCAATCAACACTCTTAATTTCTTTTTGAAGTGATTGCATCGTCTCTTTATTGATATTACCTGTATCTTTAAATTCCTTTTGAGCCTTTTGTAATTCAGACTGTAACTTCTTAGTATCGAAGTCTTTACCTGTTTCAGATAAACGCTTGTCAAATGTCTTGAGTGAATCATCTATAGCACCAAATGCTTTATTCATACGCTTTGTTGATTTTTCGGCCACCTTTGGCAAATTATCAAAGTTCTGTTCAAGTACCTTGAACTTATTCAACATCCCATCTACAGACATCGTAAATTTAGTACCTATTTCTTGTATGTTAGCCATATTATCCTCCTTTCCTTGTATATTCATTTAAATAATTAATTAAGTTTGTAATGCTTTTAATTGTTCAAGCTGCTCGAAGTTCCACTCTAATTCTTTAGGCATTTCAAGCGCTTTATTTTCTTTCATAGGATTTATGGTTTCAATGAATTCATATCTCCGTTTCGATTCTTTATCGTTATGCGCAGGATTCGCATTAATACGTGATAAGTGATTCATATATAAGTCCCATTTCTTCGCTTCTGCTTGTTGCTCTTCCTGTTCAATAATGATAATTAAATAAGCTAACGCTTCTTCAAGTGGCATATCAATGATTTCTGACCTTCCACCTAATTTATGCGCTAGCTTATATACAAGAGCGTCTTCAAGCTCATAACCACTTAGTTCACTGGACTTAGAGTCGCTTGAGTAACTTTCTCGCCCCATTTGAGACTCTTCTGAAAACTTTTCGTAGACTTTTTTACACGTTCGACAACCTTAGCTAAGTCATTAACTTCTGCAATTGCATCTACTACATCAAAGAATGTATCCATCTCTTGAAGTTTTAGTTGTTCTGGATGCACATCAGATAAGATTGAAATCAGTTCTAAAGCACTTTCAGGAGCAACCTCTAATAATAATCCGATTGATCCAGCTGAATCCTTAACGAACTGAGCTGATAATGCACTTAATAAATCTTTAGTATCCATATCTTCTTCTACCGTATCGAATAACCCTACTAAAGCACCGTTGATATTTTCATCAGCATTTAGTTCATTGATTAACGTTTTCAAAACTTTAGTAATAGCAAAGAACTGATATGGTCGCATCGCTTTGATTACTACTTCTTTTTTACTATCGTCTTTTAATACACCTTTTTCATTAACGTATTGAGTGATTAATACTTTTACTTCGTTTGTCATGTTTTATTCCTCTTTTCAATTAATTATTTAAATAAATATAGAAATAACCCTACTAGCATAAGTAGGGCTATATTGTTATTCAGCTGTAGCTTGTCCGATTTGGAAGAAGTTGTTTGGTTGACTCATATCAAAGTTATCTTTAGGATAAGCTACGAATTCTAAATCAAATTTACCTTGTTCATTTTTAAATGCTCGTTCGAATCCTGATGTAGATGCAACTTTATAGATAACAATATCCATAGATTTATCTTCAGCTGGTAGTTGGCGTGGGTGGATTTCCATTTTTACTCCACGATCTCGGTTAGATGAACCTAATGGACCATCTGTAATACCAATCAATTTTGACCCTGCACTATCCTTAATAGCATGTGCACCGGCCATCGCCAATTGAATCAATTCTAGAGTTTCTTGAGATACAGTCATTTTAACTTTTACTTCCCAACCGACAACTCGATTATCAATATCATTTTCGCCAGTATCTTCGAATTGAATTTCCTTAAACTTAGGTTCAATAGTAAGAACCCCACCTTCTGTTTGTAAGAAGCTAGTACCATCTCCTGTTGCTTTACCATCAAAGTTGAGAGCTTTGCTGTCTGTACCTGTCAATTTAAAATTAGCCATACCGAACATGATACTTTTATCAAATGCATTCATATAATTTATTCCTCCTGTTTTTTTGCATAAAAAATAGACATCGTTTCAGATGTCTAAATATGCTTTAGTTTTCAATTCTTAAAGTTGTTCTAAAATTAATGCTATACTCCATCACATTGTCCTCTACACCTATCCTAAGTGGCTCAGACAACGCTTCAATGAAGTAAACATGTATTACATTGTTTTGCTCGTTAATTAACCAATCGCTCTTCTTATGGAGCAATGCATAGACTTTAAAAGCTATGTCTTTGCACCTATCAAAATCACTTGATCTGATATAGATTTGATAGTGCGGATATTTCATTTCATCATCATAGATACCAGGCTTTTCTCCACCATCCGAATATACTGTACCTGTATTGTCGCCCAACGTACGGTAGTCGACTGACCAAGTAAGCCCAGCTATATTTTCTCTTAACAGATTCATGATTGACTCTTGTATCATCAGTCTAACCCTCCAATACTCGCGCTAGAATTCTTTCGCACATTATATTCCAGTCGTCTTCAGTAACTTTAACCGCATTAGTAAGATACTTTCTTCCTGGCTTATATCCATTGACATTCGGTTTGTTACGTGTGTTCTCTCCACGTCCATTTTTATAGTATTCAGGGTACTTAACACCTCTTTGATATTTAGGTCTAACACCTTTACTTTCGGGCTGCTCATGCACTCTCAGAGCGTATTTCATGTTGGTACCTATAGTAATCGAGAATGTCTTACCTTCAACTATTACTTTAGAAGTATTTATTGAGTCTTCTAAGTCTCCTGAATCACGTGGAGCAAGTGCTTTTGCGACTTCTTCTACTCTTAATCCAAACTTACCGAGTTCTTGAATAACGATCTTAGTAAATCGTTGATCAAACTTTTTGAAGTAACTTTGCAGTTCTTTGTAATTATCATCAAATTCAAATTTGAAATACTCATCGGCCATCAACAAACACCGTCCTAAATAGAACGCGTGAACCTGTAACGTTAGTTGCTTCCTCGTAAGAGATAACTTTACCTGTACCATCGTTACCATCCATATCGATATAACTGATTTCTTCTCCTTCTTTGACAATCATTTGAGAAGGTACATCAATTTCAATGTTTGTGTTTGTTTCAGTACCAGTTGCTGTAATAATCAAGTTAGACTTACGTCTGACACGCGCTTTAGACTCTACTTTTTCTGTTAAAGGTCTACCATATTTATCAGTCAAAGTATTATTCCCATAGCTTTTAATAGCTCTATGAACTAAAACTCTTTGATTCATTGGAGGTCTCATTATATCAACCTCCCTGTTCTACCTAAGGATGTCTTTCGTTCCTCAGCTAGTATTCCATCTATAATCGCTAGTAGCGATGGAGATAGCTTTTCGTGATTGAATACGACTTTAACATCCTTAACTGTATAGTCTTCAACGTTATGTCGCTTAAGCACTCCAAAGCCTTCTTCTTCCGCTTCTAACTTGTAATCAAGTTGCAGATATACCATTCGAGGATTTAACTCGATACCAGGGAAGTAATCCTTAATATCTTGAATGGCCGAAAACAAATACTTCGGTAAGTCTTCACTTGGTACTTCATTAATATAATCAGGTAATGGCATGATGTTCATGTATGCCACTGTGCCATCGATTAATGATTGATGTTGTTCCAATGTTTCCATAACATCACACCTTTACATTATTCTGCTGCTGCTTCTAATGCTTTCACGTAGTCAGCTTTTACTGCTCCATTTTTACCTGTAGCAACAACTTCAAGGCCTTTTTCTTCGACTAGTGTTTTAAGCTCTTCTACATCTAAATCTTTATAAGATTTTTCAGTTGTTTCAGTCGCATCTTCAATTGTCACTAAGTCTTTCACATTCTCATACTCTTCTGGAGTAAGGTCTAAAGACTGTCTAAAATATGCCTGTCCTTTGTGAATTACAGTACCTTTATCTACATATACTTTGGGCATCTTTAAGTCCTCCTATTATTTAATAAATAAGACTGTCTAAATTAGACAGTCACAATTACATTTCCATTAAAGTTTTTAGAAACAGGTAATGTTACTTCACCAACGATTGTTTTTTCTCCGATTGGATCTTGAGAAATAACACGATAAGCAAACTTACCTTTAGCGAAGTTATTTTCAGCAGCAGGACCACTTAACGTAGCACCCATAATCGCAGCATGCAAAACAAATTTGTTGTCTTCTAAGTGTGCAACATCATAAGTTGTACCGTCAGCGTTCTCTAAAGTAGTGAAACCTTTTTCAAGTTCTAGTGCTGGATAACCATTAGATTCGAATAAATCAGCAATTTCACCATCTTTGATGATACGAGGTTGTAATCCATCACGATATAATTCGTCTTTAACCTGTTTAGAACGTTTGAATAATGCATAAGTAGCTTCAGTCATAACAATGTAACCTGGTTCTTTGTTACCATTAGTTAACTTATACTGAGCAATTGCCGCTTCAATGTCAGATAACGGTGTTGAGTTAGCAGTGTCAGACCATTTTGTAGTGGCAGTCATGTCATTCCCATCAGGACGTTCTAATTCAAACTGAATCTTAACGTTGTCACGTTTATCTTCATAATTGAAACGACCACGATATGTTAATTCAGCTCGAATCAATTCTTTAGTATCTTCAATACCTTCAGATAATTCAGCTGTGCTTAGTAATGTACGATCGATAATGCGCTGACGCTCTTCGTCATTACGTGGATTGCGGAACTTAAACATATCTTCTTCATCTAAGTGATATGCGTGAGCGATTTTAGTTAATTTCGCCACTGCTTGTTTCGCTTCTCCTTTAGTTCTTACAGGAGTACCTGCGTTAAATCCAACGATAGAACCTGCAACAATCTTTTGGTTTGTCACTAAGTCGTATACGCTTGAAATCTCATCAACTTGCTCAACAGGATAACATTTAGCAAGTCTATGTTCTTTAGTAATCGGCGCTTCAGCGATAAATGCTTGTAATGCCGGTTGTTCAAATTCTTTAATCTCTAATACCATTTAATTCCCTCCTAGTTTTATATTGATTAAACGTCAAACGTTAATCTTCCTTGAGTTGCTGTTTTAAAGTTTGCAGTTACACCTGTGCAACGCTCTTCAATAAGAGATGCTTTACGGATAGCTGATACTAATTCATTTGTAGTAGTATCTTCGATAACTACTTCTTCTGAACCTGTAATTAATGCACCTTTCATTGTTGCTGGTGTATCGCTTGCCACTAATTCAAATAAACCAGTAGATTCATTTAAGAAAATAGCAGTAAAAGGTTTAATCACTTGGCCTTTTTTAAGTTTAGAAGCGTCTAATACTGCGTTACCCACTTTCCATTCTACTGCTTTAAAATCGCGGAATGCTGTAGGAGCATTATTATATTGAGCGCTCACTTTTGGTCTTAAATTCATTTAATTTTCCTCCTTAATCTTTATTAAATAATCGTTTTGCATGTGCTTTTCCGACTTCAGATAAGTCTGGGTCTTTACCACCATTTCCTTGTTGTCCTCCAGGATTAAGGTTGTTAGGTGGCTTTTCCGGATCGTTATTAATATCTTTGTCTTTAGGATTGATTGGACAATTAAATAAATAGTCGTCAGTTGATTTCAGATTAGTTAATTGCTCGTTTAGACCGATTAACTGCCCGTCTTCATTAATTTTTACAGTGTCTAAGTCTATTAAAGCTTTAACTGCTCTTTCATTTTTTGCACCGGCTTCGTTTAATGCTAATTTAATTTCATAATCCAATTTCACTTGATTCACTAAATTCTGATGTGCTTCGTCCTTATCCTTATTAGCTTGTTTCAATGAATCAATCGTTGCGTTTAATGCTTCAGCATCACCAACTTTAGTTTTAATTTCATCAAGTTGGTTATCACGATCAGCTACTTGCTCTTTAAAAGATTTCACTTCTGCTTTCAATGATTCATTTTCTTGCTTAATTGGATTGACATCTTTACCGTACATTTCCATGATTTTATCAACTGCTTCTGCTTCAATGCCTAATTCCGTTAAATCTTTACGTTCCATATTAATTCTCCTCTTTTCGTCTACATTTTATTACGCTGTAAAGTCAGCGATTGACTAGCTTGTTGACGTACAAGCGAACGACACTTACATTTATAGCGTCGATAAGCTGGACGCGTGAGTATGATGTCACTCACAAGACCTGATGGAATACCACCATCATGAGATACTTAAGTGATCACTTTTCCTTTCTGGACGTGAGTTTTAAAGATATCCATAATAAAGAGACCTTTTAACGTCATGTCTAGGACGGATAATTAATTAACAGGCAATTCAGCGATGTAATTAAATATTTTTCGTTTAAATCTTGTATCAGCTTCACACCATAACCATTCATTAATTTCGCTAGGTACATTCATTTCTCTTGAACCAACTGCACTATGTAAATCATATTGCTTTAATTGGTGTACGTTCTTCGCTTTAGATACTGCTAAATCAAATGCTTCATTCACAAATTTGGTAATTTCGACATCTACTACAGTTGTTAAATCATAAATTTTATCATGCTGTTCCATTTCACTCACTCCTTTTAGTAATTAAATATTCTCATCTTGGTCATCTCTAACATCCCAACAGCTTCGGTCTTAGTTATATCTGAAAGCATTAAACCAATGTTCTTTTCCTTATCTCTATAAATGATGATGACATCCTCGACATCATACTCATCAATCGCATTTTGCAATTCATCTGCTAAATTTTGAGGTGTAAACTTTTTATAACTATCCAGTTTTACTGTTTTCATCTTTAACAACACCTTTCATTTGTTGTCGTAACTCTTCAAACTTACTCGGATTATTACGCTTGATATTTCGATATGCACCAATATTCTTCGGCGCTTTATCACCTAATATCGCTTTCATCTTCATGTAGTGCTTATCTTCTTGTCTTGCGATACGTTTCTTATCCTGGTCTTGTTTGTATGCATCTTTTTGTTTCTGTGCTCTTGGATCAATATCAGGATTAAATGACTTCGCTTTGACAACAGCTTTATTGATTTCAGACTGACTTTTATATTCAATTACGAATGGTCTGATACGGCATTCGCAATTCGGATGCAATGGAAATAGTTCGTATACATTGATATGTGGGAATCGTTTATCTTCTCCGTCAATGCTGAAAACATGGTTACGATATCTGGCACATACGCCACAGGTAGGCTCTCTTCCAGTTATCGTTACGAGATTGACACCCGCTTCTTCATATCTAGTTAGATGACCATGATTCGTTGCTGTCCTCATTTTCGTTCTGACAACTGTACGTGAGTAGAAGTCCAAAGGTAACTGCTTACCATCTACAGTCTTAAACGAAGTAAATCCGTCTTGTAGGAATGTATCTGATACGCGCTTTATGATTGCTTCACGATTGTTGCCATCTAAAATCCCTTTGCTTATATCACTTCTGACTGCTTCTAATGTCTGTATATAACTATTATTAAAGTTTTCTTTAGCGGTTCTAATTGCTGCTTGCATGTCTAACATCGCATCAGTAACGATATTCGATAATGCTTCAACGTTAGCTTGTGTCTTAAAGTCTGCCTGCACTACACTATCAACAATAGCTCGACCATTTAACTGAATACCTTTCTCTTGTAAATCTTCTGTAGCTTCATCAATCGCAATAAAATAGGACTTCGCTAATTCAACAGGTAACACCTCTTGAACAGTAAGTCCTAGTTCATCAAATATTTTATTGATTGTCAGTAATGTTTTTTGTACATCACTATCTTTTAAATGATCAGTATTATGCAGGAGTGATACAATGTGCTTCTTCAATTCATCAATCAGCAATGTTAATTGTTCAGCGTTCATCTAATCACTCCTTGATTGGATTTCCTAATTCATCGAGCGGTGTTCCATCCGGTTGTCTATTGTTTAAGAAGTTATTCAACGTATTATTGCCATTTAATACGCTCATACTGTCTTGAGATGTCGATTCAGATTTAATACGTTCAACCTCTTCATACACCCATTCATCTGTCTTATCAGGATTATTCAGTCTCACTGTCTCTTCAAGCGATTGAACTTTAGCATTGTACTTCGCAATATTCGCATCAGTGATTTCCTTTTCTGGCACCGGAATCATCGCTTGAACTGTGATGTTAGGCTCTTCAATGATGATACTGTCGTTCTCTTTATTCGCTAACCATAAGGCACTCTCGAATAACTTCTTAAGAAATTCAACATAATCATTTCTGATTTGTTCTGCTTTCATCAAAGATACAAGTAAGTCATAGAATTTTGCTACACCAGACTGTGGACTTGCAGTATCTGTTCTTACAAATTCCATTGCTGCTTGTGATGTCTGTGTTTCTGCTAACATCCCTCTAATAATGTCTTTAAGATAAGCCATATCACCTATTTTATCGACATCAATCTGATGTATCTGCATGACTTGACCATTCTCCCCGATTTCTTGTATCTCTAAATCTCTATGATCAATCTTGTTTTCATCGCCATATCTATCCGCTGCAATTCTTCGTAAAGTATCCATTGTTTCACTTGTAATACTGATACGTGGCTTACCATTACGCTCAAATGTTTGTGATGCTCTAGTTAAGGTCCAGTTCACTTCATCTTGTCGCCCTGCAAGTCCTTTAAGTTCAGATGAACCTAGCTTATTATAGAACGTTGCATTATTCGCAAGATAAGCTATAAACGAACGCTTACGTCCTTCAAACTCTTGATATAACTGTTCGATACCTATTTTTTCTTGAATAAAAGATAAATCCTCTACCTCTTCAAGTTGAGATTCACCATTTCTTCTGAATAACTTATGAAGTATAAGAAGTCTGTCCTCATCTTCACGTTCAGTATAAATATGGACGTAATCAATACCCGCTTCTTTCTCTTCTTCAGTCTGAGGTAACTCATATACTAAATCATATCCATGACCATCATCATGAGGATAATAAACATTACGCTCCTTGAACATCAGCTTTAACTGTCCGTTAATCATAGAAGGGACAGCTACGATACCACCATCAACTAATAATTGAGTGATGTTCATCTTATGATCAATCTTTGAGTTCTTAACAATCTGGTCTATCGTCTCTTGCTGCAAGTCAATGACTTCACTGTTGTATGAATTATCAACTGTTCCCTCAATCATTTTCGCTTCTTCTGTCGTTGTATCATTTGCTAACTCTTCCTTATTCGGGAAGTTAGTCTTTACCTTACCAATCCCTCGACTGATTAACAGTGAAGGTGTATCAACGATAATTTTACAGATGTTAAGCATGAGATAAGGTGTCATTACGTTCTTAGCGTTGTACTCTCCATATTGTAAGATATCAATTATCTCGCCTTTACTGATTAACTCTTTGGCTCTAGGAAAGATATTTGCATGTTTACCATCGTATAAATCACGATAGAAATACATGTCATCATGCTTTTTCTTTATAAAATCTTTATCAAACTTCTTCCACTCGTTCATTGTCGCCCTCCTTTACCATGCGTTACTTGTTATTATTCCGGCTGGTCGTTTTTGACCGAATCTATTTAAAGCTTGTGTCATTGCATCTACTTGGTCATCGTGTTTACCGTTTGGAAATACTGCTGATTCTTCTACTAAATCACTAGTGAAAGCTGCATTCGCAGGCAGATAAACATTGCCCGCTTCTAAATAAGGCGTAATCGCTTGTGCTCTTACGACCTTACCGCCTTCAGGATTGACAGGTATGATACCACTAATCTCTCGTTTAAGCGTTGAAATAACCGCTGGACCATTTGCTTTGTCCTCAATCAATATCGTTCTAATACGTGAATACTTTTTAGCTAGTGACCTAACCGCCTGTACAGCAGTTGGGAAATCCATCTTCCCTCTTACTTGATCTAACAAGTACATATCAGCACCGACTTTGCCCCATACTTGACCGACAACATAGTCAGATGTATCCGCGTCCTTAAATGTTAAATCCCAACTGATTAATTGATTATCAAACCGAGATGGCGGTGTTGTATAGTACTTCCACCAACTGCGATTAAATAACGTACCTTCTCCTGGAGACGGTCGTTGTTGGTAAAGTGATGCCCATGTCTTACTTCCGACTTCTCGTTTCTTAAGGTCTGCCCATGATTCATCGTACCCAAGTTCCGGACAAAGCGCCTCACCTTCTTCACGTCCAAGTAAATCGTCATCATCTTCTGCTATTGCAGGTAATCTTAATCGCGTCCAATTATATGGACTCTTATCTAACAAACGACCAATAAGGTCATCTTCATGCCATCGTGTCATAACAACAATAACCGATGCTCCTTTATGCAAACGAGTAGATAAAGTAGATTCCCATTCAGACCAAATCTTTTCTCTGATTGTTGGAGATTGAGCTTCTTCGTTATTCTTGATTGGATCATCAATAATCATCAAGTCTGCACCTTCACCGGTTATTGAACCACCGATACCCGTTGCAATCATTCCACCTCTTGAACCGGATATGCCCCAGTTATTAGCAGCACTCTTTTCGTCTGATATCTTTTCGCCAAACACTCTATCACCGAACTCTTGCAATTTATTCCGATTAAGTCGACCAAACTTTCTTGCAAGACTATCAGAATACGCTGCTGCAATAACACGTTTACCAGGATTCTTCCCAATAAAAAAAGACGGAAATGATTCCGTCACTGTCATTGATTTACCATGTCGAGGTGGCATTTCAATTAATAAATATCGTTGTTCTCCATCTGCTATAGGTTGTAACTCATTGCATATCAATTCGGTATGTCTAAAATGCTGATATGATCCATGATGTACAGTAACAACGTAATCTTTATAATATCGTCTCGATAGTTCTAACTTAGCTTGTTCAGCTAACGCCCTTTTTTGTTCATCGGTTAAATTCAACTTAACCACCACCTAAATTAGCAAGTTTTCTAAGTTCGTCTTCCGATAAGTTATTAAGAGCATTGACATTATTCGTTATCTCGCCGCTATGCTCTATATCTCGCTTATCTCTCCACTCATTAGGTTTACGATTCTTAAGCCAGAATATCATCGCTGTTGTGTCAGGTGGTATTTCTTCTTCAATTTCAGTAACCTCTACATACTCTTCAGTAAGTACATAACCATCTTCAATGTATGTTCTTTTCAACTTCAGAGGAACTTGTTTGACTATGGTTCTCTTTGTAGCTTTCTCATATAATGATTCTTCTACACGTATATCAGCAATCGTCTTATTTCTTTTTAAGGCGTCCGAAAGAGCCGGTTTAGACTTTTTATATTCCTTAAAAGTTGAATAAGCAACTCCTAACATTTTAGCTATTTCTTCATCGATATAGCCATCTCTACACCATGCTGATACTTCTTCTAATCTCGGTTCCACATGTGTGTCATATTTAGTTATTCTTGCCATCTCATATATCACTTCCTAACACGCTAATTGCTTTAATTTATTTGTATAAACTGGATGAAGTAAGGGTAACCAATCTTTATAACGCTAGTATCCAGTTAATTTATTGCACTAAAAAACACCCACGATTAAGTGAGTGATAAAGTAACATTTATTCGCATTGTTCTTCTAAAAACTTTTCACCCTTTTGAGTAAGGTGGAAGTTTAAAGATTGATGACTCATCGTTTTATCCAAATGGATATTGCCATCCAAATAACCTTCTTGAACCATGTAACCTAAATCAACATAAAATTGTTCTTCACTTAACAATCCCATTTTTGCACTTTCTGGATGTTTAAAGAATAGTAACATTTGACACACTTTGGATTTTTCCATTTTCACGTCTCCTATAAATTTAATGGCACATTTACATGTACAGTTTAATAATACAAAAACCACCTAGAAATTACTAGATGGTTTCCATACATATTTTTTGAAAGGAGATTACTCATGGCAAAGTAAACGAAGAACCGCTAGGTTCATGCAGTGCGAGGTACAAAAACAAGTTTTTGAATGATTGTAGTGTACTACGCTCCGACCTACCTCCCATTATAGAGAATTTTTATAACCTTTCATAATCTTGAAAATAAGTAAAGTAAATTTGTGGATAACTTAGTCTTTCAATAGTTCTGCAATTTCATTAAAAATCTGACTGATTCTTTGAGGAGAGCAATCAAGTTTTTCAGCTGAATCGTATATTGTATATCCTGATAGTTTGTCTGATAATACGATTGCCATTCTTTCATCGATTACTCTGTCCCATCTATTTTGAATGTATTTCACTTTGTTCTCAAGCCTTGTAATTGTCTTATCCGTCTTAAGAATTCGATTAATCTCGTTAAATACTGGATCAGAATTACTTCCATTACCTTTTGGCAGCGTTGCTTCAATGCCATATAACGCTGTATTACCACCCATAATATTTTCATAATAACTTCTTTTTAATTCGAATATTCTTTTGATATAAATCGGATAATTATTGATGATATCTTTAATCTGTTCGGTCGTATAAGTCATGGTTTATTGTTCCCCTTTATAAGTAGTTGTAGATGATTCCGTTATTACTTGTTATTGGTCTTTTATTTTCTTTAAACCAGGTATATGGAATACTGGCTCTATTTAACGTTTCCTTGAGCTCCTTTAGTTCTTGGATGTCTAATCTATATAACTCGTTAAACTTCGTAAATAAGATAAGAATAAAGCAAATGCCACCCTTTTCATGAGTCTTGGTCAAGTACTCAATCTGGTGCTGCTCGATATTCTTAAATGGCAGATTGGTCAGTGATGTCTGCTTTGTATCAAATGCGATAAATTTTCCGTTATAAATGCCGATAAAGTCGACTGTTGATTTTTTGGTATACCTGGCATCAAATATCTTTCCGTTCCTGCTCCTATGCGTCATAGGTGTTGGAATCTTATTGATTGTCGCTATATCTTTTAAATCGTATTGAATATTGGATCGTTCGATTAATGTTTCCAAGTATTTACCTCTATTACGTTGACTTGTTTTCTTTTGCATTTCTACCTCCCAGGAAGTTCTTTAATACGTTTAAAGATGCCTTTGCTTTGTCCTTAGTACGTTCCACGTTTTTGTCTTGCATGATTCTCAGCGTTCTTTCCTGTTTTAAGCGGTTCATCAAAATCAATATTGTGTTTGTGTCTATAACGAATTACACTGGCAGACAATCCTGTAAGCTCTGCAATTTCAGATAAAGTTCTTTCTTCTCCTTTATATTCCACTTTAATATTCCTCCTAGTATTTCTAGCTTGCTCTTTGGCATTACTCCAACGGCAGTTATTTGGCTCATAATCTCCATCATTATCAATCCGATCAATAGATAGTGAGGATTCATACCCATTTGTGATAGCCCAATCTTGAAATGAAAAATAGCTAGTTAACCATTCTTCGCAAATAGTAATACCTCTACCGCCATATCTAGAATAATTAACACTATTCTCTTGATAACATCTACTTTTCATACCCTTATATATAGAGTAAAGCCTTGTATCAGTATATTTGTTGTCGCTTTTTTCTTGAACTATACATCCGCATGATTTGACATATCCATTTACAAGTAAGTAAGTTTGTACCACCTTTCTATTTCCGCAATTGCAATTACAGATATGATGACCTTTATTATTTATAACGATTCTTTCAATGGCTGTTAACCTACCAAATGTTTTTCCTATAATGTTAGGATATTTAATGCACCCACACGATAAAGTAATCTTACCGATTAATTTATCTTTTCTGACCCATTTTTCATTACCACATTCGCAAGTACATCTATAATATGTTTGCCTACCTTTCCTATGTTCTCTTTCATGAGCGGTAAGTTTCCCGAACTTTTTACCAGTTAAACTTTCTGATTTAAACATGATCATCACTCCTATATAACTTATATAACCCATATAACTATTATATCCTTTTGTCTTAGTTATTGCAATATAGGTTATATAACCTTATAATGCATTTGAGGAGTGATATTAATGGCGATTGATAAAACTAAAAATAAACAAGTATTGGTTACAATACCCAATGAATTGTTGAAAGAAATTGAAGATTTCCAATTTGAGAACAGAATACCTAATCGAAATGAAGCAATCAGACGATTATTAGAAAAAGGACTAAATCAATAGTCCTTTTTTATTTATAAATCAGATTCTTTCACAAACACACCATCAATCATCTTTCCTTTTCTATCCTTTATCTCGTTGTAAGCTATATCGATACACTCGTTTATATCAATATTCATTTGCATTGCGAGTATAGTCATAACCACGTACATATCGCCTAATGCATCTTTGATAAGTTCAGGTTTACCCTTCGCCATCCCTTCTCCTAGCTCCCCGAATTCTTCTACTAATTTCAACATTTGCTTATTCGGATCAGCTATGTTTAAATTACGGTCTATTGCCCATTTTTTAATTAGTTCCGTTGTCATTTTAATCATTACTTATCCCTCTCTTCTCATCACTTTATGTTCTTTTACTTTGTAAAATTCTTTATATGGTACTTCTAATGCTTTCAGATAATCCTTAGCACATTGTTTGTTTGAAAATGATTCAACAATCTGATTCTGCGGATCAATTACATTCCAGTCGCTATGTGAGTAAATAATTTTCATTCAGTTTCACCTCGTTTCAAATCAGTCATAATTTTTAGGACCATCATCAATTCATGTTTTGCGATTTTCCACTTACCTTGTTCAATAGGTCCGAAACTTTCATCATCAGCTCTAACTTTGTAATACTCATACTTTTTGTTCAGAACATCTACCAACTTACTCCATCGCTTTTCAAGTTCACTAACCTTATTTTTGTAAATATCAGCTCGTTCACGCGAAAGGTAAGAATCCATTTCTAAATTTTTAACATGATTCTCAAGTTCATCAGCACGTTGTTTGTAATCCATAGATTGTTCGACAACATCAATAATATCTTTGCGTACTTGCATAAGCTGCGTTCCTGTACTATTGATTACTCTTACATGTTCATCTTCGACATTTACTACTGTGTAGATAGTTTCGTCATATTTCTTGAGTTTGACATTATCTCCTATATTAGTCATTGTCATTCTCCTTTTCTCAATCTATAGTGAATATAAAAGAATTCTAAAGTTCTCCAATGATCCCACTTGCGTTTTTTGCCAACCACAGACCAATATACTTTTCTGTATGGTGTTTTTCTCATCATTCATTCTCCTTTTCGAGTATCTCAACATCTCCGTCATGTTTGATAGCAATAATTAAAGCTTCTCGTGTATCTTCTGTTACGTATGCTTTACTTTTAAATGTCGTATATCCTTTAGATCTATCTTCTGTGTACCATCTTGATTTACCAACCTTTATTACGTGTTTCACAATCCCTCTCTCCTTTCGGTTAATCTAAACAAGGTAGTGTTCTTTTAATATTTCTTTGTAAATTATCAATAGCTATAAGAATGTCTTTAGCTGACGCTTCATGTCTATTAATTAAATCAATTCTCAAATTATCTAAGTCAACACACACGTCCCACAATATGTCGTCCAACTCATTGATACGTTCTACAACTCTCATATCTGCGCTTGTCTCACCATAATATCTAATTCCCTCTGTTAATTGCTCTGCACTAATTGTTGATTTAATTTCCATCTCTCAATTCCTCCTTGTGAGTTACTCTTCTGAACTTATATACTTTCCATCTCTGAATCGTCCTATTACGTCCTCACTTTTCAATGCTCTGTTCATTTTAGTTTTATAAAGTATTAATTTAAGCCATTCATTTTCAGGTCTGTTTCCTTCTTCTAATGCTTGTTGAAACGTGTCATAAATTCCGTAAGCTGAATCGTATGGTATAGAAAGTACATAATATTCTTTCTCGTCTTTACTCATCTCTCATTTCCTCCTTGCGATTTTAAACTTAGGGTACTCTAGGTTATTGCTTAGGTTAGTTCAACAACTCTGGATGTTCGTGAATGTTGCCGACTACTGGTAACGTATTAATACGTTCAGATAGTGGTTCTATCACACCGTCCCACTCGAGTACAAAACTGCCTTCATCATACTTAACGAAACCATATAGTTCATAATAGTCATCGTAAACGATATCACCTTCAAATACTTCATCTTCCCCAATGTCGGTAAGTCCTGTTGATTGCATGAGTACTCTATCATCTTCATCAACCACATAATTAAGTTCATCTAGTACATGAATACCATATCTATCAATTTCCATTGTGAAATCGTCTAAAAAACGCTTTTTCTTTTTATCGAATATTCTAAACTTCAGTATCATACTTTCTCCTCCTTAAAATAACTCCATCTGTTCTCCCTGCTGCAGCAATCCTTTATTATCTTTAGACCATAGCAGCACTAACTCTCCGTCAATCCTTTCGAATACTTGAATAAAAGGACTATTGTATTTTCTAATTGATTCTAGGAACTCATTAACTGAGCCTTTAAATCCATAGTTCGTGTGCTGCTTTCTTAACCCTGTGCCATGTTCTACCATCATGTCTCTATACTTATCCATGTAGCACCTCACAATCAAATATAGTTACTTGCAATCCAGGTACGTAATCAGCTTTATTTTCATAAAATCGTTCCATGTCGTTCATTGAATCGAATTCCTCCACATAGACTTCTGATCCAACGTCTAATGCAACATAGGTATGTCCCTTTTCTTCGTCAGCATCAACTGAGAAGTAGATAGTACCGTAATGGTTATCAGTACTATCAGTCTCCCAATTATTTCGCATGTAATGATTGAAGAGTTGTCTCCACTTGCTATAACTTAAAAACTTAATCATCTCGCATCAGCGACTTTGTTATCACGTTCTAAGAAGCTGATTATTCTGTCTGCATAATCCACAATCTTTTTAAGTTCGTTGATTTCTTCATCCTTACGACCTGTTCTTGTCGCATATTTAATGATGTTACCAATCATGAAACCTTTATACGCTTCATAGCTGAATTGAGATTCTAGGAATCCGATGACATCTGTACCTAATCCGTTTGGAGCATAATGCGATGGTGGATTGATGTTTTTTATAGCCAGTTCTTTATTTTCAATCTCGCTTAATAATTGAGATTGGATTAATTTATTTCTATCAATATTGAAAGTTAAATGAGGACCTTTTTCCCAATTCGCGTTTGAAACACTATCAGTTTTCGACATCAATGCCTCATATGATTTTTCTAATGTTACAAAATCAGTTTCTAGCTTTTGAATAGTATTTTGTTTCTCTTCTAATCTCTTTTCATAGCTTGTAACTAATTCTGTTTCTTTATCCTGGTACTCCTTAATCACTTCATTCGCTCGTTGTAACGATTCTTTCAAATTCTTGTTCGCTTCAGCCGATACTTCAATCGTGCGTTTGTGTTGATTTAACTCTTTCTCATATTTCGATGTTAAGAATCTATCATTCATCTTTAACGCGTCTGCACTCTTTTTATCTAAACGATCATAAGAATGTTGTAATGATTTAATATCACGTTCTTTAGCTTTGATTTGAAGTTCTTTTAACTGCAACTCTTCATCTTTTTTCGTAATTGTTACTTCAAGTTCTTTAATTTTATTCATAAAGTCATTACGTTCTGCATTCAATTTAGTGACTTCTTCTTTGTGCTTATCTCTATCATCAGTGACTGACGCCAAGTTCACTTGCAAGTCATCGACAATCTTCTGATGCTCTGCTTTATCAACCACATCATTAACAGGAATAGTGCTTGCTCCTTTATTCTTTTCTACAGGCTTTGTCTTAACTACTGGCACTTCATCAACAATAAGTCCTTGCTCTCTTTCTGCCTTTAACTTTTTGAATTCTTTCATATTTTCACTTCTGAATTGCAGTAACGTTTGATATGCCACACCAATTTTAGTTGCTGCTTCTTTCAGCGTTTTCGTTTCATGAATGATTTGATCAACCTCTGTTATCACTAAACCTTTTAATGTCTTTGCCATAATTAAATCTCTCCATTCTCATCGATGTTTATCAGTTCATCGATTGTCATATTTAATTTCTTACATAAACTGTTCAATGTATCTGTAAAGTGTCGTTTTCTATTAAGTTCGATATCGCCGAGATAACTTTTAGATATTCCTATAGATTCAGCAAATTCACGTTGTGACATTCTTTTATGTTTTCTAATCCATCTGACTTTTGCACCAATATTCACATTTCCGTACTGCATAATCAGGCTCCTGTCCTAGCGTTAAATAGATCCGGATAACGCTCAATGTATTTCTTCGGAATAGGTGCACCTGCTTCAATCATTTGAATAACAGTCTGTCTACCGCTATCCACAGTTCTTCTCTTTCGTATCGGTGTGGTTGCTGCTTTTTTCAGCGACCATTTGAAAGTGAAATGACGATGCCAGAATATGTTCTTGTTGATGCCATTTTCAACTGCTATATCGCTCCACTTTTTATATTCATCAGAAGTATTGTTAAATCTTTCTTTAGGACTTGTTATCGCTTCTTCAAACGTCATACCTCTTTTGACTACTCGCTCTCTATAAGCGTTATAACTAACCTTTGAACGGTGTTTGTTATCTATCCAGTACTGGCCCATCGGTGTAGCTTTCATAAGTATCTCCCCTTACTCATATTCAACTGTGTGTGGTATTGTCATACCTGCGTATGTTTCTTCTTTAGTTTCTTTCACGACTTTATAAATAATTGTTTTATCTGAACCATGATCTGTTAGTTCGATACGAGCGACATCATCGATGCCGACCTCGTATACGAATAACTCACTTTTAATTTTCTTTATCTTCATATCAAATCCCAAATTTCTACTTGCCCTAACTCTTCTTCACGCATAAGTTTGTGCAAGTTTATGAATTCTTGAAGTTCATCTGATGTAACTTCTTTTTGTACATGTTTCAAAATTCCTATTCCAATAAGTCTGTAACCATCACGTCCTCTTAATGGAATTACTGTAACTTTCCATTCTTTCTTCTGGTCATAAAGTTTGAATCTATTTAGTAAACTCATAAGTTCACTCCTTGGTCATATAATTCATGGTTTATATTGTGATTGAGTTGATTAACATTAAACTTGTTACTGGTCTTATCATCTCTATCGATGCACATCTTTATTTTTATGCCACCTTTTTCTCTGGTCATGAGTGTGACATATCCCTTAATACCTTTGGTCGATAGATACTCCTGGATTGCATATTCTTCTGAATAGAATCCCGCTTCTTTAAAGTGCTGATCAAAGTGCTTTGCAACATCCGAATTCAAGTAATAGACTTCTGATTTTGACATTTGAATCACTCCTTTAATACATTAAATTAGAAGGGCAAATCATCCGTATTGATATCCATACTTTCAATAGATAGTTCAGCATTCGCAAATGGATTTTCGTGTTGTTGCGAGTATCCGTTATTTGCGTTATTTTGCCCTCTGTTGACGTTTTGGTTATTTTGGTTATTGTTGTTCGTCTGAGTATGATTCGCTTGTTGTACGCTGTTATTTTGTTGATTTTGGCTATTCTTTGGTTCTAGGAACTGAACGCTATCACAAATCACTTCTGTAACATATACACGCTGTCCTTCTTTGTTATCGTAGCTGCGTGATTGGAGACGACCTTCAACTCCTGCTAATGAACCTTTGTTGAGATAGTTATTTACGTTTTCGGCTTGTTTACGAAATACGATACAGTTGATAAAATCAGCTTGTCGTTCACCTTGCGCATTAGTAAAGTTACGATTGATTGCAAGTGTAAAGGTTGCTACCGAAACTCCTGATGGTGTTACGCGATATTGTGGATCAGCCGTAAGCCTTCCTACAAGCACAACTCGATTAATCATTTTTTGCCTCCTGATATTCTCTTATTTTTTTACTTACCGTCTTGCGATGTAAGTTAAATTCTCTTCCGATTTTTGGGTATGACCATCCTTTTTCCCTTAATTCAATCATCTTTTCGACATCCACATGTTTGTACTGAGGGTGGTTTTCTTTCGTTAAATCCATTTCTTTCCGTCTTTTAGATAATAAACTTCTTGTGGATATGCTTCTTTTCATTCCTATATGATGATGCGCTGTGTGTTCGCCTTGTCTCATTAATTTTAAATTTTCGATACGATTGTCATGTTTTATTTCGTTTATGTGATGGACCACTTCACCTTTTTTTAAGAACCTATTTAATTCGACTTCCATCATTAATCTATGTTCAAATACATAACCATTTATGTCTCCATGTGGATGATTTTTTACGCACAATTGAACATATCCTCTATTTGTAAATTTTCTACCTGTTACATTGAAATACTTATTATCGATTTTCAGTGTATACATTACTTGTTTTTCTAAAGTAGGCGGCATATTTTCACTCCTTTGTTAAGCGTCCTACGAGTACTACACGGTTTATCATGCTTTCACCTCATTAACTTCAATAGCTACAATTTTTGATGGGTTGATGTATTTGTTTATATCAAATAACAAACAGGTTACACCTTCTCGCATACCTTTCTTACATGCATCTACTACAGGTTCTACTTCGTCTTCTGGCAAAATACTGTCTACAATCCATCTACCTTCTAATATCACTCTGATTCGTCTCATTTCATTTCCTCCATCATTTCATTAATTTGTTTAATCATTGAATCTGCAAAATCAAGAAACTGTACTCTGTCGACATCTTCCTCTGACGCCCTCACGTTATGTCTAGCAATAACGACCTGTACTTTTAATTCCTTAACTTTAGTCTTAAGCTGTCGCAGTTTCTGTTGGTCCATATTCCTCAATCCCCTTTCGAGTTTGTAACTCATGGTCTTTTTGAGCTACCAGAACACGTAACTCTAATTCATTTGATGCCCAGTCAATCATTCGTTGCGCATATTTTTCTGTACAGTTAAGACGTCTCATGATTTGTTCTTTAGTCATGCTTGATCACCTCCGCAACATTTTCTAATGCAGAAACCATGCGACCAGCTATTTTACTTAGCACACGTTCTTTCATTTTCAACTCCTGCAATCTTTCGTTTGATACAACTACAAAGTTTTCATCATGAAGTAGCTTTGCATATTCCTTAATTGCTTGTTCTTTCGATTGTTCTTTTTGTTGATCTTTAATTTGTTCTAACTGCTCAAAATCCCATTTATAATCTTGCTTTTCGCTTTTTCTATCAACTAGCTTGTCGATTGTTCTTTTAAGAATATCTTCAACATACTGCATCGTTCTGTATTTGGGATTTAGAAATGTTGGTGTACCTAAACCAAACTTTTCATCCATTTCGATTTTCTTTGGTGATAAATCTGTTGCGTGTGCACAATCAAATCCGATAACACCATCATTCTCATAAGTGATCCCTCTATGAAAAACATTATCTATAATATCTCTTTCTCCCTCATTTTTAGGCGTGTAATGAAGATAGCCACATAGATGACCCAGGTGCTCATGCCTAACAATTTCATATCTGATACCTTTATAAATCTGACTTCTAAAATTACCTTCTTTTTTCACAAGTTCTTTCATTTCCTTGAGTTCCATTCGTTTCACTTCTCCTTTTGTATGTTTATTGCATTCTTCTGTCTGCACCATCTAATGTTAAAAACGTTGCACCATTGCATATTCTTGAATAAGCACGTTTCAGCATAAAATCTGATGGCATTTCATTAATGATGTCTAAGTTCGTTGTATAGATTGTATTCAAGCCTTGTCGCTTATTCGTGATCTCATACAACTTCTCACATGCCCAATCCGTCTGCTTGTTAGCACCGACATCATCCAGGACTAATAAATCTACTTCACTAACTAATCGCATGATTTTTTCTTCTGTATCATCATTCTTTTTGTTAAATGATGCTTTGATGAGTGATAAAAGCTCAACATTATCGATGAAAAGCACTGTATTACCTTTGTCTTTCAAATATCTAGCGATAGAAAATGCAAGGAATGACTTGCCTGTTCCTGTATCACCCTGTATAACGATTGTTTTAGGATTTTGTTTACTGAACTCTTTACAGAAGTTAGATGCTACTTTATAAGCGTTATATATTTCAGGACTTGCTTTTTCGAGATCAATGTCATTATTCTTGAAGGACGCCTTTTTCAGATCCGGATTAATCAACGATTGATTGAAGTAATAGTTAATCTTTCTTTGCTGCATTCGTTTCTTATCTGCTCTTACTAACTCTCTAAGGTGACAGTCACATTTGATTACTAGCTCACGTGTTCCATCATCATTTACTTTATATGTGTTCTTTGTACCGCATTTATCACATGTTTCCTCTTCGATTTCTGGAATACCTCGATTTGCTACTGCTTTCATAAGTTCACTATTCAGTAATGATTTCAACATCTTCACCGCCTAACATCTGTCTCATGTTTCTTTCGTTACGTTCCTTAAGCCTTGCGATTTCTTCAGGTGAACGTTTTGTCGTCTGCACATTAGGTTTAACTTGATTGTTATCCTTAGTCTGTCTAGCAATTTCATTAGCATCTATTTCAGCTGTTGTCTTAAATCCTTTGTTATGCCAGTTTCTTAATATGCCATTCACATATTTATAGTTTTTAATACCTGCTTCAATACCTACATCTAATGCCTTGCTGACGATAGAGTCTCCTTCATCTCCAAAATCATCTATCCAAGCAAATAACTTCTGCATTGTTATTGGATCTAGGTAGCCATAACCACCTTGTTCGAAGATATCGAATGACGAAGGACGAGTTGTTTCTCTTTCGTTTTCTTTTTCTTTAATTTCCTTTTCTTTTTCTTTCTTTTCTTTTTCTTTCTTCCATAGACTATCTATACTGTATGGATACTGTATAACTTTATTGTTTTTCTCTAGAGAATTAACATAATCAACGTACTTTATTGCAAATGGTTGATGTTTTACGTTCTCCAGATCAGCCTTAACTCGCGTGATAACCTTTTCTGAATTATTCCAATTAAATTTGGCCCAATTTCTGATATATATTTCTTTTGTTGGTTGGTTATATTCAATCTTTCCGTATTCAATGAAACGAGTTAATAACTTCTCAACAGTTTCACGATTGTAACCTGTTTCTAGTTCGATAACTCTAGAAGGCAATTCATATATCCCTATCTGAGACGTTTTGCTATTAGTCATCAGGTAGATATAGAAATACTTTTCTTCTGGTGTTAAATCTAAAACAAATGCATCTTGCCAAAAGCTAACATTCAAATATCTATGTGTACTCATTCCTTAACCTCCTCTATCAAGGTTAGAACTTCATCCCTGAATCTTGTCCAACTAGTTGAATTAACTGCAGCATCTATAACTTCTTGATACTGTTCATCATCAACTTGCTCATACCAATCTTTCATTAGTTCTTTTAATTGACGATCATTGTAGTAAAGTCCTCTATTCTTCAAAATCCCTCTGATATAACTGGCGTTTCTTATATAAGTTTTTACTGGATTCCTGTTGTAGTATGCGATGCGTGGAACCTTTTCAAAAGCTATTTGAATTCCTTTGTCATAGTAAACATCGTAAGCTGCGTCAATTGCAGTCATCAATTCTTGCATTGAGTATTTTCTCAGCCAAGATTTGATATTTTTAAGCCCTTGAGTTTCGACAGTGCATTCAAAAACTCTCTCGAAATATTCTGCTACTTTTTTCGCTTCAATATTCTTAAGGTCTAGCAACTCTTCTTTCCATAGCATCATGAATTCAATTTGTTGTTTGCGCTCATTTAGTAATTTCAACTCATCATGCTGTTTATCCATCACTGCAGTGTCGCTTAGCTTTCTATCTCGTTTTCCGCTGTTACATTCAAAACATGAAGTTATTAAGTTCATAATGTCATTTGTGCCACCTTTAGCAACCGGTTCAATGTGATCTACATTTAACACGATATCCGGCGCCTTATTACCACAATACTGACATGTAAAGTTGTCTCTTTTAAAAACTTCAAATCTAATTTTGTTAGATAAGCTTTTTCTTTTTGCCATTTAACTTACTCCTTTCTAAAAGAATGGAGGGTCTTACCCCTCCGTATTTTCATCTGTGATATCCAGCAATTCATAGTCTGGTGCTTCAAGCATCGTGTCATCAGGTGTGACGTCTTTAATCTTGCTGATATCCTTACCTGTACCTTCGTCATAAGCAACTTGTTGCTGCACTTCTACGCTGATCGGCAAATACTTCCACATATGACGAACAACAGTTTTCTTGGCCATCTCTTCATAATCTGATGTCCAAGGACTGAATTTTGAGTTAGCAGCTTTACTTCTACCTTTACGCTTTTCAATGTCCGCTTTACTCATAAATTCGAACTGATATCCTCCATCTTTAAAGTGTGCAACTGCATATGCTCCAACGAACTCACCTTTGTCTGCGTTTATAGTCGGTTTGTGGACTAACTTGCTTTCTAATCCTAGTTCATAATCAAATTCATCGTTACTATATACTGCATGTGCATAGATTGATTTGATATGACCGCTTCTTCGTGCTAGATCAATCATTCCTTTATATCCGATAATGAACTGAACTTCTTTGATACCTTTATTTTTATTGTTGAAAGGTAGTAAGTAGCAATGACCCATCAATCCAGGCTCTAATCCAAGTTGTGCTGCTTGCATCACTGCTCCAAGTAAACTTCCTACATCTGCATCTTTTAATGCAGGAGTTGTTCTGATTGTTGTCATTGCTAATCGTGTTAAACGATCAATATCCATATGCTTTGGTAAAGCTTGTGCCATTGCCGGTGCCATCTTCTTCATGTAATCATCAATCGTCTGAGGTTTCGGTTGATTTGCCACTTGATTTTGTTGTGTAGTTTGTACCTGTTGTTTTAAAGATTCAGTAGTTGCCATAATTATTACGCTCCTTTGATTTGTTTGATTTTTAATACTCTAGTTTCTGTTTCTTTGTAATAAGGGTCTAATTGTTCTCCATAAATTTCTCGAATCTTCTTAGTATCCAAAGTCTTTCTTACTTGTGGTTTCCAGGTAACCTGATATCCACTTGTTTTACCTGCTAAGTTGTTGCCTAATATGTGCTTTATTTTGTTTTCATACTGCGTTTTAAGTTCTTTAAGTTCCTTTTCTTCTTGCTTAACTTGTTCTAATGCAGTTAATAATGTTTCGACATCATCACTTAACTGAACTTCGGTTTCATCGATATCTTTATACATATGATTCAAAAAATCTTTAGTTGCATCACTTCCATCTATTTCAGGAATAACACCTGCAAGAACATTGTTATACCAGAAGTCCTTTTCAGCATTGATGATAATTTCAATCAATTCATCGTCACGTGGCACTTCCTTCCAAATGAACTGATTACCACCACATAAAACTGCGATATATGCTTTTTCATATCCTGTAACTGCCATGTAGTGCTGAATCTGACAAAGATACGATGCTGGTATCTCGTCATCCTTCCATTGATCGATATTGTATTGCGAAGTGGTCTTACATTCGAGCAATGCCTTTTCTCCTACTATTACTCTATCTAGATTTGCTAACATAAATTCATGTTCAGGATGTCTTAACATTTTGTTGTTTTTTCTGACTTTCTTACCTGTCCTTGTTTCAAATTCTTTAGCTACAACATCTTCAAGGACGTTCCCCCAATATATAAATTCGTTGTCAACTTGTTGCTTTAATTCTGGATTTACCTTCTCGAAGAATAGTTGCGTTTTAGATTTCCATTTATTCACTCCAAGAATAGTTCCGGCATCACTTCCACCGACACCTGCCTGTCTAGCTTTCAGCCATTCTTCATGAGTCATGTCCTTTGTGTTTAAAACCTCTGCCATGTTATTTCCTCCTTCATTTTTATGTGCTATAATGAGTTAGACTTGTTTTCTGATGCGCGTATCCTTGATATGCGCTTTTTTTATGTGTTAAACTCTCCATCACGATAAACATCTTCTTGATGATTTAAGTTCCAATTCAAATTATCTTCATCCTCTTCATCGTTACAATACAGTTTTTCCAAGTACTCAAGCTCTGATAAGTTATCCTGCATTTCCATCACCTCCTACAGTGACTACTTCTGTAAAATAAGCAACTCCACAATCACTTTCTAACTCCCACTCAACATCACAATGCGGTCCGTATTCTTTTATCAATCTGTAGTACTCATCAAGCGTGAAAAATGCTCTTCCGACTTTAACGAACTCTACTTGCCTACAGTAAGGTAACTTCATGCAGTTTCCTCGCTTTCAAATTCAATTACAGGAATGATATCTCTGTGTTTCAAGAACTCGTAAAGGAATAAACGACCTTTCTGTGTCCATTTCGTATGCATTCGCACTGATACACTGCCATCCTTATGCGTAATCTCAGTTGTTTCTGAATGTGTGTAGCCTTTAGCGTGATGATTTGAGTAAAGTAGCCATTGACCTGATTGTTTGTATTGAATTTTGAATCGTTGCAGAAGTTTATTCATCTCTTGAGCCGACATGCCATAGTCTTTTGCGATCTGACCTATAGTGACCAAGCTCTTACTTTTAAGAATTGTGTCTACATAATTCGCTTTCGGTTTTAACTCTCCAATTTGTTGTTTCTGCATCGTGTTCTCTAGATGTAATTTCTCGTTCTCTTCCACTTGTTCAACTAACTGCAATAATGCTTCTTTGTATGTTCCAGGCAATCTGTTTTGTAATGCTTTCTCCATTTCGTTAAATCTATTGATATATGCCATTTTGAAGTCATTGTGACCTTGGATGTTGAACATGTATAAGATGAATCCGTCTTTAGTTAATAAATATTCCGATTGAGTTCTGCCACGACTATCTTTGTAATCTGACTTAAAAATTAATGCGTCCACATTTGGACTCATTAAAATTTTGTCCAAATCTCTTTTAACATGTTGATGTTGTCTACCTAATTCCTCTGCAACTATCCTACTGCTTACGACTGGTCCTAGTTCTGAATTATTCTCGATCTTGATTAATGTGTTCATTTACTTCATCCTTTCTGTTCTTTCATTAATAAATGTTTTGGAATAAAATAATTTCTCCTTTAGAACTGATGTTCCGTTATATTTTGTAAGCGCTTACTGTATAATTTTTCTTAATTCGATTAAGAGAGGTGGTGAAAATTATGAATAAACCTTATATGCTAACTTATGATTTAAATAATCCTGGACAAAGGTATGATGAAGTAATAAAGGTTATAAAAGAAGAAATATCCAATGGTTGTTGTAGTTATTGGAAATCTTCATTTTTATTTCGTTCTTCATTGACTCCATCAGAAATGATGGATAAACTTAAACCATTTCTTGATAAAGGTGACAAGTTTTTTGTTGCTGAAATTGTCAATAATAAAAATGGTTGGCTAAGCAAAGAACAATGGAATTTTATTAACAAAAATATTTTCAAATAGGGCATTTAATACTAGGACTGGACTTTGAGTAATTTCGTCCTGTTGAATCTCCATAAACATGTTTTAGTTCTCTTGCTCTCTTAATCTCCTCCGCCAAGATGACGATTAAGAGGGCTATTTTTAATGCTTGTAATTTTCTCATCTATCTCACCTCCTTTAAATCTTTGTAAGTTGAAAGCAAAAGGAATGAAGAAAGTTGAATAATCATCGTTAACCCTAATCTTGGTGCTGGTTGCATTTGAAACCCTAGCGCTAGGAATAACACCACTAAGCATGCGAAAAATGTACAAAGTAGATAAAGTGATGCATAAGATAACTTCGCTAAATACTTCATGTCACTTCCTCCTTCCGTTAATCCATTCGATTAAGTTTGCTGTGCTGTAACGTGACGAGATTCCTTCAATATGAACGAACTGAAAATCATCTCGTTTCCTTATTTCATTGAATACTGCAGCGCTACATCCTATAAGATCCATCGCTTCTTCCCTAGAAACTGTTGGATGATATTTCTTTGTCAGTTTGTCCTCAAGCTGTTCTGCGATTGCATCTGTTAAATTGTTAATAACTTCTGGTGCAAACATGGAATCACCTCTACTCTTTCTTTCGGCATCTGCTTACATGCTTAAGTCATCGCAATGATCTTTAGATGTATTATGACGTGGCTCATATCATCGCCTACTCTCGCTCTTTAAACATCTAAGCAGATGCCGAATTCGTTATTAAATTCTGCGTTCCATTTTGTAACGCTGATTTCTTGTTCCGGATAATTCTTGTGGGTTCAATTGGTAATCTATAATGATTTTGTCGATTAGTGCCTGTGCTTCAAAAATCACATCTTGCGTTTCGCTAGCGATACGTCTTACATGCTCGATGTCTTCTTGACTGCAATATTCAGGGCGTTTATCAATACGGTAGAGATTGAGAACATCAATTACTTCTCGTATTTCATTAAGCATCCTCTCTTTTATACATATACGATGATCATCAAATACAACTTCTGATGGTGCAGGTGTCGTGTATCCATTCGAGAATTCGTATGACATTTCTTTGATTAGAATTGGATCATCACTTCTTTCGTAACTTGTCATTAAGATTTCAGATGAGATATTACGACGTCCCTTTTCGATATTGCAGATATTTGGTTTAGTAGTAAGTAACATGTCTGCAACTTGTGATTGAGTTCTATTAGTACGTTCTCTATGTCTTTGTATACTTTTGAACATAATTGTTTCTCCTTTTTCAGAACTTACGTTCCGTTATATATTTTTAGAATTTTCTATATATTTGATATAGAAAGGTGGTGAAAAAATGGTAAATATGATTCCGGTAGCTAGTTCGAATATCAAAAGCGTTGGATACAATCCACAAACGTCTGAATTATTTGTAACTTTTCATTACGGTAAAACTTACATATATTCAAATGTCCCGAGTTCTAAATTTGAATCTCTGCTCAATAGCGGTTCTAAAGGTTCATACTTAGAAAGTTTTATTAAAGGTGTACATCCTTATAGACCCTATTAATCAATAATTATCAATATTCTTGCAGGTCCTAGTCCGAAGGTTGTTACTGATGATCTACTATCACCAATTTTTATGTCATAACGATCTTCGACTTCTGCAAAAACTTCTTCGACACCCTTTCTTTTTACTAATTCTTCAACTAATTCTTTAGTAGTGTATTCATTCATAAAAATCTCCTCCTCTAGTTTTCATCTCGAAAACTTTTTGTCCTTTTATGTTTACGTGCTTTTGGTCTATACTTTAGGTACGGTGTTGGTCACACCGTACAATTACATTTGGTCGTGTAATTGATGGTTTATACCAGGTGAGTTTGGTCGCTTGCCTGGTTGTTATTATTATGAATATTCAACTTTTGGTTTACTTCGTTATTAAAAAAAATAGTCCAATCTGTACCTAATATTGAAGCTATTTTTTTTGATAGTTGTACACTTGGAATTTTCTTGCCATTTTCAATCATATTATAGTATTGCATTGTACATCCTAACTTATTCGAAAGCTCACTTTGAGTTAGTCCAGCGTCTAATCTTAACTTTTTTAAGTTTTCACTCATTTTATTCACCTCCTAGATAAAATTAAATTAAACTTTTGGTTTAATTTATAATCTCATTATATTTAAACCTTTAGTTTAAGTCAACTAAAAAATTATACTTTTGGTTTAATTTTAAATTTAAACTTTTAGTTTAATACCATAACCACTATAATCATAGATATAAGAGGTGGTAGATAATGTTACATAAAAATTTAGCTAAATTTCGAAAGGCTAAAAAAATGACCCAAAAACAAGTGGCAGATAAATTACACATCACACCACAAGCTTATTCAAGATACGAGCGAAATGACGAGAGAAGCGCAGAGCCATCTGCCGAAAACTTAAAAATTCTAGCAGATTTATATGATGTAACTGTGGATACCCTTTTAGGGAATAGCGAAAATGATAGAAGTATTGATTCTTTGTTTTTCAACCATCTAGAAGGTTTTTCTGATTTAAGCGAAGAAGAACAAAAAAGAATAGAACAATCATTAATAGAGCAAGCTGAATTTTTAATCGCGAAAGCGAAGAAAAATAAATAATCTAAACAAAGGGGATTAAAAATGAAGAAGGATAAAATAATAGAATATCTAATATCAGAAGGCGAAATTTTTGACCATTTAATTGATGGTGATTTACATAAGTTAACTGCAAATCAATATATTTTATTGGATGATGATTCTAACACCTTCAAGTTAATTCAGTTAATTTTGGGCAAAAAAGAAAAAAGTATTTTGGACAGTAAAGGAAAAGAAATTACCCAAAAAGAAGAAATTATAGAGGGCTATAAAACTATAAAAAGTTTCGACATTTCTAATGTTTCTAACGTTGATATTGATAAATATGCTATGAGTAGAGTGTATACATTTGATAACGGAGAAAAAATTAGAGTCAATAGTGACTATGCTTCTTTCGAAAATTATTTATCTAAACATCATATCAGTTCAAATTTTCAAGAAAGAAAATGGTACAGAAAAATTATCGGTTTTAGATCAGTGACCCCATGGAAAATGATTTTAACCACTTTAATTACTTTAGGCCTTATATTCTTAGTGTTTGATGCATTGACAGAAAATGAAACTGAGAAAAATGATAGAATTGCACAGGAACTAAAAGATAAACAAGAAGGAGAAAGACTTGTAAAACAAGCTAAGGAACAAGAAAACAAGAAAAAAGAAGAAAAGAAACAAAAAATCAAAAATGAAGTCAAAGAGAAAAAACAGCATGAAAAAGACTATAAAAATGATTTTGCGTCTGTTACAGAAAATCAAATGCATTTAATAGATAAATATTGGAATGAAAATTGGATAAATACTTTTGATGGAATTTCAGATGGAAGTATTAATAATTTTGATGCCTATGGAAAAATGGCTGACTTAGAAACTAAGTATCAAAATTTGATTAAATCATACGATAACATGCCTACTCCTGATTATTTTACAGATACAGATCGAGAATCTTTTGAAACGTATAAAAGAGAGATACAATCTATGCTAGGAAACAGAATAAAAGGTATAGAACGTGCTAAAATATTATTCAATGAAAATAATGTTAAACCTGAAGATTTAGAGTATATCAAACAAATAATAAAAGAAGCTGATAAACATATGGTTTCTGGGATTGCAGCTTTAACTAGCTTAAACATGCAATATAATCATGAATATAAAAAGTAAATAACCACACTAGCTGACCACTAGTATCCTACTGGTCGGCTATTTTTAAAACGATAAATAGAACATACGTTCTTATTTTTAATAAAAATCAAACATATATTCTATATTTGGGGGAGATAACATGAGAATTGAAGAACTTGTGAATGATATTACAGCGTATATTATCGAGAGAGTTGAGGATTTAAGTATTGAAGCTCTCGCTCATATTTATAATCTTCATATCGCATATAATCACGAAATGAGCTGCTATATGAAGTTAGACGGATGTGATGTTATATTCATTAAATTTGGAACACCGCAAGATATGTGGTTCAGATTCGCTCATGAACTTGGCCATTATTTTATGCATGTAGGAGTTTCGAAACAAATGCATCCATCGTATAACTACATGCAGGAAACAGAAGCAGATAAATTCGCCCTACTCTTTATGATGCCTGAACGATTAATCGTTGAATATAACTTATTTACGGTTGAAGCAATCATGGATTATTTTAAAGTATCACAGGAACATGCGACGAAACGTGTAGAGTTATTAATCAACAGATCTAAGACACATAAATTAATTGGATTAGAAAGGATGTAGACGATGCATATCCAACAACTAGAAGATGGTAAGTATAAAGTTACCTTAGAAGCTCCACGCGACCCCGTAACAGGAAAAAGACAACAGATAACAAGACGTCATAAAAGTAAACGTGAAGCCATCAAAAGAGCTGAAGCAGAATATGATAAACGGATGGCGATGCTCGGACAATATGGTGCATTAAATAATGGCAGCCCTTCATTTAGACAGGTCGCCGAAAAATTCATGGAAGAATATAAGAAGAAAGAGAAAATAAGTACCTATACATCGAGAAAACAAAACCTGGTTAAACTCTATGATTTTTTCGATTATATCGAAATAAAGAAGATAAATCATAAGATGTGTCAGAATGTCATCGATGAGATGATGTTAGGAGAGAAAAGGATATATTCTAAGGCGTACACACAGAGCGTTAAAGGAACGTTAAATCTTATCATGGATTATGCGGTGAAGAATGGAATAATCAGCGTAAACCCTGCTCTAAACTGCAAATACCCTAAACCACTTGTAACTGTGGAAGAATTGGAAAGTACAGAGTTCTTTGAAGAGTCAATCTCTAAAGAAGACACACGTGCTATATTCGAGGAATTTAAGTCAGATCGATATAAATATAAGGATTCCTACGAATTCTTTCTGACAATGTATTATACAGGTATGCGACCAGGTGAAGTCATGGCTTTGAAGATAAAGGATATAGATTTTGAAAAGAATGAAATACGTGTGACAAAGACACTTTTCAATCCTGATGATAAAAAGCGTGGTCATAAACTGATACCACCTAAAAATAACAATAGTCGGATTGTTTCATTTTCTGATACGCTTGCTGTAGAATTAAAGAATATAGTAACAAAACGTAAACAGACTAAAGAAGTTTTCGGTGAACAGTATATTGATGAAGACTTTTTATTCTGCGACCATTTCGGCGATCCATACAAATCAGGATTAGTGTATAAACGATTCAGAGTTGCTTGTAAGGCTGTAGGAATTGAGGATAAGAAGTTTCGTCCTCACACATTCAGGCATACCCATACTACTAATTTAATTGAAGCTGGAGTATCTCCAAAAGATATTCAGGAGCGATTAGGTCATAAAAGTATTAATACGACATTAGGCATATATGCGCATGTCACTAAAAAGTCACGTGCCCAGGTCGTTAAAAAATTTGATGACCACATGGAAAAAGCGTTAAAACTAGATAAAGAAGAAATAGAAAATTGATTTCTGTGGTCATAATGTGGTCAAACCTCAATTTTTACTTCAAAAATAAATGCTGAATTCCTTATTTTATAAGGCGTTCAGCATTTTCTATACAATAATCATTTCAATTAAAGTAAATCCTTCATTCTTACTAAATTGTTTTTTTAATCTGCTCGCTATGCGTTTCACTATAACTCCTCCTTATTTTATACCTTCCATCATTTGTAGCATCGGTAATATGATGACGAGATACATGGTCACAATTAACAATGCTAATATCATAAAAATTACTGGCTGAATTGCTTTTATACAGCGTAATAATCGATGTTGAAATCGATCAAATATAAATTCACTGTAGTATTTTAGTTCCTTATCTAATTTTGAATTTCGCTCTCCATGCTCCATAAATTGAACAAGTGAAGACTCGAATATATTCATCTCCTTGACAGCATCAGGGAGCGGTCTACCTTCTAAAAGCTTATGATTGATCATGAGCGCAATGTATCGAAAGGTTTCATTCTTATTTTGTGACGATAATATTTGCAATATTCTTTTCATCATCACACCATTGGACAGAAAGAAAGAAAGCACTTCACTAAAGCGATAGGTAATGTACAAGCGATACAAATCTTTAATCAGCGGTACAGAATATAATATTTTAAGCTGACTAGCAACAGACTGTTTCCTAAAATAGAAAGCATAAGCTAAAATAAGTGCTATGAATAATAGTATAAAACTATAGATGATATAAGGTAGAGAAAATAAAATTGCAGTCATAACTTTTATTTCTGTCCCTACATCTACATCCATAGTGTCATACATAGATTGAAATTGAGGAAGTACCGTTAAGTTTACTGTAAATATAAGCGCAATAAATATGAGGATTAAAATAAGAGGGTATTGAATTGTCTTTATAAGTTGTGAGGCAAGCCTTGCTTTACTTTCTAAATAATCGTAACATCGTACCAATGTCATATTTACATCACCGTACCGCTCAGCAAACTGTACCTGCATTACAATATCATCACTATAGTTAAAGTAGTCGAGCAACTCGGATAACTGCTTTCCTGATTCAAGTAATTTTAATGCCTCTTCCTTTATCTCTTTTTCAATTTCTATATATTGCGTATTCAAGAAAGAGACTGCTTCATAAAGAGTGAATCCGTTATTTGTCATTTCAGAAATTCTGATTAAGAAATCTTTGTGATATATTCTCAGACGATTTTTATAGATCAAATTTTTCAAATTCATGTTGTGAAATTTGATTTGTTTCATACATCTCCTTAAATATGTCAGCCAGCGTTCTATAGTTTATATGTTTATCCTTTAAATATTTTTCAATATCCTTTTTTGTCAAAAATTCATAGGCTAAAACACGCTCCTTTCCATCTATTCTTTTTACAAGTCTTTGATTGATAATTAAATTAATACTTTGATATAGATCAACAGCATTAATTCCCATTTCTTTAAGTCGAAATAATGCGCCGATGCAATCATTCGCATGTAATGTCGTTAAAACTAAATGCCCGCTTAACCCTGCATTGATAACTTGCTGGGCTACGACTGAATCTCTTATTTCACCTAGCATAATGATATCTGGATCACATCTAAGGATTGCCTTTATCGCGGTTTGATACGTTATCTCTGCTTTTTCGTTAACATTAACTTGTATGATACCGTCAATATGCTGTTCTACAGGATCTTCTATTGAAATTACTTGTCGTTTCAATGTATTCTTCGCAAAATGTACAAGTTGATACATTAATGTACTTTTACCACTTCCAGTTGGTCCACTAATGATAATTATACCGCTTGATTTTTTCATTTGATTGAACAATATTTGATCATCTGTCTGATATTCATCTATAAAACTTTGTCTGATAATCCTCAATACACATGCTTCATCACCTAATGACCGAGGTAAAGTAGATGCGCGAATATTGTATCGTAAGTTATTCAGGTTAAAATGTATTATGCCACTCTGGGCCTTATTCTTTTCTGATACATCAAGATGTGCTGTAAATTTAATATATGAAAGTAGTTTTCTAAATAATATATCGTCGATGTCGCTATAGTCTTCAATATCACCTTGTATCCTAAATTTAATAGATATGCTTTTATCACCAGGAATGAAGTGTATATCTGATGCACTTTGTAAAATTGCCTGCTCTATTATTTCATTGAATAATCTCTCCATCTCTACCTCCTCATCTATCATATAAGCTTATTCTTGATCTTTCTTCTTAAGCTATTTAATATCATACAAATAAATAAATTTATCTAAATTTACAAATAAAAAAGAAAGAATTGGATGTTACAAATTTCGTAAAATTAAGGTTTACTTATCTTATCGTTAACTTTATAATAATAAGTGATATGAAGAGTCTGAAATTAGGGGGAATTGCCAAATGGATAAGGTTTTTAAAACTTTAGGGTTCTGGACAGCAATCTTTGCAGTAATGTTCTATGTAGGCGGAATGTCTATGATGTCATTTGTATTCATTGCTCAAACAGGATTTTTTGTATTACTTGGATACTTAAACTTATCAGAAAGAATGTACATGTATATATTTGCAGCATACTTAATCGTGTGTTTCGTAGGCTTCACTTATTATTCTACATTTTTATTAGAGCCAAGCTTTGGCCACCACGAATAAAACCTTCCGGAATCGGAAGGTTTTTTTCTATAAGTATGGATTGTGTGTTTTTTCATATCCGACAGTCGTTTCAGGACCATGACCCGGACAAATGATGAATGCTTCATCTAATGAAAGTAATTCCCTTTCGATGCTATTGAGTAATTGCGACGTATCTCCTTGATAAAGATCTGTTCTTCCGATACCTTCCTTAAACAAAGTATCACCAACAATCGCAAAATTCTTAAATATAAAACTTAAGCTCCCTGGCGAATGTCCTGGCGTATGTCGTACTTCAAAACTAAATGTTCCGATTTGATGGAAACCATTATCCATAAATTTCGGCTGTTGCTTCACTATTGTGGATTCTATTCCGTATTGACTGAATTTATCTGAACCATTTTTAAGCGGGTCTGTTAAAAAGTATTTCTCAATTTGAGACATATAAACTTCACACTGATAATAGCTACATATTGCATCAACTGCTCCAATATGGTCAAAATGTGCATGTGTCAGCAGCACACCAATTACTTTTTTATCTGTATTACCGATTGTAGCGATGAGCCTATCCGCTTCATTTCCTGGATCAATGATTAAAATTTCTTGTTCATTCTCTAATATATAGCAGTTCGTTTCAATCATACCTAAAGCAATTTTCTTTTTCTTCAAACTGAATTCCTCCTAAAATTTACTCGACAAATATATACTTTAATTATACAATATTAATGATAACAAAAGAAAATCATGGGGGTTATACTATGCCATTTATTAACACGGGCGAACTATTTGAAGTTTTTGGCGTAAAAATTCACATCGGTGTGAATATTTTTGCGATTCTAATGTTTTTAGTTTTCTTATTTTCAATAAAAGCACTATTAAGTTCATTAAAGTCTAAAAATGTATTAGGCATCATTTTTGGTCTACTTGCAACTTTGTCTTTTGGATTCTTCTCGTTAGCAACAATCTTCACTTATGGATATCCAATTTTACACCATTAAAAAAGACATCATTCGATGTCTTTTTTTTAATGCATATGTTTCTTTACAGCGTCAAGCTTGTCATTCATCTTTCTTTGCTTATCTCTTCGATCATCAATTCTAATATTCGTACACACCCGTTCAACCCCTGCCTGAAACGGAGATTCGTGAATGCGTTCTAATGCTACGAGACAGTCGTGAAGCTCTCCTTCAATCAATGTACTCATCGGTGTCAGTTGATAATCTATCTTTCCCTCTTGTTTCATCGCTTCAAGTATATTCTGTACTTCCGCAACATATTTACTGATACTGATAGATTTTCCATCCATCGGTATGATTACAACATCTATTATCGCCATTATATTTTCTCTCCTAGAATATAAATTTTGATTAAACCTGCAGCACCAATCATCCCTGCATCATTGCCTAGCTCAGCAGTTACAATCTTTGTTCCTTCATAAGCTGGAAGGAATGTTAAGTCTTTATAATACTGTTCGATATGATCTACAAGAAACTGTCCTGCTTTAGAGACTCCCCCACCAATAATAATGTGCTTAGGATTTGTCATGACACTGATAATGCTAAATGCATAAGCGAGGTGCTTCGCTACTTTCTTAATCACATATATCGAAAACTCATCCCCTGCTTTTGCGGCATCAAATATCATCTTTGCCTGAAGCTCTTTATTTCTGATTGCATCTTCGATCACCGTCTTGAATTGAAGCTCTTCATAATAATGATAAGCTAAATTTACGACCCCTGTAGCACTTGCAACCGTCTCAAGACAGCCATGTTTTCCACAGTTACATTTAAATCTCTGCTTCGTATCTACAGTAATATGCCCGAATTCCCCTGCTGCACCATTGAATCCGTGAATAAGCTCATGATTACTGACGATACCCCCACCTACGCCTGTACCTAGCGTTACACATACGACATCAGACTCATTTCTGCCTGCTCCTCGAAATTTTTCACCGAGCGTTGCTACATTTGCATCATTATCTACATATACTGGCAATCCGCTTAATGCTTCAAACTGCGCTTTAATATCGATCTTACCATGCCAGTTTAAGTTAATCGCTCCATTGATGATGCCATTGTTAAAATCTACCGGACCCGGAACACCGAGACCCACACCTATGCAGTCTTTAATGTTTAAATTTACATCACTTAAATGTTTAATAAATGAATCATAAATGTTCTTTAATATATGTGTTCCGTTATCCTCTTTATTCGTAACGATTTCCCATTTTTTAATAATATTGAGGTTTGAGTCTAATATACCTAGCTTACAAGTTGTTCCACCTATATCTGCTGCTAAAATCATAGTTTATTCATCCTTCTCTGATTGATCAGTAAACGCGCCTGGATATAAGTCTCATTATCAATTAACATTGCATCATGCAATGACTTTAACTCTTCATCCATCATCGCTAACGTATTCTTTTCATCTTTAAAATAGATAATAATTCCAAATTTTTGCAATAGTTTCTGTACATCATAGAATTGCTTCATTTTCTCACCTGAATTCCTGAATCTCTTTCTTTAATTTTATGTATTCTTCCTTTTTATTGATTGTAATGGTCTTATCAATATATTTCTCTGCTTTCGGGTAGTCATCCATTGCTCGGTATGCTAATGCAAGCTGAAAGTTCAGCCGTTCACTATTAGGATACTTTTTCAGAGCATCTAACCAGACTAACAAACCACTTGATAAACCTTCATCCTTTGTTTTCCACAGGCCATAGAGTACATAAGTTTCATCATTCTGATAGCCTCTATCAATGGTCTTGCGAATAATCTCAATGCCCTCACTATCTTTTCCTTCCATCAAATATTGCTTAGCATATTCATTGTATATATGATGTTCACGCTCGGAAAAAATATTGATGATGAGTAATCCTAAAATAACAACCAGGCCGAGTGCCATATAATAGAAATATCTTTTACTGTATCGATAAATAAAAAACATTGAAGCAATGAACAATCCACCAAATAATCCACCAAAATGTGCATAATGATTTACGTTCTCAAAGATTGCACTGCCAATTAAGAAGATAAGAATGCCGATAAAAGTCTGTATGAGAAATTTTTTCTCGAATTTTCCACTGAATATCAAATGGCTCATCAGTGCTCCGATAAGCGCACAGATGGCACCACTGGCTCCTACAGATATCGATATATTATCAAATGTCAAAGAAATCAGATTACCAATAATACCACCTATAAAATAAATACATAAATATTGCCAGCGCGTATATAAATATTCTACAAGCTTACCAAATATAAAAAGCGTCATCATATTGTAAAGCAGATGCTGCACATCGAAGTGTATGAAGATAGAAGTAATGATCCTATAGTAATCTCCATGCACAAAATTAAAATGTGTCAGCCCTCCTTTATCAATTATCATTTCTACTTTATGAATATGTTGAACGATACTCATAAGAATAAAAATAACGACATTGAGCAGCATAATTAAATATGTCAGCGGGGAAAACTTTCTGATTGCATTTTCAATCATATTTCCATTTAATACACTTTTCTTATACGTTTTAATTGCCTTATCCTTATTCTTGCCTGTAATCTTCTGATATGGATGTCCAAATAGGCGCTTTAAATCGCTCTCGTCATTACACTGTTCGATAAATATATGATTCGGCATGTTATCCTGAAAATGATTTGTCTGATTTACGAGAATAATTTCAAATCTATTGATTGTATGACCTACTGTATCCTCAATATCATTAAAATGATCCATAATTTTTTGTACCATAAAGAGTGTGGACTGTGCTGTCTCTTTTTTTAGGATAACCCTTTTAATGATACCCTTTTTTCTATTAATCAGCCATATATCGTCTTCTGCTTCTCCGTGTGTAAAGTACTCAAAATCACTGTATTTTGTGTATTCATAAATCGTTCTCCATATCTTTTTTTGTTCTATCATTGTTTCGTACCTGTATGCCATTCTCTTTCTTCAGTAATGATATACGCTACGGGAATATCATGTGGCTCAATGATCACTTCTCCTATCTGCGCTTCAAATACAAGACTAATTGTATGCCCTTCATACGTACTTAAATATTTATCATAATAACCGCCACCATAACCTATACGGTATCCTGATTCATCGAAACGTACACCCGGAACAATAAGAAGTGCTGGCTGTTCATTTTTTCCGTCATCATGTTTCATTACATCAATTCCAAAACGATCTTCAACTATATCTTCCGCAGATGTAAAGTACGTAAAATACATTTGTTGTTTACTGTAATCACACTTTGGGACAAATACAGTCTTACCAAGCATTTGTGCATAACGGATGATAAATCGTGTATCCATCTCATGATCCATTGATAACGTTATACCAATAGACTCCGCATCTTTAAAATGTTGGTGCTTTATTAATTTCTCAATGATCATATTTTCTTTAGTGTATTTGTCTGTTAACGATTTTAACTGATTTATCGTTGCCTTCCTTAACTCTTTCTTAGTCATAACATCACCCATATATAATTATACAATAAACTGATCAAAATTTTATGATTTAACAAAAAAACAGACACAAAATGTGTCTGTTTAAAATATTATTTAGTTTCTCTGTGTAAAGTTTTCTTATTATCTCTTGCACAGTATTTTGACATTTCAATACGTTCTGGGTTATTACGTTTATTTTTTTTAGTGATGTAGTTACGGTCACCACATTCAGTACAAGCTAAAGTAACATTAACGCGCATAGTTGTTCCCTCCTCACGTTTCTAAATATCCATACGACTTTTATATAATACCATGAGAAGCATGATTTATCTAGTGTAAATTTGTGATTTAGGCAAATCTTTCACCAGTAATCGTGAAATAAACACTTTCCGCAATATTTGTAATATGATCACCAATGCGCTCGAGATATCTACCTGCTAAATGGGCCTGACCTGAAATATATGGATCATTATCAATTAAGTAAGCACTGTTAATGATTTCTTTATATAAGTCATCTATATCATTATCACGCTCAATAATCTCTTTAACCAAATTAACATCTTTACTCTCATAGGCTTCCTTTAAATCAGCGAGCATCATCATACTAAGCTTTCCCATCGTTTGCAGACGCGTGAGAATATATGCATCTTCAATCTTCACACGTTTACGAATCTTAGCAATGTTGGCTGCATTATCACCCATTCTTTCTAGTTCAGATGATACTTTACTTGAAGAAAGAATAACCCTTAAATCTGTAGCGATTGGCTGCTGCTTTGTAATCAAACTAATTATCTGGTCATCAATATCGCTTTCCATCGAATTGATAACACGGTCATGTTCGATAATTTCTCTAGCCATCGCTTTATCACTATCACTCAGTACATTGATACTTTTTTCGATTGCTCTATATACTTCATCAGCCAGTTTAAGAACACTTGCCTCCAGATGCTGTAAACTTTCTTCGTAAATCTCTCTCATATCAACCAAACCTTCCTGAGATATATCTCTCAGTCTGTTCATCAGCTGGGTTAGAGAAGATCTTATCTGTTGCATCATATTCATTTACATATCCATTTAAGAAGAATGCGGTTTTATCAGAGATACGTGCAGCTTGCTGCATATTATGCGTAACAATGATAATTGAATACTTATCTTTGATTTCCTGTACCAATTCTTCCACCTTTAATGTAGAAATTGGGTCTAATGCTGATGTAGGCTCGTCCATCAGGATAACATCTGGTTCAATTGCTAAGCATCGTGCGATACAGACACGTTGCTGCTGCCCACCAGATAAGCCGTAAGCATTCTTGTCCAGACGATCTTTCGTCTCATCCCAGATTGCAGCACCACGTAAAGATTTTTCAACAATTTCATCTAATATTTTCTTATCAGTAATACCGTGAATTCTAGGACCATACGTAATGTTATCATAGATAGATTTTGGGAATGGATTTGGTTTTTGGAAGACCATTCCTACACGGGTTCTTAAATGTTCAACTTTATAGCTTTTATCAAAGATATTATCTCCACGGTAAAGAATTTCACCTGAAGTACGCACGCTAGGGATCAATTCTATCATGCGATTGAGCGTTTTAATATACGTCGACTTACCACAACCAGATGGCCCGATAATTGCATTTACTTCATTCTCTAAAATATCAAGATTGATATTTTGTAAAGCATGATGGTCACCGTACCAAAGATTTAAATTTCTTGTCTGATAAACGATCTTACGATTATTTGGATTTGGTGTCTCTCCTGTAACTATCGTATGTTCATTATTCGTTAATGCAGGTTGACTTTCAGCAACAATTTTCTTATTCTCAGTTGAAGTTTCATTTCTATTAATAACGTTTACTTTTGAATTCATTATATTGACTCCTCTCAAAAATGAGCTAGAATTTTTTCTGATATTTATTGCGGATAAATATAGCGATTGAGTTCATTGCAATTAAAATAATAAGTAACACGATAATCGCTGCTGATGATACAAACTGAAACTCTGCTTTTGGCAATTTCGCCCAAGTAAAGATTTGCATTGGTAAAGCCTGAAAACGGTCCATAATACTATCTGGTGTTTTCATAAAGATCGTCGGAATACCAATAACTACTAATGGTGCTGTTTCACCAATTGCACGGGATAGTGCAAGAATCGTTCCAGTTAATATCCCAGGAATAGACGCCGGAAGTACAACGTTCGTTATCGTCTGCCATTTCGTTCCACCTAATCCTAAAGATGCTTCACGAATGGCGTTTGGCACTGCACGAATTGCTTCTTGTGACGATACAATAATAACCGGCAGAATCATAAGAGACATCGTCAATGCTGCAGCTAAAACAGATTTTCCTAATGAAAGTGCTTCTATTCCGCCACCACGAACGAATAGTGTTAATCCTAATAAACCAAATACTACAGATGGTACAGACGCTAGGTTTGCAATATTTACTTTAACAAAGCGTGTAAAGAAATTATCTTTAGCATACTCTTCCATATAAATAGCTGTCGCAACTCCTAGAGTAATTGCAATCGGTGCAATCGTCATCATAAGCCATAATGTACCGATTAAAGCTCCTTTAATACCAGCTTTTGAAGGTGTAGTACTAGAGAAGTTCGTAAAGAACTCTAGTGTTAGATAACCTGCACCCTTTCTGATAATGTCAAAAAGAAGCATTGCTAGAACAATTAATCCGATAATCGTACATAAGAAGAAAATAAACTTAACTATCGCGTTTTTAGTCAGACGTCCAGAGAGTTTTTTCGCGACTCTTTCCTGATTAATTAATTCCATTCTAATACTCCTCTCTGAATTTGTTTGTGATCCATTGTGAAATCATATTCATAATTAATGTAAATACAAACAATGTAAATCCAACTGCATAGATACTATAGTAAATATCTGAACCAAATGTTGCATCACCAGTAGCAACTTGTACGATAAATGCTGTCATAGTCTGCAATGAATTTGTAAAATCTAATGAGAATTCTGGTGAACTACCTGCTGCAAGTGATACGATCATCGTTTCACCAATTGCACGTGATACAGCGAGGACGATTGATGCTAAAATACCAGATAAGGCAGCTGGAAACACAACTTTAAGCGCCGTTTCTAATCGGGTTGAACCTAGTCCTAGCGCCCCTTCTCTAATTGCTTGTGGTACTGCACTCATCGCATCTTCAGAAAGACTCGCAATCATTGGCACAATCATAATACCGATGACTAGACCAGGACTGATTGCATTAAATGAACCTAAGTCTGTCCAAACAGAACGAAGCATCGGTGTAACAAAAGTTAATGCAAAAAATCCATATACAATTGTTGGAATCCCTGCAAGAATCTCTAAAATTGGTTTAATGATTCTTCTTACTTTGTCACTTGCATATTCACTTAAGTAAAGCGCTGCGCCTAATCCAACCGGAACAGCAAAAATTGTCGCAATAAGTGTTACTTTCAATGTTCCTAAAATTAAAGAGATAATTCCGTATTTTGGATCCTGTCCGAAAGCATTCCATGTCTTCTCAAGGAAAAATTCACTGAATGATACTCTTGTAAAGAAAGTAATCGTCTCAGTTAATAATGTAATCAGAATCCCAATTGTAGTTAATATAGAAATAGATGCAATTACAGCAAGTATTATCGGGATAAATTTCTCGATAATATTTTTAGAACCTTTACTTTGACGCTGCTGAATCAATTCCTGTACAGATACTTTATTTTCCATAGCATTGACTCCTTCATTTTAAAAAGGGACGAAAAATTTCGTCCCTGAAAAATTTCTTATATATTATTAACTATTTAACTTCTTCTAATTTCTTTAGATCTTCTTCATAAACTTTATCTTCTAAAGACACATAACCTGATTCTTTAGAAGCATCTTTAGCATTATCTAGAGTAAACTTCATAAATGTTTTAAATGCTTCATTACTCTTAAGTGATTCGTTTTTCGCATAGATATATAAAGGACGGCTTAATGGGTATGAACCATCTTTAACCGTTTCTTCAGTTGCTTCAACACCTTCACCTTTACTTTCTTTTTGAATCTTAACCGCTTTTAAGTTATCTTTGTTTTCTTGGTAGAAGTTATATCCGAAGAATCCAACACCGTTTTTATTATCTTGTACAGATTTAACGATAACGTTAGTATCAGCATTTTTCTCAGCTGTAATTTCACCTTTATCTAAAACTTCTTCACTGAAGAAGTCGTAAGTACCATGTGATTGGTCTGGAGAGAATGCTTTAATTTCTTCAGCCGGGAAGTCAGCACGAACATCTTTCCAAGTTTTCGCTTCACCAGAATAGATTTTTTTCAACTCATCAAACGTTAAGTACTCAACAAAGTCATTCTCTTTATTAACTGCAACAGTTAAACCGTCACTTGCAATTTTGAATTCAGTATACTCGATTTTTTTATCTTCTAGTGCCTTCTTCTCTTCATCTTTAATATCACGAGATGCATTTGAGAAATCTGTTTCTCCAGCGATAAATTTCTCGAAACCACCACCAGTTCCTGAAGTACCGATTGAAACAGTAACATCTGGATATTCAGCATTGAATTGCTCGTTAATTTTTTCAGTAACAGGAGCTACAGTAGACGATCCGTCACCATTTACTTCACCTTTAACATCTTTAGCTGCTGTGTCTGTGGCTTTATCTTCACTCTTTGAGTCAGAATTTTCAGCTGCACCACCACATGCACCTAATAATAATGCAGTACCTAAAACAGTTGTTGATCCTACTAATTGCCACTTTTTCATTGTTAAGAATCCTCCTAATATAAAGACGAATAAATTTTTTGATTTGTTATTACATTTCTAACTATATAGATTTATTGTTAATTTAGAGTGAATGTATTGTAAATATTTTGTAAAGAACGCACAAATTAAAAAGCAGCCGACTATTTATCGGCTGCTTCTTTATCTTTAAAGTATTCATTGATAATTTCTTTACCTAGATCTCCACCTGGTAACCATGGAGGTGGTACTGGCTGATTCGTATAAATGATAGAAAAACTCATTTCAGGTTTTTTCACTGGCGCATACCCTATATATGTTGAATTTACTCGAGCTTCACCATCTTGAGTTACTTCAGCTGTACCTGTTTTACCTGCAGCTTTAACAGCAGTATCATTAAAACTAGCATATCCTGTCCCTTCTGCTTGGTTAAAGACCATTTCGAAACCAGACTTTACTTGTTCAATTTCTTTATCTGTATTATTAATCTTATTTAACACTTTTCCATTAAAGTGACTTTTAATGGGACCTATTTTACCTGTTTTAGACGCTCCTCTAATTTCTCTGACGATATGCGGCTGAATACGATACCCGTCATTAGCAATTGTAGATACATATTGAGAAAGCTGTAATGGTGTATATGTATCATACTGTCCAATTGCTAAATCCAGAAAATTCCCTGGATTATTTTTTAGAATACCAGTTTGTCCTGTCACTTCATTCGGCAGATCGATGCCTGTCTTTACACCTAAACCAAATTGGTTCATACCTTTTCTTAATTTCTGCCCTGCCTCAGTTATATCATCTGGTAAGCTCATTCCAGATGAATAATCGAGTCCAGCAAGTTTGAGCGCCGTCTTAAACATATAGACGTTTGATGAGTGCATCAATGCCTGCTTATCATTAATAGCAAGACTCCCACTTTGGTTAAAATAAGAACGTTTCTGTATCCCACCTTTAAATACTAACGGCTCATCCGTCATCGTCTCTCCGACATTAATTGCGCCATTACTGTATCCTGTGAGTAACGTAGCACCTTTAACCGAAGACCCTACTGCATATTGTGAAGTGAATGTGCCATAATGATAATCGGTTATCTTACCTGATTTATCAATCTGACGGCCTGCTAACGCCAATATATCTCCATTATGAGGATCCTGTACAACGACCAGTACTTTATCCATATCTCTAGCACCCATGCTTCTCAGTTTTCGAATGTTATTATCGACTAATTTTTCTACTTTGAGCTGCAATTCTATATCGATGGATAAAACGAGGTCGTCTCCTCTGGACCCTTCTGCGAGGACTTCTGAATCGATAATCTTACCTGATTTATTCGTAATATACCTCATTTTTTTCTTTTTACCGCGCAGGACATTTTCATATTGATATTCTAGGTAGCTTTGCCCAACTCGGTCATTTCTAGAATACCCTTTCGCTAAATAATAATCTGTAAGTTCCTTAGGTAATCCTTCTTCTTTAGAGGATACACGACCAAACAGAGTACGCAGCGTATCACCATATAAATACTTTCTATCCCAGTCCATAGACGTATTGACGCCCGGTAACTCTCCTAGGTTCTGAGATACCAATGCATATTCTTTTTCTGTAACATCTTCATTCTTTATTATTTGTGGACTTAATTGGCTGCCACTAGACATTTCTCTATAAATTGCAGCGACTTGCAGTTCTTTTTTCGATAGTTTATTGATTTGCTGTTCCGTTAATTTTTTATAGAGCGCTGTGTTATAAGTCTCTTCAGTAATTTCTCCATTTTTAAGTAACGTATTCTCTTTCTTCATCAATTGATCTATCGCTTCTTTATGCGTCAATATATAGAAATCCTGCTTATCTCTTTGAGTGAGTGCCCCTGTTGGCATATCAATTATCTTTTGCAGTTTCTTTGCAACGACTAATATTTCTTTACTCGTCGTCATACGATCTCTTGTATATGTGATTGATTTTTTTGATGTATTATCGACTAGTAGTTTACCATTCCTATCATAAATTCTTCCACGTGGTACTGATTCATTGACTTCAATATTTTCATTATTATCTACTGCCTGTCGATACGCTTCACCTTTTACAATCTGCAAATAACCTAATCTTAATACAAGAATTATAAGCAAGGAAACAATTGCCATAAAAATGACGCCGATTCTTCGATTAGTCATTCGTTTTTGCTTTAGTTCATTGGATTCCTGTTTAACACGTTTCAAAAAAAATCCCCCATTGATACATTATCCTTCTATAATATATGAAATGCTGTCAGTTTTCTATAATAAACATAAAAAAACACCGTTCATAAGAACGGTGTTTTAAAAACTTTACTTCGCTGCTAAGTATAATTCGTTTACTTTGTCCCAGTTAACAACATTCCAGAATGCTGCGATATAATCTGGACGTTTGTTCTGGTAGTTTAAATAGTAAGCATGTTCCCAAACATCTAATCCTAAGATTGGTGTTTTACCTTCCATTAATGGATTCTCCTGGTTTGGCGTTGAAGTTACTTCAAGCTCTCCGTTATTAACAACTAACCATGCCCAGCCTGAACCGAAGCGACCAGCTGCAGCATCAGCAAATTCTTGTTTAAATGCATCTAAAGACCCAAATTTTGATTCAATCGCATCAACAACTTCGCCTTTTGCTTCTTTACCTGGAGCAAGTAATGTCCAGAATAATGAGTGATTATAATGACCACCGCCATTATTAACTACAGCAGTTTTCTTATCTGCAGGAACTTCATCAATTCTCTTCATTAAATCTTCAATAGATACATTCTCAAACTCCGTACCTGCCACTGCATCATTTAATTTCGTTACATAAGTATTATGATGTTTTGTATGGTGAATCTCCATCGTTTCTTTGTCGATGTGTGGTTCTAATGCATCATATGCATACTCTAATTTTGGTAGTTCAAATGCCATAATAAATCATCCTCCTGTGTTTTACGAAAATTGTTTACAATTAAATAGTATCAATTTCATCGAATGTTCTCAAATAGTTTGCTTATTTTGAGACGATTTCTGATAAAATAATAGAAGTCAGGAGGTAATCCATTGTATAAACAACATCTAAAACGTTTATTCCAGCCAAAACGATATCCTTTATATAGAATTGTCAAGATGAGATATATTTTACTACATATATTGATACTTTCAATAGCCATGTCTTCGCCAGCAATGATTAATTATTTTCAAACATTTCAGTCTATTAATCATATTAGTCATGAGGAACTTTCTGCTATTCCAGATTTTAAAGTTGTAGATCACTCGCTTATCCTTTCACAGGAAAAGCAGATTGAACTGAGTGCAGTCACTTTATTTTTCACCGAAAAAAATGTACAGCCACGTTCAAACTTTATCATCTTAGATAAGGATGAAATTTTAATCAGTAAAAGCTCACGTGTAAAATATTCAAACATCAATATGTTCCAGGATAAGGAGACATTGATTCAGTTTCTTAAAACATTTACAGACTCGATTTATTTTTATTTCTTCATCCTGGCAATACTGATAATCAGTTCCCAATATGTAATTATTATATTAAAGATTATCATCATAAGCATAGTCAGCCATATCATTTCAAATAAATCAAACAAAAAATCACGCTATATGAACTGGCTGAAAATCAATACATTCTTGCTCACACTGCCTACTTTAATATTGCTGTTCGGTATTATCCTAAACTCTGTCGTCTTAACAATAGCTTCATGGATTGCTTTAATAATACTTAACCTAGTAACTATCAAGAATCTACCGAAAAACAAGCATAAAGCTAAACAAATTTGATTTCCAACTATATAATAGAAGTGTTATTCTAGTAAGGATAGTAATTAATAAGTTTAAATTATGAAGGAGAATTATAATGCCTGAAATTACACATAGAAAAAATACACGCCCGGTTAAAGTCGGTGATCTTACTATTGGGGGCTCAAATGAACTTGTAATCCAAAGTATGACGACAACGAAGACACATGATGTTGAAGCTACAGTTGCAGAGATCAAACGTCTTGAAGAAGCGGGATGCCAAATTGTCCGTGTAGCCTGTCCTAAAGAAGAAGATGCACTTGCAATTGCAGAAATCAAAAAACAAATTAATATTCCATTAGTCGTCGATATTCATTTCGACTATAAACTTGCATTGCTCGCAATTGAAGGTGGCGCAGATAAAATTCGTATCAATCCGGGAAATATCGGTCGCCGTGAAAAAGTTGAAGAAGTTGTAAAAGCTTGTAAAGCGAAAGGTATTCCAATTCGTATCGGAGTAAATGCAGGTTCGCTTGAGAAGCATATATTGAAAAAATATGGTTATCCTACAGCAGATGGTATGGTGGAAAGTGCACTGCATCATATTAAAATATTAGAAGACCTGGATTTCCATGATATTATCGTTTCGATGAAAGCAAGTGATGTTAACTTAGCAATCGAGGCATATACAAAAGCTGCGCAAGCATTTGATTATCCGCTACATTTAGGTATTACAGAAAGCGGAACATTATTTGCAGGGACTGTAAAATCGGCAGCAGGTCTCGGTGCAATTATGAGTTTAGGTATTGGTAACACGTTACGTATTTCATTATCTGCAGATCCTGTAGAAGAAGTTAAAGTGGCGAGAGAACTACTGAAATCTTTCGGTCTGGCAAGTAATGCAGCAACGCTTATTTCATGTCCTACTTGTGGTCGTATTGAAATCGACTTAATTTCAATTGCCAACGAAGTTGAAGAATACATTTCAACGATCAAAGCACCGCTCAAAGTCGCAGTATTAGGGTGTGCTGTAAATGGCCCGGGAGAAGCAAGAGAAGCTGATATTGGAATCGCAGGGGCACGTGGAGAAGGATTATTGTTTATGAAAGGTAAGACGGTAAGAAAAGTGCCTGAAGAGACAATGGTTGAAGAATTGAAGATGGAAATCGACAAACTTGCTGAAGAATACTTTAAAAAACAGGAAGCAGAAAAGTTAGCGAATGCAGAAAAATAAAATAAGATTTGGCATTGATATTGATGGTACTGTCACATGTCCGACAGCACTTGTCCCATATCTTCAGAAATCCTTTAACCCCCACTTTAAGTACGAAGATATTACTGCATACGAACTAACAACTGTACTAGGCATTAGCAATGATGAAGTTGCACAGTGGTTCAAAGAAAACGAGCGTGCTTTATATAAAGATTCGCCTGTGCATAAAGATGCGGATTTAATATTAAGACAGTGGTCAGAACAATTTGAGCTATTCTTTATCAGTGCAAGACATACTTTACTAACAGATATCACCTATGATTGGTTTGATAGACATAATATCCCCTATCACCATATCGAACTTACAGGTTCGCATAATAAAATTGAAGCGGCGCGCAATCTAAAGGTAGATGCTTTCTTTGAAGATAAACTTGATAATGCACTTGATATTCAACAGGCGCTTGATATTCCGGTCTATCTGTTTGATACACCATACAACCAGGCAGAGTTACCTGAAGATGTGTTTCGTGTGCACTCCTGGATTGAAACGAATCGACTTATTCAACAACATTTTAATACAAAATAAAAAAGATGCCTCTCGGCATCTTTTTTATTTGCATTTTTCACATAATCCATAGAGTTCAATTTTATGACTTTCTATTTCAACATCCGGAAGTTCATCCTTAAATATTTCAATTGGACAATGTTCCACAACACGCGTATCTCCACAATGCCTGCAGATAAAATGATGATGATGATGATGACTACAGGCAAGTCTGAACTTCTTCTCTCCTTCTAACTCAGTTGTTTCTATAATCCCTAATGATTCAAATAGATGTAGGTTGCGATAAATTGTGTCAAATGAAATACCAGGATATTTATCGTTCAGAGCTTGCTGCATCTGTTTAGCGTTTAAATATTTACTATTATCATGCAGAAGAGTAATCATATCTTTTCTTTTGTCAGTATATTTGTGCCCATTGTCCTTCAATATTTGAATTGCATCATTAATTTCCATTTAAACTACCTGCTTTTTCTTTATTTTTCTTGATTATAATCGATAATATCAAAATCGCTACAAGTAACATGACAATAACACCGCCTGGCGTTATATCAAGATAGAATGCTGTTACTAAACCAGCAATAACAGCAAATTCACCGATGACGACACTCCATACCATCAGTTCTTTATAACTTCTTGTCAGTCGCATGGCACTAGCGACAGGTAACGTAATTAAACTAGATACTAGCAGTATTCCCACGACACGCATAGATGCAGAGATAACAAGCGCGACCATAAGCATAAACAAAATATGTACATACCTTGGCACGCCAATAATCGAAGCATATTCTTCATCAAATGAAAGGATGAATAATTCTTTGTACAGCAGTCCAATAAACAACACTACGACTATAAAAATAGAAAAGATGACTACAACATCATTGAACGTTACTGCACTGATACTTCCAAATAAATAGCCGAATAAATCCTGATTGAAACCATCTGCAAAAGAAATAAATATAACACTCAATCCGATACCAAGACTCATAATTATCGGAATTGCAAGCTCCTGATAATGTTTATAGACACTTCGTAATCTTTCGATCATAAGTGAACCTGCAATTGAAAATAATATCCCCGTCCATACAGGATTAATCGTAAATGCCAATACTTTAGTCAATAACATACCAAATGCGATACCACCAAGTGTAACATGACTGAGTGCATCCGCTATTAATGACAGTCTTCTGACAACGATAAAAGTTCCTATTAATGGTGCAAGTAATCCAATCAGGATTCCAGATATAAATGAATAACGAATAAAGTCAAATTCTATTAGCGCATCAATCAGACTCATAAACAGCACTCCCTATCATGTCCACTATGATCGATGAACTGTACAGGATGACCATAAATTTTAGAAATTTCTACTTCATCAAGCGATTTAAATTGATGTGTTGTTCCGTGGAAATGCAGATGTTCGTTGAGACAAGCGACTTGTGTTGCTGTATCAACAACTACACCAATATCATGGGAGACAAGTAGAATTGTGATACCTTCTTGTTTCAGCTGTTCAAGTAACGCATAGAATTCCGCCACATTTTTTGCATCAATCCCTACTGTCGGTTCATCGAGCACAAGCACCGATGGATTTGATATCAAGGCTCGCGCGATATATACACGCTGCTGTTGTCCACCAGAAAGATCAGATATATTTTTATCTTTTAGCTGATCGATATGGAGACGTCTTAAAATGTCATCCACTTTTTTATGATCATTCTTGTCAAATCTTTTAAACATAGGTTTTATCTGTATTAAACCGCTTCTTACAACTTCAAAAACATTTGCCGGGAAACCTGAATTCCCTGCATTTGATTTTTGTGACACGTAACCAATGCCCGTACGATTCTTTAGCTTGCGAATGTCCGTACCATTCATCAGAATACTGCCATCCTGCAAATTCAAGATACCAAGTATCAGTTTCAGCAAAGTTGATTTCCCAGACCCATTCGGACCCACAATTGCCAGAAAATCACCTTGATAGACACTAATATTAATATGGGATAACGCTTTCTTATCTGGATAACTGTAAGATACATCTTTAATTTCAAATACGGGTTCCATATCCTCATCCTTCTATAAACAAAAACAAGCATTAATCATAGATTAATCCCTGTTTCTATTGTCAAATTCTACTGCAATTTAATCTTTTCTAATAATTCAGGATCAAAAGTTCTACTTTTAATCATATCGATTTCAAATTTATAAGGCGGTTTTTTATTTTTCTTATCGTCTCCAACTTGAACGTAAGGGGTTTCTAGAATCTTAGGAATATTTTCAAATGCTTCATGATAAACGAGTTTTGTTAATGCATCAAAACCAATATTTCCGAAACCAAAGTTTTCATGTCTATCTTTTCTTGCACCTGTAACATTTTTGCTGTCGTTCACATGCACAACTTTAATACGATCTAATCCAACGACGTCATCAAATTCCTGTAATACCCCATCTAAGTTATTGATAATATCATATCCCGCATCATGTGTGTGACATGTATCAAAACATACAGAGAGTCGTTCATTATGTGTTACACCTGAAATAATTTCGGCAAGTTCTTCAAATGATTTACCACATTCAGAGCCTTTACCCGCCATTGTTTCAAGTGCAATACGCACATCGTTATTATTCGATAAAACTTCATTCAAACCTTCGATGATCTTCTTAATACCTGCTTCTTCTCCAGCTCCTACATGTGCACCTGGATGCAGCACAATATCTTTTGCACCAAGTGCTTCAGTACGCTCGATTTCCTTTTGTAAAAATTCAACACCTAAAGCAAATACTTCAGGTTTTACTGTATTTGCAATATTGATAATATATGGTGCGTGGACAACAATATTTGATAAACCGTTTGCTTGCATATGTGCCTGTCCTGCTTCAATATTTAAGTCTTCAATTGCTTTACGTCGAGTATTTTGAGGTGCACCTGTATAAATCATAAAGGTAGAAGCACCGTAGCTTGCCGCCTCTTCTGATGCCTGCAGGAGCATCTTCTTTCCGCTCATTGAAACATGTGATCCGATTAACATAAGTTTCACCTTAACCTTTTCTGTTCTGCTTGTTTACACGTTTGGAGTGCGCTCTCTTTTCATTACGTTTAACCTTATCTAATTCATATCTGAACTTCTTCTTATAACCTGGTTTTACTTTCTTTTTCTTTTTCACTTTATGAACTAAAGATTTTTCAATATTATCTTCTTTTTTCTGACGACTTCTACGCTCAGTACGATCCTTAATTTCTGTAAGTTCACCATTTTTAATATCCGAATGAATGAATGAGAACCCTTTTTTCTCAATCTGGTTGATTAAGTCTTCTTCGTCAGGCGTGTAAAGTGTGATCGCAACGCCCGTGTAATTACCACGTCCTGTACGCCCTACACGGTGTGTGAAGAAATCGATATCTTTTGGAATATCATAGTTAAATACATGACTTACACCATCAATATCAATCCCTCTGCTTGCAAGGTCACTTGCTATAATATATTGAAATTCTAAGTTCTTGACACGTTTCATCATCTGAGTACGTTCACGAGGTGCCAGTCCTCCGTGCATGATACCTACTTTCATTCCTTGATCCTGTAAGTACTCAGCAAGTTCATCTGCGCGGTCACGACTATTCGCAAAGATAATGGCTAAATATGGGTTACACGTGTTCATAACGCTCACTAGCTTCTCTTTTTTGTCGTTACTCTTTGTTGGAACGAGGTAGAAGGTAATATTCTTATTCGTCTTACTATCTGGTTCGATTTCGATAAATTCCGGCTTTGATAGATATTTGTTTAAAAATGGATGTAATGCTTTAGGAATCGTTGCTGAAAAGACAGCAATCTGAGCATCACGTGATACGTTCGCAGCAATTTTATCAACTGTTGGTAAGAATCCAAGATCTATCATTAAATCCGCTTCATCAATTACCACTGCATTCGCCAAATGAATATGCAGTACATTTTCCTCAGCTAGATCTTTAATACGGTTTGGTGTGCCAATTACGATTTGTGGCTGTACTTTTGATTTCTGTATATCTTTATTCTTATCTGTTCCTCCGATGTATAGGCCTGCTTTAATGCCTTCAGTAAAGGAAATAAGATGTTCACTTGCATCATATAATTGTTTTGCAAGTTCACGTGTCGGCGCTAGAATAATCACTTGCGGCTGAATTAAATCTTTATCAATTTTATTAATTAACGGCAACAGGAATGCATGTGATTTACCTGTACCAGTTTGAGATTGTCCGATTAAATGTGTTTCTTTTTTTAATTTTGGAATAACTCTTCTCTGGATTTCTGTGGGCTGGTTGAAATTTAGATCCTTCACCGCTTCTATTAAATATGGTGCAAGTTCAAAATGTTCAAATGGGTGTTTGTCCATCATAATCCTCCTCTTTTTCTTCATCTAATGTATTATATAGGAAACATTACTAAAAAGAAAGTAAACATTTTTAAAACCATATTATAAATGGTATGATAATGGTACTGATTCATGAATTGGAGGCACAATAATGGAAATCATTAAAATTACACCTCGTGGCTATTGTTATGGCGTAGTCGATGCAATGGTCATCGCACGTAACGCATCCTTAGACAAAACCCTACCACGTCCTATTTATATACTTGGTATGATCGTTCATAATAAACATGTCACAGATGCATTTGAAAGTGACGGCATTATTACATTGGATGGTCCTAACCGACTTGAAATCTTAGAACAGATTGAAACTGGAACGGTCATCTTCACAGCACATGGTGTAAGTCCAGAAGTAAAACGTCTTGCAAAAGAAAAAGGCCTTGTCTGTATCGATGCCACTTGTCCAGATGTTGAAAATACACATACATTGATTCGTCGTAAGAAAGCTGACGGATATCATGTCATCTATATCGGTAAGAAAGGTCACCCTGAACCTGAAGGAGCAGTGGGTGTTGCTCCGGATATCGTTCACCTTGTAGAAAACAAGCAGGATATCGAACAATTACCTGAATCATTAAATGATCAGAAACTCATTGTAACAAATCAAACAACAATGAGTCAGTGGGATGTTAAACATCTGATGGAAGACTTAGAAGAGAAATTTCCGCATATTGAAGTGCATGAAGAAATATGTCTCGCAACACAAGTGAGACAGGAAGCCGTTGCAAATCAGGCTCCAAGTGCGGATGTTCTAATCGTTGTCGGTGACCCTAAAAGTAATAACTCTAACAGACTCGCACAAGTTTCAAAAGAAATCGCACATACCGAAGCCTATCGTATTTCAGATATCAGTGAATTAAAGTTAGAGTGGCTTGAGGGAAAATCAACGATTGCAGTTACAGCAGGAGCTTCTACACCTACACCGATCATTAAAGAAGTGATTGACTATATTAAAGGCTATGATCCACTAAATATTACTCCTATACCTGAAACGTCTGGTGTACCAGTTGAAAAGATCTTACCTAAAATTAAAAACGCAGCCCCTGTCAAAATATTAGATTAACAAAAGTGCCATCGTCAGTAGACGATGGCACTTTTATTTATATTTCATTAAACGGATTAGTATTTGTCGTTGATGCGATAACTGTAATTTCAGGTATCAGGCCATGAATTATCGCTTTCAGTCCTTCTCTCATTACATATTCACTATAATGACCGATATCAATTGCGATTTGTCCTTTCATCAGTAAATCATGTGCTTCATGGTACTTGATATCCCCAGTTAAAAACACATCAGCTCGTCCTGCAATTTGATCCATATACGATACGCCGGCACCACCAATAATAGAAATTGACGTAAGCTGGGCATTTAAATTACCAATTACTTTAACAGACGGAATATCAAGCTTATCTTTTAAAATTTCAGCAAGCTCGTGAACCTTCATTTCTTCAATCCTACCGATAGTCCCCGTACCATAATCTGCCGGAACGTCATATTCAAATATATCATATGCAGGCGTTTCGTACGGGTGTACATCCATAATGACTTTCTCTACTTGCTGCCTTAATTGAGGTTCAAATACACACTCAATCTTCATTTCCTGTTCGTAATGGATCTCACCTTTCTTACCTACAAATGGATTTGCACTTGATAATGGCATAAATTCTCCTGTACCTTCTGTTGTATAGAAGCAATGTGCATATTCTCCAATTTGTCCGGCACCAATTTGCGCTAATGCACCTTTCATTTGCGCGGCATGATCATTCGGTACAAACAACTGTAATTTGCAAAGCTTTCTAGATTCACGTAACAGAATCGTCTGATCCTTCAAACCAATTTGTTTACCGATCATATAACTCACACCATATTTGTAGTTATCTAAATTTGTATGCATCGCAATCACTTGAATGTCATGCTTAATTGCATGGCGCATGACATTGCCGTATCCTCCGGCATTAATTTGTTTTATGCCGCTAAAAATAAGCGGATGGTGACAAATAATTGTATTGATACCATACGTAATTGCTTCATCAATAACTTCCTCTGTACAGTCTAATGTTGTCAGAACCCCTGTCACTTCTGTCGATTCATCTCCGATTAATAGTCCAACATTGTCCCAGGATTCCGCTGTGTACTTCGGAATTTCGTTATGAATAATCTGCTGTAATTCACAAATTTTCAATGTCTAAGACCTCCTTTAGAGTTTCAATATCGTTCAGTAGCTGTGATGCTTTTTCAGAGTGCCTTTCTTCTAATTTTATCGCTTCATATACTGTTTGCAGATGATGATACTCACGTAACCACTTCTCTTTAAAAACATCGTCCTTTTTATTTAATAACACCGGACCAAACTTTAACTCTCTTTCATTATACGTTACGTCTATATCATTTCGTTCAGCAACGATAATTTCGTATACGTGTTTACGCTCTTTCATAATGACTTCATCTTTTATCATGTAGCCTAATGCTATCAATCTACGCCTAACTGCTTCTGTATGAATATTACTTTGCAGTATAAGTGTCGGATAATGTGTAAGTTTTCCTTTACCGTTATTTAAAATCTCACTGATTAATGGACCACCCATCCCGCAAATGGTAATGCAGTCTACTTCATTCTGCTCAATTACATCAAGGCCGTCTCCAAGTCTGACATCTATCTTACTGTCCAGTGCATACTTCTTTACATTTTCTACTGCTGACATAAATGGACCCTTTACAACTTCACCTGCAACAGCACTTTTTACTTTGCCTTGTTCTATTGCATATATCGGAAGATACGCATGGTCTGAACCGATATCTGCTAATTTTTCGTGATTGATATATGTTGCAACTGCCAATAATCTGTTATTTATCATCGCGTTTATCCTTTCATTTCATTCAATCTAAAAGAGGATGAGACAACGTTGTCCCATCCTCTCATATTGTAAATTATTATTTAGCACCATCTTTAAGATACTTAACTAAAGTATCTAGATCTTTATCAGAAATTGTTGCTTCGTCATGTGCTGGCATCGCACCTTTACCTTCACGGATAACTTTCTTTAAAGCACCTGCGTCTTTAGAGTTCCCCGCTAATTTAGGACCCATACCGCCTTCTAAGTTTTGACCATGACAAGAAGTACAGTTGTCTTTAGCAAATGTTTTTGCATCAAATTTCTGTTCAGTTTTAGCACCGTCTTCGCCCTTCTCTTCTCCTTTGTTTGCACCGTGTGCTGACATAAAGAAAATAAGACCTACACCCATAAGCATAATAAGTATAAACGGTATCACTGGATTACGATTCATTCAATTAACCTCCCTTTAAATTCACCATATACATATCTATTTTATATTAAAAAGTAGGATTGTCAAAGACTTTTCACAATTTAATTTAATTAATCCATAAAATCTTTTAAGCGTTTACTTCTTGATGGATGACGTAACTTTCTGAGTGCCTTTGCTTCTATCTGTCTGATACGTTCACGTGTTACTCCAAACACCTTACCAACTTCCTCAAGTGTGCGTGTACGACCATCATCTAGTCCAAATCTTAAGCGCAGGACATTTTCTTCTCTGTCCGTCAGGGTATCAAGTACGTCCTCTAACTGTTCTTTCAGAAGTTCATAAGCTGCATGATCTGCGGGACTTTGTGCATCCTGATCCTCAATGAAATCACCTAGATGGCTGTCATCTTCTTCTCCAATCGGTGTTTCAAGAGAAACTGGTTCCTGAGCAATCTTCAAGATTTCTCTTACTTTTTCTGCTGGCAGATCCATTTCTTCGCCAATCTCTTCTGGAGAAGGATCACGACCTAAATCTTGCAGTAACTGACGTTGTACACGAATTAATTTATTGATTGTTTCAACCATATGAACCGGAATTCGAATTGTACGTGCCTGGTCAGCAATTGCACGTGTTATCGCCTGACGAATCCACCACGTTGCGTAAGTCGAAAATTTAAAGCCTTTTGTAAAGTCAAATTTCTCAACCGCTTTTATAAGACCCATATTTCCTTCCTGAATCAAATCAAGGAACAGCATACCACGCCCAACATAACGCTTCGCAATACTAACCACAAGACGTAAGTTTGCTTCTGCAAGTCTCGCTTTCGCTTCTTCATCACCTTGTTCAATTCGTTTCGCAAGTTCAATTTCTTCTTCTGCACTTAATAAATTTACACGACCAATTTCTTTTAGATACATACGTACAGGGTCATTAATCTTAACACCTGGTGGTGCTGAAAGATCGTTTAAATTAATCTTGTCGTCCGTATCTTGTGCATCTTTTTCATTAATTAATGTAATATCATTCTCAGCAATTGCTTCAAAGAATTCATCCATATGATCAGAATCCATTTCGAAGTTCTGCAGTTTATCTGCAATCTCTTCGTGACTGAGATGACCATTTTTCTTACCAGTCTCTATCAACTGTGCTTTAACCTGGTCAATTGTTAATAATACATCGTCTTTATTTTTTTTCGTTTCTTTTTTGGCCATAATGTTTAACCCCCTGTAGAATCTACTGTTTCTTTTGTCGTTGTAAATTAATAATTTCACGCATAAGCTGCGCACGCTTTTCATGATCCTCTGTACTTACAGCATCGCTAAGTTGTGCCTTTAACGATTGCAGCTGTTCTATTTCTTTCGGTTCCTGTTGAAAGACATAAAGGTAATCATTGACTTCTTCGATAGAAGGCTCATGATTTACGAGCATAGCATCAATTTTCAGACAAGTTTCATGGCATTCATGTGGAACATGTGATGAGAATTTGCTTAGCATAAATGTCTCTTCTATTTTATAGTACCCACTTAATGCTTTATAAATCATCTCATGAACTTTGACGCTAAAATGCTCTTCTGTAATCTGATCTTCAAATTGCATAAAAAGCATACGATCATTCATAAAATATTTCAGCACAGTACGCTCAGCTAACAATTGTCGTGACAGTGTCTCACTTTCAAATGTCGGCATACGCGCTTGTCTTCTATTATCCTTCTGTACTTTGAATTTTAAGCTGTCAAAGTCTACATTAAACAACTCGGTGATTTCATGCAATACTTTTTTCTGTAAATGCTCGGAATTCATTAGTTTAGCATCTTCGATAACGTTATTCAAATGTTTTTCATAGGCAAGATCATTATTCTTAATTTCATCGAGATAATGGCGCATATAAAAGCTCACATAAGTAAGCTTATTATGATTAAAATAACTTAAAAATTTATCCGTTCCAAGTTCTGTAATCATCTCATCAGGATCGTATCCTTTTTTCATCGGTACAACAAATACATTCATACCTTCTTGATTTAACTGCTTACCGATTTTAAGAGTGGCTTCGATACCCGCTCGGTCGCCATCATACATCAATGTAATATTCGATGCCAGTTTCTTCAGCTGTAGGATATGCTCACGGCTAAGTGCCGTACCCATCGTTGCAATCGCGTTTAATATTCCAGTTTCATTAAGTTTAAGGACGTCCATAAATCCTTCCAGCAAAATAACTTCATCTTGATTACGAATCGGTTTTCTTGCAACATCAATGTGATAAAGCACATTTCTTTTTTGGAAAATTAAAGTTTCAGGACTGTTTAAATACTTGGGTTCGCTCCCATCAATCGAGCGCGCCGAAAAACCGATAACTTTACCGCGGAAGTCCTTGATAGGAAACATGATACGGTTTCTAAACCGGTCAAAGTAGGATATCGTTTCTTCATTACGACTCAGCAGACCTGCATCATAGGCAAGTGCCTCATCATAGCCTTTATTCTTTAAATAATCACGGGTAAATGTTGACACGTTAGGACTATAACCTATTTTCTCACGTGCAATCTGTTCATCTGTAAATCCTCTTGAATACAAATACTTAAGTGCCGGCTCAGCTTGTTCAATCGCCTTAAGCACATAGTTATAATAATGTGCCATCGCTTCATGCATCGCAATCATCTTGCTCTGTTCATTATCTGCTTGAGGCGTACCGTCGTCAGTCTTAACTTCTATCCCTGCACGCTCACCTAGTATCTTCACCGCTTCTATAAAGCTGATGGCTTCAATCTGCTCTATAAACTGAAAAACATTACCACCTTTTTTACAGCCGAAGCAGTGGCAGATCTGTTTTTCTACCGAGACAGAAAACGAAGGAGTCTTTTCATCATGAAAGGGACATAAACCGATGTAGTTTCGTCCCCTTTTTTCTAATTTCACATATTGACTGACAACGTCCAATATATCGTTCTTCTGTTGGATTTCATGTATTAACTCTGGCTCTATATGCAAATTATGCACCTCTTTAACGTTGATTCTCAGTAACAATCTTAATAATTTCGTTCGCTGTTTCTTCTATCGCTTTATTCGAAACATCAATCACCTTACATCCAATTCTATCGACAATCGAATGGAAATAGTCAAGTTCTTCATGAATACGGTCATCCTTAGCATAGTTCGCATCATTCTTTAACCCAAGTTGAGCAAGACGTTCCACTCTTATCTTGTTTAGCTTAGCTGGATCAATTTTTAAGGCGATGCACTTGGATGGATCTATATCAAACAGCTGCTCAGGTGGATCAACTTCGGGTACAAGCGGCACGTTCATTACCTTATATCGCTTATGCGCTAAGTATTGACTTAGCGGCGTCTTAGATGTACGAGAGACGCCTACCAGCACGATATCTGCTTTAGCTAAACCACGCACATCTCTTCCGTCATCGTATTTTACGGCAAATTCAATGGCTTCTATTTTCTTGAAATAATCTTCATCTAACTTATGTACGATACCTGGTTCATTTAAGGGATGCTCGTCTAAAACATCAACCAGCACTGTCATCAAAGGACCCATTATATCGACACTCTTAATAGCAAAAGCCTCAAGCTGCTGCTGCATATACTTTCTGATCGCTGGTTTAACAAGTGTATAAACAACAATCGATTCCTGTTCCTTTGACAGATTAATAACTTCATCAACATTCTCGGTTGTCTCGATATAAGGTAGTCGTATCGTATCAATCACATTATTAAGTAGATTAAATTGAGATACACATGCTTTCGTAACGAGTTCTGCAGTCTCCCCTACAGAATCCGATGCGATGATTAACCTAATTTCTTTCATAAATTTATCCCCTATTCATCCTCAATTAGTGACACAAAGGCACGCGTAATCGTTGTCTTAGTGATACGCCCTGTCACTTCATAATGTTCTCCTGACTTCTGTACAACTGGTAACGAATCAATCTGTTTCTCTATCAATAGATTTGCCGCATATATGAGCAGATCATCCTGTACACATACAGAAATATTTGGCATACGGGACATAAAGACATTTACCGGCAGATTATGAATCTCCTGATTACCCATCGATGCACGGAGCAGATCTTTACGAGAGCATACACCAACAAGATGATTTTCATGATTTGTCACAAAAAGTGTACCTACATCCTCCAGAAACATCGTACAAATTGCATCATAAGCTGAAATGTCTTCGTGGATGACGACCGGTATAGACTGAAAATCTTTCACCTTAAACTTCTTAATAGAAGCTGATAAGAGCTGTGTGCTTGACTTACCCGTGTAAAAGTAACCCACTCGTGGTCTCGCATCTAAGTAGCCAGCCATAGTCAGGATTGCTAAATCTGGTCTTAATGTTGCTCGTGTTAAACTCAATTTCTCAGCAATCTTCTCTCCAGTAATGGGGCCATTGTTTTTTACAATCTGTATTATCTTTTCCTGCCTTTTATTCAGTTCTATCGTAAACACCCCAAACATGCACAATTTAATAACTTTATTATACCCATCAACTGCAATTTTTACAAATGACATGTCTAACATCTTGAGTCTTAGTAAGAAAGATGATATATTCATATTAAGCGAGTTAAGGGTGGTGTGAGCTTAACAGAATAATTGGCGCAATATCATAACTTAACATTTATAAAAGTGAGTAAACACTAATTTGGGTGGAACCGCGGGTTTATATACTCGTCCCAAGGCTTGATTGCCTTGGGACTTTTTTGTTTACTCTAAATTAATAGGAGGTCATATTATGGCAGAAAAAAACATGGAAACAATTGTTAATCTTGCAAAACACAGAGGCTTCGTCTTTCCTGGCAGCGAAATCTACGGTGGGCTTGCTAACACTTGGGATTACGGTCCGTTAGGTGTAGAACTTAAAAACAATGTAAAACGTGCATGGTGGCAAAAATTCGTTCAGCAATCACCTTATAACGTAGGTCTTGATGCCGCGATTCTGATGAACCCAAAAACTTGGGAAGCGAGTGGTCACTTATCTAACTTTAACGATCCTATGATCGATAACAAAGATTCTAAGATTCGTTACCGTGCAGATAAATTAATTGAAGATTATATGCACGCACAAGGTGATGAACACTTTATCGCTGACGGTATGAGCTTTGACGAAATGAAACAATTTATCGATGACAAAGGGATTGTATGTCCTGTATCAGGTACAGCAAACTGGACTGAAATCCGTCAGTTCAACTTGATGTTCAAAACATTCCAAGGGGTCACTGAATCATCTACAAATGAGATTTTCTTACGCCCTGAAACAGCACAGGGTATCTTTGTAAATTACAAGAACGTTCAACGCTCAATGCGTAAGAAACTTCCATTCGGTATTGCACAAGTAGGGAAATCATTCCGTAATGAAATCACACCAGGTAACTTTATCTTCAGAACACGAGAATTCGAACAGATGGAATTAGAATTCTTCTGTAAACCAGGCACTGAAATTGAGTGGCAGGAATACTGGAAGAACTTTGCAGCGAAATGGCTGAAAGATTTAGGTATTAAAGAAGAGAATACGAAACTTCGTGACCATGATGAAGACGAATTATCTCACTACTCTAATGCAACAACAGATATCGAATATAAGTTCCCATTCGGCTGGGGTGAGCTATGGGGTATCGCAAGCCGTACAGACTTCGACTTAAAAGCGCATATGGCAGCAAGTGGAGATGACTTCAGCTACCACGACCAGGAAACGAACGAAAAATATGTACCATACTGTATTGAACCCTCATTAGGGGCAGACCGTGTAACGTTAGCATTCTTATGCGATGCATTTGAAGAAGAGACATTAGAAGGTGGAGATACACGTACAGTGATGCACTTCCATCCGGCACTCGCACCATATAAAGCTGCGATCTTACCACTGAGTAAAAAGCTCTCACCAGATGCGATGAAAGTATATGAAGAACTCAGCACATACTTTGCCATCGACTTTGATGAAAGTCAGTCAATTGGTAAACGTTACAGAAGACAAGATGAAATCGGTACACCATTCTGTATCACATTTGACTTTGATTCGTTAGAAGATAATCAAGTTACAGTTCGTGACCGTGATACGATGGAACAAGTACGTATGCCAATTAGCGAAGTAAAAGCATTTTTAGATGAAAAAATTAAGTTTTAAAATGATAAAAGCGGGTTCATTTTCATGAACTCGCTTCTTTATTTACAATTATCTAGTCTTCTCATCTGCTCCAGAATCTTCCTAGACTTGATAAAGACACCTATAAATTCATCATACATCTTATACACGAGTGTTTCCATCTCGTCGATTAAACTGTGTTCAATATTTATAGAGCTTAAACTTTCAATCGGTACTTCACTGAGCAGATAAAGCATATAGAGACTCTTATTCGTCATAGGGATTGCATGTGGATCTTCATTGAGTGCCTCTTGCGTTATCACGCTATTAAATTGAAACGAATACGCAATAAAATCTTTATGTGTCATGTTGCCATCATAAGTACTGTACTTAAAATTTGGTACATAGCCATAGAGCGGCATACATTTAATACTCACTAGCAGCGCAATAAGTCTCGCATTATCACTTCGCTCTATATGTGTCAACGCGACTTTAAGTAACTGATATACATATGGATTCGTCTCATCTTCTTCAAGTGCACGATCAATCAGTTCAACAACGTACTGTGCATACGTCATCACATAGATATCTTCACGTATTTCATAATGACTGTTAATTGTATCCACCGAAGACAATGTACCCATTCCTTTGAACTGAGAGAAAATAAACAAATTTTCATAGAACAAATCTAATCCCGCACCATACTTTGTTGATTTACGGGCATTCCTTGCCATTAACGCAACTTTAACCCCCGCTTCATTCAAAAAGGTGATAATCAGATGATTATCACCATAAGCGACACGTCTAATGACGATACCTACAGCTTTCTTAAGCATTAATACTCGTCTTCTCTATAGCCAATTTGTCGTATGAAATTCGGTTTATTTCTCCAGTCCTTCTGTACTTTCACCCATAGCTCCAAATACACTTTAGAACCTAGTAACATCTCGATATCTTTACGGGCAAGCTGTCCGATCTTTTTAAGCATTGACCCTTGTTTACCGATAATAATCCCTTTTTGAGAATCTCGTTCGATATAGATCGTCGCTTCAATATGAACACGTTCTTCTGATTCTTTGACCATCTTCTCCACCTGCACACCAATTGCATGCGGGATTTCCTGGCTTGTTAAATGAAGCGCTTTTTCACGGATAAGTTCTGCCACGATAAACTCTTCCGGATGATCTGAAATCTGATCTTTCGGATAGTACATCGGTCCTTCCGGCATATATCCTTCAATGACTTTTACAAGATGGTCAACATTATTACCTTGTAATGCTGAAATCGGTACAATCTCTGCAAACGGCAATAAGTCCTTATACTTCTCAATTTCTTTAATCAGCTCGTCAGGATGTATCTTATCGATTTTGTTTAATACTAAGAATATCGGTGTGCGGTTATTCTTAAGTAGTTCAATAATAAATTCATCTCCACGGCCGATACTCTCTTCTACATTGACCATGAACATGATTGCATCAACTTCACGTAACGTGTTCTTCGCTACTTTCATCATATAATCACCAAGCATATGTTTCGGTTTATGAATACCAGGTGTATCGATAAAGATGATTTGTGACTGTTCTGTCGTTAAAACACCTTGTACTTTATTGCGTGTCGTCTGTGCTTTATCTGACATTATCGCTACTTTCTGTCCAAGTACTTTATTCATAAATGTAGATTTCCCTACATTCGGGCGTCCAATAATCGCAACAAACCCTGACTTAAATTCATTTGACATTATTTCAAATCCTTTCCTGAGAAACCAAGCGGCAATAAATCGTCGACAGTACGTGCGATAACATCACCTTTAACATTCGTTAAGAATACAGGCATTTCATCATCGCATAACTCCTTGATCACTTGTCGACATGAACCACATGGCGATGATGGTGCATCAGTATCTGTTGTAACAACCAATACTTCAAACTCACCTGGCTTATAACCATCTGCAATCGCCGATACTAGCGCTGTACGCTCCGCACAGATGCAGTCACCATATGCAGCATTCTCTACGTTACAACCATCGAAAGTTTTGCCGTCCTTCGTAATTAAATAGGCACCTACTTTAAAGTTTGAATACGGTGCATGTGCTTTTTCCTGAGCGCGAATTACGCCCTTTAACCATTCCTGTTTGAATTCCATGATCATTCCTCCTAGAATAACTTCAATATGTACGGTATAAAAATAATCATACCAATAAGCAGGCTCATCATGGATGCAATTAATACCGCAAGACTTGCTGTGTCTTTTGCGTACTTCGCTAACGGGTGATACTCATCTGTTACGAGATCTACAACATATTCAACAGACGTATTGATCACTTCCATAAAGAGAACTGCACTTATTGCAATAATGATAAACAACCATTCCGTTCTCGTGATATTAAATAATACACTAATAATGATTACGAATAAAGCAGCAATTAAATGCAGGATAAAATTTTTATCCTTTTGTAATAATATAACAAGTCCTGCAATTGGATGTTTAAATCGTTTGATCATACATCTCTTCGTAATCCGAATGCATTTAATATTTCATCCTGACGCCCAAACATACGTGTTTCATCTGCTTCATTCATATGATCATATCCTAGAAGATGTAGTAAACCATGCAACGATAAGAAACCTAGCTCACGCTCAAAAGAATGACCATACTCTTCAGCCTGTTCCAAAGCTCTTTTTACACAGATAATGATGTCTCCCAGCACACGTGGTGCATCAGGCATTTCAAAGTCATCCTCGCCTTCTTCAAGGGCAAAACTGATGACGTCTGTTACTGCATCCTTATTGCGGTATGCTTTATTAATTGCCTGAATTTCATTTTCGTCTACAAATGACACTGCAACTTCAGCCTCTTCATTAATTCCTTCCTGCTCGGCAGCAAAAATGAGCAAACGCTCAATTTCTGGTAAGTGCTTTGCATCAATTTGTGCATTATCATCAATAAAATCTACTGTTAACATTTAAACGTCTCCTTCGTATGCATTGATTATCTTTCCAACGAGCGGGTGTCTCACAACATCAGCACCATCAAAATAATGGATTTCTATCCCTTTTACACCGTTTAAGCGGTGAACCGCTTCAATCAGACCACTCTTAACACCTTTAGGTAGGTCAATTTGTGTTTCATCACCCGTAATGACCATCTTAGAGCCAAACCCTAGTCGTGTTAAGAACATCTTCATTTGAGCATGTGTCGTATTCTGTGCCTCATCCAATATAACGAAGGCATCTTCTAATGTACGGCCACGCATATATGCAAGCGGTGCAATTTCAATCACCCCACGTTCAATGAGTCGAGCTGTATGCTCTGCACCGAGTACAAAATGCAAGCCATCATATAACGGACGTAAGTATGGATCTACCTTCTCTTTCAAGTCTCCGGGTAAGAATCCAAGGGACTCACCCGCTTCAACAGCTGGACGTGTTAATACGATACGCTTCACCTTTCCGCTACGTAAACTCTGGGCGGCCATTACAACTGCTAGAAATGTCTTCCCTGTCCCAGCAGGTCCAATACCAATCACGAGATCATTCTTCTTTATCTGATGGGCATATAATCGTTGACCCATCGTCTTTGCACGGATAGACTTTCCAGTAGCGTCTTTCGTTATTTCTTCATCGTACAGATCACTTAAATAATGAATCGTGCCTTTCTCAGACATCTGAACAGCAGACTGTACATCACGTAACGTAATATTCGTACCTTTTTGAATAATCTTAAGCAAACTTCTGATAACGACCTCAGCCTTCGAAATCGCATCAGCTTGACCATGTATCGTAAGTTCCTGACCACGCGTATGCAATTCCACACCATAAAATTCCTCAAGATAATTTAAATGTTCGTCGTTATTGCCAAGCATTGCCTGGGCTTCATTTATATTGTCAAAGCGAATGATATCAGACATTCAAAAACTCCTTTATTTATCGTTACCTTAACTTTATCAGTTTGGGAAATAACACACAATTATTTTATATCAGCGACTCTATCAAGCATTGAATCGGCTAAACTGAAGTTCTGAATGCGAATATCCGGATTAACCTTCTTCAAGTGCGCAATAAATTCTAAGGTTAACTTAGGTTTCACAACAACCTTCTGCTCTTTACCATAAATTTCTACCAGCACATTATCTCGTACTTTCACACAATTTAACAATTCAATATCATGAATATTAATCGCTTTACGCTCAAAACCTTTCGTAATATTAAGCGCATTTCCCTCTATATCATAAAATTCATTTAACAGCGTATAGATAAGGAGACTCCCAAGTACAAAAGAAGCGACACCACTCGTCAATGGATTTAAATAGAATGCAATGGAAACGAGTGTAACAATAATGACGAGTAGCGACTTCTGAAATGAATTGACGATACTTTTATATCTCATGCCATCACCTCTTACCTCTATTTTATCAAATTTTATTCATGATACGTTAATAGTTTCTCTATAAACTAATAAATTATCATCATTAAAATTAAAAAACCTTAAGTGACTGAAACAATCACTTAAGGTTAACCATTATTGCATTGATTTCGGCTTGCCGAGCACTTCGCTCATAATAATACCATTTAATACTGCAGCTTTGTCAAACGTCAAATCGTCTACTGCAACTTCAATGTCCTGTGCCATCACTAAACTTTGAATGCGATTCTGTTTTTGGCGTGGTGTGAGATTCTGATCATTTTCAATTTTGTAGATTTGTTCAGCCAACGTGAAAGTTTGGGTTACAACTGTCTCACTCTGTCTTGAAAGACTTGCTTGTTCTGCCTTTGCTTTCACATTCTCTCTTATATTGCTTTGATGCTGCACAACTTTCTTCGGCTTCACTTGACCAACTGTCTGCCCACGCGCTTGAGTAGTGGCATTACGAGTCGACTTATCATTCATACCTTGATTTATCGTTGCCTCGATTTGCTGTAACTGTTTCTGAAATTCTGATCGCAAACCTTTTGATGTTCCAGCCTTTTTACCAGGAGCGGTCTTTTTCTTATCATTATCTAACAAAGAAGACACACCGCTAATTACCGCAATCAATATAAATATTATCGTACCTACACTCATGTAATCACCCTTTATTTTTTAGGCGTATCATCATTCTTATCTGTCATCTTGTTAATCGCGTTGCGCATACCTGTATCTGATTCGATATTCTTTAAGTTATAGTATTCTTTAACACCGATATTACCAGACTTTAATGCTTCAGCCATTGCAAGCGGCACTTCTGCTTCCGCTTCCACAACTTTCGCACGCATCTCTTGAACACGCGCTTTCATCTCTTGCTCCTGCGCAACCGCCATCGCACGTCGTTCTTCAGCTTTCGCCTGTGCGATATTCTTATCTGCCATCGCTTGCTCTGTCTGAAGATCTGCACCAATATTCTTACCGATATCTACATCAGCAATATCAATCGACAGAATCTCAAACGCTGTTCCAGAGTCTAAACCTTTTCCTAATACTGTCTGAGAAATCATATCCGGGTTCTCTAATACAGATGTGTGGGAACGACTTGAACCGATTGTCGAAACGATACCTTCTCCGACACGGGCTACAATCGTCTCTTCACCTGCACCACCAACAAGGCGCTCGATGTTTGCACGCACTGTAATACGCGCTTTCGCCTTAACTTCAATACCATTCATCGCAACGCCGGCGATAAATGGCGTTTCTATAACTTTCGGGTTAACTGACATCTGTACCGCCTCTAACACGTCACGTCCTGCTAAATCAATCGCAGCACCACGCTCGAAAGGTAAGTTAATGTCTGCACGTTGTGCTGCAATAATTGCATCTACGACGCGGTCAACGTTCCCACCTGCTAAATAATGCGACTCTAACTGGTTCGTCGTCAATGATAAACCTGCTTTATGCGCCTTAATCAATGGATCAATAACGCGACGTGGCGATACACGACGTAAACGCATACCAACAAGTGTACCAATGCCGACTTTAACACCTGCAGCTAACGCTGAAATCCATAACCCTACTGGTACAAACGAGAATAATATCATCAAGAAGACGATAACGATAAATGTAATTATTCCAATACCTATTAAACCTGACATTCATTCCACTCCTTTATTTATAATGTTTTTACTACAACACGCGTACCTTCAACCTCGGTTATCTTCACCGAAGTATCTTTTTTGATAAATGCACCTTCACTCACGGCGTCAATACGCTTATCATTATGCACGATAATACCAGAAGGTCTTAAGTCAGTTAGACAAACAGCTACCTGCCCTACTAAATATGACCTGTCATCATGAGATGTGTAGCCTGCCTCCTTATTCGTTGAGTCATGTAACACGACTTGCTGAAGCAGAGGAACTCTCTTCTTGAAAAACTTCACTATGATCACCCATTCTATAAGTGCGACGATTAAACAGATCGATACGAATAAAGTCATCATCGTCATGTTGTCTCCAATAAGCAGAAAACTGATGATAATGCATATAATACCGATAATTCCAATAATAGCACCGATAATAAACAACTCTAAAATGACAAGAAGTATACCACCGATAAACAAAATAATCGCCAGTGCTTCCATATCACCGTTATAGATGTTCATGACAAAAAATAATAAACTCGCAATTGCGCATATTATTCCAGCACTGCTGATTCTCGGAGTATAAAGCTGCCATATGCATGACACTGTCATAACAATCATTAACATAAGCAGGATGATATCCTGTAATTGTAAATCCAACTGAACACCTCCTTATTTTCATTATACAGAAAATTCACTCACAATATATGTATAAACATAAAATTTATGAAAAATTCACAAATAACAGTTACAAAAAAGAAGCCTGGATAATCCAGACTTCTACATCTATTAATAACATTTGAGGGAGCAAATATTATTTGACTTTACGTTTACGCGCTGCTTCTGATTTCTTTTTGCGTTTTACACTTGGTTTTTCGTAGAATTCACGTTTACGTACTTCTTGAATTGTACCATTTTTAGAAACAGTACGCTTGAAACGACGTAAAGCATCTTCAATTGATTCGTTTTTACGAACTACAGTTTTAGACATATAATTTCCCTCCCTCCAAATATCAACGGAACATTTTAAACATAGATATAAGTAAAATATTCTATGTACTAAAACATTATAATACAACAGTTACACGAGGTCAATAACGAATTTGAAGGTTATTGAACTTGCATCTCTGACTTCTTGTAAGTATTTGGGATGACCGTTACGAACGTTCCTTCATTTACTGGATAGCCGCTCTTATCAATCTTCACCTTAACAAGCTCACCGATTAAATGCTCATCTGCTTCAAACTGTACCTTAAGGTAATTATCCGTGTAACCAACAAGCATATTACCATTACTAGCCTTCTCTTCTGGAATCACTTCCAGCACTTCACCTTCAAAACGACCTGCATATTCTTTTGCAAGCTGATCGCTTAATGTAATTAAACGATGTACGCGGTCATTCTTCACAGATTCATCAATTTGATCCGTCATTCTTGCAGCAGGCGTACCCGTACGCATTGAATACGGGAAGACATGTAATTCACTGAAACCATGCTTTAAAATAAAGTCATATGTCTCCTGGAACTCTGCTTCAGTCTCACCAGGGAAACCGACAATAACATCACTCGTAACAGCAAGACCTGGCATAATGGCATGCAGCTTCTTCAGACGCTCTGAGAAATGTGACATCGTATATTTACGACGCATACGCTTTAATACCGTATCACTACCGGACTGAAGCGGAATGTGTAGGTGACGCACAACTTTATTGCTCTTGTCAATTACATCAATCACTTCATCCGTTAGCTGACTCGCCTCGATAGAAGAAATACGAATACGCTTCAAACCATCAATCGTCTCTAGATCACGGAGTAATTGTGCCAAATTATAATCCTTTAAATCTTCACCATAACCACCCGTATGAATCCCTGTTAATACAATCTCCTGATAACCAGACTGTACAAGCTGCGTTGCCTGACGGACAACCTCTTTAGGATCACGAGAACGCATTAAACCACGCGCCCAAGGAATAATACAGAACGTACAGAAGTTATTACACCCTTCCTGAATCTTAAGTGACGCACGCGTACGGTCCGTAAAGTAAGGTACATCTAACTCCTCATATGTACGATTCTTCATAATATTCGTCACACCATTAATCGGTTGACGTTCCGCGCGATACTGTTCGATATAAGGAAGCATCTTATGACGATCCTGTGTACCGACAACAATATCTACACCGGCAATATCCATAATTTCTGCAGATGACGTCTGTGCGTAACACCCCGTAACACAAATGACCGCATCAGGATTGCGACGAACCGCACGACGGATCACCTGACGACTCTTCTTATCACCCGTGTTCGTTACTGTACACGTATTAATAACATAGACATCTGCACTTTGTTCAAAATCAACGCGCTCATAATCAGCATCTTTAAATAACTGCCAAATCGCTTCTGTTTCATAATGGTTTACTTTACAACCCAACGTATGAAATGCAACTGTTGACATATGTTCACCTCATTTATAATTCTTTGCATTATATAAAAATACCATGAATATCAATAACTTTCAATGTCATTGCATGGAATGTTATTGATATACAATAAAAGACACTGAAAGTTCAGTGTCTAATTCAACTCAAAATGAAAGCTCATTGCTGACAATGCATATAACGGCGCGGTCTCAGCTCTTAATATACGTGGTCCGAGTCCAATAACCATACTTCCAAACTGAGCCACTTCCGCTTCACTCAGTCCACCTTCCGGACCGAATATCACGCACACTTTATCACCATGCTGTACATTTTGTAACGCTTCAGTAAAGCTTTTCATCTCACCTGACTTCGCTGTTTCTTCATATGCAATCAGCACATGATCAAAGTCTTTCAGCTTTTGTCCTAATGCTTTCCCGCTCGCGACAAACTCAATAGACGGGACAATTTGTCTGTAACTCTGCTCAGCCGCTTCCTTAACAATCTTCGTAAAACGCTCTAACTTCTTCTGGAACTTCTTTTCGTCCACTTTAACGATCGTTCTTTCACTAACAAACGGCATAAACGACGCAGCTCCAAGTTCTGTCGCCTTCTGTATCATCCATTCATACTTATCATTTTTAAGCAACCCGCTGGCAATCGTCACAGACACAGGCATCTCTGTCTGAATATCAATGTGCTCAATCGGTTTCACTGTAATCTCAGCCTGAATATCGGTAATTTCACAGATCATCGTTGCATTCGTAAAGTTAACGATCACCTTATCTCCCGTTTGCTGTCTCATAACGTTTTTAATATGATGGACGTCGTCCTTACTACTGATCCGATATGTTTCGTTTATAACACTTTTTATACCAAGAAAATAACGCTGCATACTATGCCTCTTTTCTTGCTGCAATGGCAACCCATCCACTATCGTGCATCACTTCAACAATCGTATAACCGACGCGTTTTAAGTGGTCGATGATCATCTCTTCTTTCTCGTCGATGATGCCTGACGTTATAAGCAGACCATTATCATTTAATAATGCATAACTATCATCAATCATCATATCCACGATATGAGCTAATATATTAGCAAATATTACATCGCGTTTCTCTGTCTCACCTTTAAGGAGATTCCCTGGTTCTGCTTGTATCGCGTCAAGACAGTCATTCTTCTCGAAATTGTCTTCTGCTACTTTCACAGCAACAGAATCTAAATCGAGTGCTTTAATTGGCTTTGCTCCAAGTTTATGTGCAGCGATACTTAGTATGCCAGACCCAGTTCCTACGTCAACTATAGACTGATCACTTTCTACATACTTCTCAATTAACTTGAGACACATCGAAGTCGTCGCATGATCACCAGTACCAAATGCCATACCAGGATCTAGGTGTATCGCATGCTCACCGTCCTGTAAACCGTCATAGCTTTCCCAGCTCGGTACGATAACGAAATTGTCTGAAACTTTAAAGGCATGGAAATGATTTTTCCATTCATTAGCCCAGTCTTCTTCCTGCACGGTATGTGTACTGAATTCCAGACGAGTGACGTCGACATCATTTAATGCGTCTACTTTTTCTTTAATTTGCTCGATAACAGACGCATCATAATCTAGTTCACTAAAGTAAACTTTAACGCGTACATCCTCTTCTGGAAAATCATCCGGATTTAATTCATAAATTTCCCCGAATGTTTCAATACGACCTTTCTGAAGTTCAAGACTATCTTCAATCACTACACCATTCGCACCGACTTCATTCAGGATCTCTGCAATAAATGGCTCAAGTTCATGATTGATCATCATCGTTATCTCTACATAGTTCATCTTTATTCTCCTTTAAAGAAGCGTTTCGTTTTATCAAAGAAATTTGAAGGCTGTTCTGTAATATCATGTCCGTCGATCTCTGCGAATTCTCTTAATAACTCTGCCTGTCTGTTCGTCATCTTAACAGGCGTCATCACTTTAACCGTTACATATTCATCACCGCGACCATAACCGTGGACGTTCTGAACACCTTTTTCCTTTAATCGGAAACGTTTGCCCGTTTGTGTTCCTGCTGGAATTGTTAGTTTCACTTTACCTTCTAACGTTGGCACTTCGACTTCATCACCAAGCGCTGCTTGAGCGATTGAGAGTTCAAGTGTATAGAATATATCCTCACCGGAGCGATCAAAGTAAGCATGGTCCTGTACGTTAAATACAACATATAAATCTCCAGCCGGTCCACCATTTATACCTGGTTCACCTTGACCTGATAGTCGAATTTGCTGACCTGTATCGACACCTGCTGGTACTTTCACACTAATCTTAACTGTCTTAATCTTTCTGCCAGTACCACCACAATCTGAACATTTCTCTTCAAACTCTTTACCAGTACCACCACAATCTGGACAAGTACGTTCACTTCTCACGCGACCAAATGGTGTGTTCTGTTCAACATGCACATTTCCACGTCCACCACAAGTAGCGCATGTCTTAATATTTGTTCCTGGTTTCGCACCACTGCCATCACACGTATCACATTCGACTTCCTTCTTCACTGAAATTTCTTTCTCAGCACCAAATACAGCCTCTTCAAACGTTACATTCATCTGATACTGCAAATCATTCCCTTGTCGCGGTGCATTCGGGTCACGACGTGCGCCGCCACCGAAGAATGAACTGAAGATATCTTCGAATCCACCGAAACCACCAAAGTCCTGGCCACTAAATCCTGCACCTTGGCCCATACCTGCATGACCGAACTGATCATACTGTGCTTTTTTCTGATCATCACTTAACACTTCGTATGCCTCAGCAATTTCTTTGAATTTATCTTCAGCATCCGCTTCTTTATTAATGTCCGGATGGTATTTCTTTGATAGTTTCTTATATGCTCTTTTTATCTCTTCTTTAGAAGCACCTTTAGATAATCCAAGGACTTCGTAGTAATCCCTTTTCGCCACGTTTCATTCTCCCTTTCTTATTTCTTTATTACTATATCAGTGTATCGCATGTTTTAAAAGAAAAAGTCAAAGCCAATAAATTGACTTTGACTTTAAAAGAGTACTTATTTATTATCGTCGTCTTTCACTTCAGTAAAATCAGCATCTACAACATCGTCATCTTTAGATTCAGCACTTTGTGCTCCTTCGCCTTGCTGTTGTGCCATTTGCTCATAAAGTTTCATAGATAAGCCTTGAACAATTTCGTTTAGTGTGTCTTTTTTCGTTTTAATTTCTTCAAGGTCATTACCTTCTAACGCTTTTTTAAGGTCTTCTTTTGCTGCTTCTGCTTTTTCTTTTTCAGCAGCATCTACTTTATCTTCTAAATCTTTGATTGCTTTATCCGTTGCAAATACAAGTTGATCTGCTTCGTTACGTAAATCTACTTCTTCACGACGCTTCTTATCTGCTTCAGCATTTGCTTCTGCATCTTTAACCATACGATCGATTTCTTCGTCACTTAATGAAGATGAAGACTGGATTGTAATCTTCTGTTCTTTTTGCGTACCTAGATCTTTCGCTGTAACGTTTACGATACCATTCTTATCGATATCAAACGTCACTTCGATTTGAGGCATACCACGTGGTGCTGGTGGAATGTCAGTTAACTGGAAGCGGCCTAACGTTTTGTTATCTGCTGCCATTTGACGCTCACCTTGTAATACGTGAATGTCTACTGCTGGCTGATTATCCGCTGCAGTTGAGAATACTTGTGATTTAGATGTTGGAATTGTAGTATTACGTTCGATTAACACTGTAGACACACCGCCCATTGTTTCGATACCTAATGATAATGGTGTTACGTCTAATAATACAACATCTTTTACATCACCAGTGATAACGCCACCTTGAATTGCAGCACCCATCGCTACAACCTCGTCTGGGTTAACACCTTTGTTTGGTTCTTTACCTAATTCTTTCTTGATTGCTTCTTGTACTGCTGGAATACGAGTTGAACCACCAACAAGAATTACTTCATCGATATCTGCATTTGATAATCCAGCATCTTTCATCGCTTGACGTGTAGGACCCATCGTACGTTCTACTAATGTATGAGATAGTTCTTCAAACTTCGCACGTGATAAAGTCACTTCTAAGTGAAGTGGTCCTGCCTCACCTGCAGAGATGAATGGTAATGAAATTTGTGTTGAAGATACACCTGACAAGTCTTTTTTCGCTTTTTCAGCAGCATCTTTTAAACGTTGCATTGCCATTTTATCCTGAGATAAATCTAAGCCATTTTCTTTTTTGAATTCTTCTACTAAGTAGTCGATGATTACTTGGTCAAAGTCATCTCCACCTAATTTGTTGTCACCTGAAGTAGACAATACTTCAAATACACCATCACCAAGTTCAAGGATAGATACGTCAAACGTACCGCCACCTAAGTCGAATACTAATACTTTTTGTTCTTTATCGGTTTTATCTAAGCCATAAGCAAGCGCTGCAGCAGTTGGTTCGTTAATAATACGCTCAACTTCTAATCCTGCAATTTTACCAGCATCTTTAGTTGCCTGACGTTCTGCATCGTTGAAATATGCAGGTACTGTAATAACTGCTTTCGTTACTTTTTCACCTAAGTAGCTTTCGGCTGTTGCTTTTAAGTTTTGTAGGATCATTGCTGAAAGTTCTTGTGGTGAGTATTCTTTACCTTCGATGTTTACTTTGTAGTCTGTACCCATATGACGTTTAATCGAAATGATTGTATTAGGGTTAGTGATTGCTTGACGCTTCGCCACTTCTCCGACTTGTGTTTCACCATTTTTGAATGCTACAACTGAAGGTGTTGTACGGTTACCTTCTGGGTTTGCGATTACTTTTGGCTCTCCACCTTCTAATACAGATACACATGAATTTGTAGTTCCTAAGTCAATACCAATTACTTTACTCATTGTATAATTCCTCCATTAATTTAAAATTTATGAAATGTTATAAAACTAAAAATTATTCGTTTACTTTAACCATTGACGGTCTTAGTACACGTTCTTTTAATTTATAGCCCTTCTGTAGTTCTTCAAGTACGATACCTGAATCTTTACGCTCATCACTTTCTTGCATCACTGCTTGATGAAGATTTGGATCGAATGGCTGGTCAAGTGCTTCTATGACTTCTAATCCATTCTCTTTAAGTGAATGTAACAGACTTTCATAAACCATCTCTACACCCTTGTGAAGTGATTTAAACTCATCTGATTCACCTTGCTGCGCTAATGCACGTTCAATATTATCAATTGCTGGTAATATATCACGTAACACACTCTGCGCACGATATGTTCTTTCGGTATCTAATTCCTGACGCGTGCGTTTCTTATAGTTTTCAAACTCTGCATACAGTCTTAAATACTTCTCTTCTGACTGCTCAAGCTTTGCTTCAAGTTCAGCTACCGGATCGGTACTTTCATCTTCAACAGGCGCCTCACTTACTACTGTTTCATCTGGAGTTTCAGTTGATGCAACATCTGTTTCATTGCTTTCAGTTTCATTCGTTTCTGTGATGCTTTCGTCTTTCATTACATCCTGCTTATTTTCTTCTGACAAATCTAGTCCTCCTTAAACATTCGATGTAAATTCGATAATTTATTAAATATATCACGGTAACTCATTTGAGTTGGTCCGATGATTGAAATGTTACCATTCATATTATGCATATGAATCGGTGTCGTTACAATCGATATCCCTTGTAAGTTCTGACTAATCTCCTGACCTAATATTACTTCAATCTGATTCGACTGTTTTGATTCTATTAGATCTGGTAATGTATTAGAGTCGATAAGCTTCAACATTTCTCTAATCGCTTCTAGATTATCAGAGTCCATAATTTCGTATAAATACTCGCGACCTTCAAAGAACACCGCGTTCGTATTCGTTGTCGCTTTCTTAATAATCTCTGATTTAATATGTGTTAAAGGAAGTTGCTTTATCGACGGATATCCTTCCTGATGTAAGTTCGACTTATTAATTGACGCCAAATTCGCATTCAGAAAATTATTCATCTTCTCAATTTCAAGTCTCGTTAAACGTACCTGCCATGAAATTTGCTGATGTTCAACATTTCCGTTCTCATATACGATAATCAACACCAGCTTCGTCGGTGTTAAGTATGTTAAATGAATCTGGGAAATAGACTTCATATCGATTTGAGATGTTGTTGCAATAGACAAATGTCTTGTATCTCTTGCGATTAATTGTGCAAGTCTTCTGAAGTCAAGTGCATCACTGTTATTAATATCAAAGTTCGGTTCATAAGGAAATTCTTCCTGCAGCGCTTCTACATAAAACTTGTAACCCGTTTCTGAAGGAACACGTCCTGAAGATGTGTGCATCTTCTCGATCAAACCAAAATCTTCTAGACGTTTCATCTCTGCACGTATGGTTGCAGGACTGACATTAAAGTGATGATCATCAATCAACTTCTTAGATCCTATAGGCGTTCCACTATCAACAAAATCCTCAACAATTACGTTCAACAAATGTAATTGTCTATCTGTTAGCATATTTCACCTCGTTAGCACTCTCTTACCTCAAGTGCTAATACTAATTTATCAAATTGGTCAAAGTATGTCAACATTAACACTCATAATTATAAAAAAGAAGTTTCTATTTACTAAACAGTAAGTAGAAACTTCTCAAATACATCATTCCCACGCATTCTTCCAAGTGCTGTTAAAGAGATTCGGTCATCTGTTTCAATTAAATACCCTTCATTTACGAGCTTGGTCGTGACATCTTTAAACACATTATCATACGACGTTTTATATCGCGCAAGAAATTCATTCTTGCTGATGCCATCATTCAACCTTAACCCTAAAAACATAAACTCCTCCATCGCAGCATCAACTGTGACAGGTATACGTTCTTTAACCGCATTTCCTTTATGCATCGCCTTAATATAGTGTGGAACAGGTGCAATGTTATAATAGCGTACTCCGTCGATATACCCATGACTTCCAGCACCGGCACCATAATATTCTTTATTCTGCCAGTATACTTTATTGTGTATTGATTCATGGTGTCCTTTAGCGTAATTAGAGATTTCATATTGATGAAAGCCACGATCTCTTAAAGTATTCATCGTGAGCGTATACATCTCTGCAGCGAGCTGTTCATCCGGCAGCTGAAGCATGCCCTTTTTATACATATTATAAAACTGTGTCTTCGGCTCTAATATTAGGGAGTAACTTGAAATATGGTGTATATCCAGTGATGTCGCAAGTGCTAGATCACGACGACATTGCTCTAATGTCTGTGTCGGTAAATGATACATTAAGTCGAGACTGATAGATTCTATACCCAGCTCGTTTGCGGCGTTCACCGCGTTAAATATATCTTGTTCTTGATGTGTTCTGCCAAGCGACTTTAATAGATCATTATCAAACGTCTGTACACCGAGTGATAGACGGTTGACACCGTACTGCTTCATTAATGCAATCTTGTTACGCGTCAATTCATCAGGATTTGCTTCCATCGTAAATTCTTCATGTATCGTAAATGACTGTTCAATATAACTGAGCAATCGTTCAAGTTGTCCTTCATTCAGCGCTGTAGGTGTACCTCCACCAATAAATACCGTTAGCAAATCGCGTTCATCAATGGATGAAAGCTCTTTGATTAAACAGTCCAGATATTCATCTACTGGCTGATTTTTAATGAGGAACTTATTAAAATCACAGTACGTGCATATACGATTACAAAATGGAATATGAATATATAAACTTCTCATTATGCCTCCTAACAAATAAAGACATGGTTACCCACGTCTTTATTCTTCATCCATTTTCAGTACAGCTAAGAATGCATCCTGAGGAATTTCAACCGATCCTACTGATTTCATCTTTGCTTTACCTGCTTTTTGTTTTTCAAGTAATTTGCGCTTACGGCTGATATCCCCACCGTAACATTTCGCAAGTACGTTCTTACCAATCGATTTAATATTTGTACGTGCAATAATCTTCTGACCGATTGCTGCTTGTATAGGGACTTCGAACTGCTGTCTTGGAATTAAAGTCTTTAGTTTCTCAACGATGACTTTACCACGATCATATGCAAAGTCTCTATGCACGATAAAACTTAGTGCATCTACTGTTTCACCGTTTAATAATATATCCATCTTCACAAGCTTACTTTCCTGATAGCCAATCAATTCATAATCAAATGAAGCATACCCTTTGGTACTTGATTTCAGCTGGTCGAAGAAATCAAATACAACTTCTGAAAGCGGCACTTCATAAATGATGTTAACACGAATATCATCCAAGTAATCCATCGTCTGGAAGTTTCCGCGTTTCTTCTGGCATAGTTCCATCACTGCACCAACATAATCATTCGGTACCATAATACTTGCTTTAACGTATGGTTCATAAATTTTGTCGATCTTCTGTGGGTCCGGCATCTTAGAAGGATTGTCTACAACAATTTCACTACCGTCTGTCATCTCACATTTGTAGATAACGCTCGGCGCAGTCGCAATTAATTCAATACCAAACTCACGTTCAATACGTTCCTGAATAATTTCCATATGCAATAGCCCTAAGAAGCCGACACGGAAGCCGAATCCTAACGCTTGAGACGTTTCTGGTTCAAATTCTAGCGATGCATCGTTTAACTGAAGTTTCTCTAATGCTTCACGAAGATCATTATATTTACCCGTATCAATCGGATACACCCCACAGAATACCATCGGGTTCATCTTCTTATATCCTTGAAGTGGCTCAAGAGCAGGATTGCTGGCATGTGTGATTGTATCACCGACACGTGAATCGCCAACATTCTTGATCGATGCTGTTAAATAACCAACATCTCCAACCGTTAATTCAGCAACCGGCATTTGCTTCGGTGTATTGATTCCTACTTCGACAACTTCAAATTCTTTACCTGTCGCCATCATCTTAATCTTATCGCCTGCCTTAACCGTCCCATCAATAATTCTGATTGATGAAATAACACCACGATAAGCATCAAAGGCACTATCAAAGATCAACGCTTTAAGCGGTGCTTCTGGGTCACCCATCGGCGGCGGAACAAGTTCAACAATCTGTTCTAAAATATCTTCAATACCGATATTTGCCTTCGCACTCGCAAGCACCGCATCACTCGCATCAAGACCGATAACATCTTCAATCTCCTGGCGCACACGCTCAGGTTCTGCTGCTGGTAAATCTATCTTATTGATAACAGGAATAAGTTCTAACTCATTATCAAGTGCTAAATAAACGTTTGCCAGCGTTTGCGCTTCAATTCCTTGTGCCGCATCCACTACGAGAATCGCACCTTCACATGCAGCCAAACTACGAGAAACTTCATATGTGAAGTCCACATGACCAGGTGTATCGATTAAATGAAAGATATAGGTCTCGCCATCTTTCGCTGTATAATTTAACTGTACTGCATTTAATTTAATTGTAATCCCGCGTTCACGTTCCAGATCCATAGAATCAAGAAGCTGTGCTTTCATCTCACGCGTTGCTACAGATTTCGTATTCTCTAAAATTCTATCCGCCAAAGTCGACTTCCCGTGGTCGATGTGGGCAATAATCGAAAAGTTTCTAATTCGTTCCTGACGCTTTAAACGTTGTTCATTATTCATAGTTATTGTCCAACTTTCTTAAATTGTTCGTATATTTGATTATAACAACTAAATGTAAGTGTATCAATCAGTTTTCAAAAAATTAGATTGCATATAGCGCTTGAATTTGATAAAATATTTCTTGTTGCAATCAAATTTATAATTTTATGCAAGTGTAAGACATTTTTAGGAGGTGAAATTTATGCCAAACATCAAATCTGCAATTAAACGCGTTACTACAAGTAACAAAGCACACGATGCTAACATTTCTCAAACAAATGATATGCGTACTGCTGTGAAAAACGCTAAAGCGGCAATTGAAAACAACGCTGACAATAAATCAGAATTAGTACAAGTAGCTGTTAAAAAGATTGATAAAGCTGCGAAAAGCAACTTAATCCACTCAAACAAAGCTGACCGTTTAAAATCACAAATCATGAAAAATAAATAAAAGGTCGTGACTCGAGTGTTTAGACACGAGTAAAATCACGAAAAAGAATGCAGGAAATGGTTTTTTATTTCTTGCATTCTTTTTGATTTTACTTGTGTCTGCTCGAGGAACGCCGTCAATAAAATGTCGTGACAGAAGTGTTCTGTCACAAGAGAAACAAGGCGATAGTTTCACTATCGCCTTGTTTTTTATACCTTCAAGATAAACAGTTCCAGTATCAATACTTTATCCATATAAGATGACTTCAGTTCATAATCTGCTTCGGCACATGCATCGATAACATTCAGCAGATGCTTTAACGGAATTTGTCGTACTTTACGCATCGATAGTTTTACACGATATGGATGCACCTTCACTTCGCGTGCGATCTGCTGCTCAGAAAATCCCTTTTCAGACAATATCTTCACCTGATAGTATAATCGATACTGACTTGTTATAAGCGCGAGCAGTTTAATCGGTTCTTCTTTCATATGTATCAAGTCTTTCAATAGATGAATAGCTTCTGCCTTCTTCCCTGACGTTATGTAGTCTGTGAGCAAAAACACATTCTGTTCAAGGCTTCTGCTGACGACCTGTGACACATCGCTTTTCGTTATTATAGGTGCGTCGCCACTATATAACACTAGCTTATCCAGTTCCTTCATAACCGCTCCATAATCGATCCCGGTGAGATGGATCATTTCATTAAGTGCATCTTCTTTAATATCCTTAAAATTTTCATTTAAAGTTGATTTAATAATTTTTTTTATCCCTTGTTCATCCAGTGGTTCAATCTTCTTCACTTCATGGTTGGCCTTTATTTTCTTCACAATCTTCTTACGTTCATCGAGCTTATCTGAATAGACGGTGAAGATGACATAGTTCGGGCCTTCAAATCTTTCAATAAACGCCAATATTTCATCTATATCGATTTCAAATGTCGTCTTGACTTTCTCGCCTGTAAACACAAAAGCATTATGTATGACAATCGCTTTCGCATCGGACAGAAAAGGAATTGTCATCGCATCTTCTAATATCGGTTTAACTTCGGTTTCCTTCATATCGTACTGACTATAATTAAATTCATCTTTCGTACCGATTAACTTTGCAACCAGCTGCTCTGTTTCTGATTCAACTAAAGGCTTCGTACTTCCATGTATTAAATAAATATAGCGCATCATTTACTCCTTAAAATAAAAATCTCTATTTCATTATAGCTTTTTTTTATATGTTATCATATACTTAAATAGATACATTAGGAGGTTGAGAAATTATGAATCAATTCGAAAAAAATGTTCAATCAAAAAATAATGACGTACAAGATTCTGGTTATGCATTCTTATTTGGATTTGGTGGATTTGCCACAATTTACATCATCGCTCAAATCTTTGACCTGATTGCAAAATAATGTACTTATCTGTGTGTCCGTTTCGTACATCACACGAACCCGAATAATAATGCACACTATCGTGCCATTATTGCTCGGGTTTTTATTTATTATCCTTTAATTCCTTGCGCATCGTAGAGATTTCATTTTGGCCTAACTTTACTGTTATTCTGCCATCTGACTGCGTATTATAAATCAGCTTATTATACTCAATTAGTCGTTTGATTGTCTCTTCATGCGGATGACCATACCTGTTGTTTCGCCCGGCAGATATCATTGCTGTTTTAAATTCACGTTTTAATAGTGCATCACCTGTACTTGTATCGGATCCGTGATGGCCAATCTTAACGATATCGATCCTTGATGAAATATGAGCCAGCACCTCTTCTTCCTGCGCTTTGCTCAAATCTCCCGTCAGCAATGCATTGACTTTTTCTCCTTGAATAAATGTGACGATGCTTTCGTCGTTAATATCATCCCCTTTACTTGCTGTAATTAAGTCAATCCCAGCTATCTTGACCTCTGATTCATCGAATATTGGAATGTTGTATTGATGAGCAATCGCTTGAAGTGATGTGTATTTCGGTATCGATGCAGCTGTTTTATTTATGATAATGCGCTTTACAAGCTTTAATTTTATAAGTTGTTCTGCTTCTCCGATATGATCCAAGTCTGGATGTGTCAATATTAAATCATCGATTTGTGTGATCCCTTTATGATATAGGAATGGTACGATAATTTTCTCACTGATGGAACGTGCGTCTCTCCGTTTCTCCCACCCTTCATTGAAATCAAACTTACCGCCGGTATCCACCATCACAACTCTGCCATTATATTCAATAACAATACAATCCCCCTGCCCAACATCCAGAACATGTAGTGCGTCTTCATTTTGTATGCGACTAATAAGAATAAGCGCTATACATAGACATATTGCAGTCACTTGAATACGGGGTTTCTGATGAAATAAATAATAGATTACGCCTATCATGATGACATAATAGATTATATGCTGTGATTTAATAACAAGTGGCAATGCATGTAACGACAAAAATTTTTCTACACATATATCATGGAGTAAGAATGCATAGTGGGTCAATGCGTCCAGTATCTCCGGTATAAAATTAAACAACATTAAACAAAGTAAAATGAAAGTACAAAGCGGGAAAATAACGAAAGAGAAAAGTGGTATAAATAAAAGATTAGTCAACAATCCGATAAAATAGACGATATTGAAATGATAAAAAAGAATGGGTAACGTTGCAACTTGTGAAATGAAATTGGTTAATAAAAAAAGTTTGATTGGCGTTAATTCATAGCTTTGTAATATGAAGATAAACGAAAAGCAGATAATATAAGATAGTTGAAATCCAATGTTAAAGATTATAAAAGGTGTCATTATTAAATTTACGATAAATGTAATTGCGAGTGCATCGAGCATCGAGATAAATCTTGGCTTCACCAATACGAATGCCATAAATAGTGCTGCACGCACAACGGCTGGTGCTTCTCCTGTCAATATAACATAGCCCGGCAGAATAATTAATATCATCAATTTGCTTATATGTAACGGTACATAAAGTCGTTTAAACAAATAATAGAGCTGAACTGTAACCAGTGCAACGTGGCTGCCGCTAATCGCATAGAGATGATAGATGCCTAATGTTTTCAAATCATTTAATGTCTTATGATCTAAATATCTCGTATCGCCTGTAGTCAGCGCCGTGATATAGGCACCGTACTTTAATTGCACCATCTGTTCGCCTAAGTGATAGCGATACAGACGTATGTGATCCAATATCGTTAACGGGTGTTGTCTGCATGAATCAAAATTAACCTCTTCGATTGTAAGTGTGCCTTTATAGGTGCCATAATATAAATATTCATCATAATGAAATCCCGGCTGATTTGTATTCGGCAATGGCGATTCAGCTGCACTACTGAATGCACATTGCTGATAGATGTGGATTCCACGTTTAAGACGTAATTGTTCAGCTTGATCTTTAATCCTATAAACGAACTTATACGTATCGTTATCAATGACAATATCACCCATCATCAAGTTGCCATCCACTTTAAACTGCGTTGTAAAATAGCCGGTCGTATTTATCTTAATATCCGATTGGTCATTAAACTGAGTAACAATCCGGCTGAATGAATGGCTCTCATAATAAAGGTACGTACATAAAAATAATGCTGCATAAATATAAATAAAGCGTGATAAACGCTTCTTATAGATAATCATTATCGCTACGAACATCAACATAACGCTGCTTAAATAATCGTACTGACATAAAACTGCAGATATCACTACAAGAACTGCAATTAAGCCCACATATCCTCCGTTCTACATTTGTTCAAAATAATGGACAACATGATGTGGATTAAAGTCAATCTTCTCAGTATCAACGTGATTCTTATCCAGCAGTTCTATGGCATAAGGATGATTCTTATAATCCTCTGCATAGTAAATTTTCTTAATGCCTGCCTGAATGAGTGACTTCGTACAATGAATACACGGAAAGTGTGTGACATAAATATCAGCGCCTTCAGTCGTTACACCCATTTTAGCGCATTGTAATAATGCATTCATCTCGGCATGTATCGTTCTGATACAGTGTCCATCTTCAACATAGCATCCTGCATCTATACAGTGCACTTCACCTGATACTGAACCGTTGTATCCACCTGCGATAATACGATTATCCTTGACAATTGTTGCACCGACACTGAGTCTTGTACACGTTGAGCGTAATGCTAACAACTGACTTTGCGCCATAAAGTACTCTTTCCACTGTATACGTTCCATAACATCCACTCCAAGTCATTTTGATACAATTGTAATATGATATTTATGCTAAATCAATCATACTTCTATATATTCCTTTAAACTTTCATATGTCTTGTCTCCTATACCTCGTATTTCTTTAATTTCTTCGATAGCTTTAAACCCTCCGTTATCTGTTCTGTACTTAATAATATCCTGCGCTTTCTTCGGACCAATTCCAGGTATTTCCTCAAGCTCAGACTGTTCTGCCTGATTAATATTAATCTTACTCTGTACGTTGCTTCCAGAATTACTTTCAGGATGCCCCCCGGTATTCTGATAGAGCGTATATTTGTCCGTCTTCACTTCACCTTTAAATGGAATATAGATCACAAGGGCATCACGTACTTCTTGAGATAAGTTCACTGCCTCCAGATCTGCATTCGGCAGTACTTCAGCATGTTTTAATATATCATGTACACGCTCACCTTGCTGTGCATCATAGACACCGCCATACTTGACAGCGCCTTTCACATCAACTTTAATATTCTGTGCTGCACTTTCCTCAGTCTCTTCTTCCTTCTGTAAGGCTACCTCAGAAGTTTCAGCCGGTTGTTGTATTTCTTCCTCACTAATTTCTGTACTTGATATTGATTTCATCAATACAATCATCCCAACGATAAAGGTTACGATTGTTAATCCGATCATCTGCTTGTTTACATTGTATCTGTCTAGTAGCGCCCCGAAATTTAATAATTTCTGCAAAAAAACACCTCCTGAATAGTTATATCAGGAAGTGAACAAAATCTCTTATTTGTAACAATTTAAAATTTATTTTATCTATCATCGTTTTTTTGCGACAAAAAATACGCGTTCTACGTCGTCAGTTTCTGTCACTTGCGCTTCATTAAAATCAAAGAATACTCTCTCGATATCAAATCCTGCCTGTTCGAGCTGCAACTTATAGAAATCAATCGGGAACGTACGTTGTTCATGAGATTCATCGAATCTATCATAACGTGTTCCATCTGATACGAAAAAGGTCATATCATGATACACAGAAAATGGTGTCTCACCTTTAATGGCATGCCATATATACACAACGTCTGATAGATCGTCACTATAGGTTGCATTATTGAAGTAGCGCTCAAACTTCTGAACACTATGCACATCAAAAATAAATGTACCTTCACGTTTCAGATGCGCATACACATTTTGAAATGTGCGGGCTATAGCATCTTCATCTTGCAGGTAGTTTAGACTGTCACATAAACACGTAATCGTATCGAATGATTTCGCAAGATTAAGTTCAGTCATATCCTGTGTAATAAATTGTGCATTGCCTACATTATGCTGAGCAACAGCAAGCATATCCTCACTTAAATCGACACCGACCTTTTCATTGGCAGTGACGAGCTGCAATAACTTTCCTGTCCCCGTCGCAACATCTAGAATCGAGCCCTCTGCTGGGATATATCGCTGAACGATCTGTGCCCAGGTGTCATAAGGCTGATCATACATAAATCGATCATAGATGTGCGCAAATTGCCCGTATTCCATTATATCGTTTCCGACTCGTACGTAATGATTTCCTGATCTCGGAATAATTTCTCTAAATTATAATAATCACGTTCTTCATGATGGAAGACATGCACTACAACATCTCCAAGATCCACAAGTACCCAACGCGCTTCATTAAATCCTTCCAGACGGTTAACTTCAATGCCATTCTTTTGTGCTTCGTCTTTAACTTCGCGTGCAATTGCTTGTACTTGTCGATCAGAATTTCCCTCACAGATTACAAAATAATCCGTAATACCCGTTACATCTGCGACATTTATACCAATAATATCTTCTGCTCGTTTGTTATCACATGCATTAAATGCAAGCTCCAATAATACTTTACTATTCATTAAATCCATCCTTTATCTTTGTAAATTATAATAATTAAGACATTCAATCGTTTTCGGATAAATTGTCTTATCATTTTCAACTAAATAGAGTGTCGTACGTTTTGAAATTTCATATATTGCTTTGTCTAAATTTTGCTCGTTATACACGATGTCTCTAATCTCATCAACACCAGGCTGTGTTCTACCCGGCTCAATATAATCACTCACAAATATAATTTTTTCATTTAATCTCATCTGCTTACGGCCACAAGTGTGATGATAGATCGCATGATATATTTCTTCATCTTCAATATGATGTTCATGCTTCATAATTTCAGCTGCAACAGGTCCATGTAATATTTCTGAGTTGTAAGCCAGTAGTTCATTATCAAGTTCATAATGTGTCACTGCCTGATAAAGTACGCTTAAATCATCATACTTTGCATAATCGTGCAATATCCCTGCAATATCTACGACATCTTTGTCACCACCGAACATTTCAGCGAGTTTAACACCTGTTTCAGCAACACGTAATGAATGTTCAAATCGCTTCTTAGGTAATTTCTCTTCTACTAATTTAATCGCTTTTTTTCTCTTCATATAAGTGCTCCTCTCTAATATACTTCTCTACATCGTCTAGTAGTAAGCATTTCACTGACTGTCCATTAAGCATACGCTTTCTAATATCAGTCGCACTCACATCCATCCTTGGCAATGTAAAAGGTATAAAAGGCTCTCTTAAATTCAGTTCATCACGCGATCTGTTCACGACGATGAACGATGCAAGTGAAGTAATTGCTTCTAGATTGTACCATTTATCAATCGCTTCGTACTGATCATATCCGATTAATATTTTTAGCGTGCAATTTTTATACTTTTCCTTCAAATATAAAACAGTATGATACGTATAACTCTTTCCTGACTGCTCTATTTCAAACGTATCAATTTCACCGAAAGTTAAATATTCAATCGTCTGTTCTATCATATTTAACCGATGTTGATCTGATACGTTTGGTCTTGATGTTTTATGCGGGCTTTGTCCTGCTGGCATGAAGATAAATTTATCTGGTCTAAACTGCTGATACACTTCATTTGCAACAAATGCATGACCAATATGAACAGGATCGAATGAGCCACCGTAAAGTATGATTTCCATTAGCGTGGGAGTTCTATTTTTTTATGATTTACTGAAGGTTTATACAGAATAATTGTCGAACCGATGACTTGTACAAGCTCCCCGTACACACGGCGCGCAATTGTTTCTGCAAGCTCCTCTTTATCATCCATATTATTCTGCAATACACTGACTTTTATGAGTTCACGTTTTTCCAGTACATCATTTAATTGCTCAATTAAGTTATTGCTAATACCACCTTTACCAATTTGAAAGATTGGGTCCAAATTATGAGCTTTTGCGCGTAAATATCTTCTTTGTTTTCCTGTTAACATAATGTGCTCCTTTATAAATGATTTATTACAGCTTGTTTCATCGCTGCTTTATTCGCTTGCTTACCAGTCCATATTTCATAACTCAGCGCACCTTGATTCACAAACATATCAAGGCCGTTGATAATCTTTAATCCTCGTTGTGCTGCACTTTGCAGTATCGGTGTCGTGTCAGGTGTATATATAATGTCGCATACGACAGCACTTGACTTCAACTGGGCTATATCGATTAAAGTCTCCGACATAAATCCCTCCATCCCGACCGGTGTCGTGTTGATAACAATATCCGCTTGCTGAATGATCACGTCACTCTCCTCATACTTGTAAGCGTCTATTTGAAACGGCCAGTCTGCAACACGATTACAATTTCTGTTCAGTACAGTAACTTTATTATCTTTAAATAACGTATAACATATCGCTCGACTCGCACCACCAGCCCCGAGTACGACAATATTCTTTCCACCAATATGTTCCTCTATAGATGCTTTAAATCCTGCACCGTCTGTATTATAGCCATACCATACACCATCTTTAATGTGCACCGTATTAATTGCACCAATCATCTGCGCTTTTGTGTCTACTACATCCACAACTTGCAACATATCCACTTTATACGGAATCGTAATATTAAAGCCGTCAATGGCCTTCTCGTGAATAATATCTCTCAAATGATGAAAGTGTTTCGGATCGATGTGAAGTGCAGTGTATTCATCATCAGTTTGCAATGCTTTGAAATTGGCATGGTGCATCAACGGTGATAGTGAATGTTTAATAGGATGACCTATAACTGCAAATTTCATAATGTCACCTCTACAATATGCTCGGTCTTAAATATACATCAACTTGCTTCGGTGCATGTACGATGATTTGCGCACCTTTATCCACCGTAATAAAACCGAGGCCTGAAATAATGATATCCTGTTTCTCTTCTTTCACAGATAACTGAACTTGCTTCACATTATCAAAATCAAATTCGCCACTACCAGGAGGTACTAATAGTTCACCAATCTGACGATGCCACAAACTTTGCGCATTATCTGTCTTTGTTCTATGAATGTTCAGTAAATTGCTTACGAAACAGTTTAAGCTTCTTCTACCTCCAGACACATAATCAACGCGTACTAAGCCTCCTAGAAACAACGTCTGTCCTTCGTTTAACTGGAAGTTACGAGGCTTGATTTCTTGTTTTGGCATAATTACTTTGAGTTCCTTATCAGTAACGTAATGGGTCATCTGGTGTGCCTGGATGATACCCGGTGTATCAAACAGAAATGAATGTTCATCGAGTGGAATATCGATTAAATCAAGCGTTGTGCCCGGGAAGTGACTTGTCGTAATAACATCTTTCTCACCCACGCTCGTCTCAATCAATTTATTAATTAAAGTCGATTTACCGACGTTTGTCGTCCCTACAACATAGACGTCCTGATTTGATCTTAAAGTTTCAATCGACTCAAGCAGTTCTTCAATACCGTGATTTTTCTGTGCCGAAATTAATACGACGTCATCTGGATTCATACCAAGTGCTTTCGCCTGTTTTTCAATCCATAGTTTTACACGGCGTTTGTTAATCAGTTTCGGTAATAGATCCATTTTGTTCGCAGCAATGATGACCTTCTTATTACCTACGATACGCTTTAATCCGTTAATCCATGAACCTTGAAAATCAAATACATCTATCACATTAACAATGATTCCTTGTTTTTCGCTCAATGCATTTAACATCGTTAAAAAGTCATCGCTTGTCATATTTACGTCCTGAATCTCATTATAATGCTTTAATCTAAAGCAACGTTTGCATATGACGTCTTCTTTCTTTAAACTTGAAGCAGGTACATATCCAGGTTTATTCTGATCATCTGACTGAAGTTCTGCACCGCAACCGATACATTTCATGTGTTCACTCAAATTATATTCCTCCATTATTAAACTCACTATTGTATATTTTATCATAAATGATGTTATTAGTATTGCAAGTCACAATAAAAAAGGACGAGACATACGTCCCATCCTATTTAGAAGCGGGTGATCGGAATCGAACCGACAACATCAGCTTGGAAGGCTGAGGTTTTACCACTAAACTACACCCGCATATATCAACTTTGTAAGATAATAATACAAAAATTATTTTACAAAGTAAAGGATTAATTTTACATTATCGATATAAAATTAATCCTCCCACGTGATATATCCCTTTTTCTTAAAGTACGCTAAAAACTTACGCTCCATCATACGGTTCACTCTCGTTTTCCATTCGTCGTTTGCTTTGACCGGGACGACCATAATAGAATAGAATCCATTTGAGTTGGCAGCTAGAACATCCGTCATCATCTGATCACCGATAACAACTGTTTCTGCCGGTTTCACATTCATCGCCTTTACAGCCTTCTTAAATGCTTGTCCCATTGGTTTACGTGCTCCAAAGATATAATCAACTTCAAGTGGTGTTGCAAACGTTGCTACACGTGCTTGATTGTTATTCGACACAATCGTCACTTGAATGCCTGCTTCACGCATACCATTGAACCATTTAATCACTTCAGGCGTAGCAAGTTCAACATCCCAGCCGACTAACGTATTATCGAGATCAGTTATTATTGCCTTTACACCTCTGCCTGTTAATTCTTCCGGCGTAATTTCAAATACTGACTTTGCATACTTGCTTGGTAGCAAATATTTTTTAAATATTCCCATGATACACCTCTTATATTTATTACATTTATGATACCCACTATTCCTTCTGTAAAACAAAAGAGCGAACCAAACGATTGATTCGCTCTATACAACTTATTCGATTTCTTGATTTGGAGCGTAATCTACTTCAGTTCCATTATAGATTACAAAACCGATAATAGAAGTTGCAATCACTGCTAATGCCATAATAAATATCATATATAAGCCCCCTAGCTTATTATAATGTCTCTAATAATGATTTTACAATGTTAGAACTTGATACGCAAGCTACTTTTAAAAATTGCTCGAAACTCATCTCAGCTTCACCATTTGCTAAATCACTTACAGCGCGCGTAATGATGAATGGTGTATTAAACTGATAACACGTCTGTGCAACTGCCGCTGCTTCCATCTCAACAGCCATTGCGTCAGGAAACTTCTCTAATATCGATGCTTTCATCTCAGCTGAGCCGATAAAGCTATCTCCTGAAACGATTAAACCCGTTTGTGCAGTATAGTTATGTTTGGATATCGCACGTTTAGTTTTATCTATTAGCATGTCGTCTGCTTTATAAGTTTCAGGCATCATCGGCACCTGACCTTGTGCATACCCAAATGCAGTTGCATCTACATCATGATGCAGAACATCTGTACTCACTAATACATCTCCAACCGTAAGTCCTGAACCTAAACCACCTGCACTACCTGTATTGATAATATAGTCTGGTTTAAAATTAGAAATCAGTAAAGTTGTACAAATGGCTGCATTCACTTTACCGATACCGCTTTGCATCAGAACAACTTCCTTGCCCAAAAGTAAGCCTCTATAAATTTCAACATGTGCAATTTTTTCAGTCGTTAAGTTTTGTATTTCACTTTTTAAAATTGCAACCTCTTCTTCCATCGCACCAATAATACCAATCATAATTTTCCTCCACATAAAAGGTTCAAAGGACACCTGCTCAACCTTTTCAACATTTATTTAGCTAATTTCAACAATTTTTACTCGCATTTCATTACCGTTTGGAAGCGGCACGTTCACTTCATCGCCAACTTTTTTACCAAGTAACGCTTTAGCAATTGGCGATTCATTAGAAATCTTACCTTCAAATGGATCAGCTTCTGCGCTACCGACAATCTTATATGATTCTTCTTCATTTCCAGGTACTTCTGCAAATGTTACAGTTCGACCGATTTGTACCTCTGACTTTGAACCGTCATCTTCAATGATTACAGCATGACGTAACATCATTTCGATTTTTGTAATTTCCTGTTCAACGAAACCCTGCTCATCCTTTGCTGCATCATACTCAGAGTTCTCAGACAAATCACCGAAGCTACGCGCAACCTTAATTTTTTCTACAACTTCAGGACGACGTACTGTCTTCAAATGTTCTAATTCAACTTCTAATTTGTCAAAACCTTCTTGTGTCATTGGGTACTCTTTTTGCATTTCCATAAATAATCCTTCTTTCCTAATTCTAAACTTGAATTAATGATTGTATTTTTGTTGTCATTATATCGATTGCAACTGAATTACTTCCACCTTCTGGAATGATAATATCAGCATATTTCTTGGTTGGCTCGATAAACTGATTATGCATCGGTCTTACCACCGTCAAATACTGATCGATAACAGATTCCATCGTGCGTCCGCGATCTTTAATATCTCTGACGATACGACGCAGTATTCTTAGATCGGCATCGGTATCTACATAGATCTTCACATCCATGAGGTCACGAAGATCGCTATTTTCCAGTGCAAAAATGCCTTCTACTATAATAACATCTTTTGGTTCAAATGTAATCGTTTTCTCACTTCTTGTATGATTTGAATAATCATATGTCGGAACTTCTACCGTCTTACCATTACGCAAATCTTTCAAGTTTTGAATGAGCAGTTCATTATCAAACGCAAAAGGATGATCATAGTTTGTTTTTAGACGTTCTTCAAAGGTGAGATGATCCTGATTTTTGTAATAGTAATCCTGCTCAATGAGAGCAACACTATATCCTTCTAGATTCTTTAATATCTTAGATGTCACGGAAGTTTTACCTGAACCTGATCCTCCCGCAATGCCGATAATCGTCGTTTTGCTCATCAGTTCAGTTCCTTCCTCATCATATTCATCGGATAGACCGGATGATCTACTTTAATTTGTACAATTTGTAACGGGTGGCGGGCAGCATCTAATACATTGCCCTCTTCATCGACAATTTCAGTTACAACTTGTCTGAAATTTTCAATTTCCGGACCGAAAAATTCAATTTCCTGACCTGGTTTAAAGTTATTACGTTGCTGAATGGTCGCAATTTGAGTTGTTTCATCATAGTCTAGTACTAAACCACAGAAATCATATGGTGTTTTCTTAGATTGCTCGTGTCCAAACATCTGCTCTTCAAATCCTGGTACACCTTCAAAGAAAGCAGAGGCTGTATCACGGTTCGCACATTTATCAAGCTCGACTAACCATTCTGGATCAATCTTAAAGTTTTCCGGGTCATTGACATAAGCATCAATGACCTTACGATAAACGGATACAACCGTTGCAATATAATGGATTGATTTCATACGTCCTTCAATTTTAAGTGAGTCAACACCGATATCAATCATCTTCGGAATGCTTTCAATAAGCTTCAAGTCTTTTGGACTCATTGCAAATGGTGTTACGTTATCTCCTTCATAAGCTACATCCAGTTCACCATCATTAACTGTAATAAGATCATAATCCCAGCGACAGCTCTGACAACAGCCACCACGGTTTGAGTCTCGTGCTGTCATATGGTTACTTAATGTACAGCGCCCAGAATATGCAATACACATTGCACCATGAATAAACGCTTCAATCTCGATGTCTATTTTCTCTTTCATTTCTTTTATTTCTTCTGCGCTAGTCTCACGTGCTAATACAACACGCTCTAACCCTTCAGATTTCCAGTACTCAACGGCTTTAACATTCGATAATGATTGCTGTGTTGATAAATGGATTTCTAATTTCGGTGCGACGCGCTTACACGTCTCAATAATTAACGGGTCTGCAACGATAATACCTGTTGCCCCAGCCCCTTCTAACTTCTGTAAATATTCTTCTAATCCAGGCATGTTCTCGTCATGAGCAATAATATTTGTTGTTATATATATTTTTGCACCATATCGGTTGGCAAATTCAACGCCTTCTTTGATTTCTTCTATTGTAAAGTTATCAGCATTAGAGCGCAGACCATACTCCTGTCCACCTAAAAAGACAGCGTCGGCACCGTAATGTACTGCTATTTTTAACTTTTCAAGGTTTCCAGCAGGCGCTAATAATTCCGGCTTTTTAATTTTTGGTTGCTGATTGATGATTTCCATTTCAGTTTTCATATTATCATTCCTTAATTTCCATATTAGTAAACAGTTTGTTTAAATAAGAATCCTTGATCAAGTGGACGATGTTCAGGCTGGATTTCTTCAATCATATCGATTAAATCAAACTTCGCATCATCATATAGATCAGGGTCTTCGTTAAATAGATCGATTGCCTGACGGTAAGCTCTCGTTACTGTCGTAATATAATCTTCACTATGCAATACACCGTCAATCTTAAAGCTATCGATATCTGCTTCAAGCAGCTCTTCTAATTCTTCGATGACGCAAATATCGTTTGGACTCATAATATGCGTTCCATTACTATCTTCAAAGATTGGATATTTATTATTACGCTCTTCATCATATAACAGCATGCTATCAGCTTGTGCTCTATTCTCTATCTTCATTACTTTATCTTGATACATAAAGTAGTTCCCGAGTAAATTACGTTTTGACTGGAACATACATGTCATTCCATGCACCTGCACTTCTATCTCAACATTCGCATGCGTTTTAATATTCATTACTTCTTCTAATGAGAGTTCGCGTGCTAGCACTGCGCGATTCGCGCCACGCTCACCCCAGTAATTGCATTGGAAATAATTAGTTACGAGCGTCTCTTGATTCCACTGTAATGGAATCGTATTTCCAAGTTCGCGTGCATACATGACAATCGCCGGATCACCGAAACTAATCGCATCAATGTCTAATGTATGCAGATACTTCATATAATCTTCAACATCATCTAAATGTTCATTATGAAATAATCCATTAACTGCTACATACACCTTCTTGCCATGTGCATGAATTTTCTCAGCAGCAAGTCTTACTTCTTCTCTATTAAATTCACCGGCAAGTCTTAATCCAAACTTTGACTCACCTATTAAAAATGCATCAGCACCCGCTTCAATTAATGCATCTATATGTAATAACGATTTTGGTGTTACTAATAATTCTGTCATTGTGTTCTCCTTTATTTCTTAATTGATATGCTCATGCCATCGCCGATATCAAGAAAGTTTGTATCATAATCCGGGTGTTCACTTAACCACGTATTATATTTTTCAATTTTACGTACCATCTGTTTTACATTTCTACTGCGTACAATTTCAATATTACCAACAAAATCATGATATAAAATGTTGTCCGTAATAATTAATCCCCCTTGTCTTACGAGTGGACTGTACAGTTCAAAAAACTTCATCGACTGTGCTTTTGCGGCATCGATAAACAATATATCATACTGTCTATCATTTACATCATGAAATGCTTCAAGTGCATCTTTGTATATCGGTCTAATCTGCTTCGTGTTAAACGTCTCAAAATTTAACAACGCTGTTTGATACATTGTTTCATTACGTTCGATCGTCGTAACATGAATCGCATCATCTACAGAAGCAAAATGCAAAGCACTATATCCAATTGCTGTACCTATTTCAAGAATAGATTGCGCTTTATGAATTCGAATCAACTGTTTAACAAATTCTACAGAAATCTTATCCATAATTGGCACTTCATTATCAATTGCATATTGAATTAACGTATCAATATCATTTACTGGATTTAAATTACTGATATATGTTGCTTCTTTAATCATCTAAACAATCCTTTAACGAAAAAATTACCAACCACACGGCTGGTAGTAGAAAATTTATTTTCAAAGTATTGTATCACATTTTAGTAGAAAATGTAATAGGTAATTCATTAACAAACGTTATGTATATAATTAAAATCCGGTCAATGACGAAAAGTCACCACCCGGATTTTAATTATTAATTTTCAACACTATCAATATGTTTATCTTTTTTCTCTAAATGTTCATCTAATGTTTTAGAGAAATAGTTTTTCCCGTCTTTATCTGCTAAGAAGTATAAATAATCCGTTTTCGCCGGGTTTAATACACTTTCCATAGACGCAGTACCGCTCGTTGCAATCGGTCCAGGTGGTAATCCTGTGTGAATGTACGTATTATAAGGGGAGTCCACTTTTAAGTCTGCTTCATAAGTTACTGCTTTATGCTTTCCAAGTGCATATAGTACAGTTGGATCTGTCTGCAGAGGCATTTCAGGATTTTCACCCATACGATTAATAAATACTGATGCAATTTTCGCACGGTCTGTTAATCCTGTCGCTTCACGCTCCACAAGAGAACTGAATGTTAAAAATTCATGGAAAGTAAGTTTCCTTTCTTTGCCTGCTTCAGTAATAATAATACCGCCATACTTATCCCATAAAGGAAAGGCATTATGCTCCATGGCAGTAAGCATCTTGTCAACAACTTGTTCAACCGTTGGGTTCTCTTCAGTAAAATCATACGTAGCCGGGAATAAATAACCTTCTAGAGGGGACTTGATATCTTTAGCTAATACTTCATCTGTAACTAACTTCGGATGCTTCTGCATCATCTTTTTAACAAAAGTTTTATCATTTACAGTCTTCATAAATTCTTCCTTAGAGATATCCGTCTTCTTAGATACGATATCAGCAATTTGATCCATCGTCATCCCTTCAGGCACATTCATCTTGAATAGTACAGGTAGATATACTTCACCTTTTTGTAAGCTCTTTGCGATTTGATCATAAGTCATTGAGGGTGAGAATTCATAATTCCCTGCCTGGAAGTTAGAAATATTATTAAACTTTAAATAATATTTGAACATCTTACTATTCTTAATGATTTTCTTTTTCTCTAACTTTTCTCCAATCATCGTTGCCGTTTCACCCGGAAGCACTTCAACTTTCGTTACCGTCTTATTTCCTGGATCCAGTGGCTTTTGACTTGCATTAAAATATATAAAGCCTGCAATACCTAATACAACAGCGCCTAATAAAATAATACCAATGATAATAGAAGAAAGAAGTTTAGAGAACGTCTTTGAATCTCTAATTTCTTTGTTCCTGTTTGTCATCACAGTCTCCTTCTATTATTCTCCGTCAAAGTTCGTATTTACAACTTCTTCAATCATATCCCACTCTTCATCTGTTTCAACTGGTAGTAATTTACCACCTTCACCGTCTTCACTAGGCTCATTAATCATAGGAATTAATTCAATTTCTTCTTCCTCATCTGCGCCTTCTTCAGCTAAGATAATGTATGTCTTCTCAAATTCAGGGTGATAGAATTCTAATAGTTTACGGTATAATACTTCGTTACCTTCTTCATCAAATAATGTTAATAGCTCTTCTTCGTTATTAATATCTAATGTTCCTTGGTTTAATTCATTGTTTTCTGTCATGTTTATCATCCTTTTCTATTTAGAGTTAAGATAACCTTGCAGTATAAATACTGCTGCCATCTTGTCGATTACTTGCTTACGTTTCTTACGTGATACATCGGCTTCAAGCAAACTACGCTCAGCACCAACTGTAGAAAGTCGCTCATCCCACATGATGATATCAAGTTCAGGACAACTTGACTTTAACATTTCACTAAAGTGCAGTGATGCCTCTCCACTTGGACCAATCGTGTTATTCATATTTTTAGGGAGTCCGATTACCGCCGTAGTTACATTATTTGTTTCTATTATTTCTTTAAGTGCTTCAATTCCATAATCTTCATTCGCTTCATCGATACGGAGTGTTGTTAAACCTTGAGCAGTCCATCCCATAGCATCACTAAGAGCGACACCTATAGTCTTTGAGCCGACGTCTAGTCCTATTGATTTATGCATTGGTTTTCTCTGAATTGATATAACTTGATACAAGTTGTTCCATAATTTCGTCACGGTCTAATCTGCGAATTTGATTACGTGCATCATTATGTCTAGGAATATAGGCTGGATCACCCGATAATAAATAGCCAACAATCTGATTAATCGGGTTATATCCGCGCTCTTCCAGCGTATTGTAGACATTTAATAATACGGTGCGAACTTCTTCTTTGGGTAAGTCTTCGATGTTAAATTTCATCGTCTTGTCAAATTCCACTTGAAACACTCCTTTTAGTATGACCTGATACACATTCATCATACTATAGATAACATTTTAATTACAATTGATTAATGTAACTATTAACGAATTGTAATGCTTTCGTAACGTCTTTAGGGTTCGGCGCTCCGCCTTGAGCTGAATCTGGGCGTCCGCCACCTTTACCTTCAGTTTCCTGTGCCACTGCTTTAATTAAGTCTCCTGCTTTAACTTTATCCGTTAAAGCCTTAGGAACGCTCGCCATGTAGCTTAATTTATCTGTTGCAACGACTAGGAAGATGACTGCATCTTGTACTTTCGATTTATAGTCATCCATAAGTTCTCGTAACATTTTAGCGTCTTGTACTTCTACTTCAGTACTTAACACTTTTATGCCATTGATTTCTTTAATATTATCTGAGATATCACCCATCTTTAAAGCAGAAATTTCTTTATTCAACTGAACAATTTGTTTTTCTTGCTCTTTCATCACTGAAGTTATCTCATTTACTTTTTCAGTTAACTGTTCTTTAGCTTTTACTTTTACAACTGGCAATAACGTATCTACTGTATCCACAAACTCAGATAAGTAATTAAATGCTGCTTTACTTGTAACAGCTTCAATACGACGAACACCTGCGCCTGTTCCAGATTCGGATACAATCTTGAACAATCCAATTTCACCTGTATTACGGACATGGACACCACCACATAGTTCGATAGAATAATCACTCATTTCAACAACACGTACAATGTCCCCATACTTTTCACCGAACAATGCCATCGCACCTTTTGTCTTTGCTTCATTAATCGGCATCTCGTTGATTTCCACATGTATGTTCTGCCAAATTTTTTCATTAACAATTTGTTCAACTTTTGCAATTTCTTCTTTTGTAACAGGTCCGAAGTGCGAGAAGTCAAAACGTAAACGCTCAGGCGTAACTAAAGATCCTGCCTGATTAACGTGTGTGCCTAACACATCTTTTAAGGCTTGATGCATTAAATGTGTTGCACTGTGGTTTTTAATGACGAATGTTCTGAATTCTGCATTCACCGCTGCTTTCACTGCAGATTTCGTTACTTTACCAAAACGCACTGTACCTGTGTGTAAGTTTTGACCGTTCGGTGCTTTCGTAACCTCTGTCACTTCGATTTCAAAACCTTCACCTGTAACAATACCATTATCTGCAACTTGCCCACCACTTACAGCATAAAATGGCGTTTCTGCCATGACGAACTGCACATCAGAACGGTCGTCTGCTTCTTCTACTTCAACACCATCCTGTAATAATGCAGTAATGACAGTATCCATCGTTAATGTATCGTAACCGACAAACTTACTGTCAACTTTAATATTCGATAACACCTCATTTTGTACTTGCATACTTTGTGTCTTCTGACGTGCTTCGCGGGCACGTGTACGCTGGGCTTCCATCGCCACTTCAAAACCTTCATGATCAACTTTCACGCCCGCCTCTTCAGCAAGCTCTTCCGTTAATTCAACAGGGAAACCGAATGTATCATACAGTTTGAAGACATCTTCACCCTTTAAGACATTGTCAGAAGCTTTAGCACTATCTTTAAGTGCATTGAACTGCACTAAACCTTCTTCTAAAGTTTCATGGAAACGATCTTCTTCAGATTTCACGACTTTCTTGATAAAATTCTTATTCTTATCAACATCAGGATAATATGGTTTCATAATGCTAGCTACAATGTCAACAAGCTCGTACATGAACGGTTTATTAATATCAATCTTCTGTGCAAAACGCACCGCACGACGTAATAAACGACGTAACACATAGCCTCGACCTTCATTTGAAGGCAATGCACCATCTCCTATAGCAAAGCTTACCGTACGAATATGATCAGCGATGACTTTGAATGCAACATCATCTTCTTTATTATCGCGATATTTACGCCCTGAAATTTGTTCTGTTGCTTCGATAATCGGCATAAATAAATCTGTATCATAGTTTGTCGGAACATCTTGAGAAATAGACGCCATACGCTCTAATCCCATCCCAGTATCTATATTCTGCTTTGGAAGCGGAGAATACGTATGATCTGGATTATGATTGAATTCAGAAAATACTAAGTTCCATACTTCTAGATAACGCTCATTCTCTCCACCCGGATACATTTCTTCAGCTGGATCATTTTGGCCATAGCTTTCTCCACGATCATAGAAGATTTCAGTATTTGGTCCGCTTGGTCCTTCACCGATATCCCAGAAATTACCTTCAATACGTGTGATATGGTCATCTGTTAATCCGATATCATTGACCCATAAATCATATGCTTCTGTATCTTCCGGATGGATCGTTACATATAACTTTTTAGGTTCAATGGCCATCCATCGCTCGCTCGTTAAGAATTCCCATGCAAATTCAATCGCTTCTTTCTTAAAATAATCCCCAATCGAGAAGTTCCCGAGCATCTCAAAAAATGTATGGTGACGTGCAGTGAATCCAACATTCTCAATATCATTCGTACGAATCGATTTTTGTGCGTTCGTAATTCTTGGATTACGTGGAATCACACGTCCATCGAAGTATTTCTTAAGGGTCGCAACACCCGAATTAATCCATAATAATGTATCGTCATCAATTGGCACTAATGGTGCTGACGGTTCAATCATATGACCTTTCTCTACAAAGAAATCTAAATACATCTGTCTTATTTCTGCAGCTGTTAAACGTTTCATCTTATCTTCTCCTCTAGTTAAAAAAATACACGCTCTCCCTAAAAAAGGGACGAACGTGTTCGCGGTACCACCCTAGTTATGACAAAGTCATCACTCATTCGTTATTCACTTACAACCATTAAAGTAGCTTCAGCAGACGTACATCATATCTCTCACCAGCCGATATGTCTCTATAAAAGTACGGTTTGCTTACTCACCTTTAAAGTATATTGAATTACATAAATTATAAAAAAATAAGCAGTAATCGTCAACTTATAAAATCATATGGTGTAATGCCCTCCATGTTGATCATCGGATCAACGAGATGCATATTGTCTTCTGTCATCTCACCAACATTGAATGGCAATATGTTTCCATCTGAATTAACATGCTGTGTATCATCCGCTTCGTCTGTCTTAAAATATTCGATAAGGAACTGATAGAAGCTTGTAAACCTTGCGTTACCGATACGCTTTATCCCTTCATTAAAAGCCTGTATATCTCCACAAAAAATAAGTGATTGTTTCGCACGCGTTAATCCGGTATATAGTATATTCTTCTGCAGCATTCTGTAGTACTGATTGACAACCGGCATGATTACTATCGGAAATTCCGAACCTTGAGACTTATGAATAGAACAGCAGTATGCATGCGTAACTTCCATTAATTCTGCTTTCGTATACGTTACTTCACTACCATCATAGTCAACAATCACAACATCTTTGTTTAATGCATTCTCAGCTGCCATAAAGATGCCGGTAACTTCTCCGATATCACCATTAAATACGTTATCTTCAGGTCGATTGACAAGCTGCAGAACCTTATCACCCGTTCTGAAACAAACATCTCCAAACTGCAGTTCACGCTTGTTTTCATCACTTGGATTCAATATTTCCTGCAGCACTTTGTTCAGCGCACGTATACCTGCTGGTCCTCTATATATCGGTACGAGTACTTGTATGTCACGCATATCATACCCTTTACTCACAGCACTACGCACAATTTTCTCAATCACATCTGGTATTTGATTGCTTGAGCACGGGATAAAGCTTCTATCGTTATAGCGTTTCGTAATATCAAATGGTTCATTACGCTTAATTTGGTGTGCAAGTTCAACGATTGATGAACCTTCCTGCTGCCTGTACACTTCGTTCAACTCAATTTGGGGCATAATTTGTGCATCTATCATATCCTTAAATACTTGCCCCGGACCGACCGATGGGAGCTGGTCTTGGTCACCGACAAATATAATCTGGGCATCGTTTGGTACAGCCTTCATCAATTGAAACATGAGCCACGTATCAACCATTGACATTTCATCAATAATGACCAGTTTCGCTGTAATTTCGGTTTCCAGCACATCGTCCGGTTTATTTTCTTTCGTCCATCCAATTAACCTGTGTATCGTCGTCGCTTCAAGTCCTGTCGATTCCTGAAGACGCTTCGATGCACGACCAGTTGGTGCTGCGACGACAATAGGATAGTCCTGTCCGTCATAGTCATCATAATCGAGACTTAAGCCATGCAGCTCGGCATATAAATTCACAATACCACGCACTACCGTTGTCTTTCCTGTACCAGGACCCCCCGTTAGAATCATCAGCTTAGCGTTCATCGCCGTAACAAGTGCATCTTTCTGACGTTCTGCATAGCTGACTTCAAACAAGGTTTCCAGATCCCCAATTGCCATCAACACTTCTGACTGTTCGAATTGTTTCACCTGATCCTTATGATTCATTAATCGATGCAATATTTGTACAGCTTTTGTTTCAGAATAGAATAGACTCGGGATATAGATGTTCTTCTCATGTTCAACGAGCTTATGTTCCTCTGTCAGTTCAGTGAGTGCGATAACGAGACGATCAGGATTGACTTGACTGCCATTTTTCGTCAGTAGATTGAAGCTTGTTTCAAGTAATACCTGGTCCGGAATATATGTATGTCCATTCTGGTTAGAGGCTTGTTCTATCGTAAACACGAGCGCTGCTTTCAGACGTTCTGGGTGATTGTTATCGATACCGAGTTTCCCTGCCAGTTCATCTGCCTTATTAAATCCGATACCTTCAATATCCATCACGAGTTGATACGGGGATTCATTAATCACCTTTAGCGTATCGTCCTTATAGAACTGATAAATCTTCATCGCAAGCTGTGGCCCGAAGCCAAATTCATTCAGTCGAATCATAATCTTCTCGATTGCCTGATTATCATGAATCGTACTATAGATTAATTCTTTCTTCTCATCTGATAACTTCGGCACCTGGTCAAGACTACTTTTATCATCAAGAATAATGTTCAGTGCATCTTCACCAAGCACTTCTACAATCGTTCTCGCTGTTTTCTTACCGACTCCTTTAAACAGATCACTTGATAGATAATGAATAATACCGTCACGCGACTGTGGCATATCCTTCTCAAATTTATCCGCCTGTAGCTGCTTTCCGTACTTCGGATGCGTTACAATCTTCCCGGTAAAAGTATATGTATCACCTTCAGCAATTTGCGGAAGGTATCCTGTAATCGTAGCATCATCATCGAAATCTTCATTTGATTCAATCACTTCAGCTTTCAGCACAGTATAGAAATTATCATTGTTATAAAATAATATTCTCGTTATTGTCCCTTTTACAAAGGATTGCTCAAACAAAGTCATATTTTCCAATGCTACTCCTCCTTAAGTAATTCGAATTGCTTAACAGCGTGACCAGCAAGCATATGATCCGGACTCACCATTAACACACGCTTAAACCCTTCAATCGCTTTATCTGCATCTTCATCAATCATATATTGTGCAAGCGTTAAATTATATAACGCATCCGCATGAGACGCGTCCTGATCCATTACACGCTGTAGCATCTCGACAGCGTCACCATACATACTAAGCTGACACATCACGAGACCATATTGGAATGCAATCTCAATATCTGCATCATTTAGCTCATGTGCACGCATCAAATACGGCAATGCGCTACTCATCTCACCTAGATTAACGAACGACATACCGAGCATATAATACGTATCCGCATCCTGCAGCTCATACGCTATCGCCTTCTGATACAACTTCACCGCTTCATCAAATCGTTCAGCATTATAATAAATATTGGCTAAGCCGTAATAAGCGCCACCATGCTCAGGATTAACAGTGATCGCCTTCTGGAAGAAACGCTCTGCCTCTTCAAGCTTACCTGTATCAAACAAGATCGTACCAACATTAATATAGTGCGTCACCTCTTCAGGCTCAGACTCAATTGCTTCAAATAATAACTTTAACGCCGCTTCATACTTTTTATTCTTAATTAATTCCATTAACTGATTATCATCCATTGTATAACCTCCAAATACTACTATTATATCAAACTATAAAAAAAGAAGACAAATTGTCTTCTAATTCTGTACTACATATTCTAACTGTCCTGACGTCTTATATACATCGTCAATTGTTGCACCGCCGAGACACACTTCTCCGTCATAAAACACAACAGCTTGACCCGGTGTAATTGCACGCACAGGTTCTGCATACGTTACCTTAATTGTGTTATCATCAATTTTTTCAACTGTAACTTTCGTATCTTTCTGACGATATCTGAACTTCGCAGTACATTCAAGTGGCGTCGTTAAATCAACAGGATTTACAAACGATACATCAGATGCGATTAAATAATCACTGTATAACGCATCATGATCAAATCCCTGCTCAACATATAAAACGTTATCCTTCAAGTTTTTACCTACGACAAACCAAGGATCTCCGTCTCCACCGATACCTAATCCGTGTCGCTGTCCAATCGTATAGTACATTAAACCGCTATGTGTGCCCATCGGTTTACCATCCAACGTCTGCATTTCACCGTTTTGTGCTGGTAAATATCCACTTAAAAATTCTTTAAAGTTTCGCTCACCGATGAAACATATGCCCGTAGAATCTTTTTTCTTTGCTGTCGCTAAATCATGTTTCAAAGCAATTTCACGCACTTCAGGCTTTTGCAGATGTCCAAGTGGAAACATCACACGTGAGAGTTGTTCTTGCGTTAACTGGTTTAAGAAATATGTCTGATCTTTATTGTTATCGACGCCGCGCAACATTTCTACACCGTCTTCTGTATGTCTTACTTGCGCATAATGACCGGTTGCAACATAATCCGCACCAAGTTTCACTGCGTGCTCAAGAAATGCTTTAAACTTAATCTCTTTGTTACACATCACGTCAGGATTTGGTGTACGTCCCTTTTTATATTCATCTAAGAAATACGTAAACACTTTGTCCCAATATTCCTGTTCAAAGTTCACTGCGTAATACGGTATGCCGATCTGGTTACATACACGAATCACATCTTCATAATCTTCAGTCGCTGTACATACACCAAATTCGTCCGTATCATCCCAGTTCTTCATAAAAATACCGATAACGTCATACCCTTGTTCTTTCAGCAGTAAAGCTGTAACAGAACTGTCAACGCCACCACTCATTCCTACTACCACTTTTGTTTTACTGTTATCCATGTTATCAATCCTTAATTATTATATATTTCCTGTATACTTTGTGCGATAAATTCAATTTCTTCTTCTGTCATTGTGTACGAGAAGCTAAAGCGAACGGACTGCTTCGTACGCTTATCCTCACCATACATTGCTGTGAGGACATGTGATGGTTCGATACTGCCTGCTGTGCACGCTGAACCGCTTGATACATATACACCAGCCATATCAAGACGCGTTAACATAATCTCTACATCACTAAACGGAAAGTAAAGATTAAGAATGTGAGGTAACTGATTGTTCAAGTCGCCATTTACTTCGAATGGAATATCACGTTCAGTTAATGCATTAATAAAGTGCATCTTTAAATTAACAAGTTTCACATTGCGTTCTGTCATGTTTTCATGTGCTTCTTTAATCGCCTGTGTCATTCCAAGAATATAAGGGATATTCTCCGTTCCTGCACGACGCTTCGTCTCCTGAGACCCTCCAAGCTGCTGATATTCTAAATCCACACCTTGTTTAACATAGAGTAAACCAACACCTTTAGGTCCATATAATTTATGAGCAGTTAAAGTGAACAAATCTATGTTCAATGCACGAAAATCGAGTGGCATATGACCGACTGCCTGTACGCCATCCGTGTGAAATAATGCCTGATGCCCATATAATAGTTCACCTATTTCATCAATCGGCTGTATCGCGCCGACTTCATTATTGCCGGTCATGATTGAGACGAGTATTGTATCGCTTCTTAACGCATGCTTCAGATCTTCAATATTAATCACACCATGACGATCGACCGGTAAGTACGTCACTTCAAATCCTTCTTGCTCTAACTTATTGAAGACATGCAGTACAGCGTGATGTTCAACTTGAGAAGTAATAACATGCTTCCCCTTATGCTGATGACGATATGCCGCTCCTTTTATTGCTGTATTATTTGATTCAGTAGCGCCACTCGTAAAGATAATCTCTTTCGCATCGACGTTAAATTCACGTGCGATATTTCGACGTGCATCATCTAACAATTTTCGTGCTTCACGACCTACTGTGTGAATACTTGATGCATTACCAAATTGTTGAGTAATCCCATCATATATCGCTTGTGCTACAGTTGGTGATACATGCGTCGTCGCAGCATAATCTGCATAAACTTTCATATTGAACATCCTTTCTATTTTTTCAATAACTTATATTAACACCCTTTCTATAAAAAAACTATAAGAACAGCTTCATTGTATAAAATATATCACTTAAAGCAAATTATTATTCATTGTTTCTGACGAAGTGTTAAAATAGCGATACATGAGAGAGTATTAGGAGGAATAACATTGGCAAATATTAAAGTACCTGTTTCAATATTAAATTTAGCACCTGTTAGAAAAGGTTCAACAAATAAAGAAGCAGTAGAACAAATGACAGCACTCGCGCAACTCGCTGAAGAACTCGATTACAGAAGATATTGGATAGCAGAGCATCACAATACACCGAACTTAGTAAGTTCTGCAACGAGCATATTAATCGGTCACGTATTACAACATACGCAGACAATCGAAGTTGGTTCTGGTGGTATTATGCTTCCAAACCACGCACCACTTGTTGTTGCCGAACAGTTCGGAACCCTCGCAACAATCTATCCGAACCGTGTAAGTCTAGGATTAGGACGTGCACCTGGAACAGATATGATGACTGCAAGTGCATTAAGACGTGATAGACACGACAGTGTCTACACATTTCCTGATGAAGTGAAAGACTTATTGCAATACTTTGGACCAGAAGAAAAACAAGGCTACGTCAAAGCATATCCAGGTGCAGATACGAACGTTCCTATCTATATATTAGGATCTTCAACAGATTCTGCACATCTAGCAGCGCGATTAGGTCTCCCTTATGCTTTCGCATCACACTTTGCACCAGAACAGATGAAAGAAGCCATTCAGATATACAGAAATTTATTTACACCTTCTGAATATTTGAAAGAACCATATGTTATGGTCGGAACAAATGTTATCATCGGAGAAACAGACGAAGAAGCAGAATACCTGGCAACAACGATGCACCAGATGTTCTTAAGCATTATCCGAAATGCACGCATTCCGATGCAGCCACCTGTAGAAAATATGGATGCACTGTGGAGTCCGCAAGAGAAATTGATGGCCATGTCACGCACAGCGACTGGATTTATCGGTTCTGAAGAGACAGTGAAAGCACAGCTGGAAGCATTTCAAGAAGAATTTAATGTAGATGAGTTTATCGCTGTAAGTTATATATATGATATTGATAAACAGCATGAAAGCTATCGTAAGTTTAAAGCACTAACATCATAATTTAAAACTCCCGGATCATAGATCTGGGAGTTTTTTAGTGTTATATGTGGGGGTGATGTTTTGGGTGGTCGCCCTGACACTTGTAGGTGGCGAACTTTCACGATGTTCGGCATCTAGTCCTTCCAGGTGGTCGCCCTGACACTTGTAGGTGGCGAACTTTCACGATGTTCGGCATCTAGTCCTTCCAGGTGGTCGCCCTGAAGCTTGTAGGTGACGAACTTTCATGACATTCGCCATCTAGTCCTTCCAGGTAGCCGTCCTGACGCTTGTAGGTGACGAACTTTCACGATGTTCGGCACCTAGACCTTCCAGGTGGTCGCCCTAAAGCTTGTAGGTGACGAACTTTCACGACATTCGCCATCTACTCCCTATCACAACATAGAATCAAACATTACAAAACATTATATATAGAACATATACCCTTCTATCGGACTGCTTTCTTTATAATGCATTAAGTCATACAATGTCGTTTCATCAAGGACTTTCTTCACCGCATCACGAATATCAATCCATAACTGTTTCTGTGCTGGCGGTTCATCTTCAATGCCCTCAACTGGTGTAATCGGTCCTTCTAACAAACGAATAATTTCACTCGTTGTCACTTCTTTCGGATGTTTCATCAACTTATAACCACCACGTGCACCACGTACACTTTTAATGAGTCCTGCATTTCTAAGTGGTCCAACAAGTTGTTCTAAATATAAGTCACTTAAATGATTTTCTTCTGCAATCGTTTTTAAGGATACAGTTTCACCTTTATCATATCGTTTCGCGAGCGATATCATTAACGTTAAACCATATCTTCCTTTAGTTGATATTTTCATTATATAGATGCTCCTTTTCAATAAATCAATTTTATCACATTTTTATGTAAAATAAGGTACACTTTATATGAAAAGGGGAGGATTTTTTGGAACCATTAGCATATAGAATGAGACCGAATACGATTGATGATATCATCGGACAGGCACATCTCGTCGGTCCCCGTGGCATTATTAGACGTATGGTTGAGTCGAAACGTTTATCCTCAATGATATTATATGGACCTCCCGGCATTGGCAAGACAAGTATCGCACAAGCCATCGCTGGAAGTACAAATGTTAAATTCAGACAATTAAATGCTGTAACAAATACTAAGAAAGATATGCAGCTCATCGCTGAAGAGGCAAAGATGAGCGGTCAAGTCATATTATTACTGGATGAAATTCATCGACTCGATAAAGGAAAACAAGATTTCTTGCTGCCGCATCTAGAAAAGGGCAGTATTATACTGATTGGTGCAACGACGAGCAATCCATATCATGCTATTAATCCTGCCATTCGTAGCAGGACACAAATTTTCGAACTGTACCCACATGGTGATAAAGAAGTAAAGCAGGCGCTGACGCGTGCTTTAAATGATGATGTGAATGGGTATGGTAAAAAAGATGTTCAAATTGATGATGATGCAGTTTCCCACTTTGTCCAAAGTGCTGCCGGGGATATCAGAACTGCACTCAATGCACTGGAACTTTCAATTTTATCTGCACAGGATGACCCTGTTCATATTACTTTACAGGATGCGAAAGATTGTCTGCAGAAACCGAGTTTTAATTTCGATGCAGATGGGGATATGCATTACGATATAATGAGTGCATTTCAGAAATCCATTCGTGGTAGTGATGTTGATGCAAGTCTCCATTATCTAGCACGCCTGATTGAAGGTGGAGACTTACCGACAATTGCGAGACGTCTGCTCGTTATCAGCTATGAAGACGTTGGACTTGCCTCACCAGGTGCTGGTGCAAGAACCCTCGCTGCGATAGAATCTGCAGAACGTCTAGGCTTTCCGGAAGCACGTATCCCACTCGCACAAGCTGTGATTGAATTATGTTTAAGTCCAAAATCAAACTCTGGTATCAGTGCGATCGATCACGCACTAAAAGATGTTAAGAGCGGTAAAGTCGGTGCGATACCAAAACATTTGAAGGATGCACATTATCAAGGTGCCAAAGACTTAGGAAATGGTGTTGATTATAAATATCCACACAGCTTTGAAAGTGGCTATGTCGTGCAGCAGTATTTACCTGATACATTAAAGCATAAGCACTATTACGAACCAAAAGCAACGAGTAAGTCAGAGCAGCAGTTCAAACAGATTTATGACAATATAAAACGACAAAAGCGTTAATCGCTTTTGTCGTTTTGATTTAGTTTGCTACATCTCGTTTCTTAAATATAACAGCAGTTACGATAATTACAATGAGTAGTGCAACAATGTTGTAAATTAAACTGTAAGTAAACGTCATATCGTCTACAGGTAGTGGTGCAATATTATCAACATTATATTGATTCAGTCCCCAGTTCGCCGGCCATAAAAACTTTACAAGTTCAGTTTTACTTTGTAAGAACATGACAGCGATATCTCCGAAGAACATTAACGTAAATGCGATACCGATACTTAATGAAGTATTTCTGAACAGTACGGATAAACTAAATGCAATAACTGCAAATATAACAACGTACATATAGTCATTTGCAAAATGTCTCATCAGTAATGGCATGAATTCTACCATTTTATACTTCATCTCTTCACCACTCTGTACAGCAATCTTACTTGTTGGATTCATTTGAGATGTTATAAGACTAATGATAAGCTTCACGACATAACCAAATAACAGGAATAAAAACGATGCAATAAATGCAAATATTAATTTAGATGCAAATATTTTAAGTCGTGATGCTGGGCGTATTAATAACAGTTTAATCGTCCCTTGCTGATATTCACGCGACATTAATCCGCTACACATAACTGTAATCATTATCGCGATTAATGGGATAAAACCATTGATACCGAGCATATCACCATATACATCATTACCAGCAGGTGGCTGAACATCTTTTTTCAAGTAGAATGACAACTCAGAAATACGACTTTCATACGTCGCAAGTTTATTATAATCTACTACTTCTCTATCTTTTTCTTTCTTTTTATTAATTTTTGCAAGTTCCGTCTGCATATCCTTAATATCTTTTTTTACTTCAGTTTTCCAGTTATCACCATACGTTTTATGGTCATACTTCGTTGAACCAAACTGCATCGTTAGTAAACTAGGCAGCAACATAAATAAAATGATTAACCCGAGCATGATCCATGTTCCAAGTCGATTGAAATATTTAATCCATTCGTTATAAACCAGCTTACCCAATGTGCACACCTCCGTCATTCGTAATATTCATAAAGCGATCTTCAAGTGATACTTTTTCTTTCGTAACACTATATATATCAATATCATCCTTTACGATATTACGTATCAATTCCGGTATATCTTTACTTGCGGTATCGATTGTAAACGTATCACCTTCTTGATGATACTGTTTACCAATACGCTGGAAAAATGCCTGCGCACGTTCAGAAGGATATAAGTCTAACGTATGTTTAACAATAGTGTCTGATGTTACAACTTTATTGACTTCTTCAATTTGTACCATCTTACCATTTTTAATAATACCGAAACGGTCACACATCAGCTCCATCTCACTCATTAAATGGCTTGATACGATTACTGACATATTTTCTTCTTTAGCGAGTTTCTTTATGTAGTCACGAATTTCACGAATTCCGGCCGGATCTAATCCGTTTGTCGGTTCGTCTAAAATTAAAATTTTCGGTTTATGTAAGAGCGCCTGTGCCAGACCTAAACGTTGACGCATACCTAGTGAATACTTCTTCACTTTATCTTTTATACGTGGCTGGAGCCCTACAAGCTTCACAACGCGATCGATATCAGCTTTCGTTATTCCTTTTTGCATACGTGCAAACTGCTTTAAGTTTTCATATCCAGATAAAAATGGATAAAGCTCAGGATTTTCTACAATTGCACCGATATCTTTCATTATTTCTGAACGATTGTGCACGACAGACTTTCCAAGTACTTTAATGTCACCTTCTGTTGGTGTTGTAAGACCTACAATCATACGGATTGTCGTCGTTTTACCTGCACCGTTCGGACCGAGGAAGCCAAATACTTCTCCTTTATTTACGGTGAAGTTCAGATCTTTAATAATTTCTTTCTTACCAATCTTTTTGTGAAGATTAGTGACTTCAAGACTATATTGCTGACTTTCCATGATACACCTCCATCATTTTTACCACTTAATTGTACTATAGTTATCCATTTAATGCTAAAATTACTAGTAAAATGACATTAAAAAACAGCAACCTCAATTGCTGTTTTGTTTATCTTTCACACGTGTCACAGGGAAATCCTTCAAAATATCATTTACCACATAGCTCGCACAAATTAATCCGACAACACTTGGTACAAAAGCATTAGAAGACGGGGGCATCTGCGCTTTACGAATCGGAGCATCAGGGTTGCCGACATACGATTTCACATCGTCACGTATTACAATCGGACTTTCATCAGAGAAAACAACAGGGATGCCTTTATAAATCTTCTCTTTACGCAGCTTTGTGCGAATTACTTTCGCCATAGGATCTGTATGTGTCTTCGAGATATCTGCAATCTGGAAACGTGTCGGATCCGTTTTGTTTGCAGCCCCCATGCTCGAAATAATCTTTATACCACGCTTTAGACATTCTTTCATTAAATGAATTTTATACATGATTGTATCTGATGCGTCTACAACATAATCAATGTCATATTCGAATATCTCTTCATACGTTTCGTCTGTATAGAACATATGCAGAGAAGTCACCTTACATTCAGGATTGATTAATTTTATACGCTCTTCCATTAATGTTACTTTAGATTGTCCCACAGTTGTCGTCAGTGCATGAATTTGACGGTTAACGTTTGTAATATCTACATCGTCTTTATCGATCAGTATAATGTGCCCGATATTGGTACGAGCAAGCGCTTCAGCAGCGAAAGAACCTACCCCTCCAACACCTAAGACCATTACCGTCTTTTTATTTAATGCATCTAATCCTTCTTTTCCATATGCAAGCTCATTTCTTGAAAATTGATGTTTCATAATGTTCTCCATTCTTCTTTCATTATATGTATATCCTACCATATAACTCGAATTTGTGAACACAAAAAAGACGAAGGACATAAGTCCTTCGCCAATACGATAGTATCCAACTGAGCCGTCATTGTATAGTTGATCATTTTGGCCTGATAAATTCAGGTGGGTGCCCTGTTTCTTATTCAGCAAGTCCTCCATTAGAGGCGTGTGCATCGTAAGAAAACCTATTAGGCTCCCTGATCATAAAGTGTTAGGTCAAAATATAAAAACTAATGTCGTACTCTTCAGACACCTATCTTATGTCTTTATAATATCATATATTTCATATAATGCAAATAAAAAACTTTCTATTTTTCTGAATTTTCAATATTTAACTGGATATGAAGTTCTTCTAATTGCTTGTCGTCCACTTTACTTGGTGCATCTGTCAATAAACAAGTTGCACTTGCAGTTTTCGGGAATGCGATTACGTCACGTAAGTTTGTACGGCCTGATAATAACATTACCATACGGTCTAATCCTAGAGCGATACCGCCATGTGGTGGCGCACCGTACTTAAATGCATCCATTAAGAATCCAAACTGTTCCTGTGCTTCTTCTTCACTGAATCCTAATGCCTCGAACATCTCCTGCTGCATCTCCTGATCATGTATACGGATTGATCCACCACCGAGCTCATAACCATTTAATACGACGTCATATGCATTCGCCTGTACTTTTTCTTTGTCCGTTTTCAATAATTCTCTATGCTCTTTTTTCGGTGCTGTGAATGGATGGTGTGCTGCGAAGTAGCGATCTAGCTCCTCGTCATATTCAAATAACGGCCAGTCTGTCACCCACAAGAAGTTAAATTTATTATCGTCAATTAAGCCAAGTTCCTTACCAAGCTTATTACGTAAGTTTGCGAGGCTTGCGTTGACAACACTCCACTTATCAGCAACAAATAATATTAAGTCACCCGTCTCTGCATTTGTCACATCTAATAATTCTGATGCATGACTTTCTTCAAAGAATTTCGCGATCGGTCCGTTTAATCCATCTTCAGTCACTTTAACCCATGCTAACCCTTTCGCACCATATATCTTTGCATATTCCTGTAACGCATCAATATCTTTACGTGAATATTTATCGCTTGCGCCTTTTACAACGATTGCTTTAACGGCACCACCACTTTCTACGGCACCTTTGAATACTTTAAATTCCATCTTTGAAGCAAGTTCATTTAAAGTCACAAGTTTCATATCAAAACGTGTGTCAGGTTTATCAATTCCGTAATCACGCATCGCTTCTTCATACGTCATACGCGGGAAAGGTGTCACAATATCGATCCCTTTAACATCTTTCATAATACGTTTAAGCATTCCTTCATTCATTGTCATAACATCTTCCTGATCAACAAAGCTCATTTCGATATCAATCTGAGTAAACTCCGGCTGACGGTCTGCACGTAGATCTTCATCACGGAAACACTTAACGATCTGATAGTATTTATCAAATCCACCAATCATCAATAACTGCTTAAAGATTTGCGGAGACTGTGGTAATGCATAGAATTCTCCTTCTTGTACACGTGACGGAACAAGATAATCACGTGCACCTTCAGGAGTAGATTTCGTAAGTACAGGTGTTTCAACTTCGTAAAATCCACCTTCATCTAAGTAGTTACGTACAGCACGTGTAATTTGATGACGCATTTTAAATGTGTTCGCTAAAGGTTCACGGCGTAAATCTAGGTAACGATATTTTAAACGCACGTCTTCTGAGCTATCAGTCTCTGCTTCAATCTGGAATGGTGGTGTTTCAGATTTATTAATAATCGTTACATCACTAACCTGAACTTCTACTTTACCTGTTTTAATCTTTGGGTTGATAACAGCTTCATCACGCATCGCTACCTTACCATGAACTTCAATAACATATTCAGAACGGATGGTTTCAGCAATTGCCAATGCTTCTTTTGAGAAGTCCGGGTTAAATACAATCTGTACGACACCTTCACGGTCGCGTAGATCAATAAAGATTAGTCCGCCTAAGTCACGACGTTTTTGTACCCATCCCTTTAAAATAATTTCTTGTCCTATATATGATTCTGTGACTAAGCCACAATAAGTTGTTCTGTTATCCATTCATTATTCTCCTTTAATATATGATGCAATATCCTGTAATTTAATTGTTTCACTTTCACCGGTCTGCATCGCTTTAATTTGTATTTCATTCGTCTCAATTTCGTCGCTTCCGAGTACAACAGTGTATGTTGCGTGAATACGGTCGGCCTGCTTCATCTGACCTTTCATCTTACGTCCGAGATAGTCCATATCAGCACGTATACCTGCATTACGCAGTTCTGCAACAATCTTAACTGCTTCTTTCACAGTTTCAGGCATCGTTACAACAAATATATCTACTGATTCTTCAACATCAAGTTCAATGCCTTCTGCTTCAATCGCAAGCAATAATCGTTCAATACTTAATGCGAATCCGATTCCTGTTTCTTTAGGTCCATCCAGCATCTCTAATAATCCGTTATAACGACCACCACCACAAAGTGTTGTAATCGCTCCGAAACCTTCCGCTTCACTCATCACTTCAAATGCAGTATGCGTATAGTAATCTAGGCCACGCACTAAATTTGCATCCTCGATATATGGAATGTTTAGCAAGTCTAAGTATTGTTTCACTTCTTCATAATAATTTCTTGAATAATCGTTTAAGTACTCAGTAATCTTCGGTGCTGTTTTAACTGCAGGCTGCTCATGGTCAACCTTACAATCCAGGATACGCATCGGATTCGTATGTAATCTGTTTTTACAGTCATTACAGAAATTATCGATATGTGGTTCAAAATGCTCAATGAGCGCCTGTTTATACTCTTCTCTACTATCCATATCACCAATTGAGTTCAGTACAATCTTAATATGCTTCAACCCAAATGATTTGTATATGTTATACACCATATGAATAACTTCTGCATCAATTGCTGGATTTTCACTACCGATTGCTTCAACACCGAACTGTACAAATTGACGATAACGTCCTTTTTGTTTACGTTCGTAGCGGAACATTGGCCCATTATAATAAAGTTTAACCGGTTGATTAGCATCTCCATTCATCTTATTCTCAATATAACTTCTTACAACAGCTGCTGTCCCTTCTGGACGTAATGTTAAACTACGATCTCCTTTATCTTTGAACGTATACATTTCTTTTTGAACGATATCTGTAGAACCTCCAACACCACGCGCGAAGAGATCCGTCGACTCAAACATTGGTGTACGGATTTCCTTATAGTTATAACTTGCTGCAATATTATGCAACTTTGATTCGACATAGCGCCACTTGGCAGTTTCAGCAGGTAGTATATCTTGTGTTCCTCTTGGTATATTAATCATCATTATCCTCCTTAATATAAAAAAGCCCCTTATGCATATGCATAAGGGACGAAATATTCGTGGTGCCACCCAAATTGATATTCAGTAAAGAATATCCTCTTTAGTACATTTAACGCATGCATTACGGCTTTACTTTCATAAAGCAACCTTGCTTATTGTTCACATTGTCATCATTAATCATCTACTTTCAGCAGCTGTAGATGTCTCTTTAAATAATCAATAACAATATATAAGCTCATAACGGTTGATATGGAATTAATATTAGGTTTATATTACTAATTTAACTGTTTAAAGTCAAGTTAATAAGAAAAGTAATTTCTAAGACCGTCTACTATACTCGTCGTCGTAATCTGACGGTATATTTGGTCGTTCATCATATGTTCATCAGTAGGATTACTTATATATCCAAGTTCTAGCAATACTGCCGGCTGCTTCGTCTGACGTATGACCTGAAAGTTCTCCTGCCTTACACCACGATCAGATAATAACGCTTTTTTCTTAATCGCCATATGCAATGTATCAGCGAGCATTTTTTGTGAGTCTCTATAATAATAGACCGTCAGACCATGTGGTGCTGAACCTTCCAAAGCATCTGCATGAATACTTAAAAATGCATCAGCCTTTCCTTTACGGTCATTCAGCTTAACGTATTCATCAGTTGCGCGCGTCATAATTACATTCGCACCTTCATCCTGTAACTTATCCCTCAGCATGAGACCGGTCTTTAAGGTGATTTCCTTTTCCTTTGTACCATTTCTACTTGATGCACCTTGGTCTGCACCACCATGTCCTGCATCTATGATGATGGTCTTATTTTTTAAAGGGTGTTCCTGATGAACGTGGTCACGTTTAATATTTAAATTCGTGTGCCAACCTGCAATCCATCCTTTTTTCTCATCATTTTGAACGAAGAACCATTTTTTATCCTGCTTCAATATTTTGAAGGACTCACCTTTTTCAACTTTGAAGATTTCAGGATACATCGCACTCGGACCAGTTCTCAGTGAATTGTCTTCAACTAATGACAAACGTTTTGGGTTTTCCTGCTTTGCAATGAAAGCAAACATAATAAGCACAATTAATACCAACAAAGAAAGTGCCAGTAATAGTTTCAATGCTTTTGTCGTCAGTTTTATCTTCGTCATACTAACTTACCATCTTTACTCTCATACATGATGGTAACGGGTCCTTCATTTATCAGTGCAATATCCATCATTTCACCAAAACATCCCTGCACAACCGTCATCCCTTTATTTTTAAGCTGCATATTAAAATAATGGTATAACTGCTCTGCTTTTCGTGGCTGCATAGCTTTAGTAAAGCTTGGACGATTTCCTTTTTTTACATCTGCATACAGTGTAAACTGAGAAATCGACAAAATTTCTCCGTCGATATCCTGAACAGATAAGTTCATCTTACCGCCAGCATCTTCGAAGATTCTAGATTTCACAATTTTATCTGCCAGTACATCTGCATCACGTTCAGTGCTCTCTTCATGAATACCGACAAGTAGCAGCAACCCTTTTTGAACCGATCCGTAATAATCACCACTCTTCACGGAAGCTTCTTTCACTCTTTGTACTAAAACTCTCATACAACACCTCAGTTTAATGTTCTTGTTACTGTATAGATATCACCAAGCTGCTTAATCTTATCTACGACTTTCATTAATTCTGATACATTTCTAACCATGATACTGATATTGATTTTCGCATTCTTATCAACATCAGATTTACCAGAAACTTGAACGAGTGATACTTTCGTCGCATTTATAGCCTGCAGCACTTCATTAATAAGTCCGAGACGGTCGTAAGCTGTTATCTCGAGGTCAACTTGATACGTCTTATTCTCAGAAGAGGAAACAACCCACTCTACGTCGATTAAACGCTCCGTTTCATTTACAACATTAGGGCATTCCGTGCGATGAACTTTTACGCCATGACCTTTAGTAATGTAGCCGATAATCTCATCCCCAGGAATTGGGTTACAGCATTTTGAAAGCTTTATCAGCATGTTATCCATACCTTCGACATATACACCTGACTCTGTCTGGATATTACCCTTCACGCTTAACTGTTTATTTACTTCCTGAACTTGATTGAGCTTCAGTTCCTTCTCTTTAATTCTTTGTTTCTCTGAAAGCTTATTAAAAACAGCCGATGCAGTTAACCCACCAAAACCAATTGCCGCATATACATCCTCAACACTTTGAAAATTATACTTTTCCACGACGGCCTGAATATTTTCTGCCGTCATAATCTCTTCAACTTGATAACCATTTTCTTTAATTTCAGCTTCTATCATAAATCGACCTTTTTCAACATTGCTAGAACGGTCTTGTTTCTTAAAGAAACTCTTTATCTTACTTTTTGCACTTGCACTTTTAACAATTTTCAGCCAGTCACGACTTGGGCCATAAGAATGTTTTGATGTTCTAATCTCTATAATATCTCCCGTCGATAATTCATAATCAATCGGTACAATCTTACCATTTACCTTTGCGCCAATCATCTTGTTGCCGACTTCACTGTGTACAGCATATGCAAAGTCGATCGGCACTGCACCAATCGGAAGCTCAACAACATCTGATTCTGGGGTAAACACATATACTTTATCACTTTGAAGCTCGTACTTTAATGATTCCATAAAAGCTTCCGCATCTGGTGAAGTAGAATCTGTTTCTTCAATTTCCTGCATCCAGCTCATCTTGCTTAAACTTTTCGCTTCATCTGGGTTAACTAATGACTTTCCTTCTTTATATGCCCAGTGCGCAGCAACCCCATGCTCAGCAATTTCATGCATTTCATGTGTTCGAATCTGGATTTCAAGCGGATCGCCATTCGGTCCTACGACTGTTGTATGAAGTGATTGATACATATTGGGTTTCGGCATCGCGATATAGTCCTTAAAACGACCAGGCATCGGTTTCCATAATGTATGTACAAGTCCAAGAACCGCATAACAATCTTTAATACTATCAACAATAATGCGGATTGCTAATAAATCAAATATCTGATCAAACTGCTTCTTCTGTTTAACCATCTTTCTATAAATGCTGTATATATGTTTCGGTCTCCCTGTGATTTCACCATCAATACCTGTAATCTGCATCTCTTTTTGAATATTGTCGATGGCATTCTCTATATAAGATTCACGTTCACTACGTTTCTTTTTCATAAGATGAACAATTCTAAAATACTGGATACTATCAATATATCTCAGTGAAATATCTTCAAGCTCCCATTTTATCGTATTGATACCAAGACGGTGGGCCAGAGGGGCATAGATTTCTAGCGTTTCTTTTGCGATACGCACCTGCTTTTCGTGGGGCATCGCTTTTAATGTACGCATATTATGTAGTCTATCTGCGAGTTTCACGAGAATAACACGGACATCTTTTGCAATTGCAATAAATAGTTTACGATGATTTTCTGCCTGCTCCTCAGCTTTAGAACGGTACTTTACTTTTTCGAGCTTCGTCACCCCATCAACGATATAGGCAACCTCTTCATTGAACATCTGCTTCAGATCTTCATATGTATAAGGCGTATCCTCAACGACATCGTGCAGGAACCCTGCAACGATTGTAGGTCCGTCTAATTTCATTTCGGCAAGTATACCTGCGACCTGGATAGGATGCATGATATAAGGAAGTCCATTTTTACGAAATTGACCTTCATGTGCCTTTTCTGCCAGCTCATAACTTTTTACTACAAACTGATAATCTTTCTCTGACAAATAGCTTCTTGTCATCTCAAGCACATCATCTTTAGTGTATGGATATTCGTTATTCATCCTATCACCTCCTAAGCTATAATGTATTAATAATACTACAATCTATATATAAAATAAATAATATAAAAAAAGAATAAGTACATACTTATCCTTTTTAAACATAATTATTCTTCTTCATACGCAACGAGCGAAATCACATCATATCCTTTTAACTTGTCCATACCGTTCAAGTATTTAAGATCGATGATAAATGCAATCCCTGCAACGATACCACCAAGAGATTCAACTAGCTTAATTGTCGCTTCAATTGTTCCACCTGTAGCAAGTAGATCATCTGTTATTAGTACACGCTGACCCGGTTTTATTGCATCTTTATGCATTGTAAGTACATTCGTGCCATATTCAAGTTCATATTCATAGCTAATGACTTCACGGGGAAGTTTTCCTTTTTTGCGGACAGGTGCAAAGCCAATATTCATCGCATAGGCAACCGGACACCCAATAATAAATCCACGCGCTTCAGGACCTACAACGATATCAACTTGTTTTTCTTTTGCATATTCCACAATCTGATCCGTTGCATATTTATATGCCGTACCGTTATCCATGATTGTTGTAATATCTTTGAAATTTACGCCTGGTTTTGGCCAGTCTTTAACCTGAGTAATATATTGCTTTAGATCCATAATATGCCTCCTAGGACAATGAGTTATTCGATAAGATAAATTGTTTTAATTCATCGAATGATGAAAACAATAGCTTACTTTCTAATTTTAACTGATTTAATCGTGCTTGATAAGTACTTGAGCTCGATAAATCGACCTTTTTATCAACTTCCTGCTTTTTTATAAGTTGACCTTCTTTAATAATAAGGCCAAGTTCATGATACACATCCAGCATAAACAACAAAGTATCCGGTGACACATTTATTGTCTGTAGTAAATAACCGCCTTCTTTTTCCAGATCAATCTCTGGCTTTATCATGATACATTTATATAGCAGCTTAAATTTTTCTGCTGTCGGCATACCTTCAAAATATAATTGTCTTGGTGTGTGAAATATAAAATAGATTAATGTCGCATCCACACTGTTATACGTATCTAAAAACTTTTCTTCACTATCCGGAAGATCACGGAAGATAACTTTGTCATAACCCGATATCGTTTCGCCATAGTGAAAATAATGTTCATTTAATTTATTTTTACGTGGATGAATAATCAATGCAGCACGCTCGTCCTTTAAAAACTTGTATGAATTTGGGTGTACATTTCTAAAATCAATCATCTGCATAGCGTCCTGCTTTATATGACGCACAATCATCTGAGGCTGAACGTTACCATTCCATTCGTTCAGCTGCAGCGTACCTGCCAATTTCACTTGACTGCCTACTGGAAGTTCTGACATTCTTGCCCCTTCATTCCACATAAGTGCATTCAGGGTGTTTTGAACAGTCATCTTTAGATGTGCCTGGTTCTGCCCAATCTGCTTCACATCTGTTAGTTCAGCATTCATTAATGAGAGTAACGGCGCACTGAAGTCTGTTCCGAACGGTCGGAGTTTATCCATATCATTAATATTCTTCACTGTAATATCTGACATTTCAATAGCAGCATCAATTTCTATTTCCTGAATGATTTCACCATGAATACGTGTATCTAAATAGTCATTCAAAGCTTTTTCGAGCTGTTCAATATTTTCAATGGGCAATGTCATCCCTGCTGCCATATGATGTCCACCAAATTTAGTAATAAGATTTCTCGATGCATCAAGACTGTCATACATCGATACTTGCGCAATACTTCTTGCAGAGCCTTTCGCGTAGCCATTATCATAATCAATGTTCAATACGATTGCGGGTAAATGATACTGCTCCGTAATTCTACTTGCGACAATACCAAGTACACCTTCGTTCCAGCCTTCCTTTGCAACAACGATAAAACGATTGCCCTTCGCAATTTTTTCTTCAACATCTATCAATGCTTGTTCAGTAATTGAGCTTACAATCTCCTTACGTTCAATATTGAACTGATCGACTTGTTCGCTCATCCATTCTGCTTCATCTTCATTATCTATCTGCAGTAATTCGCATGCTAATCGTGCATCATCTAATCTACCGACTGCATTCAGTCTCGGACCTATAATAAATCCGACTGTTTCTTCTGTGATTTCACCATTAAAAGCCGCTTGCTTAAGTAATGCCTTCAAGCCCATCGGTGTATGCACATTTAAGGCTTTAAGTCCACGCTTTACGAGCGCTCGATTCTCACCCGTCAATGATACAAGATCACTGATTGTACCAATCGCAACAAATCCAAGTAAGTGCTCATTCATCTGTCCGTTTAATGCACATGCAAGCTTATAGCTCACCCCAACCCCTGCAAGATGATGAAAGGGATAGCTGCCGTCTGGATGCATCGGATGCAGAATTGCATAAGCATCTGGAAGCGTCTGACCAATCTCATGATGATCTGTAATAATTACATCTATCCCTAGTTCGTTCACAATATTTACTTCATGATGACCTTGTATCCCGTTATCAACCGTAATGATTAAAGATACACCCGCATCACTCGCTTCACGAAAAGCCTGCTCATTTGGTCCGTAGCCTTCTGTAAAACGATTCGGAATGTACCAGCCTACGTTTGCACCGATAGACTTCAAGCTATCAACGAGAACAGTGACGCTCGTCACACCATCTGCATCATAGTCTCCATAAACGAGTATCATTTCGTTATTATCTATTGCGGTTTGAATACGCTTAACCGCCTTACTCATGTCATGCATAGCAAATGGATCATGAATGTCATCTGCTGCAAAAATATCATGTAATGCTGCGTCCGTCACAATATGACGAGATTCTAATATTTTCTTATTAATTTCAGTGATGTGATATTTTTTAATTAACGCTGCAGGAATTGTATCTACAGGTTGTTTGACTGTCCATACAGTTTTATCCACAACAATCCCCCTATATAAGTTTGCCTATTATTTATCGATATCTAATAAAAGTTGATAAAATATTTCTATCGCATCAAAGATGACTGATTTATCCAGATTCATATCAGGATGATGCAATCCATGTTCCATATTACACCCAATCCCTAGCATTGTCGACTTGATATCCGGCAGTGCATACGTATAGTTATGGAAATCTTCTGCACCTGGAGTATAGATGGTATCAACATATTCAAATCTTTTGCTTTTTATCGCTTTTTTCAGAAGTTCCTTCGCATCTGGATCTATTTGTGCAGCTACTGTATAACCGTCAATCCTAGTATTGATCAATACATCTTGTTCAGCATATTGAACTTTACTATCATCAAGTATCTTATTAAAAACTGCGATCAGTTCATCCATCGTATCATTATAATTGGCTCTAATATCAAAAGTTACGCTTACGTGCCCAGGAATGGAATTATCTTGTCCGTTCATCGTATTAATCTTTGTCATCTTAACAGAATAATTACGGTTACTTCCCATGTTGATACGCTTTATATGTTCATATATCTCCATTACGATATCAATACTGTTAATTGATTCCCACGGTCGTCCCGCATGCCCTGCTTTAGTAATTACATCCATATAGATTGTACCACTTGCACCATGCTGTATACTTGCAGAAAACTGACCTTTTTTAAGTTCATTTAAAGGACGTACATGCATACCAAATAAATAGTGTACATGTTCGAGAGCTCCTTGTTCATGTTCCACAACATACTTCGCGCCTTCTCCTAGTTCTTCAGCAGGCTGAAAAATAAACTTTAACGTATGTTTCGGTTTATAGTTCATCTCTTTTAGCTTTAAGATGAAGCCTGTTAATATCGTCATATGAACATCATGTCCACATGCATGCAGCACTTTCAATTCATTATTTAAACGGTATGGAAGCGCATCGATATCCGTACGAAATGCAATTGCATCTTTAATCTTACCATCAATTTGCAGCAAAAAACCGGTTTTGTTGAAGCGTTCAATGGTATAGTCCTTTAAATACGTGGTTAAATACTCTGTCGTCTTCTGTTCCTTCCAGCTTACTTCTGCAATACTGTTCAATTCTGTATTAATTTCTTGCATTTCATTTTTAAAGGTGGTGCTATTCATTTATTTCACTCATTTCGAATTGTCGTGTCGTTATTGCATTTAAACTTTGCTGATCTATTTCTATTCCAAGTCCTGGTGCCTCACTTAAGTAGACATATGGAATTTCATATTTTAAATTTCCGATTTCCTTACTGAATAACAGGGGTCCTGTCAGTTCAGTAGACTGTACATTATGATGGCTCATTGCAACATGATACCCCGCAGCACTGCCGATAGAAGATTCGACCATAGAACCTATTTGGCATGGAATATCATGTGCCTCAGCGTAATTAATAATATGAACTGCTGCTTTTATACCCCCACACTTCATTAATTTAACGTTGATTAAATCTGTATTAATATTAAGTTGTACAAGCTGCTTAACATTTAATATACTCTCATCAACCATCAACGGTACTTTCATATGGTCATATAAGTAATTTAGCCCTTCAATTTCCTTATAACTTAACGGTTGTTCTATCCACATTAAATTCGGATAATCTAATTGATTGACCATTTGTGCAACACGTTTCGGCGAAGACCACGCTTGATTACAATCGACACGAACTTCAATCGATTCGTCTACATAATCCAGAATCTGTTCTAACTTTCTGCAGTCCGATACCACATCTCCACCAAGCTTGACTTTAATAACATTGTATCCCTGTTCTATTAAAACATCGATATCATCCTTTAGTTGCTCAAATGGTTTAACGCTTAACACTTTTGCATATGATAGTCTGTCTTTCGTTTTACCACCTAGTAATTCATATAATGGGAGTCCAGCCTTCTTCCCAAGAATATCATGTAATGCAATATCTACAGCTGCTTTTATTGAAGGGTTATGAATGATTAAGTCATCTAATCTATTCAGTATCGCATTAATGTTCAGCGGATTTCTGTTAATCAATGCTGGTGCAATGACATGCTGCATAATTTCAAAAGCTGCATTCACATGTTCCCCATTTACATGTTCATCAGGTACAGCTTCACCATATCCTGTAATGCCTTCGTCTGTTTCTATTGCTAAAATAAATGCCGGCATATAAGGATACGTAGCATAATTAATAACGAATGGTTCTTTTAACGGCAATTCAATTTGATAGCCTGTTATCTTAGTTATTTTCAAGTTCATCCCCCTTTGACTTTACTATTTATCATATCATTTTTTACACAAAAATAGAAAACAGGATATACGCATTTATTTATTTAACAAAGCCCGGGGAACTGTAGTTGTATACAGTTCCCCGGGCTTAGTTTGCCGATCAATAGTCAGCTATTAGACGTAGATTTTTTCTTCGTTCGGTTTCTTCTCTTCATAAACAATAAGTTTGCCGTTTGATTTTTTCAGTTGTTGTTTCTTTAGCATTCCCCAAAGTGGTACTGCAATAAAGACTGAACTGAAGACGCCTGAAATTAATCCGACAAGCAATGCAACCGAGAAGTTAAAGATACTTGTTGCACCGAGTAACATTAATGCGATAACTACGATTAATACTGTCAACACCGTATTGATTGAACGCGTCATCGTCTGACGAATCGAACTGTTTACGATATGATCGATTTGTTCTGGTGTTGTGATAACTTTAATCTTATGTAGATTCTCACGGACACGGTCAAATGTAACGATCGTATCGTTAATTGAATAACCTATAATGGTCAGAACTGCTGCAATGAATGTAACGTCTACTTCCAGGCGGAATATAGTGAAGAATGCAATGATTAAAAATGCATCATGTAATAAAGATAATACGGATGTCAGTCCCATACGCCATTCAAAACGGAATGTAACGTAGATGATGATTCCGATTGAAGCGATAATCACGGATTTAATCGCATTTTTCGCTAATTCTTTACCAATTTCACTTGATACCGTGTTTACGTTTGGCTCATGTCCATATTTTTTAGAGAATGTTGATTTTAAATCATTGATTTGTTCCTTCGTTAACGGATCTTTATATTGTACAGATGCCATTTTTGGATTTTCAGCATTTACGACAACATTTTCACTTGGCATCTTTAACGTTTCTAGCTCTTTTTTAAGTCCATCTTCTTTTAATACTTGTTCACTTTTAATGTCTACACGTGAACCACTCTTAAAGTCGATACCTAAATTTAATCCCATCATCGTAACAATGATACTTCCAATGATAATTGATGCTAATGATAAGCCTAGCAATGGTTTTGCTAACTTCACAAAATCAATACGTTCCCAGGCTGATTTTAAATCCTGAACATCCATACCTTCTGCAATATCATGACGATGCGCTCTGTTGACACCAAAGAATGAAAACTTATTGTCAAACATTCCGGAGTTTACAGCAAGTTTGAGTAAGAAACGTGATAAGAATACTTGCGTAACAAAGATCATTATTATACCAAGCAGTAACATCGTTGCAAACCCTTTTACACTACTCGTTCCAAGGAAGAATAGCACTAATGCAGCCAGTACAGTTGTCAAGTTGGCATCCAATATTGTTAAGAAAGATGAATTCGAGCCTTTTTTGAAGGCTTGTTTGATACTTCTTCCGATTCTAATTTCATCCTTAATACGTTCATACATTATGATATTTGCATCGACTGCCATACCTACACCTAGAACGAGCGCGGCAATGCCTGGTAATGTCAAAACACCTGAAATCAAATTAAAGGCGATCATCGTTAACCAGATGTAGACCGACAATGAAATTACGGCAATAGTTCCTGGTAATCTGTAATAGAGTATCATGAACAAGAAGATTAATCCGACACCAATTGCAGATGCCAATACAGTATCATGTAGTGCATCCTGGCCAAACTGTGCACCAACAGATGTTGAATATACTTCTGTTAATTTCACTGGAAGTGAACCAGAATTTAATAGATCAGCAATTTGTTTTGCACGAATTAAACCATCTTCTCCATTAAATCCACCTGAAATTTCAACATTTTGGGAGTTGATTTCCTGTGATACACCTGCTGCACTCACATATTTTGGTTGTTTTCCCTGCTGTTCTTTTTTTGCTTCTTTCTCGTAGCTATCCTTACCTTCTTCAAAATCCATCCAGATAACCATTATATTTGGATCTTGTTGAGAGATTTTTCTAGTGATTTTAGCAAATTTTTCAGCTGATTTTAATTTTAAAGTAACAACAGGTGCATTGTTTGTCTGATCAAAGCTTTGCTTTGCACCGCCTTGAACAAGATCCTTACCGCTTAATAACAATTTGTCATTTGCATCACGAATTGTCAGATTGGCACTTGTCGATAATATCTTTCTCGCTTCATTCTGATTTTTAACGCCTGCTAACTGTACTCGAATTCTATCTTTATTCTCAATCTGAATTTTAGGTTCGCTTACTCCAAGTACGTTAACACGAGATTCAAGGGTCTTGCTCGTGGCTTTAACAACTTCTGGTGTGATCTTATCTTCTTTTTCAAGTTTATCAACTTTATAAAGTACTTCAAAGCCACCTTGCAGATCTAAGCCGAGATTTACTTTATTCATAATGTCTTTTGCTGTTACACCCATTGTACTGAACAATAATATAGTCAGCAGCAAAAGGGCAACGATTCTGCTACGTTTCTTCACACTTTCACCTCTATAATCCTTTTGATGTAAAAAGTATACATCTAAATTCTGAAGGAATCAAAATTATTTATTAGATACTCCTTTTATCGCTTGTTTTTCGAATGTCATTTCAGTACCTTTATTATTGACGATTAAAGTAACAAATTGATTATCTACAGATTTAACAGTTCCTTGTAATCCTCCGATTGTAGCGACTTTATCTCCACGCTTTAAATTTCTGATCAGCTGCTGCTGTTCTTTCGTACGCTTTTGCTGGGGTTTAATCATAAAAAAGTAAGCAACTGCAAAAATTGCGACTAATGGTAATAAATTGATTAACAATGCTTGTGTTTCTGGGCTCATCTCTGTACCTCCTAAAAGTTTTTCGGATTTTCAACGTTTAATCCGTATTCTTCAAAAAATTCTTCCTTAAAATCTAATAAACGGTCATTTCGAATCGCTTCACGCACTTGTTCCATTAAATTAAGCAAGAAATGCAGATTATGAATTGTCGTTAAACGAATACCAAATGTTTCATCCGCTTTAATCAGATGGCGTAAATAGGCTTTCGTATAATTTTTGCATGTATAGCAGTCACATTTTTCATCTAACGGTGTGAAATCTCTTTCATATTTAGCATTTTTCACAACGACGCGTCCTTTAGATGTCATACATGTTCCGTTTCTTGCAATTCGTGTCGGCAATACACAGTCAAACATATCAATACCACGAATCGCACCTTCAATTAACGCATCCGGAGAACCAACGCCCATTAGATATCTTGGTTTATTAAATGGCATAAGTGGCGTCGTATGTTCAAGTATTCGGTACATTATTGGTTTTGGTTCACCTACAGACAGACCACCAATAGCATAACCCGGGAAGTCCATCGAAACAAGATCCTTTGCAGACTGTGTGCGTAAATCCTCATATTCTCCACCTTGAATAATACCAAATAGCGCTTGGTCCTGGGGACGCTGGTGCGCTTCTAAGCAACGTTCTGCCCAGCGTGAAGTTCTTTCGATACTCGCTTTAACGTATTCATAGGTTGCCGGCATCGGTGGACACTCATCAAAAGCCATCATAATATCTGAGCCAAGATCATTTTGAATATGCATTGCTTTTTCAGGGCTTAAAAATAATTTAGAACCATTCAGATGATGCCTGAAATGCACACCTTCTTCTTCAATCTTACGCATATCGCTTAAGCTGAATACCTGAAAACCGCCACTATCTGTAAGAATCGGACCGTCCCAGTTCATAAACTTATGTAATCCTCCCGCCTCACGGATAACATCATTCCCAGGACGTAACCATAAATGATACGTATTACTTAAAATAATTTTTGCATTCATCGCTTTTAATTCTTCCGGGCTCATCGTCTTAACTGTAGCTTGCGTACCTACTGGCATAAACATCGGTGTTTCAAATGAACCGTGTGGTGTATGCACAATACCAAGGCGTGCGCCAGATTGCTTACAAGTTTTTATATGTTCATATGTTACTGCGTTCATAGTTCTCTCCTTTAATAGATAAACATTGCATCTCCGAAGCTGAAAAATCGATATTTTTCGTTCACAGCTTCATGATATGCATTCATTATAAATTCTTTCGTTGCAAGACTTGAAACAAGCATCACTAATGTTGACTTTGGGAGATGGAAATTTGTAATCATCGCATCCACTGCTTTAAACGAATAACCTGGATAAATAAAGATATCCGTCCAGCCACTCTGTGCTGTAAAATGACCGGAATCATCCACAATTGTCTCTAACGTACGTGTTGAGGTTGTACCTACTGTAATAATTCGGTTTCCACCATTACGTGTGTCATTTAATAGCTTTGCTGTTTCTTCGCTCATCTCGTAATATTCACTATGCATCTTATGACTTTCAACATCATCGACACTCACCGGACGAAATGTACCGAGACCTACATGCAGCGTGATATATGCGATATTAATACCTTGAGCTTTAATATCTTCAAGCAAAGATTCTGTAAAATGTAATCCTGCAGTAGGCGCAGCTGCACTTCCCGTAGCACGTGCATAGACTGTCTGATATCGGCTTTGGTCTTCTAGTGTTTCTTTAATATAAGGGGGTAAAGGCATCAACCCAAGCTCATCCAGACGCTCCTGAAGTATCCCATCATAGCTCAGCTGCATAATTCGGCCGCCCTGATCAAGTTCCTCCACGCAAGTTGCAATAATCTTACCCTCACCGAATGATATGCGCGTTCCAATCATAACACGCTTTGCCGGCTTGATCAGAACTTCCCAGCCGTTATCATGTTCTGTCAGCATCAGCATTTCAATCTTCGCACCTGTATCTTCCTTTAAACCGAACAATCGTGCTGGCATAACCTTCGTATCATTCAGTACTAAAGTATCTCCTGCATTCAAGTAATCGATTATCGATCTAAAGTTTGTATGCTTGATTTCACCGGTATGCTTATTCAGTGTAAGGAGTCGACTTGCTGTACGGTCTTGTAATGGTGTCTGAGCAATAAGAGACTCCGGTAAGTTAAAATCGAATTCATTTACATCCACAATTATTTCCTCTTTTCATTAACGTATGGCACATTCAGATGTTCATAGGCATGTACAGTTGCAACACGCCCTCGTGCAGTTCTTTCTAGTAAGCCTTTTTGAATCAAGTAAGGTTCATAAACATCTTCTAAAGTTATGCGTTCTTCTCCTATGGAGACTGCAATCGTATCTAATCCTACTGGTCCACCATTGTAACGTTCGATGATGGCACGTAAAATCTTGTGATCGATATGGTCAAGTCCATATTGATCCACTTGTAATAGGTTCAATGCATGCGTCGTCATTTCAATATCAATTAGTCCATTATTTCTAACTTGTGCAAAATCTCTTACACGCTTTAACAGTCGATTCGCTATTCTTGGAGTACCTCGACTTCTTAGCGCAATTTCCTGTACAGATTGTGCATCTATTGAAACCTCAAACACATCTGCTGTTCTTGACACAATATGGGACAAGTCTTTTATCTCATAGTAATCCAATCTCAGATGGACGCCAAATCGATCCCTAAGCGGTGCTGACAAACTTCCTGCCCGCGTAGTGGCTCCAACAAGCGTAAATGGAGGAAGATCGATTCTGATACTTCGCGCTTCCTCTCCTTTTCCAACTACAATATCTAAGCAGAAATCTTCCATCGCAGGATAGAGTACTTCTTCTACAACACGTGATATTCTATGAATTTCATCAATGAACAAAACGTCACCCGCATTTAGGCTCGACAAGATTGCTGCTAAATCTCCTGGTCTTTCAATTGAAGGACCAGATGTAATTTTGATATTGACATCGAGTTCATGCGCAATAATATTCGCGAGCGTCGTCTTACCTAATCCTGGCGGCCCATAGAGTAGTACATGATCAAGCGCTTCATTTCTGAGCTTTGCAGCTTGAATAAAAACATCAAGATTCTCCTTTATCTTATGCTGTCCAATATATTGGGAAAGTCGCTCTGGTCTAAGAGAGAGTTCTTCTTCAACTTCATCATGATCAATTAAATTGTTATCAACGATTCTATCGTCCAAAATAACACATCCTTTTTATGACACAAACATCTGCAATCCTTGCTTTACATACTCATCCACACTACTAAACTGTTTTTTCTTGAGCTCTTTTTCAATCTTAGAAATCTCTCGCTTTGAATATCCTAATGCTTCAAATGCAAGCAATGCTTCGTTTAATAGTGTATCATTTACTTCTTTAAATAATTCACTTTCATCCGCAATCGTCAATTTACCTTTTAAATCTAGAATGATTTGTCTTGCCGTCTTCTTCCCTATTCCTGGGAATTTAATTAAATAACTTTCACTCTCCGACTCAATTGCTCTAATAATCTCTTGAGGAGTACTTGTAGCTAATATTGCAAGCGCTGATTTTGGTCCAATTCCTGTTACTTTATTCAAAGCGTTAAACATCGCTTTCTCTTCCTCATCTTTAAAACCATAGAGTAACTGTGCATCTTCTCTTACAACAAGCTGTGTATGAAGTGTAATCATCTGATTTAACTGATGATTAAACCGGTAAGGGTTCGGAGTTAGACATTCATATCCTATCCCACTCACTTCAATTACAAGATGCGTTGGCAGTACTGTTATTACTTTACCTTTTAAATATGCGTACATAGTTCCTCCTATAAGCTCATTCCAAGGAGCTTTACATCATTAACATGCTCTATCGAACCAATTGCTTCAATAAGTTCGTTAATTGTCATGTCGATATTTGTAGCATTCAATGAAATCGTAATGGTCGTCTTCTCTTTAATCGGAATGGTCTGATGTATCGTTAATACTGACCCATTCTGTAACGCAATAAAGGATAGTATCTTACTTAAAAGTCCGACCTTATCATCCACTTGTACCATTATCGTCAAATTCTTCTCACGCGCCTTTTCATCAACCGGGAAGATCGTATCCTTATATTTATAATAAGCGCTTCGTGATAAATCATGTTTTTTAACGGCATCAAAGATAGATAGTTTAGGATTCTTATCGAGTAGATCCTTGATCAATAGTGTCTTCTTTACAGATTCAGGCAGTACATCTTCACGTATTAAATAAAATTTCTTTTGTGTCGTCATTAAATACACCTTCTATTCAATAAATTCAAATTCACCACGCAGAATACGTACTGTATCTCCATTTTTTGCCCCACGTTCACGCAGTGCATCATCGATACCCATCGTACGCATTTGTCTAGCAAAACGGCGCACCGACGCATCTCTTGTGAAGTCTGTCATCTTGAACAGACGTTCTATCGAGTTACCGCTTACGACATATGCACCGTCGTCATCACGCGTAATTTCAAAATGATCCACTGATTTCTCATGTTTATACATGACACGATGAACTGCACTCGCTTCTTCATCTAGATCATAATCGATATCTTTCGTTTCATCTAATATATCGGCGGTTTTATATAGTAATGTATCAATATTTTGATACGTTGCCGCACTCAGTTCGATGATTTCAACGTCTTCTTCCAATTTAGATTTAAATTCCTGTAAATATTCCTCAGCATTTGGCATATCCATCTTGTTCGCTACAATAATTTGAGGACGACGCGCAAGCTTTTCATTATATTGCTTCAATTCTTTGTTTATCGTTGTATAGTCTTCAAATGGATCACGACCATCCGTACGTCCCATATCGATCATGTGGATAATAACACGCGTACGCTCAACATGTTTAAGAAACTGATGTCCAAGCCCAACACCTTCTGATGCTCCTTCTATTAACCCTGGAAGATCCGCCATCACAAAACTACGTTGATCTTTCGTCTGAACTACACCAAGATTTGGTTTAATCGTAGTAAAGTGATAGGCACCGATCTTAGGCTTTGCTTTAGAAACAATCGATAGTAAAGTAGATTTACCTACACTTGGATACCCAACGAGGCCAACATCTGCCAGTAACTTTAATTCGAGTGAAACTTCTATTTCCTCACCCGGTTCACCATTCTCACAGAAGTCAGGTGCAGGGTTACTTGCAGATGCGAAGCGGGAATTTCCTCGTCCACCACGACCGCCACGTGCAACTACTGCACGCTGTTCATGTGTCACCAAATCTGCAATAATTTCACCCGTCTCTGCATTTTTGATAACTGTGCCAGGCGGAACTTTTAACACTAGATCTTTCGCTCCGCGACCATGCATATTGCTCGACTGTCCATTTTCACCTTGTTCCGCTTTAAACATACGTTGAAATCTGAAATCAAGCAGTGTTCTGAGACCCTCATCTACTTCAAATACAATTGAGGCACCCTTTCCACCATCCCCACCTGATGGTCCACCGAGTGGAACATATTTTTCACGACGATAAGCAACGATTCCGTTACCACCATCTCCTGCTTTTAAATTAATCTTTACCTGATCTATAAACATTTAGACACCTCTTTTATTTATTTCATATTCATATTCTACTAAATTCTGATTCATTTCAGTTATTGCCGGATGTATCGCTTTATCCATAATCCTCCCTGTTAAAACAAATAACAGTTCAAATGCAGCTTCAGTTTCAAAGATACTGATCGTTATCAGTCCCTTTTCTTCAATACGATGTCCGGCATCTGCAAACACATCATTAAATATTGACGAAACACGCCTATCATATAAGCCAATTGCACTTGATAGCGTACCTATTTCAAATGCGAAGTCAAATTTATGCTGTTCTATTTTGTATCGTATGTAACAATCAATCGTCTGATTTAATGGCAACTTTAAAAAGTCTTGTTCATCTTTAAATGACATGACAACGCTTTGTATAAGTCTATCTCTTTTCTCATGTTCTCCGAGCTGTGTATATGTATCTATCAACTGCAATTGGTTTGCAAAATCATGTTTCATCTTAAAGTATATATCTCGGCGATTCATTTCCTCACCTCTTATATAGTATAACATGGAATAACACTTTGTATACGTCAGACGAACACTATTATGTGTGATAAAAAAAGGACAGCATACAAAATCATTGAGGATTTTGTACATGTCCGGTATTAAATAAAATGAAAAAGGACTTGAGACAACTGTCCCAAGTCCCACGATTCACATTATTTCGCTTCAGCGTATACTGATACTTTCTTTTTGTCGCGTCCGAAACGTTCGAATTTAACAACGCCATCAATTTTAGCGTAAAGCGTATCATCTCCACCACGACCTACGTTCTCACCAGCAAAAATTTTAGTACCGCGTTGACGGTATAAAATTGAACCACCAGTTACGAATTGACCGTCAGCACGTTTAGCACCTAAACGTTTTGATTCAGAGTCACGACCGTTACGTGTAGAACCTACCCCTTTTTTCGATGCGAAGAATTGTAAGTTTAATTTTAACATGAGTTACACCTCACTTATAATTTAATTTTATATACTGTCCGTATTCAGCTTCAATTGTCTGTAGCGACACGAGCATTGACTGTATGATCAGTTGCGCTTCCTTATTATTAAGGTCTACAACTCTAGCAGTAAAATAACCGCCATCATCTGCATAATCAATATCGGGTCTTTCATCTGTCAAACCCATAACTGCATTCATACTACCAAATACAACTGCTGATGCGCCCGCACACACAAGATCCTGCCCATGAGGTGCGCTATCCGCATGGCCTTCCATAGTAAACTCAGTTACTTGTCCATCTTCATTGACCAAGACGGTAACATTAATCATTACGCGTTAATCGCTTCAATAACTAATTTTGTGTAAGGTTGACGATGACCTTGTTTACGTTTGTAGTTTTTCTTTGGTTTGTATTTGAATACAGTGATTTTTTTACCGCGACCGTGTTTTTCAACCTTCGCTGTAACAGTAGCACCTTCAACTACAGGTGAACCAACTTTAACTGTTTCTCCACCAACCATTAATACTTGATCAAACGTGAATGTTGAACCTTCTTCTGCGTTTAATTTCTCAACCCAGATTTCTTGACCTTGCTCAACTTTTAATTGTTTTCCACCAGTTTCAATAATTGCAAACATACTTGCACCTCCTATTATTTATAAGTCACGCCATCTTTAGGTGGATCACTCACTTAAACCTAAAGTTGTGCGGTTGTATGTAGCTTGAAACTACTCAACTTCAATATGATATCATCAGAATTGTAAATAGTCAATTTTAAATTGTATATTTATCTAATATTTTAAGAAGTATCGGAAACACAATGATAATAAACAGGAAATTAATAAGTAATGTCGGAATTAAATGCGTGAAAACAAATCCAAAACCACCTGTTGTGGCCAGCCCAAGTACCTTAACTGTTATAAACTTAAAGCTTTCGAATAACAATACAAATAACAGCAATAAAGCAATCATCATCTTTAAGTCTTTATAAAAAACTTTAAAGAGCTGGTCCATCAGCAACACTGCAATAATAAATCCAAATGTATAGAGCCCGTATATATTGCCAATGTAAATGTCACATAGAATACCAAATAAAATGGCTAAGATCAGTGCAATTTTCGGATTCTTATATACCGTTAGTATCAGCAAGTATATTAATACGAGGTGGGGTATAAAGTAGAGCTCATATCCAAAGAAGTTTATAGGCATAAATGTCGTTATTAAATTATTTATAAGTAACAGCAACAATGCGATAGCAGGAAAAATAATGATTTGCATTATTCTCCACTTCCTTCAAGCGTAACAGCTTTGGGACTTTTCTTCGCGATATATACTTGGGAAAGACCTTTTAAATCTGCAGAAGTTTCAACATACGCAATCTGGCTAAGACCATACTCATCATTTTCTACTTTTTTAACTTTCCCTATAAGAATTCCTTTAGGAAACTGACCTCCAAGTCCACTTGTCACAACTCTCGTTCCAACTTTAACTTTAACGTTATTATCAATGTCAGAAATTACCAGCAAGTTCTTCTTATCATCAAAATGGTCTACCATACCGAAGATTTCTTCATCACCCTGCTGAAGCGTGACACTAATTTTACTTGCTTTAACATTTGAAGTAATCATTTCCACTTGTGATGAGTAGCTATTTACTTTCTTTAGTCGACCGACCAATCCTTCAGTCGTAATTACAGCCATATTCTCTTTGAAACCGGAAGATTTCCCTTTATTAATGATCATCGTATTCATCCACTGATCATGATTTCTACTGATGACAGTTGAAATTTCAGGCTCATAGATGGAAATACTTTCTGTCTTTAAGGCATGACGTAATTCTTGGTTCTCTTTATCAAGCCTATAGTTATCAGCTTCCACCTGCTCAAACCCCTTTATCTTTTGTTTGAGCTTCTTATTTTCTTCATTAGCATCCCACATATGTATTACATTGCTGAAGTTCGATGTTACAAACATAGCAGGATAGGATACAATACGCTGACCAGCTGCAACGGTATCTCCAGCAAATGCTTCTGCTGTAGAAGTTGCGCGCTCTTTTAAAGATACACCGACGAATACGATAAAGACAATCAGCCCGAATAAAATAAAGACCAGTTTATTTCTTTTGTAGAAATTAGGCAACATTAACACCTCATTATAGAATATTCAATATATTATAAGATACCATATTTAAGCTTTAATCTGATTATTTTTTCATTATTTTCATCAATTATTTTTTTATCTATATTGCCGTTTTCAACATTCGATTTAACATATTGAATCAGTGTATCAACATCTACAGCATCACTTCCGATGAGCATGATTGTCTCACCTGACTGAAGCCCACGAACAACTGCCTCATTCAAAGAATAGCGATTACTGATTGCACCCATATTTAGATCATCTGAAATGATAACGCCTTTATACCCGAGCCTTTTCTTTAATATATTTGTCACAATTTCTTTACTGATAGATGCCGGGTAGTTACTATCGATGCTCGGAAATGAAATATGGCTGACCATTATCATATCGATTCCATCATCAATATGTCGTTTAAATGGAAGCAGTTCGAACTTCATAAGCTCATCAAGTGATTTATTGCTCACAGGTAGTGTCACGTGACTATCTGCAACCGTATCTCCATGCCCTGGAAAGTGTTTGCCACTCGTAATGATTCCGCTATCGTTTATGCCTCGACGAAACGAACGACTCATGTCCGACACTGTATTTGCATCGTGACCAAAACTTCTGTCTCCAATTACTTTATTCACTGGATTGCTCCAAATATCCAGTACAGGTGCAAAGTCCAGATTAAATCCCATACGTTTCACATTTTCTCCAATATATCTCCCCTGCTGATATGCATACTGTTTATCATGCGATAAACCTATTGTGTAGGCGGATTCAATATTTTTTATAGAAGCTGGCAATCGATTCACTCTGCCGCCTTCTTGATCTATTCCGATAAACATCGGTATGTCAGTGGCATTGTGAAAGATATCCCGATTCAGTTGCGTTACTTGAGATTCATTCACTATATTTCTCTTAAACAAAATAACACCACCAATTTTGCGAGCAGAGTATCTTTTTAAGGCTGCATTATAATCCGTACCGTTAAAGCCCAGCACGAGCTGTTGCGCTATCTTTTCTTCAAGTGTCATTGAACTTGCGTAATAAGTGGTCAGATCAACATGTGATAACTTCTGTATTTCAACGATAGGATGTTGTACTTTAGCTATTTTATGATTATTGCATGCAGTTAATATTAAAAAGACAGGAATAAGTAGAATTAAAATAAAGTGATTGTGTTTCATATATTCTCCTAGTTCATAGTGTGGGACTTATGAATGATAACATTCTAAGTTATATTTCAAGTTGTTTATAAAAAAACAAGAACTATACAGAAAATAACATACATTTTCTATGCATAGTTCAAGTTATATTATTGGTGTATTTATCATACCATTAATAGGCTGAAATATCCTTTAATTCAATTCTTTGACTGCGTTTTGTTAATGCTTGATCCAGCGCATACTCATCAGCATAAACTTGTACTTGCTGTTCCCCAAATCGATAGAGAATATAATCATTACCACGCTTACCAGCCAGATATTCATCGTTATATCCCATTAAACTTAAACCTGAAACTGCCATAAACTCCTGCTTGTCCATGAAATTAAATGCATTTTTAACTTGAGATAAAGGAATATTTCTAAATAATGCATTATCTTCGAGGTTGTATGTGACTGCTTCTCTTTCATTCTCTGGTTGATTCGGATTATTTGCAAACGGATTGAGCTGTATAATTAAATATATCATGATACATACAGTCACAATCAGTGTTAATTTTATTATTGCTTTCAAAAACTTAAACATTCGGACCCCCTACCTTCTTACATAACTATAATGTAAAACAGGGATAGCTTCATCCGTCTTAAGATGGAAATCACGGGACATTACGTAAAATTTCGTGAGTACTCCATCTTCAATCATCGATATTTCCTTATTAAATTCAAATCCAATGCGATGGTATAAATAGATCGCTCTCGTGTTAAATGATGCAACAGTGAGTCTGAAATGACAGACATCTTGATACGCATGATAAAAGTGCATGATCATCTTAATAAAGGACCTGCCATACCCTTGACCGATAAATTTTGGATTCAGCGCGAAACCAAAGTCTATCTCATACAAATTTGTCGACATAAAATCGACTTGGGCGCTATCACCGTCACAAAAAAAACCAAATATATCATCATCCTTATATACAACATAATAATGTCCATGCAAAAATTCCTGAATAGCGCTTTGTTCGCCATTCAGGTTATAGTGTGCATATGCCTCTCCAAAATTCCATAGACTGATTGCCTGTGCACTGTCTTCATCCATATCCCTAATAATAAGCATCTCATTACCTACCTGACTGTAATGCATACATTTTAGCATATTGACCTCGAAGTGCAATTAATTCTTCATGTGTGCCATGCTCAATAATCTCACCCTTATCCAGCACGATAATCTGATCTGCATTCTTAATTGTAGACAGTCGATGTGCGATAACAAATGTTGTACGTCCACTCTTTAATACATCCATCGCCTGCTGAATCATCGCTTCAGTTTCTGAATCTATGCTAGCTGTTGCTTCATCGAGAATCAGTATTTTTGGATCAAATGCAAGTGCACGTGCAAATGAAATTAACTGACGCTGTCCGCTCGATAAAGTGGCACCACGTTCTACAACTTCAGTATCAATCCCTGCCTCAAGCGACTGCAGTACGCGGTGACCGCCTACGCGCATTAAGGCATGCTCTGCAGTTTGGCGTGATATACTTTCATCACCTAAAGTAATGTTGCTTAGAATTGTACCTGTATATAAGTATGGATCCTGTAAGACGATACCCATACGACTTCTCATAGAAGCTTTTGTCACCGACTTCGTATCTACTCCATCGATTAGAATCTGCCCTTTTGTTGGGTCATAGAACCTAAAGAGCAGATTCATAATGGAGCTTTTACCAGAACCTGTATGACCGACTAAACCAACTGTCTCTCCAGGTGCTGCCTGGATATTAATATTTTTAAGGACAAGTTCATCTTTTTTATAGCCAAACGATACATCTTGAAACTTCACTTCTCCACGTGTTATCACCAGTTCGTCCTGCTCAATGATTTCTGGCGTTTCATCCATCATTTCAAACACACGATTGCTTGATACACGTGCTTGTTCCAATACGCTTAGCTGATTAACGATATTGAACATTGGATTAAATAATCGCGTCAAATAATCTACAAGAATATACATCATTCCTGCTGTTAATGTCGCTTCATTCGATAAGAATGACTGACCAAATATATAGATCATGATTAAAAACACCGCAGAACGTATAATTCCCATCAAATTATGACTTGTTAATGAATCTAGCTTAATAATTCGTTCATAGTTCTTTAAATACTCTTTATTCAGCTCTTCGTATTCCTGCTGTATCTTCGCTTCTTGATTGAAAGCCTGAATAATCGCCATCCCATTGATCGATTCATTCAGCATCGCATTCATATCACTGTTTCGTTCACGAACGATATGATTATATTTATCGGAAACCTTACGATAGATCAACAGCCAGAAAAACAATAATGGTACAACAATCAATGCCAGCAGTCCTACTTTTGCATTAAAATAGAATATGACAATAATAATCCCTAAGATATTTGCAAAACCTGCGATATATGTCGGAAGCATCACTGTGAAAAGTTCAAGAATCGTCTGAGTATCATTCGTAATTCTTGCAACAACTTTTCCAGCAGGCAAGTTATCAAAGTATTTTATCGGTAATTTCTGAATATGTTCAAACAAGTTTGTTCGTAGATGCTTTATAACATTCGAACCCGCTGTCTGAAAGGCAATTGTCTGATAATAACTCATAATTGCATAGATTAAAGCAATAAGGAAATATAATCCAAGCAGCTGAAATATAGGCTGCATATTGATTATTTCACCGGCATCTTTGATATGATGATCGATAATATACATTCCTATTATCGGACCTGATAATTCAGTAACGACTGCAAAGAAAAGAATGATAAAACCTGCGATAAATAATTTCTTTTCTTTTACTGCTTCATGATAGAGACGTTTCGTCGTACTCATGACGACTCACCTCCTAGTTGTTGTCGATTAAACTGTTCTTTATACCATCCATCCTGTGCAATTAGTTCATCATGTGTACCTTCTTGTACAATGATTCCTTCAGAGAGCACGACAATATGATCGGCATGCTGTACAGCAGAAAGTCTATGCGTGGAAATAATGGTTGTCTTGCCTTTACGTGAAGATTCTATATTCTCGATAATCGCTGTTTCCGTCTTTGCATCTACGGCACTTAAAGAATCATCAAGTATAAGAATATCTGGGTTTTTAATCATCGCACGCGCAATCGAGATACGCTGTTTTTGACCTCCAGATATCGCTATCCCTTTTTCTCCTACCAATGTATCCAGACCAGATGGCAGTCTTTTGATATCTTCATCAAAGTTTGCAAGGCGTATAGCTTCAGCGATCTCTTCCTCGGTCGCATCGTCTTTACCAAACTTAATATTTTCTCGAATTGTCCTTGAGAATAAGATATTTTCCTGGGATACGTAACCAATTTTATCTCTTACTTCTTTTTTTGTTAGTCGATCCAGAGCAACATTTCCTAAAGTTATCTCACCTCGTCCAAGTGGATATTCTTTTAGTATCTGCTTAATTAATGTCGTCTTTCCGCTTCCAGTCGGACCAACAATCCCTAAAGTATCTCCCGAGTCCAGGTGGATCGAAACATTCGATAGATTGACTGTTTCGCTCGATGGATATTGGAACGTCACAGCTTCAAATGCAACATTATGGTCGTCAGGTACAACGTGGTCAATCGGTTCCAGTAAGGCATCCTGAGCATCTAGCGTTTCCATTACACGATCCAATGATGCATTGCCACGCTGCATAATATTAAAGAGCATGCCGATTGCAAACATTGGCCATACAAGCATATTCAAATAGACGTTAAATGATATTAATGCACCGACCGTAATTTCACCTTGATTGACCAGAAAGCTTCCATACCCTAGCGCAATCATAAAACTTAAAGCCGTAATAATAATAGTTAGAGGCTTGAATAACGCATCAAGTTTCTCTACGTGGATAAATTTATTTACTACATCTGTGGTCATATGACGGAAACGTTCGTTTAAATTTTCTTCCTGAGCAAATGCTTTCGATACCCTAACTCCTTCTATAGACTCAAGTACACTGTCATTCATTTCACCGAATGCATCTTGACTCACTGTATAGCGTTCATGAATCATCTTACCGAGTTTCTGCTCGATTATCGCTAAAAATGGAAGCGGTAATAATGCAGCTAACGTTAATTTCCAGGATACAAGGACTGCCATTGTTGCAATAATTGTAATCATGTAAGTCGTACTATCGACTAATGTCAATATTCCGAAACCAACAGTCATACGAATTGCACTTAAGTCATTTGTCGCTTTGGCCATCAAGTCTCCTGTTCTGTTTTTCTCATAGAATCCCGGACTCATCGTCAGAAACTTTGCCATCAACTTTCTGCGCATCATACTCTCAAGCAGTTGAGATCCATTAAAGAGTAGATAACGCCATAAGAAATTGATGATATAACTAAGGATAATCGTAATTAGGAAGACAAGCATTATCCAGTTAAACTTTGATGCGTTCAACGTCTTCAAGTTAACTGCATCTATCGTCTGACCAATTAACCATGGTGGAATGACTTCAATTACATTTGCTATTAACAAAACGATGATCGCAATAATATAACGTTTCTTCTCCTGTTTAAAAAACCAGCTTAACTTACTTAAAACATCAAACATATTCCATCTCCTTTCTCCTTAAACACAAAAAAGCACACACTCCCATAAAATGAAAGCATGTGCGCTTTTATATCTAGAGAGATCTCCCTGCAATCACATAAATTTATGCACTGCACGAGGAAAATATTGAATTTCTTGTTGTATCAATACAAAATGTATTAATTTGTTCATCTTATTTTCCTCCTTTCTCTATAAGTTATCTCCATCATAATTTAATCTTCTGAAAATTTCAATAGTTTATATGAATAAATTTCGAAAATCGAAGATTAGTAATCTGCTAAATACAGTATTTGATATTTTTCTTTATCTATTGATATTAAGCGTTTTAAGTCTTTATGAAGCTGAGAGATGTGGCCGAAATATATCGTTTCGTATTCATATGAACCAAAGAACGGCCCTGTATAATACGGGAGTCTCATAGGTGCATCATCAGGACGAGACTGTATAGCTTTTACTGCGCTCAATAAATAAAGAAGGTCCTGAGAGGTCACTTCACATTGCCCAGGATTATCCAGCTGATATTTCTTATCAAAATATCCGTGCAATGCATTGAACTTTCTATAGTAGGCAAGTTCTATACGTTCACGTGTTGCTTTATCTTCAACATAGAAATACATATCAAGTCCCATTAAAGTATCCCCTTTTCTTTTATACTGACATAATAACCATCTCCTATAATAATATGATCCAGTACGTCTATCCCGAAGATCTCTCCACATTTAATCAGACGTTTTGTAGCTTCTATATCCTCATAGCTCGGTTCTGGATCTCCAGAAGGATGATTATGCACAACGATGATTGCTGCTGCACTTCTTTTAACCGCCTCTTTAAATACTTCTCTCGGATGTACGATAGATGCATTCAGTGAACCGATGAATATCGTTGATTCGTGCATCACGATATTCTTTGTATTCAGTGATAATACGATAAAATGCTCCTGTGTCATATAACGCAGACGTTCCATCAATAAATTTGCTGCACATGCAGGTGATTTCACTTTGATTCTTGCTTCTTTCGTATGCGTATGCATTCTTATGGCAAGTTCAATAATGGCAAGAATCATCGCTGCTTTCTTCTCGCCTATGCCTTTAATTGTAATCAGCTCCTGAAACGTCGTATATCTTAAATCTCCAATATGACCTATATGTTCCAGCAAACGCTGTGCCACCGTATAAACACTTTCATCTCGAACACCGCTACCAATAATAAGAGATAGTAGTTCTTGATTTGTTAACTGTGCAGCACCATAAGTCAGAAGACGTTCTCTCGGTTTATCAGATTCCAGTGCAACCGTCTGCATTAAATAAACCCTCCAAAATAAATATATTTAATATCCTGGTACAAATACATCACCACAAAGAAACTTGCAGCAATAAATGGGATAAGCGGAATCTTCTTTAAATTTCTTTTATAGGATAAAAATATCATGCTGGCAAAACCTCCAATTAGATATGTCATAAAGAACATTGCAATGTAATAAGGGATTGGCAGAAAAATAAGTAAAATTACGAAAAGTTTGATATCTCCATATCCGATACTTTTCGTTAAGAAGAAGAAAATATGCAGAAGAATAATAATCAGTAATTTGATTATAATATGTTCAAATCTTATCTCGGAAATTGTTTCGCTATGAAAGATAAATAGATACGTATAACCTGTCATTAAGCAAAAAAAGAATAACGTAAGTAATTGATTAGGAATAGTATATGTTTCAATATCAATGATCGAAAGTGGGATTAAAAAAATTGTGATTGTAAGCGCAATATTATTATGAATTATACTATTTAAGGAAAATATATATACAAAAGCAGCACCCATTAATAATTCACCCCATAACAATTCAGTCGGTATATGTATGCTGCAATATTTACATCGTCCCTTTAGCATGAAATATGAAATGACTGGAATCAAATCTTTAGCTGATAGTTTATGATGACACTTAAGACACCTAGAACGACGAAATAAACCGTTCTGGTCATTGACGCAACTTATAAACGAACTAAAGCACGCACCGAGCAAAAAAATGATGACTGTCATAATTCACCTCACTTTCGCTTATAATATATAACAAAAAGTAAATCCTGTAAAAAGTGCATTTTTTAAAAATAACCGTGATTTTGATACATCTATTAAAAAATTTCTAGACTAAAATTAAAAAACTGCATATAATTTATGCAGTTTTTTAATTTTAGTAATATTTTATTTTTTAAAGATACATATAAAGTATCAGTCCTCCAAGACATATCAAAATCCATATTGCAGAAATTCTCCAGACAAATTTCAACCACTTATTATATGGAATACCAGCGACTGCTAATAAGCCCATAAGACTGGCACTTGTCGGAATGATATTGTTGCTGATTGCATCCCCATATTGGAATGCCATAACGGCAACCTGTCGATTAATCCCCAGAAGGTCACTGATAGGCACCATAATCGGCATTGTAGTCATCGCCTGGCCTGAACCAGAAGGGATAAAGAAGTTCAATATAAGCTGTGTCAGGAACATTGCGACTACTGAAAAGGCAGCGGGTAGATGGTCTATAAAATCTGTCATATGAAAAACAATTGTATCAATAATCTTACCAGAAGTGAGTACGACAACAATAGCCTTAGCAAAACCGACAATCATCGCACCAAACAGAATATCCTTCATACCTTCAAGCAATGCATCGAATGTCCCGTTAACCCCGAGTCCTCCAATGATTCCGACAACAATACCCATAATTAGAAAGTTTGCACTCATCTGTGTTAAAAACCAGCCAAACTTGAATATACCATAAACATTGATAATTATCGTTGCAGCTAGAATCACTAAGATAACAGCATGACGCTTTTTAAAAGAATCAAATTTAGTATCGAGCACATCATCACTCATTGTTCTTCTCTCTTCTACGTTCACATCATATAATAAACTTTTTTCGGGATGCGCCTTAACTTTCTTAGCATAATGCATTACATAAAGAATGCCAGTAAATAAGACAAGTAGATAGATCAAAGTACGATAGCCCCAACCAGAAAATAACGGTACTTCCGCTATACTTTGTGCGATTCCGACCGTGAATGGATTAATCATGCCACCTAAGAATCCAATCCCTGCACCTAGAGCGATCATTGCAGCTCCAACCATGGCATCATATCCTAGTGCTGTCGCTAATGCAATTCCAATGGGTACAAATATAATTGTCTCTTCACTAAGACCAATTGAAAACCCAAGAATACTAAACATAGTCATCGTAATCGGAATCAGCCATCTTCCATGACGACCGACACGTTCCATTAATGCGTTAACGCCAGTAGTAATGGCATCGGTGCGATGGATAATACCGAAAGCTCCACCGACGATAAATATATAGAAGATAATCTCTCCACCTTCTATTAGACCGTTCGGAATAGACCTAAATATCTCAATTGGTGCAACTGGTGATTGCGTTACATGATGATAGGAACCATTGATAACTTCTGTTCGGTCTTCTACTTTCTGACGTTCAAATTCTCCAGCAGGTATGATATATGTCATGAAAGCTGCGAGACAGACAATTATAAGCAGTAGTAAATATGTATGCGGCATCTTTAATTTAAAATTCATACAATTCCCCCTTTTTGTTAGCATTCCCTAATTTATAAAGTACATTCAAAAATTTCAGATTTTAAATGCATTTATTCTTCAGAATACAAAAAACTTTCGGCAATGTACGAATCTCTTAATTCCTACATTTTCCGAAAGTTTATTTTTTTAACAAAATTTATTGTCTTAATTTATCTTTAACGGCACTAATAAAATACAGGCTTCCTGTTACAAGCAGTACATCACCTTCATAGTTTCTGATAAAATCTGCGTAATCTTTTACCTTAATTCGTTTATCATGTTCGACATGTTCATATAAAGTGTCGAGCGGCAGCGCTTTAGGAAAATCAAATGTTGTCACATAGAAATGCTCGCTTATTTCTTCAAGCGACTTTAACATGCGACCGATTGGTTTTCCATCGATTGCGGAGAACAACACATCAATCTTATGACCTGCATAATGAGATTTCATCGTATCGACTAATACTTCAATTGATTCAACATTATGTGCGCCATCCAATATAATTGTCGGACCCTCCTGAATTTTCTCTATACGACCAGTCCACGTTGTATCTTCAATGGCTTGAATCATTTTATTAAAGTCCAGAAGAAGCATACCTCTATCGTACATTTCAAGCAATGTAGCAATCGCGAGCGCTGCATTTTCCTGCTGATGCGCGCCGATCATCTTCAGTTCAATCGCCTCAAGTTCGTAAGATTTATATCGGAATGTAAATTCATTTCCATTTTGAATGAGTTGAATGTCACAACCAAGCTTAATCCCTTTGATATGCTTTTCAGCGACGACACCATCGATATACTCCTGTGCATCTTCATTCTTTGCCGCATAGACTAACGGTACGCCAACTTTAATGACACCCGCTTTTTCTTTAGCGATATCTAAATAAGTATCTCCGATGATATTTGTATGATCTAACCCAATCGATGTTAATATCGACATGACCGGTGTAAATACATTTGTAGAGTCATTCTTTGCTCCCAGTCCTGCTTCAACAATTACAAAGTCTACAGGATGAACTTCACCAAAATAGACAAACATCATCATCGTAATAATCTCGAATTCTGTTGCAGTACCAAGATCTGTTTCTACTTCCAGCTGTTCGCTTACTGGCTTCACAATGTCAACGAGTTGCACGATTTCCTCATCAGATATCGGCTGACCGTTTAAACTGATACGCTCGTTAAACGTTTCAATATATGGACTTGTAAATGTACCGACTTCATAATGGTTAGCTATAAGTGCATCTTTAAGATAGCTTACAGTCGACCCTTTTCCATTCGTACCTACAACATGAATACCTTTTATCTTGTGCTGAGGATTATCGAGTTTGTCGAGCATCCATTCCATTCGTTTTACACCAGGTTTAATACCGAATTTATAGCGTTCATGTATCCAATATAAACTCTCTAAATAATTCATAGTCATTACTTCCTATTCAATTGGTTTAGACGTTCCTGAACACTATTATATTTCTCTGTATATAGTGCCTGCTTTTCTTTTTCTTCATTGATAATTTTCTCTGGCGCTTTAGCGACAAACTTTTCATTACTTAGCTTCTTATCGACACGTTCTAGTTCTTTCTGCCATTTTTCAAGTTCTTTTTCAAGACGTGCAATTTCTTTTTCCATATCAATCAGACCTTCTAATGGCAGAATGACAGAACCTCCTGTCACCGCAGTTGTGATTACTTCTTCTGGAATTTCTACATCCGTTGAAATCGTTAATGTAGATGGATTACAGAATCGCTCAATAAATGGACGTTCTGTTTCTAGACGATTTGAAATGGCTTCAGAATTTGTCTTAATCATCATCGGAATTTGTTTACTCATCGGCGTATTCACTTCGCTACGCGTATTACGCACAGCACGAATAATTTCCATCAACTGCTCCATATCACGTTTAGATTGTTCATTTGATAGTTCAGGTTTCACCACTGGCCAGCTTGCAGTAACAATTGAATCACCTGTTACCGGTAAGTTCTGCCAGATATGTTCAGTTACAAACGGCATAAACGGATGTAACATACGCATGATTGAATCTAACGTATATGCTAATACTGATCGCGTCATTTGTTTTTGTACTTCATCCTCACCGTTCATCGGAATCTTACTCATTTCGATGTACCAGTCACAGAATTCATCCCAGATAAAGTTATACAGTATACGACCTACTTCACCGAATTCATACTTCTCAGCAAGACGCGTAACGTCTGCAATAGTTTCATTTAAGCGTGTTAAAATCCACTCATCAGCTAGTGATTTCTTACCAGATAGGTCAATATGTTCAGCTTTAAAATCATCACCAATGTTCATTAAGCTAAAGCGTGAAGCATTCCAGATTTTGTTGATGAAGTTCCATGCCGCTTCAACCTTTTCAGTTGAGTAACGTAAATCTTGTCCTGGTGAAGAACCTGTCGCTAAGAAATAACGTAAGCTATCTGCACCGTACTGATCGATAACATCCATTGGATCAACACCATTACCTAGAGACTTACTCATTTTGCGACCATCTTCTGCACGTACTAATCCATGGATTAACACATCATCAAATGGACGTTTTCCTGTGAATTCTAATCCTTGGAAGATCATACGTGCTACCCAGAAGAATATAATATCATATCCCGTTACGAGGACATTCGTCGGATAAAACGTTTTATAGTCAATCGTCTCAGTATCTGGCCAGCCAAGTGTTGAAAATGGCCAAAGCGCACTTGAGAACCATGTATCTAGTACGTCTTCATCCTGGGTCCAGTTCTCTATGTCTGCAGGCGCTTCTTTACCTACGTAAAGTTCACCTGTTTCTTTATGATACCATGCTGGAATTTGATGTCCCCACCATAACTGACGAGAAATACACCAATCATGAATGCCTTCCATCCAGCGGTTAAATGTGCCTTCGAAACGATTCGGAACGAATTCAATGCGTCCCTCTGTTTTCTGGTTGTTTAATGCCTGCTCAGCAAGCGGTGCCATCTTAACAAACCATTGCGTTGAAAGATAAGGCTCTACAACTGCGCCACTACGTTCAGAATGGCCGACTTGATGCATATGACGTTCCACTTTCACAAGTTCTCCGCTTTCCTTCAAGTCAGCGATAAGCTGTTTGCGGCATTCGAAACGGTCCAATCCTTCATATTTACCACCTAACTTATTAATCGAGGCATCAGTATTCATCACATTGATGCGCTCTAAATTATGGCGGTTCCCGATCTCAAAGTCATTTGGATCATGTGCAGGGGTAACTTTCATTGCTCCAGTACCAAAGTCCATCTCAACATACTCATCTGCAAGTACAGGAATTTCTCGATTCATAATCGGTAAGATTACATTTTTACCGATCATTTCTTTATAACGTTCATCTTCTGGATGTACCACAACCGCAGTATCACCTAACATCGTCTCAGGACGTGTCGTCGCAATTTCGATAAATCCTGAACCATCAGCTAAAGGATAGTTAATATGATAGAACGCACCTTCAACTTCTTCATGAATAACTTCAATATCACTTAATGCTGTACGTGCTGCAGGGTCCCAGTTAATGATACGTTCCCCACGATAGATTAAACCTTTTTCGTACATCTTAACGAACACTTCTTTAACCGCTTCACTTAATCCTTCGTCTAATGTAAAGCGCTCACGTGAATAGTCTAGTCCAAGACCGAGCTTTGCCCACTGTTGACGAATAAATCCTGCATATTCTTCCTTCCATTCCATCGTATGCTCTAAAAATTTAGTACGTCCGATGTCGTGACGACTGACACCCTCTTCACGTAATTTTGCTTCTACCTTCGCTTGCGTCGCAATACCGGCATGGTCCATTCCAGGTAAATATAACGTATTATAACCTTGCATACGTTTCATACGTGTAATGATATCCTGTAATGTTGTATCCCACGCGTGTCCGATATGTAGTTTTCCTGTTACGTTTGGTGGTGGAATCACAATTGTATACGGTTTTTTGTCGCTTTTACTTTCTGCTTTAAATAATTCTTTCTCAACCCACTCTTTATATCTACCTGTTTCAACTGTATTTGGATTATATTTCGTTTCCATTATTATACCTCCACTCAATAATTTCAAATAAAAAAATCCATCCTATAACTATAGGACGGATTTACCGCGGTACCACCTAAATTCAGTATTGCTACTGCACTCAAAAGATTAACGCTCTTACACGTATTAACCTACTTTATTCAGCAAATAAACGCTCCAGGCTACCTTCACAAAATTGCATTATGCATTCTCACCAACCATGCACTCTCTATAAATACGCATCCGCTACTCTTCCTAATATAATATGAACTTAAAATAATTGTATTAGATTCATGATATATTGTCAATTTATATTCAAATATGACGTGCTCTATATTTAAGGTAGATGGATAGTAATGGTGTTACCACCAGCAAAATAATAAAAATCCTAAAAATATGATAACTTGAAATCATCGCTACGTTCGCTCCTGTTTCCAGTCCGACAATAATAATCTGAGCCATACCGCCTGGCGCTGCACTTAAAAAAAGATCATTAAAACTCTCATGCATAAAAAGATTCATTAAATACACAATTATAAATGTCCCTATAATCAATAGTAAATTCTGAATCAGCACGCCAATAAATAGCTGTCGATTAATTTGATAAGAAAGGTCATAGAGCTGTAATCCAATACGAATGCCAAAAAACATTTGAGCCAGAATAATTAGCGGTGTAGGAATCATGAAATTTATTCCGGTCGTTAAATTCCAGATCATCAGGACAGTTATCGGACCTATCATATCCGGTACAGGAAAATGTATGCGTCTATAAAGATAACCTGCAATTACCATCGCACCTATTAACAACAACATGGTTTGCAGATTTATAGCCTCCATCATGGAAGGCGTCTGGGATATTGTCGCATGATGCCCGCCTTCTGGAAGCAAAGAAGAAATGAAAGGTACAATCAACACAACAATCAGTATTCGCGAAGTCTGTGCTAATGTGACGACCAATAGATTGGCATGTTTATTCTCTTCTGCCATCACGATCATTTGATTAAGTGCACCTGGTATCGACGCTAAAATTGCTGTTTCGAGAGAACAGTTTAAAAAATGCTTTAACACAAAAGATATCATTATAGCTAACAAAATAACGAAGATACTTATTAATATGATGTACATTAATTCATCGTGAATATCAGCTACAATTTCTTTCGTAAAAGATGCTCCAATCTGAGCTCCTAGAATATATAGTCCGATTTCGCTTAACCACTTCGGCCATTGATATTCTCTTGAAGTAAACTTTCTCAGTAGCACTGTGGCAATAATCGGACCGAATAACCATGGTAAAATAAGATGAACAGTACTTAGGATCAGCCCCATGAGTAAGCTCACGATAAAAATAATGATGTAATTCAAAGGATCACCTGCCTTTTTCATACAAATCATACCATATTTAGGTATAATAATTATACTAACATGCTCAAAAAAAGTCTAAGACATATGTCTTAGACTTTAAGCAACATTTTTAAGCTACTAAATCAAAGTTGACGATTGATGCTAAATCAAATGATTTTACTTGTGCATCAGACGTTTTTTCTTCTGTAGCTTTTTCTGTTGTAGGAGCTTCAGTTGTTGCTTTTTCTTCTGTCTTTACATCTTCTTCAGCATCTTTATTATCATTACAGAACTTAAATAATAAAGGTATTAAAATCAGAAGAAGTAATAAAGGTAAAATCCATTTCAACGGATTACTTTTCTTCGCATGGTCTACATTATCTCGGTCTCCAACCACTTTATCGTGATGTTCACCTTCACGAACTTTTTGACCGTTTTTGTATGTATCTCCATCTGCTTGATGGGTTACATTTTCATGTCTATTCTTAGATGAATCATAGATGACTTCATTTTCTTTGTCGTTGCTGTTGCTGTTTTTGTTGTTTGTCATAATAACGACCTCCAGATTAGATTATGCAGCTTATTTCAACTACATATCAATCTATATCCTATTAATCACAACTCGAAACATTATTTTAATTTTTATTTTATAAAATGACAGTTAAAGATTTATCAAAAGCATTGATTGTTCTCTGAATATCTTCTTCAGTATGTTCAGTCGACAGGAACATCCCTTCGAATTGTGAAGGAGGTAGGAACACACCATTATTGGCCATCTCTTTGTACATAGCTGCAAATAGTTTTAAGTCAGACTTAGAAGCAATTTCAAAATTTGTCACTTTTTCTTCATTTAAGAAAAATCCTATCATACTACCAGCACGATTAATCGTGATCGGTACGTTATGTTTTGCAAATACATCCGTTAAGCCTGCTTCTAACATATCCCCTAAATGGTTAAAGTATTCATAACTTTCAGGTGTTAGTTGACTTAATGTATAGTAACCACCAGTCATCGCAAGCGGATTTCCACTTAATGTTCCTGCCTGATATACCGCACCACTTGGCGCAATATGTTCCATAATGTCTTTGCGCCCACCAAATGCACCTACTGGTAATCCACCACCGATAACTTTACCTAAACACGTTAAATCCGGAGTAACGCCGAAGTAACCTTGAGCACAGTTATAACCTACACGGAAACCTGTCATTACTTCATCAAATATTAATAATGCACCGTATTCAGATGTAATCTCACGTAAACCTTCTAAAAACCCTTCAACTGGAGGTACTACTCCCATATTGCCAGCCACAGGTTCTACAATGACACCAGCGATATCATCACCAAATTGTTCAAATGCAAGCTTAACAGCATCTAAATCATTATAGTGAACCGTAATCGTGTTCTCTGCAGTACCTTTAGGAACTCCAGGAGAATCTGGTAATCCTAACGTAGCCACACCACTCCCTGCTTTTATTAATAATGAGTCACTATGCCCGTGGTAACATCCGATGAATTTTAAAATTTTATTCTTACCTGTAAATCCTCTTGCTAAGCGAAGTGCTGCTAGTGTTGCCTCAGTACCACTTGAAACCATACGAACCATTTCAATTGAAGGTACACGTTCAATTACAAGTTCTGCCATTTTGTTCTCAAGTTCTGTAGGCGCACCAAAGCTTGTACCATTTAGTACAGCTTTATTTAACGCGCCCGTTACAGTGTCGTTTGCATGACCTAAAATTAACGGCCCCCAGCTTAGAACGTAATCGATGTATTCATTGCCATCAATATCATATATTTTAGAACCTTTCCCACGCTCCATAAATATAGGATCCATGTCTACACTTTTGAATGCGCGAACCGGACTATTTACACCACCTGGCATCAAATTGACTGCTTCATTAAATGCTTGCTTTGATTTTGAATAATCCATTAGTATTCTCCTTCGTCTAAGTATTTACAAATGTCTTTTGCAAAGTACGTTATAATCATATCTGCACCTGCACGCTTCATAGAAAGCATCTGTTCCATTACGATACGCTCTTCATCAACCCAGCCATTCATACTAGCTGCTTTTGTCATTGAATATTCACCACTAACATTATATGCTACAATCGGTACATTTGAGTTGTTACGCACATCACGAATAATATCTAAATAAGATAGTGCGGGCTTAACGATCATCATATCGCAGCCTTCTTTTAAATCACTTTCAAGTTCAAGCATTGCTTCAAGACGATTCGCCGGATCCATTTGATAGCTCTTACGGTCACCATGACTCGGTGCACTTTCTGCTGCATCACGGAAAGGTCCATAGAATGCTGAAGCGTACTTAATACCATAACTCATAATTGGGACATTAACAAAACCTGCCTCATCTAATCCTTTACGTATTTCTGTAACAAAGCCATCCATCATGTTGCTTGGTGCAATAATATCGGCACCCGCTTTTGCTTGAGAAACTGCAGTTTGAACGAGTAATGGTAGCGTTTCATCATTGATGACATCATGTGTATGTTCATCTAATACACCACAATGACCATGATCTGTGTATTCACATAGACATGTATCAGCAAGTACAAGCATATCTGGATATAGAGATTTTACCTTACGGGTTGCTTTTTGAATGATTCCTTCATCATCATAAGCACCTGTTCCGCATGCATCCTTACGGTTAGGAATACCAAACAGAATAACAGCGCGGATTCCGAGCTTGTATGCTTCGTGCACTTCTTCATCCATAATATTAAGGCTCAGTTGATAGATACCTGGCATAGACGAGATTTCTTTCTTTACATCATCTTTTTCTATTACAAATATCGGATAAATAAGGTCACGTTTATGTAACGCTGTTTCTCTAACCATATTACGCATATTGACTGAGCTTCTTAATCTTCTGTGACGATCAAAATTCATTATTTATACCTGCCTTTAATTTAATTTTTTAATTGTTTCATACATAGCGTACAATGTTTCTTGCTCACTAATTACGTGGGACACATTGTACTTTTGTAACGCTTCACTCGTAACTTGTCCAATCGCCATAACACGTATATCTTCCGATAAAGAAAAGTGCTGAAAATATGCATGAACAGATGATGGACTTAAAAACAATATCCAGTCGATAGTTCTGCTACGAATCATCTGATGAACACACATGACATTATCAAGATGCGGCTGTGGTTCATATAATTCTATTTTATCGACAGTAGCGATATTTTTCAAAGTTTCAAACATCAAGGGCCTTGCTTTTTTTGAAATGGGTAGACAAACTGTTTTATCTTGAAAGCGCGTGTCCATATCTTCTAAGAAATATTCCTGCTGAAAGCGACTCGGAACATAATCTACCTTAATATTCAGATTGGAAAGAGCCTCTTCTGTTTTCGTCCCTATCGCTGCAACTTGTTTATATTTTATATATGGATACATTTCAAAGAATAAAGTAACCGCATTTTTACTCGTAAAAATAAGCCAGTCATATTGTGCACGGATCGTTTCATCTAAAGGCAGCGCACAAATTTTAATCAATGGTTTATGCAGTACTGTCAATCCTTTATATGTTTCATTACGACTTCCTGTGTTCAATACAACCGGCTTCATTTTAATCAATCCTTTTTATACGTCTTGATTCAAAGTTTCAATAATTGCTTTTGCTCCGTTTTGTTCCATCGCTTTTGCCACCTGGGTACCGATTTCTACCGGATTACTGCCACTATGTGTAACTTTGTATTTTTCTTTCCCGTCTGGACTCATGATAAGACCTGTAAATTCAATTGACTCGCCAACCATCGTTGCATGACCTGCAATTGGTACTTGGCAACTACCATCCATCAATCTCAAGAATGTTCTTTCAGCTTCTGTGCAGATTTCAGTCTCTTCATCATGCACTGATTTTAATAATGCTAAAACTTCTGCATCATCACTTCTGCATTCAATACCTAATGCACCTTGGCCAATCGCAGGTAACATCAGTTCAGGATTTAGATATTCAGTAACAATCGACTTATCCCATCCCATTCGGTTAAGTCCTGCTGCAGCTAAAATAATTGCATCATAGTCTTCATCACGAAGTTTTGCAAGGCGTGTATCAATATTGCCTCTTATCCATTTAATTTCTAGATGTGGATATTGATCTAACAATTGGGCACCACGTCTTAAAGAAGATGTCCCTACAATACTTCCCGGCTTTAATTCATGTAACGGAATATGGTTCTTTGCAATATATGCATCACGCGCATCTTCTCGTACTGGAATACAGCCTAGTGTTAACCCTTCAGGTAACACACTTGGAACATCTTTCAGTGAATGAATCGCAAAATCGATTGTACCATCATAAAGTGCCTGTTCAATTTCTTTAACGAACAAACCTTTACCTCCAACTTTAGAGAGCTGAACATTCACAATCTGATCTCCTTTAGTCACAATCTCCTTAATCTCTATTTCAAGATTCGGATGCTTGCGCTTTAACTGATCAATAAATTGCTGACTTTGTGTCAGTGCTAGTTTACTTCTTCTTGAACCCACAATAATTTTTCTCATAACTGCCTCCTAATAGAATAGCTGATGAAAACCAGAAAATCTTGAAGCGACCATATAATTGATTAGCAACATCAAAAAAAGCATAACATTGATGTCCATCAGCAAGCGCATCTGCAGGAGTGTTTGCTGATGGAGATAAATATAGATAAAGTATCCAGTCAGTAATATAAGAGAGCCGATCACTTTCGAATCATACCATATGGCATTACCTTCAAAGGATAACCCCCAGTAGATGCCTAATATTAAAGAAATCAGCAAAAGGACCGAACCAATAATTGCAAACAAAAACGCCAGTTGGCTTAGGCTTGAAAGATCACTAATTCTAAAGAATTTCTGATTAAACTTCTTCTTCTTTAAATAGTTCATCTGCACAATATATAGTACTGCATGTAAAGATGAAACTAAAAACATTACATAGCTGATAATTGCAAGCGTGACATGTATCCATAAGAGTTCATTCATCATATGTGAGACCGTCGTATCTTGATAGAATTCAGCTGGATGAAACGTATGGATCATCATAAAGATAAAACCAATTAAGTTCATCATAAACACAAAAAATTCCGTTTTGATGAAACGTGAAAGTATGATAGAAAGTAATATAATCAGCCACGTGTAAAAATAAAAACCTTCTGTTAAAGTTTCAAAAGGCATCCGCCCTACGACGACTCTAAACAATAAAATTGAGCCTGTTTGCAGGACGAATACTAGCCATAAAAGTATGTAGCCTATTTGTTTAATCCGATTTGATTTCTGGACGAAATCAAGGAAATAACAAGCAATACTTATCATATAGATGATAAGTATTGCTTCGTGCATACGCATTAATAGTAATTCACTCATTCCATCACCTATTGCTCGGGATTAAAGACAAAACTGTTTTTTGAACGACGAACTTCCGGTTCATTGTTCTTTATACTTTCAACTTCATTCGTAATATTGAAAATCTCCTGGAAGAACTGCAGTTCCGCTGCTCTGTTCTCAGAACCACTCACTTCTTTTGCCTGTGAAATTGGATCTTTAAGAATCTGGTTAATTATACTCTTCATATGCTTTGAGATTACCTTACGATCGCGCTCAGAAAGGTCAGGCATCTTACGGTCGATACTCTCCATCGTTGTTTCCTGAATTCTTAATGCTTTCTCACGTAAAGCAGTAATAACAGGTACGACACCCAGCATATTGATCCAGTCTACAAAAGACATCACTTGTTTATCAATCATCGTATAGATTACTTGCGCTGCACGTTCACGTTCTGCTAGATTGGCATCGACTAGACCCTTTAGGTCATCTACATCATAATTAAAGATAAGATCGATATCATTTACTTTAGGATCAATATCACGTGGTACTGCGATATCAATTAAGACGAGCGACTTATTCTTACGTAACTTCATAATATCCTGCATCATCGGTTTCGTGATAATAAATTCCTGTGAACTCGTTGAAGAGATGACGATATCACTTTCAATAAGCGCACATTGAAGTTCTTGCAACGATACTTGACGACCGCCATACTGATCTGCAAGTGATTTCGCTTTCTCAGCTGTACGGTTGATGACCGTAATATCTGTTGCTCCCGAGCCGACTAAGTTTTGTAGTGCCAGCTCAGCCATTTCACCCGCACCAACAATCAATATTTTCTTATTTTCAAGCTTACCTAATATTTTCTTACTTAATTCCACAGCTGCATAACTTACCGATACTGCTTTTGAAGAAATATCTGTCTCAGCATGTGCACGCTTTGCAAGCGTAATTGCATCTTTAAATAACTTATTAAAAACAGTTCCGGTCGTACCTTCACTTTGTGCAAGCAGAAAACTATCTCGAATTTGTCCAAGAATCTGTGTTTCACCAAGTACAATTGAATCCAGTCCTGTGATCACTTTGAAAAGGTGATGGATTGCTTCATTGCCAACCTTTACATCCGTCACAGACTTAATCGTTTCGATATCAACATCAAACCATTCAGACATAAATGATTTTACGTAGTATCTACCTGTATGAACCTGGTCAGTAACAGCATAGATTTCTGTGCGGTTACATGTAGAAAGAATGACACCTTCTAGTATTGATTTTTGATTAATCAAAGCAGATAATGCCTGCTGAATTGATGATTCACTAAATGCCAGCTTCTCCCTCAAGCTGACATCTGCTGTCTTGTGATTAACACTCACAACAACAATATGCATATTAACGCCCCCATTTTTGCCATTGTTACTATTATAACATTTCGTTCCCTTTATGCTTTAATTCTGCCCGATTTCATAAAAAATTCACATTTATAGATATTTCTCGATTGCATTAAAAATCATCGGATTTTTATCTTTACTTAAAGCTGTATAGCTGATTAACGTATCTGATGGATCCATATCGAGATCCTGTTTGATTACCTTTAGGTGTTTTTGAATTTTACCTTTAGGTATTTTATCTTCTTTAGTCGCAATGACGATTGTCGGTATATCATAATGCTTCAAAAAGTCATACATCAAACGATCATCTTCAGTAGGATTATGACGTATATCCACAAGCTGTATCACACATGCAAGATTATCACGAGTAGTAATATACGTCTCGATCATCTTGCCCCAGCGTTCTCTTTCCGTTTTAGAAACTTTGGCATAACCATACCCTGGTACATCTACAAAAACAAGTTGTTCATCAATATTAAAGAAGTTTAACGTCTGAGTCTTACCAGGCTTTGAAGAAATTCTCGCCATACTCTTTCGACCGATCATCGTATTGATAAACGATGACTTCCCAACATTTGAGCGTCCCGCTAATGCAACCTCTTTCAATCCTGTATCAGGATATTGGTCAGGTTTCACCGCACTAATAATTATTTCTACATTATTTGGATTTATATTCATTGTCGTCTCCTCTTCTTTCATCTCATCTATTATACATGAAATCATACAAAAAAGAGAATGTACTGTTTACATTCTCTTCATTGTTTATGCTGACGTAACTTCGATATTTATAAGTTCATCTTCAGTATTATAAAGTTCTGGAGACGCGCCATCTTCTATTGTCTCTTTAGTAATAACTACTTTTTTGACATCTGTTCTTGACGGAATACTGAACATAACTTCAAGCATACTTTCTTCGATAATCGATCTTAAACCACGTGCACCAGTCTTACGCTCGATTGCAAGTTCGCTGATTGCAGTTAATGCTTCATCTGTAAACTCCAGGGAAACCCCATCAATTTCAAGCATCTTCTTATATTGTTTGACTAATGCATTTTTAGGCTGAGTCAATATATTCTTCAGTGCATCAACATCTAACTGCTCTAGATTCGCAACAACTGGTATACGACCAATGAACTCCGGAATAAGACCATAGCTTTGTAAGTCTTCAGGTTTTATCTGTGATAACAGCGTCGCCTCGTCAATACCTTGTTCTTTAATACCAGTAAAACCAATTACTTTTTCCCCTAAGCGACGCTTAATCACTTCGTCGATACCATCAAATGCGCCACCTAAAATAAACAGAATATTCGTTGTATCAATTTGTATGAACTCCTGATTTGGATGCTTTCTTCCACCTTGTGGCGGTACACTTGCAACAGTACCTTCTAAAATTTTCAGCAATGCTTGTTGTACCCCTTCACCACTGACATCACGTGTGATGGATGTATTTTCAGATTTACGGGCAATCTTATCGATCTCATCGACATAGATAATACCTTTTTCTGCGCGTTCAACATCAAAGTCAGCTGCCTGAATTAAGCGCAGTAAGATGTTCTCTACATCTTCACCTACATAACCTGCTTCTGTAAGACTGGTTGCATCTGCAATTGCAAATGGTACATTAAGAGAACGTGCTAGCGTTTGAGCAAGTAAAGTCTTTCCGCTACCTGTTGGTCCGATTAATGCGATATTACTCTTTTGTATTTCCACACCATCTTCATCATTCAATGGATTAAATATACGTTTGTAATGATTATAAACCGCCACTGCCAGGGCTTTTTTCGCTTTGTCTTGTCCAATAACATAAGCATCCAGTAACGCCATCATTTCGTGTGGTTTTGGAATTTCAGTAATCTCTTCGTGTTCAACAGTCTTTAGCTCTTCAGCTACAATCTCTGAGCATAATTCAATACATTCATTACATATATATACGCCACTTCCTGCGACTAATTTCTTAACCTGATCTTGATCTTTTCCGCAGAAAGAACATTTTAAGTTTTCTTCTTCATTATTATACACTCTTAACACCCCTATTCTTAAAAGAATATACTAAACATTTACAATGATTGCAAATGATTAAACTAAAATTAAAAAACACGGACGAAATTCCTTAAAAGCAGGAGTCGCCGTGTCTTTTAACGGTAATGTATCACTTTACAATTTATTTCTCTTTTGATTCTTTAACAAGAACATCGATTGCTTTTTGGATACGTAAGTCGTCTTTTAAAACTTCACCGTTACCAAGAGCAGCTTTAATGTCATCTACTGATAATCCGAACTGTTCGCTCATCTTAGAAAGTTCAGCATCTACATCTGCATCAGATATTTCGATGTTTTCAGCCTTAGCAATTGCTGCTAATGTTAAGTTAGTTTTAACACGTGCTTCAGCATCAGCTTTCATGCTTTCTTTAAGTTGCTCTTCAGTTTGACCTGAGAATTGATAGTAAAGTTCTAAGTTTAAACCTTGTTGCGCAATACGTTGTTCAAACTCCTGCATCATACGGTCTAATTCTGTATTGATCATCGCTTCAGGAATATCAACTTTAGCATTTTCAACAGCTTGAGCAATTAAACTCTCTTTCATGTTGTTTTCTGCTTGTAATGTTTTTTGTTCTTGAAGATCTTTTTTGTATTTCTCTTTGTAAGCATCTACTGAATCAACTGACTCATCTAGTTCTTTCGCCATTTCATCATCTAATTCAGGTACTTCTTTAGATTTTACTTCGTTGATTTTCACTTTAAATACTGCTTCTTTACCAGCTAATTCTTCAGCGTGGTATTCTTCAGGGAACGTTACTGTAACATCTTTTTCGTCACCAACTTTAGTTCCTGCTAATTGTTCTTCAAACCCAGGGATGAATTGACCTGATCCGATTTCAAGATCGTATCCTTCAGCTTTTCCACCTTCAAATGCTTCATCATTAACATAACCATCAAAGTCTAAGTTAACAACGTCGCCTTCAGCAACTTCGCCATCTTCTTTAACGACTAATTCAGCTTTACGTGCTAAATCAGCTTCGATTGCTTTATTTAAATCTTCTTCAGTTACTTCTGTATCTTCTTTTTCCACTTCAAGACCTTTGTAATCTCCAAGTTCTACTTCAGGTTCAACTGTAACTTTAGCAGTAAAGATTAATTCTTTACCCTTTTCCATTTGCTCGATATCGATTTCTGGGCGATCAACCGGGTTGATTCCAGCTTCTTCAACAGCTGCAGCATATGCATCTGGTAAGATGAAATCTAATGCATCCTGGTATAATGCTTCTGCACCGAAACGTTGTTCGAACATTGGACGTGGCATTTTCCCTTTACGGAAACCTGGTACGTTTACTTGTTTAACAACTTTCTTAAATGCTTTATCTAATCCTGCATTAACTTCTTCAGCTGGAACTGTTACTGTTAATACACCTTCGTTACCTTCTTGTTTTTCCCATTTTACTGACATGTGATATTCCTCCACGAATTTCTAATTTTTTCAACTCTCTCATTATAACATAATACATGATAGCTTCAACAATCTACAACTATTATTTTTTATCGGTTATACTTTTCAAGTTGATTTATTTTGTTCATTATATCAATTGTATGTTGATTACCCAAATCATCCGTCTTATTGTCTGTAAACAACTGCAGAAAATAATGCGCATACGTCTGTATAATTAAATCCAGCTGCTGTTTATCAAAATATTCGAATTCCAGTGGGTATAGTAAAAGATGGTGCTGCTTCATTAATAACACTGCATGATCTGCAGCTGATGGCATTTCACGCTGCAGATAAGAATAAACTCCATCGATTACTTCTTGAAATTCTGATGTTTCAAGACGCGGTAGTTTTGATACCTCTATTTGCATGGTGAGGTTAAATTTCGTTATCGTCACATGCTTATCGCACTGCGCCATCAGCAAATACTGCAGAATAAATGAAATGACTTTTGGATGTAATGTATTCGATTCTAATATATGTATAAACGACATCTGATAGGCGAAGTCGCCTTCATCAATCAACTTTAAGATTAATTCACATTGTGCATTACTATCAGAACTTTGGAACGTCACGATAAAATTTCTGCTCACACGTCTTTTCATTTCTAAAGCTTGGGCTGCTTCATCATACAATGGCATAAGCGTTATCAATAATTTCTGATCGACATTTTCTTGACGGAGCCTCTCTATTAATTCTACAACTGTCTGATATTGCTTATAATACATTAAACTTTCCAAAAAATAAGGAATAATCTCGTTATACGCCTGATGCCCTTGGTTCAGAAGAATACTTGATTCTTCTTTAAGCTCAAGGAAGCTTTCAAGCTGATAGAGACATTCAAGCTTTAACAACTGCTCATCAGCACTCAGTTCAAAGTGCCTTTCGAATGTCATAAACACATCGTATGCATCTTCATAGCGACTACTTTTCATTGCATGACGAATTTGACGGCTTAAATTTTCCTTTAGTTTCGGGAAGATTATGATATCTGACATATTAATGACCTACGTTATAAATAGACTCGATAATTAACCTGGACCATGATTCATATTCTGCGTTCTGCATCAGTGTATGTTCTTTCTTCCAGTCAATTTTAAGGGTATCTGTTTCATTTACAAATACATCAGAAGAAGCAACTTTCAATTTGAACACAAGCCCGATATGCACACGGCCAACTTCTGTGTCATCATCATTAATAAATCCAATGAGCTGCAATACATTTGCTGAAACATCACGAACACCTACTTCTTCCTCCAGTTCACGACCTGCGTTCTCAAGTAGAACATCTTCAATTTGTGCGTTATCGATACGATTCATATGGCCGCCGATTCCGATAGAAGATAGACCGTGGAGTCTCCCTTCGCCCCCACCAGCAAGACGTTCATACACTAAAATTTCATCGTTTTCATTTTCCAGGATACAATATGAAATCAACTGTTTATATCGTTCATCTTCTTCCATATCTCCGCGGCGTTTCACTTCATACTTCGTTAGTGTCTCATATATTTCAAGCGCACGTTGATCTTCCATCGAGATAAAACCATTGAAATGATTCTTCTCATGACTAAATATCGTTTCACGATCAACGACGATTATTTGCTCATCCAATTTATTCATAGTATTTCTCCTCACAACAGATTTATAGGTTACTTTGATTTTATCGAAATCAGACAATGCTTTCAATCGATATTTTCTGTACAAGTGATGATTATAATCTAAATTCATTTATTGTGCAAAGGAGGTAAAACAATATTTTAATATCCGTATTCGAACATGTTAAAATAGAAGAACGACGGATAACAAGGAGTAATTGACAATGGAGAAAATTAGTATGCTTGAAAAAGCAATAAAAAAGAGCGAAAAAATAGTATTTTTCGGAGGTGCAGGAGTATCAACTGAAAGCGGTATCCCTGACTTTAGAAGCGCTGATGGAATCTTCATGCAGGAAACTAGCATTGAACATTCACCAGAAGAAATTATTTCTATTGATTTCTTTAACAAATATCCAAAACAATATTTCAAGTTTCACTTTGATAAACTCGTGTATCCACATGCACAGCCGAATATTGCTCATCGTTTTATCACGAAACTCGAACAACAAGGCAAAGATGTGACCGTCGTAACACAAAATATCGATGGACTACACCAATCAGCCGGCAACAGTAAAGTACTAGAATTGCACGGCAACGTTCAGACAAATTATTGCACACACTGCAAGAAAGTATTTCAATTAGAAGAACTTTCAATGGATAAAGACGGTATACCCAGATGTCCACACGATGATCATATCGTACGACCTGATATCGTGATGTATGGAGAAGCACTTAATTCATCGGTAATTACAGAAGCAATCACTGCCATACAGAATGCTGATATGATGATTATCGCCGGGACATCGCTAGTCGTATATCCTGCATCAACCTTTGTAGATTTCTTTAATGGTGAAACACTTGCAGTAATCAACAAAACATCGCTACGAACAGTACGCAGCGATGCATTAATCTTTGAAGATTATATTGGAGAAGTCCTCAATGCTATAAAATTATAAAAAGAACGCTATAGAAAATAAAGAAATTTTCTATAGCGTTCTTTTTGATTTTGAGAGAACATTTAAGTTCTCATCTCATTAGCGTCCTGGGAGGGATTCGAACCCCCGACCGACGGCTTAGAAGGCCGTTGCTCTATCCAGCTGAGCTACCAGGACAATATTTAACACAAGATTAATTATAATCAACTTTAAGAGGTAAAGTCAACAACAATCGGAAAATAAATTGACTAATAATCACATCAATAATTTCTAATTACACAATAAAAAGATAAATACATTATAAAGCAGAGTCCTATCCAAGTACTCTGCCTTACTGTTCTACAATAAAATGATTTCTTTATCTGTAATTTCATGATTCTGATTATAATACGTTATCATCTGATTCTCTTCTTCAACCGTTAATACTGCATAGGTCTCCACGTCCTCACTTCTTGACTGAGCAATCGATCCAGGGTTGATACATACGACACCTTGCACTGTTTCAATATGCTTGACGTGAGTATGTCCATAGAAAGCAAGGTTACAATTTGCTTCAGCTGCTGCTTCTGCAAGTTTCACAAGACTTCTACCAACATCATATAAATGCCCGTGTGTTACAAAGGCATTTATATGATGCATCTGTATTCGTGTAGAAGATTGGAATTGATGACCATAATCACAGTTGCCTGCGACTCTGATATACGGCTTTAATTCAGGGTCACTATAATCAAATTCAGAATCACCGAGATGGATAAATATATCTGCATCGTCATGAACAGATACAATATCCGTCAAAATGCCTTTCATACGATGATTATCACTTACGATTACCCACTTCATAAGAACACCCCTTATATAATTTGTGAATCAAGTAATTGTTCAATTGCTTTACCACGATGTGAGATTCTTGCTTTTTCTTCATCTGTAAGCTCAGCTGTTGTTTTCCCGAGTTCTGGAACATAGAAGATTGGATCATATCCAAAGCCCTTATTTCCACGACGTTCAGTCAGTAATTCACCTTCAACTTCACCTCTGAAAGTTTTCGTCTTTTCTCCAGGGATACTCACTGCAATCACGCATACAAAACGTGCCTTTCGATTGTTCTGACCTTCCATCTGCTGCAGAACAAGATCCAGATTTGATTCATCAGTAGCATCTTCTCCAGAATAACGTGCTGAATATATTCCCGGTGCATTATTCAGTGCCTCTACTTCTAATCCAGAGTCATCACTTATCACGATCTTGTTCAGTAATTGACAGGCATGTTCTGACTTTAATGCTGCATTCTCTTCAAATGTCGTTCCGGTCTCTTCAACATCAAAATCTTTTATTAATTCTTTAATTCCAATCACTTTATGTGATTTAAAAATATGCTTAAAGTCATTGATCTTTCCTTTGTTTCCAGTAGCGATTACGATTTCTTTCATATATCCTCCAGTTGAATTGATTCGACATGTATATCTGGGTCTTTTAACCATTCTCTTGCAATCTCAGTAAAATGTTCTGCATCACCATTAACAAAGAAACGGTGTGCCGTAGCAGCAGGCTGTGTCACATGATCATTTCTAAACGTAAGAAGCGCACTCACCTCACGTGCCGTTTCTAGTCCTGATGAAATCACTTTCTTCTGATCATCGAAAAATCGATTGATATATTCCTGTAATAACGGATAATGTGTGCAACCGAGAATTACAGTATCACTTTTATGCGTCTTGAATTCCTGCAAAGCCTGAGAGATGATTCGCATACTTTCTGCTTCATCCTTATATCTTCTGCTTTCTACTAATGGTACGAATTCCGGACAACTTTTCCCAGCAACTTCAATATGAGGATTGATCATATGTATCTTCTCTTTATATGCATGCGAGCGTATTGTTCCTTCTGTTCCCAGCACAAGCACGTGATTATTTTCAGTCGTCATAATCGCTGTTCTGGCTCCGGGTTCGATTACACCGATAATCGGTATGTCAAATGTCGCACGCAGAGACTCAAGCGCGGCGGCAGTTGCAGTGTTACAAGCAATGACAAGCATCTTTATATGTTTATTAATAAGGAATTCTGCCAGCTGTATTGTGAATCGTCTTACTTCCTCTTGTGTACGCGGACCATAAGGACAACGCGCCTCATCGCCAAGATAGTAGATTGTTTCATTTGGAAGCTGTCGCATAATTTCTTTCGCTACAGTTAATCCACCAACGCCTGAATCAATTACTCCTATCGCTTGATTCAATACGTTCACCTTCTTCTGTTCCTTTATATAAAGCATGGGTATGCTTGTAGTAATCTTTAACACTGTATTCGGACGCTTTAACGAGTGACTGCAGATAACGCTGGCGTTTAATAATGACATCATCAATAAGCTGCTGTCCACGCTCCGTTAGATGAATATTCACTTTACGTTTATCCTCATCATCCTTTCTGCGCACAGCAAACTCTTTCTGAACAAGCTGATCCACTAGTTCTGATGTAGAAGATATAGCGAGATTCAGATGTTTAGACAATGCGCCAATCGTCATCGCGTCCGTCTCTTTAATCCACTGAACAGCTATAAACTGGACATCAGAGATGTTATACGCTATCAATTCTTGCCGACCTTCATTCTTGATGATATCTGCAAGTCTCCTAAGTTCATATTCTAAAGCAATAATATCCTGGTTCATAGGCGTCTCCTTTTACATATATACTCTTATCATAACAAATAATTACCCTAAGTTTCAGTAAATATATAATTCAAATATATTATTTTAAAAAAATAGCTTTCAGAAATTTAAATTTCTGAAAGCTATCATCTTACAAATTATTGAACTTGGTGGTCAGAACCAAAGAATGATTTGAACATCTGGAATGTTGTTTCACGGTTCATTGCCGCGATAGATGTTGTTAAAGGAATACCTTTAGGGCATGCTGTCACACAGTTTTGTGAGTTTCCACATTCAGCAAGACCACCTTCTCCCATCAGTGCATGGAGTCTCTCATCCTTGTTCATACTTCCTGTTGGATGTAAGTTAAACAAACGCACCTGAGAAATTGGCTGAGCACCCATAAACTTAGAATTTTTGTTCACATTAGGACATACTTCTAAGCAGACACCACACGTCATACATTTCGATAATTCATATGCAGTTTGACGTTTCTTTTCTGGCATACGCGGCCCAGCACCTAAGTCGTATGTGCCGTCAATCGGTACCCAAGCTTTTACACGTTTCAAGTTGTCGAACATCTTTGTACGGTCAACCTGTAAGTCACGAATAATCGGGAATGTAGCCATTGGTTCTAAACGAATTGGCTGCTCCAGCGTATCAATAATCGCTGAACATGATTGACGTGCTTTCCCATTAATCACCATAGAGCATGCGCCACACACTTCCTCAAGACAATTCATATCCCAGGTTACCGGCGTTGTCTTTTCACCTTTGTCATTGATTGGATTACGCTGAATTTCCATTAATGCAGCAATCACATTCATATTCGGGCGATAAGGAATCACGAAAGTTTCATCATAAGGTGCACTATTTGCATCTTTTTGACGTTTAATAATCAGTTTGATTGATTTTTCTGCCATGATTATTTACCTCCTTTACTTGATTTAGAGTAGTCACGAACACGTGGCGGGATTAAAGATACGTCCACTGGCTCATATGAAAATTCGGGTGCCTCTTTCGGACCCCTGTACTTCGCCATCGTTGTCTTTAACCACTCTTCATCGTTACGCTCAGGGAATTCCGGTTTATAATGGGCGCCACGAGATTCATTACGATTGTATGCACCAATGGTCATGACACGTGCTAACACTAACATATTCCAAAGCTGGCGCGTAAAGAAGACAGCCTGGTTGCTCCACAATGCTGTATCCTCCATATCAATATCATGATAACGTCCCATAAGCTCAACGATCTTCTTATCTGTTTCAAGCAGACGATCGTTATGACGCACTACAGTAACGTTGGCCGTCATGATTTCTCCAAGTTCTTTGTGCAGTTTATACGCATTTTCAGTTCCTTTCATATTCAGCAATGCATCAAAGCGTTTCTGTTCTTTTTCAACATGCTGCGTATAAATTTCTTCTGATACGTCTTCATATGATTTTTCTAGACCTTTAATATATTTAATTGCGTTAGGTCCGGCAACCATACCGCCGTAAATTGCAGATAGTAATGAGTTCGCACCTAAACGGTTACCCCCGTGCTGTGAGTAATCACATTCACCAGCTGCAAATAATCCAGGAATGTTGGTCATCTGATCGTAGTCGACCCATAATCCACCCATTGAGTAATGTACTGCCGGGAAGATCTTCATTGGCACTTTGCGTGGATCATCCCCTGTAAATTTCTCATAAATCTCAATAATACCACCAAGTTTAACATCAAGTTCATGAGCATCCTTATGTGATAGATCAAGGTACACCATATTTTCTCCGTTAATACCAAGCTTCTGGTTGACACATACGTCGAAGATTTCACGCGTTGCGATATCACGAGGTACTAAGTTGCCATAGTCAGGATATTTTTCTTCTAAGAAGTACCAAGGTTTACCATCTTTATACGTCCATACACGTCCACCTTCACCACGAGCTGATTCACTCATCAGACGTAGTTTATCGTCTCCAGGAATCGCTGTTGGATGAATCTGGATGAATTCGCCATTTGCGTAGATTGCACCTTGCTGATAAACAACAGACGCCGCTGAACCTGTGTTGATCATAGAGTTTGTTGATTTACCGAAGATAATTCCAGGACCACCTGTCGCCATAATTACAGCATCAGATTTGAATGACTTAATTTCAGATGTTGTTAAGTTCTGTGCAATGATACCACGCGCAGCACCTTCATCATCAATAACCGCACCAAGGAATTCCCATCCTTCATACTTCGTAACTAAACCTTCTACTTCAAATTTACGTACTTGTTCATCTAATGCATATAATAATTGCTGACCAGTTGTCGCACCTGCATATGCAGTACGGTGGTGTAAAGTGCCACCGAAACGACGGAAATCAAGTAGGCCTTCAGGTGTTCTGTTGAACATCACACCCATACGGTCTAATAAATGAATGATTCCAGGTGCCGCTTCTGTCATTGCTTTAACTGGAGGTTGATTCGCTAAGAAATCCCCTCCGTAAACTGTATCGTCAAAGTGAATATATGGTGAGTCACCTTCACCTTTTGTATTAACTGCCCCATTAATACCGCCTTGTGCACAAACAGAGTGTGAACGCTTCACCGGTACAAGTGAGAATAGATCAACCGGTGTACCTGATTCTGCCGCTTTAATTGTTGCCATAAGACCGGCTAGTCCCCCACCGACAACGATAACGTTACTTTTTGCCATTGATATGTCACTCCCCTAAATATCTATAAATTATACGAATGCGAATAACGCTCTTAAACCGATAAACGTAACGACGATAAACACTAATAATGACACGTATGCCATAACGTTCTGTGACTTCTGAGATTGTGTAATACCCCAGCTCACTGCAAACGACCATAGTCCATTAGCAAAGTGGAAGATTACGCTTACAATTCCAATTACATATAAGATTAACGTAATCGGATTACTAAATAAATCCGCCATCATATCATAATTAACATGATGTCCAAGTGCTGCCTGAACACGCGTCTGCCAAACGTGTACCGCGATAAAGATAAATGCAATAACCCCCGTTACACGCTGCAATAAAAACATCCAATTACGGAATGTTGAATAACGCTGTACATTATTTTTCGCAGTAAAAGCAATGAAAACACCATAAATTGCATGGAATAGAATCGGTAAATAGATTACCAAAGTTTCTAATACAATCTTAAATGGTAAATTCCACATAAAGTCAGAAGCTTTATTGAAACTTTCCGGCCCTGCTACTGCAAAATGGTTGATGACTAAATGCTGAATCAAAAAGACACCGAGCGGAATTACACCAAGTAATGAATGTAGTCTGCGTAGTGCAAAAGATTTGTCTGAACTTGCCAAGTGAGGTCCCCCCTATAAACTATTAGTAATTTCACAAATTCAATAATACGCCTCTTATGTATCGAAATCAAGAAACCGATTACATTTAATATTAAAAAAAAGTTTGTGAAATCAATTGTTGTTCTTATTGTATCATTTATTCATACGTTTTGGGATATGAAAATGATTCTCAATTATATGATTTCACAAACATTTAAAACGATTTATTCAAGATTTAATTTTGTCTTTACTTCAATTGCAAGCTTCTCCGGCAATCCAGCAGCACTAATTTCTTCAACCGAAGCTTCTTTGATGCGCTTAACAGAACCGAAATGTTTCATCAGCTTCTGCTTGCGTTTTGGACCCATACCTTCTATTTGATCGAGCTGTGAAGATAGGCCTGTCTTACGTCTAGTATTGCGATGAAAACTGATTGCAAAACGATGCACTTCATCTTGAATACGCTGTAGTAAATAGAAGCTCTGACTCTTCTTATTCAGTGGAATGATATTAAAATCATCACCATAGATGAGTTCACTTGTCATATGTTTATCATTCTTCTTAAGACCTGCAACTGGAATATCAAGATTAAGCTCATTGATAAGAACATCCTGAACACTTGTCATATGGCCTTTCCCGCCATCGACGATAATCAAGTCTGGTAACGGCAGATTTTCTTTAAGCACCCTCGTGTAACGACGTCGGACAACTTCTCGCATACTTGCATAATCATCTGGTCCGGACACCGTCTTAATCTTATACTTACGATAATCACGTTTACTTGGTCTGCCATCAACAAAAGTAATCATCGCCGCAACGGGATCCACACCTTGAATATTTGAGTTATCGAAAGCTTCAATTCTAATCGGTGTTTCAATACCCATTGCATTCCCAAGCTCTTCTATCGCTTTTATCGTTCTAGATTCGTCACGCTCGATTATGTCAAATTTATTTGCCAATGCAATTGTCGCATTTTTCACTGCCAGGTCGACCATCTCTTTTTTCTTGCCTTTTTTAGGCTGAATCACTTTGGTGTCTACAACTGAGCGGACCATCTCTATATCCAATCCCAGGGGTATATGCACTTCACCTGGCAATATATTCTCTTCTAATTGGTAGAACTGTCCAATAAAATTATAAAAGTGACTCTTCGCGTCATCCATCAACGGAATCATCTGCACCTTACGCTCAATTAAGTTTCCTTGACGGATAAAGAATACTTGTACACACATCCAGCCTTTATCTACATTGAAACCGAATATATCACGTGTCGTCATATCACTGGTCATCATCTTCTGTTTAAACATCAATGATTCTACATGCTGTATGAGATCCCGATATTCTTTTGCCTCTTCAAACTCAAGATTTTCTGCTTTCTCATTCATCTTCTCTTTAAGTTCTTCGACAATGGTCGTATCCTGTCCGTTTAAAAAATTAGTAACAATCTGTATGTATCTCTGATATTCTGCTTGATCAACATCATACACGCACGGACCGAGGCACTGACCGATATGGTAATATAGACACAATTTATCAGGCAGGTGCGTGCATTTTCTAAACGGAATAATTCTATCCAGCAGCTTCTTCGTTTCATGAGCAGCATACGCATTTGGATACGGACCGAAATATTTTCCGCTATTTTTCTTTACTGTTCTTGTAACAAGAAGTCTCGGATGCTTTTCATTTGTAATCTTGATAAATGGATAACTCTTATCATCTTTCAGTAAGATATTATATCTTGGATAGTGCTTTTTAATGAGTGTCAGTTCGAGCAATAATGACTCAATCTCTGTACTAGTCACAATATATTCAAAATCACGTATTTCCATTACAAGACGCGTCGTCTTCTCATCGTGACTCCCCGTAAAATAACTGCGTACACGGTTTCTTAAGTTCTTTGCCTTGCCGACATAGATGACTTGGTTATTCCTGTCTTTCATCAAGTAACATCCAGGTTCAGATGGTAACACGGATAATTTATTCTTTATTTGTATTTCATAATCTTCCACGACATTCACCACACATTCATTCAGTCATAAAAAAAAGGGCAGAGACTAGAGTCCCGCCCGCAAGTATTATTGATTAGTAATGTTTCGCAAGCACAGCTTGTAATTGTTCTTTAGGTTGGAACCCTACAACTTTGTCTACTGCTTGACCATCTTTAAATACGATTAAAGTTGGGATGCTCATCACTTCAAATTTAGCTGCTGTTGCCTGGTTTTCATCAACATCAACTTTAACGATGTTTGCTTTACCTTCGATGTCTTTTGCTAAATCTTCTAATACAGGTGCAATCATTTTACAAGGCCCACACCAAGGTGCCCAGAAGTCTACTAAAGTCACACCTTCTTTAATATTATCTTCAAAGTTACTATCAGTTGCATTAATTAAAGCCATAATTTATTCCTCCATATCTATTTCATTTATAAAAGGAGTATATCAAATAAATATCTGATGGTCATTCCTTTTGCTCATTTATTAAACTACAAATAAATAAATGATGCCACCTAAAAGCATCAGTACTGAAATTACAATCAGCACCTTTGCGAGCTTATACATATCGAAATTATCCATAGCTCCTCCTTACTTCAGTTCAGCAACTGTAACGCCAAATCCACCTTCTGAAGGTGTACCTCCACGGAAACTTGATACAGCTTTTGAACGTCTTAAATATTGTTGCACTCCTTTTTGAAGGGCACCGGTCCCTTTACCGTGAATGATTGTCACCTGTTCATAATTACTGAGAAGCGCCTGATCCAGATATTGCTCTAGTTTTATTAGTGCATCTTCATAGCGTTCACCGCGCAGGTCCAGTTCCATCTTAATTGTCTGACGATTACTTCGCGGTACTACACGAATCTTATCCTCTTTAGGCGGTGCTTCTTTTTCGAGTTCATCAAGCGGTAATTTCATCTTGATAATTCCCATCTGTACAATTGCTTCCTTGCCATCTACGTCAAGAATGACTCCTTTTTGACCGTAGCTTAACACTTTTACGTGGTCACCTTTTTCTATCACTTCATTCTTCGTTGATTTTTTATCTGCTTTAATCTTTGTTTCATGATACATTTTACCGAGTTTTGAACGTTTTTCAATCAATTCGTTTTCTTTTATATCTGCATTTGATTTTAAGTTACGTAATGTTTTTAATAGTTCATCCGCTTCTTTTTCAGCATCTTTAACAATCTTATTCGCATCTTGTTTCGCACGTTCAATTAAGTTTTCTTTTTGTGCTAAATAACTATCAAAGTTCTTCTTTAAGTCACTATGCAATGACTGAACTTCTAACTTCAGCTGTTCTGTGAAGATGCGATCATCTTCCATCTGCTTTGCATTACTTTCTAAGCTTTTGATCATATTATCTATCTCAACATCATCCATTTGAATCATTTGTCGTGCATGCTTTATGATCGAAGGACTCAGTCCTAACTTCTTCGCGATATCAAACGCATTACTTTTACCTGGTACTCCCATCAGCAAGCGATAAGTTGGACTTAATGTTTCAATGTCAAACTCCACGCTCGCATTCATAACACGATCACGATTATAACTATAAGCTTTGAGTTCTGGATAATGCGTTGTCGCCATCGTCATAATGTTCTGCTCGAGACACTTATCTAATATACTCATCGCCAGTGCTGCACCTTCACTCGGATCTGTTCCTGCACCAAGTTCATCAAACATAACGAAACTGTTACTTGTCATATCTGTTAATATCGATACAATATTTGTCATATGGCTTGAGAACGTTGACAGTGACTGCTCAATTGACTGTTCATCTCCGATATCACAGAATACTTCATCAAAGATACTGATCGCTGCACCTTCAGCAGCAGGTATCATCATACCACTTTGTGTCATCAAGATAATCAGCCCAGTTGTTTTTAATGTTACTGTCTTACCACCTGTATTTGGTCCAGTAATGATGACGGTCTGTGTGTCACCGATAAAACTAATATTATTTTTTACGACCGTATGAGCTGGTAATAATGGATGCCATGCCCCTGGTAAATCTACAGTACGTGCTTTTACAACATTCGGCATGACCATCTTGTTACGGTTTCCATATTTCGCTTTAGCCATAAGTACGTCTAAATCAGATAACACATCCATCGAATATGTCAGTGCATTATCATATTCTGCGACTTCATTCATCAGTTCATACAGAATACGCTCAACTTCTTCTTGTTCACGATGCGTTACTGCACTCAGTTCTGTTGATAACTGTACAATACTGTTAGGTTCAATGTAAAATGTCTGGCCGCTACTCGATGTATCATGAACGATACCAGGAAAATCCTGTTTATATTCACTGCGCACCGGAATTACTTGTCGTCCATTACGAATCGTCACAATCGCATCTGATAACTTCTTCTGGTTATTCGAGCTGCGAACGATGCTTTCTAATCGCTCTTTTATACGACGGTTGATACGGTTCATCTCTTGACGTATCTCCGAGAGTTTTGGAGACGCATGGTCAAACAATGTCGTTTCATCACACTTAGACTGTATACTTTCAGCAAGTTCCGTCACTTGAGGTAACTTTTGGAACTTATGATATGTCACCGGAATTTCCAGTTCACGCTCTTCATATAAGTTCGCGATATATGTTTTATAACGATTGACGACTTTAATATTGTTCTTAATTTTATTTAATTCAACAACCGAAAGTACTGATCCGATTACTGCACGGCGTACGAGCGACTGAATATCGCTCAGCATACTCATGCCAGGTTCTGTTTGTGTCATTTCTATTAGACGTGCTTCTTCAAGATGTGCAAGCATGCTATCTATTTCAGCTTTGTCGCTGATAGGTTGTGTCATCCTCACTTTTTGGCTTGAAAGTTCATTTTGAGTAAATGCGTCAACACGCTCAATAATTTTGTTATATTCTAATATATTTAATGCTTTTTTATTCATATGATTACTTCCCATTCTGTATCCAAGATTTAAAGGCTTCACGTGGCAAAGTATTTATTACCTGTTCTTTTTTCACATAGCCTTTTATTGCTGTACTCACACCATATTTCATTAAATCAAGCTGATCGATTGCATGCGCGTCTGTATTGATCACAAGTTTAATATCTGAGTATTGCTTTAATACGTCACTCGATAAGTCAAGACGCATCGGATGCGCGTTAATTTCAAGGATGGTATTTGTCTTCTGTGCAGTTTCGATGAGCTTTGACATGTTTACATGATAACCATTACGGCGACCAATCAACCTGCCCGTTGGATGAGCAATATGTCTGACGTATGGGTTGTTACAGGCATTGATCAGGCGTTTCATAATCTCATCTTCACTTTGATTCAACGACTGATGAATAGCACCGATACAATAGTCAAGCTGTGCTAGTACATCATTGCTGTAATCCATTTCACCATCTGCTAGTATATCCATCTCAACGCCTGAATAAATATCAATTTCTGAATATTGTTCATTCAAGGCTTTAATACGTGCATGCTGTTCTAACAAACGTTCTTCTGACAATCCATTTGCGACATGTAAACTTTTCGAGTGATCCGTAATCATCATATATTCGTATCCTTTAGCGATACATGCTTCGATCATCTGTTCTAACGTATGCGCACCATCACTATATGTAGTATGCATATGTATATCACCACGAATGTCTTCAGGCTGAATAATCTCACCAAATTCTTTAAATTCAAATTCGGAACCGTCCTGGCGCATTTCAGGAGGAATAAATGTTTGATCAAAATGTTGATAAATTTCAGCTTCTGATTGCATCTGAATCAGATTTCCATCATCAGTTGTAATGCCATATTCACTTATCTTCTCATTTCTTTCTTTTGCAAGCTGACGAATTCTAATGTTATGTTCCTTACTCCCAGTGAAATGCTGTAACATATGCGCATAGCCGTCGGAATCTGTAAACCTGAAATCAACCGTCGTAATTAAATCTTCTCTTTCAGCCTGTATCGTAACTTTCTCATCACCAGCAAGTTCAACTTTCTTGATAAAAGGTAGTGCTGTTAACTGTGCTTTTACAGTTTCACGATCACTTGTTTCAACAATATAGTCAATATCCTTCGAAAATTCATTGCGGCGTCTAAAGCTGCCAGCTACACTGAAACGGTTGATTTCCTCAATTTGAGCGAGCGCTGCATCAATCATCTGCGTAAACTGATGCACTTGATAAATACTGAGTTTCTCTGTCATCGTTAACATTTCTTCTATACCTGACAGTATATTCTCTTCAGACTTTTTACCAAATCCCGCAAGGGCACTGATTTCATTATTCAGACACGCCGCTTTTAATTCATCGACAGTTGTAATTCCAAGAGCATCATTAATCTTCACAATCTTTTTAGCACCTAGATTACGAATCTTCAGCATCTGTATAAATCCTTCAGGAACTTGTTCCTTTAACGTTTTAAGTAGCGATGATTCATGATGAGCTCTAATATCTTCCAGCACTTCAGCAACACCTTTACCGATGCCTTTAATTTGTGTGAAATCAGATACTGCGTTGATGTCGTCTTCGAATGTCTCTAGATTCGCTGCTGCTTTACGATATGCAGAAACTTTGAATGGATTCTCAGCTGAAAGTTCAAGTAATGTCGCAATACGTTCTAACTGCTTTATATAATCTTTTTTTGTAATACTCATAATACCCTCCAAAATAAAAGCCATAGACAAGTAGCCTATGACTTTATTAAATGATAAACCCTGCATATTCAAACAGATGTTTCGCAAAATTACTTAATACCGGGGTATGGTTCGCAATTAAATTTGCAATAATGCTTCCTTCTAATTTCGTTTGTATTGCTGTTATCGGAATCATTGACAATAGAAATAGCACGATAAATATGAGAAGATGCGACTCAATAAATCCTAATATCGCTCCAAACAAACGATTGAACTGTTTCAGTAATGGTAACTGTGCAATATAATCAAAAACAGTTGCAATAAATTGAAGGATTACCTTACTCAATAAAAATAATATTACAAAACTTACAACGTTATAAAATGTCATTTCATTAGTGATCATATTCAAAAACTTCGACTCATAATTTCCTTCTGTCGATGGAAACGGAATCATAAGCACGAGCTTTTGTGCCAGGTCCTTATAAAATAGCTGTGCAATAATGAACGATCCGAGTGTACCGATCAAATGTAGTGATTGTAAGATCAATCCTCTTCTAAAACCGATAATCGTTCCTAGACACAAAAAGAATATCAATAAAATATTAATCATGACTGTTATTACCCTCTAGACGATTCAACTTATCTAACAGTAAATCGTGTTCTTTCTTTAGTTTCACATAATCATCCATCACGTTAACTGCTGCAAGCACAGCCTTTCGTGAAGTGTCGAGACCTGCATTGTACTTCGCAATCTCCCGAATACGTTCATCAACAAGACTCGCAACGTGACGGATATGGCTCGGCTCTTCTTCGCCGAGAATAGTATAGAACTGATCATATATGTTTACAGTAATACGATTCTTAAACTCTCCCATATCAACACTCCGACATCGTCATTTATTTTAGTTTATGTTACCATTTTTATAGGATAATTAACAATAAAAACATACTATCATGTAAGAAAGCAGGCAAAAATGAGCAATAAAGTATACCTATTAAATGCTGAACAAGCAAAAAGAATAGAAGATATATTACCTGTACCCAGTACTACAAGCCTTCCACAAGGTACAAAATATCGAACAAAACTATCCGGTCATACAGTAACACTCTACAACTCCAATAAGTTGATGATTCAAGGTTCAAATAGTGAAGTAATCGGTGAACAAATTCTTTCTAAAGCTGGTATTCAACTCACTCAGCAACTTCCAGACAGTAATTCTACCTCTAAGCATAACGTATCCATTGAAAGTATCCAGTATGATCATTTCAACTGTATCGGTAGCGATGAAGCAGGTTCTGGGGATTACTTCGGACCGATGACCGTTGTCGCGAGCTATGTATCAAAGAAAAATGCTGAAATTCTGAAAGTGCTTGGTGTCATGGACTCTAAGAATCTCAAAGACAGACAAATTATAGAACTTGCAGAACAAATCATCCCGATAATCCCACATTCACTACTCGTCCTAGATAACATCAAATATAATGAACGTAAACAGATGGGCTGGTCACAAGTTAAGATGAAGGCGGTGCTGCATAATGAAGCGATTAAAAACGTGCTGAACAAAATAGATGAACCTGTGGATTACATTGTAATCGACCAGTTTGCAGTTCAAGGTGTATATGAAAATTATGCACTCAGCGCAATACCTGAGCGCAATAAAACTAAGTTCGAAACGAAAGGCGAATCCAAAGCGATTGCCATCGCCGCAAGCTCCATTATTGCAAGATATGCGTTTGTAAAACATTTCGAACAAATAATTAAAGAAACCGGCATCTCAATCACAAAAGGAGCAGGCGCTAAAGTAGATGCTGAAGCTGCAAAAATTATTAAACTTAGAGGCCTTGATTATTTAGATACGATAACGAAAAAAGACTTTAAAAACAGAGAAAAAGCATTGAAGCTCATAAAAAAATAAGCTGACGATTGTCAGCTTATTTTTTAACCTCTAAGTTTAGCGCCAATTGACTCTAATCTTTCAATAACCGCATCGTATATCGGTTTAATCTCTTCATCTGTCAGCGTCTGTTCCGGATTCAGGAATTCCATTCGAATCGCTACCGATTTCTTATCCTGTGCAATATGCTCACCTTCGTATACGTCGAATACTTCAGCTGACTTCAAGTACTTAGAATCCACTTTAAGAATTTCTGCAATCAGTTCGCCCGTATCCTGTTTACGTTCAACTTCAAGTGCGATATCACGGCTAGTTCCAGGGAACTTCGGAATCATATTGTAGATAATCTGACCTTGCTGAATTGAAAGCAAGACTTTTAAATCTAATTCAAACACATACGTTTCCTTTAAGTCATTTGCTTTCTCTACTGTCGGGTGCAATTGACCAATGATGCCGATCTTCGTTTCATTCACATAGATATCTGCACTGCGACCAGGATGCAACATCGGCTCATCACTTCTAACATATCGGAACACTAGACCTAATCTTTCACTTAACGCCTCCACTATCCCTTTCACATGGAAAAAGTCAACTTGCTCCTTTTTCCCTTGATGCATCGTTGGTGTGACAAGTCCAGTAATAATCCCAGCAACATGTTCTTCTTCTGAAGGTAATAAGTCTTCTTGTTTAAAGAATGTATTTCCAATTTCATAGAACGCGACATCTTTCATTTGACGTGCATTATTATAGCTTACGACATCAATTAAGTGAGGCAATAATGATTGACGTAGCACTGCATGATCTTCACTCATCGGCATTAAGAGCGCTGTCGTTTCAGCTTCTTTTAGTGCGAACTGTTTCGATTTTTCATTTGAGACAAGTGCATAGGTGATTGCCTGATTTAATCCTAACCCTTGAAGCAACGCCTTCACTGCACGACGTTTCGCCTGATAATCAGTCAGTCCTACTTGTTTGTTCGTCTTCGTTTCTGGTAATGTCGCAGGTAGTGCATCATAACCATAAATACGCGCAACTTCTTCGACTAAATCTTCTTTAATAGTAATGTCACCACGACGAGATGGTACGATGACGTTGAATGAATCACCATCTATCTTCGTTTCAAAGCCAAGACGTTCGAATATGTTTTTAATTTCTGTATTAGAGATATCAAATCCAATCAATCGATTAATATCATCCGTTGTAATTTGAACGTTCGTTGTAAACTCTGGTAATGCTCCAGCTGAAGCAACACCACTTAATACTTCTCCTTGCGCATTTTCCTGCAGGAGATACGCTGCACGGTCTAATGCATCAAGTACAAATTCTGCTGCAACACCTTTTTCAAAGCGACTTGATGATTCAGAGCGCAAGTTCAGACGGTTCGCAGTTTTACGTATGTTTAGCGGCGCAAACATCGCAGACTCAATCAGTACATTCACTGTACTATCCGTTACTTCAGAGAAATCTCCTCCCATCACCCCAGCAAGCGCTACTGGTGTTGTACCGTTTGTAATCACGATATCTTCTGCAGTTAATGTGCGCTCTTTATCGTCTAATGTTGTCATCTTTTCGCCATCAGTTGCTGGACGAACTTTAATCGTTGTGCTGCCAATCTTATCATAGTCAAACATATGCAGCGGCTGTCCATATTCCAGCATAACGTAATTCGATACGTCAACAACGTTATTAATCGGGCGGATACCCGCTTTAATTAAGCGGCCTTGAATATGTGCAGGTGAAGGTCCGATCTTTACGTTCTTCACGATACGTGCAGCATAATACGGTGATAACGTCGCTTCTTCAATTTCAATACTGATTAAGTCTGATACTTGTTCACTCGTTTCATTAATATGCGTTGCAGGTAGCTTCAATGGTTCTTCATATAATGCACTTGTCTCAAATGCAGAACCAATCATGCTCATACAGTCGCTTCGATTAGGTGTTAGACCGAATTCCATCACGGCATCATCTAGCGATAATGCAGCAAGTGCATCTGTACCTGGCGCGATAGCTTCTTCAAATACGTATATCCCTTTTTCGTACGCTTCTGGAATCAAGTTTGAAGAGATACCTAGTTCACCTAACGAACAAATCATACCGTTAGATTCTACTCCGCGTAGTTTCGCTTTTTTTATCTTAACACCACCAGGCAGACGTCCACCAGGTAAGCAGACGATTACTGTCTGACCAGCTGCGACGTTCGGTGCACCACAGACAATTTGTTTCACTTCTTCGCCAACATTCACCTGGCAGACATTTAATTTATCTGCATCAGGATGCTTCTCGATCGATTCTACATGTCCAACCACTAAGTTCTTAATATCTTTTGTATAATCGATAATTTCTTCAATCTCAATTCCGCTTCTTGTAATCTTCTCAGCAAGCGCTTCTACCGAAACATCAACTTTTACATATTCATCTAACCATTCTTTACTTACTAACATTCGGTTCTCCTCCATCTTCTAAACGTAAAAACTGACGAATAAATCTTAGATCGTTCGTATAGAAATGACGAATATCTTCAATACCATACTTTAACATCGCAATACGATCTGGTCCCATACCGAATGCGAATCCAGAATATTTATTAGAATCAAAACCAGCCATCTCTAAAACATTCGGATGTACCATACCGGCACCGAGAATTTCAATCCATCCTGTCCCTTTACAAACGTTGCAGCCTTTACCTTTACATTTGAAGCATGAAATATCCACTTCTACAGAAGGCTCAGTAAACGGGAAGAAACTTGGACGCAGACGAATCTCACGATCTTCACCGAACATCTTCTTCGCAAAGTATTCAAGCGTTCCTTTAAGGTCGCTCATTTTAATATTCTCATCAACAACTAATCCTTCGATTTGTGTAAACTGATGTGAATGCGTCGCATCATCAGAATCACGACGGTAGACTTTACCTGGACAAATAATTTTTACAGGTCCTTCACCTTTACGTGATTCCAACGTACGAGCTTGAACAGGAGATGTATGCGTACGCATTAATACTTCTTCAGAAATGTAGAAACTATCCTGCATATCACGTGCAGGATGAGATTTTGGAAGATTTAACGCTTCAAAGTTATAATGATCGCTTTCTACTTCGAATCCTTCTACAATTTCATAGCCCAAACCGATGAATAAATCTTCAATATCCTCAACGATACGGTCGAGCGGATGACTGCTCCCTGAACTTAACTTTTTACCTGGTAAAGTAATATCTATTGTTTCACTTTCAAGTCGTTTGTTCACAAGTTCCGCTTCAATACGAACTTCAACTTCTGCAATTGCACTTTCTACGGTTTGTTTGGCATCATTAACAAGCTGACCAAACATCGGTTTCTCTTCGTTTGGCAGAGATTTCATCTCTTTCATCAGACCAGTGATCACACCTTTTTTACCGATGTAAGAAACTTTGATATCTTGTAATGCTTTCTTATCTGTAATCTGACTTACTTTGTCTACTGCCTCAGACTTTAACGCCTGTAATCTTTCTTTAAGTTCCATGTTCTTCCTCCTTAATTTTAAACAATAAAAAAAGCCTTCATTCCCTATACAAGGGACGAAAGACTCCGCGGTACCACCCAAATTTGTGCATATGCACACAGCTCATTAAGCGATAACGGAACAACCGGTCTAACTTCTTATTAGACTGCCTGTCAGCTGAAAAGATAGGTATCTGAAGATTTCACTCTCACCAATGTGAAACTCTCTTGACAACACATACATATCCCGGCTGATAAACGGCGATGTATTTCATTATTTTAATTATATAGAATGTATGCACGTTATTCAAGTCCATAGATCATAGTGTGTATATACATAAATCAATATATCAGAAAAACTTTAAGTAAAAATATAGATAAAAATTGTCATATGTATTATCATTTAAATTAAGTACCTTATTATTATTTATTATACTAAAATATATTAACTAAGGAGTCTTATCATGAAAAATAAAAAAATTTTGACGATGGTATTTGCAACTTCCTTCTTTATCGTTCCTGCACAAGCATTTGCTAATACATCCGAAACTTCAAAAATCGATTTAATTAAGCCTCAAATCGAATCAAGCAAAAGCGAAATTAAGGAGAATGTTAATACAATAACTGAGGAAGCTAAAATAAAAAAAGAAGAGATCCAAACCTTAAGAGATGATGCAGCAGAAGTACGTGATAAAGTGACTGAGAAAACTAAAATAAAAAAAGAAGAGATTCAAACCTTAAGAGATGACTCAGCAAAAGTGCGTGATACAATTTCAACTCAACTTCAGGAAGTTAAATCATCAGAAAGTGCAGTAAACTTTAATGAAGTGCCTAAAAATAGTGTAACAGCACCTTTAGATGATACCGAAAAGAGCAGCGCCGAGAAACAACACATCAATCTAAATAATATTTCACCTGAAATAGACGGGAAAGCAATCTCTCTTTCTGATAAATGGCTGAATAGAGAAAATATCGATACACTATTAAAATTAGAAACTTTAAAGTATAAACAGGAAATCAGCGAGTTAGAATATAAAACCAAAGTACTTAAAATACTTAATGAGACACTAAGCAACTATCTGAATCAGACAGATCGCTTACATTTTAACTTTGACGACCTGCTGGCACATGATTTTAACACAGATGAGCTTACTCAGAAATATCAATCAAGATTAAATGATCTCTCATCTTTAAAAGATGCCGGCCAATTTACACAGCATGAATATAACGGAAAAGTTTTCGACCTCCTTCACGACCATCTTCAGGAAGGAAATCAAAAACTCGCCACACTCAATAATAAAATTGGAACTAATGATATTAAGGACTCGCTTGCTAGCGGATTTGTCGACAACTTATCAGCTCCTGTAAAAGCAGAACCTATGAGCATGAAATCAAGCACAAACACGCTACCTGAATCAGGTGAAGCAGCTAGCAAACCCTTGATGGTAGCTGCAATTGTTGTACTCATTGTTGGTGCATTGATACTATATCGTTCACGTAAAAGAAAATAACTCAAATAATAAAACACATCATTAAATTGATGTGTTTTATTACTGTAAAAAAAACGAAAGCATTTTTACGAGAAACTTTTACTATGACAATCTCACTATTACGTTTTCTCCGTTTGTTAATCACTTCAAAAATTACTTTACGACCCATTTAATTGCAATAAAAAAGTAGAACCGATTACCCGGTTCTACTTCACAAAATGATACATCAATATTCCTGCACAAACGGCAACGTTCAGACTTTCAGCCCTACCATAAATGGGTATATATAAATTTTCATCTGTAGCGGATAGTATTTCAGGGTTCACACCTTGCCCTTCATTTCCTAATACAATCATAAAATTATCACTTGGTATGACTTCTTTATAATCACGTGCCTTCTCTAAACTCGTACCATAGATTGTACCGTTAGACTTTGAGCTTGCTTCATCAAAATCCATCTCAATGACCGGTATATGAAACACACTACCTTGAGATGCACGCAGAACTTTGTCGTTATAAATATCAACAGTCCCTTTTGCTATAATAACGGCGTCCAACCCTGCTGCATCAGCTGTACGAATAATCGTTCCAACGTTCCCAGGATCCTGAATACGGTCTAAATAAATAACACGGTTCAGTTCAGCGTCTTTCCCATCTTTCATATTGCATACGGCGTATATTCCTTGAGGTGCTTCTGTCTGAGATAACTTCTCAGCAACTTTAAAAGTGATTTCATACTGTTGTTTGCTACCTGCAACCATAGCTTCTGTCAATTTATCCGGATTAACAGTAAGGATTATTTCAATATCAACATTACTGTTTACTGCCTCTTCAACGAGATGTTCTCCTTCAATTATAAACTGCTGCATTTTCTTTCTATCTTTCCTGTTATGCAGTTTAGCTATCTGTTTGATCTTCTGATTTTGTATTGATTCAATTATTTCCATTATTGTCCCTCTTCCTTTATCAATGAGAATCCTGGTCTCATTTCTGCTAATGACTCCATCACATCAATCCACTGGTTACCAGCCTCTTTAAAAGTTGTTTCAAATAGATGACGCTGTGCTTCGTTTAACGTATCTATCAGCTGTATCCCTTGATCAGTAGGATAGAGTTCTTTCAGACGTTTATCCTGGGGTGATGGTTGTTCAGTAATCAGCACTTTTTCTTTTAATACTTTCAGTGTACTTTGTGAACCTTGCTTAGAAATCTCAAGTACTGTCAGCAATTCTTTCATAGTTATCCCTGGTTTCTTACAAATAAAAAACAGAAATCGATGATGCTGTCTTAACATACCGTGTTGTTCAATAATTTCATCTGCTGCTCCAATGAACGTCTTATATGCAAAGTAAAATAACATATGTTCATAGTCTTTATCCATATACATTGTCTCTATCCCTTCAACGTATTACTTATATTATACAGTGAAAAATTAAGATTACAACAAATAGGTCAATGCAGTTGACTTAATATTATTTTAGCTATATATTTAAATTGTTACTAAAGAAAGGATGAGAGATATGAAACAAAGAATCGGTCAATACTTAATCGATGCACTTCATGTTAACGGTGTCGATAAAATTTTTGGAGTACCAGGTGACTTTACGTTAGCATTCCTTGACGATGTCATTCGTCATGACAGTGTCGAATGGATAGGCAATACAAATGAACTCAATGCAGCCTATGCTGCTGACGGCTATGCGAGAGTTAACGGACTTGCAGCAGTAAGTACAACATTTGGCGTAGGAGAACTAAGTGCCGTAAACGGAATTGCTGGAAGTTATGCTGAACGTGTGCCTGTCATAAAAATTTCGGGCGGTCCTTCATCTGTCGCTCAACAAGAGGGACGCTACGTCCATCATTCACTTGGTGAAGGTATTTTCGATTCCTATTCGAAAATGTATGCACATATCACTGCGACGACAACAATACTTTCTGTCGACAATGCAGTGGGTGAGATTGACCGCGTCATTCATAGCGCGCTCAAAGAAAAGCGTCCTGTACACATACACCTACCAATAGATGTTGCTTTGACAGAAATTGAGATTCCCCATGCACCTAAAGTATATACACATAAGTCACAAAATGTTGATGCATATATCCAGGCGGTAGAGGAGAAGCTCATGTCTGCAAAACAACCTGTAATTATAGCGGGACATGAGATCAACAGCTTTAAACTACATGAACAGCTAGAGCAGTTCGTAAATCAAACAAATATACCTGTTGCACAGCTTTCTCTTGGTAAATCTGCATTTAATGAAGAAAATGAGCATTACCTAGGGATTTATGACGGTAAGATTGCGAAAGAAAATGTGCGTGAGTATGTGGATAATGCAGATGTCATCTTAAATATCGGTGCAAAACTGACAGACTCTGCAACAGCAGGTTTCTCATACAAATTCGATACTAATAATATTATCTATATTAACCATAATGACTTTAAAGCTGAGGATGTGATAAGCGATAATGTCTCGCTGATTGATCTAGTAAACGGATTGAACAGCATCGACTACAAGAATGAAACACACTACCCATCATATCAACGTTCGGATATGAAGTATGAGTTGAACGACGCACCTTTAACACAAAGCAACTACTTCAAAATGATGAATGCATTCTTAGAAAAAGATGATATTTTACTTGCAGAGCAAGGCACATCATTCTTTGGTGCTTATGATCTATCTTTATATAAAGGGAATCAATTTATCGGTCAGCCGTTATGGGGATCTATCGGCTATACATTCCCATCTCTATTAGGTTCCCAGCTTGCTGATGTGAATAGACGTAATATTCTGCTCATCGGTGACGGTTCATTACAATTAACTGTTCAGGCCCTATCTACGATGATCAGAAAAGACATTAAGCCGATTATCTTCGTAATCAATAACGATGGCTATACTGTTGAACGTCTGATACATGGTATGGAAGAACCATACAATGACATCCAGATGTGGAACTACAAACAGTTACCAGAAGTATTTGGTGGTAAAGACACCGTTAAAGTCCACGATGCTAAGACTTCAAATGAATTAAAGACAGTTATGGACAGCGTTAAAGCAGACAAAGACCACATGCACTTTATTGAAGTACATATGGCTGTAGAAGATGCTCCGAAGAAATTAATCGATATCGCAAAAGCTTTCTCTGATGCGAATAAATAGTATATTTATTGTAGCCAGGACACATTACGTTGTTCCTGGCTCTTTTATAGTGAATGATATTTCATAATAATTTGAATTTTTGATATAATTATTATGAAATATCATTTAGGAGTGATCTCATTAATACTGAAATTATTATTTTAATTCTTGGTTTGCTACTTTTTACTGCAGTCATGACCACAACATTATCCAGTAAACTCGGACTTCCCTCATTAATCGTCTTTCTCGCTGTAGGTATGGCACTGAATTCATTCATTATGTTTGATAATGCTTTCCTCGCACAACTTATTGGAACAATCGCACTTGTCATCATTCTGTTCGATGGTGGTATTCAAACAACTAAATTAACGGTGAAAAATGCAATCTCTTATGCATCTATACTAGCAACAATCGGTGTTCTCATTACAAGTTTCATTGTAGGTGTAGCCACAGTTTTTATATTAGATTTATCCTGGAAACAGGGGCTGTTATTTGGAGCCATTGTCGGATCTACGGATGCTGCTGCTGTATTCAGTATTCTTGGTAACAAGCAAATTAAACAGAAGATTAAAAGCATACTTGAGGTTGAATCTGGAACAAATGACCCTATGGCGTTATTTTTAACTGTTACGATGATCAATCTACTAACAATGCCAGATGCATCACTTCTAACAAGTGCATTACTATTTGTATGGCAAATGGTAGGCGGCGCATTACTAGGCCTGCTCATCGGATATATTACAGTTAAACTCATAAACTTTGTAGAGCTTGAAGCGACTGGACTCTATCCTATCCTTGCACTTACTTTAGCCTTTCTTACATACGGACTATCTTCTCCACTGAAAGTCAGTGGACTCCTTGCTGTATATGTCTTTGCATTATATTTAGGTAACCATCCGCTCAGCTACCGTGCAAATATCATCAGATTCGGCGAAAGCTTTGCATGGATGGCTCAGATGACAATGTTTATACTATTAGGATTACTCGTATTCCCTAGTCAGCTGCCAGGCATAATGATTCAAGGATTACTCATCGCAATCGTCCTGATGTTCGTGGCAAGGCCTATAAGTGTCTGGCTAACACTCTTCTGGACGGATCTATCGAAGAAAGAACTTACCTTTATCTCATGGGCAGGATTACGGGGTGCAGTACCAATTATTCTTGCAACATATGCACTGTTAGCAGAAGTTGAAAATTCAGAAATTATCTTTAACGTCGTCTTCTTTGTCGTGTTACTAAGCGCATTACTGCAAGGTATGACACTTGTCCCTCTTGCGAATAAACTCGGACTTAATAAAGGAGAGGCACATACAAGTCCTTACCACTTTGATATGGTTGCAAGCGAAGTTACAGAAGTTGATATACGTGAATACCTTGTAAAATTAGGATCACCATGGGCAAATAAAAAAATACATGAACTTGGTCTACCGAGACAATCCAATATTAATGCGGTTGTAAGAGACGACAAGTTGTACGTGCCTGATGGTAATTTTGAGATACAGACAAACGACATATTATATATCATCGCAAGTAAGAAACTACATCTGAGCATTCAGAAAGAACTTGCGAAATTAAAAGCGAAAAAAGAACGCCCTGTCAAATAGACAAGGCGTTTTATTATTCCTTCACAGCTTTAAAGATGACAAATGACGGGCGATGATTAATTTTTTCGATATCGACATGGCTCATATATTCATTGGATAACTCGGTATTTCCGGTTTCGATGATACGCTCTAATTTAAATCCTGCTTCAAGTAATGTATTCAGCAGCTCCTCCATCGTTCGATGATATTTTATTACGTCTTGTTGCAACCATCTTGTACTACGCATACCACTCTCGAAGTAATGATCCAGCTTATAATGATCATACATATCAGGCACATGTGACCATAAATCGTCTGAACGTGTTGCAGTTGCGACAGGATGCTCAATTGAGAAGATAAACACACCAGTATTTTTCAAATGATTATAAACCTTTTGAACAGCACCTTTATAATCTTCAATATAGTGAAATGCAAGGGATGAAACGATAACATCATAATCCGCGACAGAATCAAATTCCATAAAATCAGTATTCAAGAAAGTAACATGCTGATCCTGTATATTTTCCTTTGCTTCCTGTATCATGTTGCTAGAAATATCGATGCCCGTGATCTGAATCGGAGACTGCTCAAGCATATACTGGACGAGCTGTCCCATTCCACAACCGATATCGAGTATTGTCTTATTATACAGATTCGGCAGAAGTTCTTTGATTCTCGGTACTTCTATCATTTCGTTATAACTCGTTGGATTTAATCTGACTTCTTTATAACGATTAAAGAAGTCGTGGTTATCATAAATGTTGTGCATATGGATTCTCCTCTTAGTGTAAGGAATACAGTACGTTTCATAGGTGGCGTACTTTAAGATAGTTCGACACATACATTCTCGAATCTCACTATCTCAACGCTCTAGGTGGCGTACTTTAAGATAGTTCGACACATACATCTCAAATTTCAATATCTCAACGTTCTAGGTGGCGTACTTCAATATAGTTCGACACATACATCTCAAATTTCACTATCTCAACGCTCTAGGTGGCGTACTTCAACATAGTTCGACACATACATCTCGAATCTCACTATCTCAACGCTTTAGGTGGCGTACTTCAACATAGTTCGACACATACATCTCGAATCTCACTATCTCAACGCTTTAGGTGGCGTACTTTCCAATAATTCGCCATCTACAAAACCATTCCTAAATCTCCTGCTTAATAATTCGTTCCACCGCTTCATCATCAATACTTTCTACAACTTTCTTAAGCAATTTCACTGCACCATTATAATCTTCACGATGCATCATCGAAACATTACTATGGATATAACGTGTTGGCACAGATATTGTAATCGCTGGTACACCGTTATTACTCACTGCAACGTGCCCTGCGTCCGTATATCCTCCTGTAAGATGATCAATTTGATATTTAATACCATTCTCCTCTGCCACCTGTTCAACATATCGTCTAAAGGATACATGTCCAATATTCCAGGCGTCTGATAACAAAATTACAGGGCCATCTCCCATCTTAGTTTGTCCGGCGTTCTCCATACCCGGTGTCTTTGAACATATACATACATCAATAGCTATTGCCAGGCTCGGACGTATCTTATTTGCTGCAGTGATTGCACCACGAGATAAAGTCTCTTCCTGCGTAACAGCGCCTGCATACAAAGTAACATGATTATCAACTGCTTTAATAACTTCGTATGCTGCAGCACATCCAAAGCGGTTATCAAATGCTTTAGCAAGTAAATAATTAGGATTAGCCATCACTTCAAACTCTGAATACGGGGTGATTGGATCGCCAACACGTACACCTGCATCCAATGTCTCTTCACGATTATCTGTACCGATATCGATAAACATCGCATCTGGATCAACTTTATTACGTTCTGCTTGTGGTAAGACATGCGGTGGTTTACTACCGATGACACCTCGCACTTCCCCTTGTTGCGTTAAAATCGTAACCTTCTGACTTGTCATTACAGTTCCAGACCAGCTGCCTAAATTCGTAAATTTAATAAATCCATCTTCAGTAACTTCTGTTACCATGAAGCCAATTTCATCTAGGTGGCCCAGTAACATTATTGAATGGTTTGAAGCCATCTTTTTAACCCCAAAGATGCCTCCTGTATTATCGTGCACCGTTTCTATACTTTCTTCATCAAATAGTTCCTGCATCAGCTTTGTCATCGGCAGTTCAAATCCAGCCGGTGCATTACAGTCGGTCATTTGTTTAAGTAGTGCTAGTTGCTTGTCCATAAATACATCTCCTATTCCACCGTAAACTTATATTTTATGTTATTATAGGATATTATTACATATATTGTTCCAAAAATATACCATCGCTGGTCCAATTAATTTATGCCATCCTTTAGCAATTGCTAATGCAGCAGTCTTCGGTCATCCTATATTTGCATTACTTGAAAATAATATTCCCTCCAGCTTTCGGTAATATATCAGTCTTAGATACTGAGCTTCTAAATGATACAGCCATAATAAAGAACTCTGCATCAAAATTTAACACAAGTTCGAGCAACGAGATTTCTTTTCTACTAATATAATCCTCCTGCCCTGCAAAAAGTGGCTTCATTGTTAATCTCATCAATAAACATTATATTTCTTATTTATCAGAATGCTTTATAATATTGATGAACCACTCACATCTCATAAGCGCTTTGCAAACTTTTCTTTATGTTCAGCAGGTAAAGCCTCCACCTTCAATGCTTTATCAATCAATGCTTTATTCTTCTTATCACCGTATACTAATTCATTAAACTCATGTAATGTAAACCCTGTTTCATCTTTTTTCACAAGTTCTAACTGACAATCAGGTGCTACCATACCTTCAGCAAGTACTCTAAAGTAACACCCTGTTGCTCGACTTGCGGCCATCATCTTTACGATATTTGGTACATTGTGTATCTGGGCGATTGTATTACATGGTCCACGTCCTTCAGTCACTTGAATAAGCGCCTCTCCAAGTTTATAAATGTCACCAATGCTAATTGTATCTTTATCTAATCCGACGGTTGTTATATTCTCACCGAACAAACTAAATTCCGTGTCAATCTCTATGTAATCTGACCATAAATCATAATCATTAAGATCATATAAGCAAACCGCTTTATTTATACCGCCATGCCCTTTATAGACATGTTGATCTCCTACAAACCCCATAAAAGTGAGTTGTACTGCATTCTCAACAGGATATTTATAATAAGCAGTTTTCTTCTCTTTACCTTTTACATTAATCTTTTCTATACTACCGATACAAATTCTTTTCACTTCATACTGCATGTCCTCACCTCTTCAATTGTGTTATTTCAAGTGTATTATTATCGATTAAATAAGTAAATTAAAAATCAGCTACTCAAATGAGCAGCTGCTGATATAAATTTAATTTCTTTTTACTGAACACGGTATAATTAAAAAGATCAAAGTAATGCGCAAGCTTTAGTTCAATAATAAATCAACATAAAACCGAAACATAATAATATCTTTATGTTTCGGTTTCTATCGTTAACTATCTTTTCTTATTACGTTTCTTATATGACACAACGCGTGACTTCTTCTGCTGACGATATTCCGGCATTTCGATAACTTTATGTCCACCGATACGCCATAACCTTACTTCTGTGTACATCGTCTTTAACAACTTCGTTAAGTTCTCTGTCGGTACTATAGAGATCATCTGTCTTGCACCAAGATCTGCGACAAATTCAAATGCTGTTTCAAAGCTATCTGTCACACGAAATGTCTCTATAATTTCGTTGAACAGTGCTTCTACTTGCTGTGGATAAATATGTTCACCTTTCATATTGTGCTTCAATTCTGTCTTTAAGTCTTCTTTTAATTTATTATTCTCTACATGTGAGTTCTGTACATATTTATAGATTTGCTGAGCGTTCACTGGTGTATAGTATTCCATATTGCTGAACATTACATCTAAATCCATCTGCTGATGTGAATATATTTCATGTTTCACCCAGTTGCCTTTAATATTCGGTACGAGATTTGGAAAGTAGGTCGTTATATCCTGCTTGATGTCATCACTCGTAATATCCTTGCGATATACTTTCTTATACACTTGCTGCATAAAATCCAGACGTACAAATCCGTATAGGTTCATCATTCCACAGTAAAACTTAATCTTCTCGATTTCCGGATTAATTATGCCTGATGCTTTCAATTTTTTAAAATGTTCAAGCACATCTTTCGGTACGAAGAGGATTTCATTAAAATCATGACTGAACGCAAAGATTTCTCTCGTTGCCCCTTTCATATATGTGAAATTGTCATAGCCGAACTGCAATGCATTCTCAATATTCAGTTGCAGCTCAAAGTCCATATACTTCATCATCTTCTGAATCATCGTGAAGTCTTTAAAGAATGCCTGATGAATCATGTTAATATTTGAATTTTTATCTGATTTTTCTTCTAACTGATAAAAGCGTACAATCCCGATGATATCTTCATCACTTAATGTTTGTAAATGTGTCTTCAAATCTTTGTTCGACCAGTTATCAATCATCGTATGAATGTTTGTTTCAATTTCAAGCTGTGATTGATATTGTTCGAGATTGGCTTTTAGCACATCGCTTTCATATGCAGTTTCTTCATCAGTCGGTGCTTCAATCCATTCATGTTCACTATTTAGGTGCAGTTCATTATAATAGTTGATCATTTCATTTGGAATTTCAAAGATTTTACCGCTACTTGCTTCAATCAGTCCTGCTTCAACTAAGTTAGGTAATACATATTCCGTCTGTATACTATCTTTATTGATACGGTTGCCGTTTGCGGCGAGCAATGTTAAATAGAGGTGCTCTGTTTCATTTAAATTTGGAATCACTTGGTGAATTATTGATTTAGTAATTGTCATATATTGCTCCTATCTATAAAAAGGCTGAACTACTTCAGCCTTTAATATTAATGATATTGCGATTAAATTGTATGCCATACGTTTCTTCAAATAATTGTAGCGCTTGAGTACTGAATGCAAATACTTGCGTAAAAGTTCTTTCGCTTAATACATCAACATGTACGTTTCTGTACTTTTCCTGTACTAATGCGTCATTCATCTGGTCGATTGCGTAATAAAATCCACCTTGCTCAAATCGTTCGATAAGTTCATGCTTATTGATTTCATCTGTACTTATATAGAGATGGGCTTCATTAAATTCAGGTAGGGATTCAAACCATGATACCCCTTTTCTGCAGTTCACAACGTCACCAATAATAATCATTGCCGGATGTGTAACCTCTTCTTCCTGAACTTTCTGGATAATATTTGTTAAATCTCCTGTAACCGTCTTCTGGAAGCCATAACTTGCATGTCCAATTACTGCTATTTTTAGATGAGCTTCATTTTTAGATAATACTTCTACGATTTCAGGTAATGCTTTCATCCCCATATACAGTGCAAGTGTTCCACCTTTCGCGAGTGCTTCAAAATCAATTTCTCTGACGCTGTCTTTTTGCAGATGACCCGTTGAAAACGTAACATGCGGTGAATATGCACGGTCCGTCAGTGGGAAGCCTGAATAGAGCGCTGCAGCCGATGCGCTTGTAATCCCTGGAACAATCTCGTATGGCGTATGGTCGTCCAGACTTTCTACTTCTTCAGTCAGGCGACCGAATATACCTGGGTCCCCACCTTTTAGACGGACAATAGTCTTATACTGCTGCGCACAATGATTAATGATTGTATTGATTTCATCCTGCTTCTTATATTTTACGTCAGGATTCTTACCAACGTATATCAGTTTGCATTCGCGCTTGCTGAGCTGCAGTAATATTGGATTTACAAGACGATCATATATAATCACATCTGCCTGCTCGATTTTACGTATTGCCTTATAAGTAACAAGACCTGGGTCACCTGGTCCTGCACCGATAAAGTAAACTTTACCTAGATCCATATATAAAGTACACCATCTTCGACTTCTGTTTTATAAGTCTCAACACATCCGTCTGCTTCATCTGGTGCCTGAATTTGTCCATCGTTTAAATTAATCTTTCGATCATGCAGCGGACAGAATACGTAATGCTCACTTACCGTACCTTCTGATAAAGGACCATTTTTATGAGGACAGCGATTACCGATCGCTCTAATATCTCCAGATTCTAATAAGAATATACCAATCTCTTCGTCTTTCACAAATACTTTTTTACCAATTTGAGGTTCTAATTCAGATACATTGAATAGTTTAATTTTTTCCATGACTATACGCGCTCCACTTCATACATTTTTCGTTTCTCTTCATCTGATGCAATTGCTTTCCATGGTTCTTCCTGACGTGCTTTATTAGCATCCATCAAACGATCGTATAATTCCTGTTGTTTCGCTTCATCCAGCAGTACTTCTTTCACCTTGTCGAAACCTAAGCGCTCCATCCACGGTGCAGTACGTTCAGCGTAAATTCCTGTTTCACGGTAGTATTGCATCATCGCGCCACATAAACGTACAACTTCATCTTCAGTTGCTACTGTCGTAAGTAACGTTGCAGCTTTAACTTCTGTACCACCATTACCACCAACAAAGATCTGGAAGCCATTCTCGACACCGATAACACCGAAATCTTTCACACCAGATTCTACACAGCTACGTGGACAGCCTGATACCCCAATCTTAAATTTATGCGGTGTATCAATATATTCAAATGTTGACTCGAGACGAATTGCAAGTTGCGTCGTTAACTGTGTACCGAATCGACAGAATTCTTTACCGACACATGATTTAACAGAACGTAGTTTTTTACCGTATGCAGATGCCGAACGCATACCTAGATCTTCCCATACTTGAGGCAATTCCTCTTTCTTAATACCATATAGACCGATGCGTTGTGCACCAGTGATCTTCACTAATGGCACATCATATTTCTTCGCCACTTCACCTAATTTAATTAACTGATCAGGATTCGTTACTCCACCCTGCATCTGTGGAATAACTGAGAAAGTACCATCATTTTGAATGTTTGCATGGAAACGTTCATTTGCATAGCGCGAGTCTTTTTCATCTTCATGTTCATGTGGCCAGCACATATTTAAGTAGTAGTTGACTGCAGGACGACATTTCGGACATCCACCTAAGTTTTTAAATCCTAATACGTGACGAACTTCTTTAGATGTCTTTAATCCTTTTGCACGAATTTGTGTCACAATCTGATCACGCGAAAGATCAGTACAACCACATATTCCAGCCGGTCCCCCTGCTTCAAATTTATCTCCTAAAGTAAAGCTAAGTAAATCAGCGATTTGACCTTTACATTTACCACATGATCCACCCGCTTTAGTATGCGCTGTAACTTCACCAACCGTCGTCAATCCTTTTTCATGTACAGCTTTAACGATCTGCCCTTTAGATATACCGTTACATCCACAAATTGTTTCATCGTCTGCCATCGTTTCCACACTGATTGCATCAACTTCACCAGCTTTATGCAGTAATGACACTAATGTAAATTCTTCGATTGCTTCTTCTTTTTTCATCATATTGTAGAAGCGGTTACCTTCTTCGGTATCACCGTACAGTACTGCTCCTACAACTTTACCTTCTTCTACATACACTTTTTTATAGACATTATCTAAACCGTTGTACACTTCAATACCGCGTGTCTTTTCACCTTCATAAATCTTACCCGCAGAGAATAAGTCACAACCAGATACTTTAAGTGAAGTAAATGTAGTTGAACCGTGATATCCATCTGTTGGATTGCCAGTAATGTGGTCAGCTAATACTTTCCCTTGTTCGTAAAGTGGCGCTACTAAGCCATAAACTTTTGCGTTATGCTCAACACATTCACCAACTGCGTATATATCTGGGTCACTTGTCTGCATAAAGTCATTAACAACGATACCACGACCGATTTCAAGTTCAGCGGCACGTGCTTGCTTTGTTACGGGACGAATACCAACAGCCATAACAACTAAATCCGTTTCAATTACTGAACCGTCACTTAAACGGATTGCTTCAACGCGTTCTTTACCGATAATTTCCTGTGTATTCCCTTGTAATTTAAATTTCATACCTTGTTTCTCTAAATCTGCTTTCAACATTTCTCCAGCTTTACGGTCTAGCTGCATTTCCATTAACCATTCGCCTAAATGTACAACAGTAACATCCATGCCCTGGTCAAGCAATCCACGCGCACATTCTAATCCAAGCAATCCACCACCGATTACGACAGCTTTTTTGTAATGACGCGCCTGCTCAATGATGTATTCTGTATCTTTAATCGTTCTCCAGCCGATTACACCTTCAAGTTTCACACCATCAATCGGTAACATGAAGGCAGTAGAACCTGTTGCAATGATGAGTTTATCATATGAAACTGTAATTCCCTTTTTCGTTGTTACTCTCTTATTTGTTCTGTCGATTGATTCAGCTTTATCATCATTGATTAATGTGATGCCTTGTTCTTTATACCATTCATAATCATTTAGAATTGTTTCCTGAACATCCATCTTCTTCTGTAAAATATTTGACAGCATAATACGATTATAGTTCGGATATGGTTCTTCACCGATAACTGTAATTTCAAATAGATCTGGATTACGCTCCAAAATTTCTTCGATCGTACGTATTCCTGCCATACCATTACCAATCATCACTAATTTTTGTTTCATATTTTTTCTCCTCTTCAATTCAATGGTTTATTTTAATAACGCTTTAATTTTATGTTTAAGTGCTTTACTTTTCTCTGGACTTACACCTTCGCTTGAAATCATAATACGCATATCCTCATGCTTGAAAGACGCTACATTAAAGAAGTTTGAGTTACTCTTATTTGAGCAATCATTAACAAGCTGATTATCATATACACATTCCATCACCTGCTTATTGACATCGTCATCATTTGTTGTAATAAACACGATGTCATATTGACTGATGTCCTGCTTTATAAATGGATGTTGGATGCATGCAACATCCATGCGCTCTATTTCAGCATCTATCTCTGGTGCTATGACAGTGATATGTGCCCCTTCACCTTGTAAACCATTTACTTTGCGCTTTGCAATTCTGCCTCCACCAACAATAAGAATATTTTTCCCTTCTAAATTAAGCATGACCGGATACATGGGTACACTCCTCAAGCGCTTTGAGCTTATTTAATACGCCTTGAGCCATATTAAAATCTAAATCTAATGTTTCAGTAAAAGAAATATCATATCCCGCTTCAATGAATGGCTGACTTAGTCTTTTAATCTTGTGCACGAGATGACCATCGAATAAGAAATACGGCATAATTACAATCTTCTGATGCTTATCCATCGTCTTTAGTTTTTCTTCAAGACTTAAATTACCATATAACATTGCCGGAACTAGCGTCTGGTCTGTCGATTGCTGCATTACTTGTACCATAGCAGTAAGACGCTCATCGGGTTCAGTAAATCTTTTGTTACCATGGGCTGTAATCAAAATTGTTTCGTCGCTAAACTCAGAGAGGATGCGCTCACACACCTGGTACACGCTCGGTTCATCACCGAAACAGTCGGCAATGCGATATGTTATGTAAGGAAAGTCCTTCAACACTTCATCAAGCTGTTCTGGAATATCTTCTCTTGCATGCATCGCCGGAAATAAGAGCATCGGCATCACCAATAATTCTGTAACACCAAGTGCTATCATACGACGTGTAACAATGGGTACATTCTCAGCATCTTTTTCCAGAAAAGCTAGCTGTTGCACTCTCTCGGGACGCTTAGAAATAATATGGTCAATAAATGCTCTAAAGCGCTCATTTTTATCCGGCATCTTTGATCCATGTGCAATATATATGATTCCTTTCATAGGTGTCCACCTCTTTATTAGATATATTTTTATTATAGCTTAATTAGTTGTGAATATGTTCACATAAGTAGATGAATAGGGATTTCCCTATATAATTTATTTTGCAAGAAAAAACAAAAAAACCGTTCAATGATGAAATATCATCATTGAACGGTTTTAATTACTATTATTTTAAAGCTGCTTTCGCTTGGTTTACTATCTCAGCAAATGCTTTTTCGTCAGAGATAGCGATCTCTGATAACATTTTACGGTTAACATCAATGCCAGCAACTTTTAATCCGTTCATTAAACGGCTGTAGCTGATATCGTGTTGACGTGCTGCTGCATTGATACGTGCGATCCATAATTTACGGAATTCACGTTTCTTTTGACGACGGTCACGGTATGCATATTGACCTGACTTCATTACTTGTTGTTTTGCTACTTTATATAATGTATGTTTAGAACCAAAGTAACCTTTAGCTAATTTGATCGTTTTTTTACGACGGGCGCGTGTTACTGTTCCACCTTTAACTCGTGGCATTATAATTCCTCCTTAAAATTCCTATTATTATTTTACGTACGTTAACATTTGTGCTACGCGTTTTTGGTCACCTTTAGAAACTAAAGATGCTTTACGTAATCCACGTTTTTGTTTTGTTGATTTGTTAGCAAATAAATGTGAAGTGTAAGCTCTTGAACGTTTTAATTTCCCTGAACCAGTTCTTTTAACACGTTTTGCTCCACCACGGTGAGTTTTCATTTTAGGCATGTTTTTATCCTCCTAGTTTTGTTTTTTATCGACGATAGGCGCTAACATTAAGAACATTGAGCGTCCATCCATCTTTGGTTTTTGTTCAACAGTCGCAAGATCTTTACATTCTTCTGCAAATTTCTCTAATACACGCTGACCGAATTCTTTGTGCGTAATGGCACGTCCACGGAAACGAATAGATACTTTGACTTTATCTTCTTTCTCTAAGAACTTACGTGCATTCTTAAGTTTCGTATTAAAGTCATGATCTTCGATTGTAGGACTTAAACGAATTTCTTTAACCGTAACAACTTTCTGCTTTTTGCGTGCTTCTTTATCTTTCTTCTGCTGCTCAAACTTGAACTTACCGTAATCCATAATTTTGGCAACGGGTGGTTTAGCGTTTGGTGCAACAAGAACAACATCAAGATTTACGCGTTCTGCAATTTCGATTGCTTCAAACTTAGTTTTAACACCGAGTTGTTCACCATCATGTCCAATTAAACGTAATTCCTTCGCGCGAATTTTGTCATTGATTTGAGTTTGATCTTTAGCTATGGTTGACACCTCCTATATGATTTACGAAGACAAACAAAAAAGCGAATGCATTATGCACCCGCTAAAAAATAGACATGTCTAACCATGTTATTTAACCCTGTAACTGCTATTGCGTCTTCAGGGCGAGAAGCGGGATGCTTCTACTTGTCCGTTTCGTATTCAACAGACTTAATAATAACAGGGTTATGCATCAATGTCAACATCTATTTTTTCATATTTACTCATATCTGTATCTTGTGATAAATCAACTTTTTCTAATGGGATCTTCTTTGTTTTATATCTCAGTTTATGATAGAAGAAAAATACTAAGAAAATAGGAATTCCCATATATGTAATCATAAAGCCATTCATGTCAAAGTTTCTATTTATAATCAGGTCCGTATCCTGACCAATAATTACAAAGAGACATAGTATGAATGCAAAGATTGGACCGAATGGGAACCACATTGCTTTATACTTCAATACTGATAAATCTTTGTTCTGCGCATAAAATGCACGACGGAATCTATAATGACTAATAGCGATACCGAGCCAGGCGATAAAGCCAGTTAATCCACTTGCCGCAACGATATATTCATATGCACCACTGGCCACACGTTCAACTAAGAAGATAATCAGCACAACTATGAAGGTCGCTAATAAACTCGGAATCGGAACCCCTTTCTGATTGGTCTCAGAAAATTTACGGGATGCTAATCCGTCTTTACCCATCGCGTATAACATACGTGTTGAAGCATACATACCACTGTTACCCGCTGAGAGAATTGACGTTAAGATAACAGCATTCATAAATGACGCTGCAAACGCAAGTCCAGCATTTTCAAAAACTAATGTAAATGGCGACTTCGCAACACTGTCTCCTCCCATTAAGTTCGGATTTGTGTAAGGAATGATTAAACCAATGACTAGAATAGATAAAACATAGAAAATTAATATTCTCCAGAATACTTGTTTGATTGCTTTTGGAATCGTTTTTTCTGGTTCTTCAGACTCACCTGCAGTAATTCCTACAAGCTCTGTACCTTGGAAACTAAAGCCTGCAACTAAAAATACACCAAGAATCGTTAAGAAGCTTCCGGTTAATCCATGACCTAGAAACGGTGCTTCACCAGTCGTGAAATTTTTGAACCCTAAATACTCTCCTCCGATTATTCCGAAGATTGTCAGTACACCAATCCCTAAAAATAAGATAACTGTTACTACTTTAACAATCGCGAACCAATACTCACTTTCACCATATACGCGCACTGATAATGTGTTCAAAAATAAAATGATGGCTAAAAAGACTAAACTCCATGCCCAGCCTGGTAAGAAGTCCATCGGTGCCCAGTATTTAATTACACTTGCAGCAATACTCACATCCGCCGCTACAGTAATCACCCAGTTAAACCAATAGTTCCAGCCTAATGCAAATCCAAGTGACGGATCAACGAATCGTGTTGCATAAGTTGAAAAACTTCCTGAAATCGGAAGATACGTTGCCATTTCTCCAAGTGATGTCATTAAGAAGAAGACCATAATTCCGATAATTGTAAATGCAAGTAACGCCCCACCGGGTCCAGCATCACGGATAGCTCCTCCACTGGTCATAAATAATCCTGTACCAATACATCCACCGATGGCAATCATAGATATATGACGCTGCTTCAATTTTCTTTGTACTTGATTTGTACTTTCTGACAAAGTAATAACTTCCCTTCTATAAATAAAAATGGATGCACACAATTGTATGCATCCATAAATGATTCTTCTTACCATTTAGTAGCGCATCACAATATGTGTGACAGTCTGTTACTTATTCAGTAACAGCCCAGAATTTAAGCTCATACACTTAGCTTCTTCGGCATCGTTTCCTTTCTACTGGTTTCAATTACGTGTATGACGTATCCATCAGTATACTCTTAAACAATGCGACCTCTACCTCAACGAGGAATATTAAGTTAATGATAAATATACATTACTTATCATAATTTTTCAAGCTTATTTTTTTAGACGAATCTCATCTACAATAGACCAGATGAAATCATCACGATCGATTGTCTTAGATTCTTTCTTACCATATTGACGAACGTTCACTTCATTATGCTCAATTTCTTTATCTCCTACAACAATCTGATAAGGAACTTTATGCATCTGAGCTTCACGAATCTTGTATCCCATCTTTTCTTCGCGGTCATCGATATGACAACGGACACCTTGTGATTTCAGTTCATCATAGAGTTTACGCGCGTAGTCATAATGTACCTCATTTGAAACTGGGATAATCTCAAGCTGATTAGGCGCTAACCATAATGGATAGGCTCCTTTATACTCCTCAGTTAAGAAAGCAACGAAGCGCTCCATCGTAGAGATCACACCACGGTGGATTACTACTGGACGATGTTTCTCACCATCACTACCGATATATTCCAGATCAAATCGTTCTGGTAATAAGAAATCCAGCTGTACAGTTGAAAGTGTCTCCTCTTTACCTAAAGCTGTTTTAACCTGTACATCTAATTTAGGACCATAGAATGCGGCTTCTCCTGGCGCCTCCTCATAATCCAGTCCCATTTCATCTACCGCTTCTTTAAGCATCAATTGTGCACGTTCCCACATTTCATCATCCTGGAAGTACTTTTCAGTATCTTCTGGATCACGATAACTTAGACGGAACTTATAGTCTTGGAACTTAAAGTCTTTATACACATCGATAACAAGCTGAACGACGCGAATAAATTCTTCTTTAATCTGGTCAGGACGAACGAATATATGCGCATCATTCAATGTCATACCACGCACACGCTGTAACCCGCTTACCGCTCCACTCGCTTCATAGCGATGCATCATACCAAGTTCTGCGATACGTATTGGTAATTCACGATATGAATGTGGTTTATTCTTGTATACCATCATATGGTGTGGACAGTTCATCGGGCGTAGTACAAGCGCTTCGTTGTCCATTTCCATCGGAGGGAACATATCTTCTTGATAATGATCCCAGTGACCACTCGTCTTATACAGATCAACCGATCCCATAATCGGTGTGTATACATGATCATAACCAAGTGCAACTTCTTTATCCACGATATAACGCTCTAATTCACGTCGAATTGTTGCACCATTTGGTAACCATAACGGTAAACCTGCACCTACAAGCTGATTTGTTGTAAAGAGCTCCAGCTCCTTACCGATTTTACGATGATCACGTTCTTTGCGTTCTTCAAGAATCTTCAGATGTGCTTTCAGCGCTTTTTTATCGAAGAATGCAGTACCATAAATACGCTGCAGCATCTTGTTATCTGCATCACCTCTCCAATACGCACCAGCAGTTGATAATAGCTTGAATTCTTTTATCTTAGCAGTTGAAGGCACATGCACACCTCGACAAAGATCTGTAAACTCTCCTTGCGAATAGATAGTGACATTCTCATCTTCAGGGATTGCATCGATTAGTTCCTGTTTGTATGGATCATCAGCGAAAATCTTCTTCGCTTCTTCACGACTGACAACACGTCTCTCAATCTTGATATTCTCTCCGACAATTTGTCGCATCGTCTTTTCAATTTCAAGTAGGTCTTCACTAGAGATCTTATGCTCTGTATCGATATCATAGTAGAAACCTTCTTCAATAACAGGACCTACACCGAAATGCACATTACCATACATACGCTTTAGCGCTTGAGCCATTAAATGGGCAGTTGAATGACGTAATACTTCAATACCTTCAGGAGACTCAGGCGTGATGATTTCGATGTCTCCATCTGTTTCAAGTGCTGTTGATAAATCAACCATTTGTCCATTAAATTTTCCTGCTAAAGCTTTCTTCTTTAAACCAGGACTGATTGAACCTGCAATATCTTCAGTTGTAACGCCAGCCTCAAAACTTTTTACATTACCATCTGGAAATTTAATATTAATTTCACTCATTCAAAACGCCTCACTTTTTTATTTTATTTTAAACAACAAAAAGACCCCATCCCAAAAGGGACGAAGTCTATTCGCGGTACCACCCTAATTACTGATTGCTCAGCAACTCTACATAAGATAACGGTCTTGAGCCGGATAGCGATTAACTATCATGAACATAAGGGAGTAACAAATGATCTTAAATGCTGATTCTCACCACCATCAGCTCTCTATAAATTAAGGAATCATCGTCTTATCCTTATGATGTTATTCATATAGACGAACATTTCTGTTGTTTGTTACCTAATATTATACACATATTGTCGGGATTTTCAAATTTTATTTTTCACGTCTATAGTTTTTACCTGATAACATATAAGCATCACTTAATGTCTCGATGCGCTCCATAATACGCATTGCTTTCGTCTGTTCAGCACCATGCTTTGTCATTGATAAATGATGAGATAATTCTTTGAAATCGAAATTTGAACTAAAGAATGTCGGCATATTGTTCATCATACGGTGGTTGAGAATAGGTCCAAGCACTTCATCACGTACCCATGGCGTCAAATCTTCTGCACCGATATCATCCAGCATAAGTACAGGCGTATTTTTCACACGGTTAAGCCGTTCGTTATATGTACCATCACTGAAGCCATTTTTAAGTTCTCGAATAAACTCAGGAAAATACAGGAGCGTCGTATAAATATAGCGTTCCTTCAGTTCGTTGGCAATCGCACCCAGTATAAACGACTTACCTGTGCCGAAAGGACCGTGAATATACATCCCTTTCGTATCATTACCTCTTGCGATATCACGACAAATGATGTTTGCTTGACGCACGATATCGATACGCGTTTTATCATCTAAATGTATCTGTGCAAGCTTTGCATTTAGTACGTCCTTCGGCATGTGGATTGCAGTAATAAACTGTTTCATCTTCTGAGCTTCATCATGAGCGAGTTTAGATGGACAAGGGAGGTGCTTAATCTTAATTTTATTGTTTTCAACATACAGTTCAGGCGTATGTCCTGGTACAAAGTTCTTACACTTACTGTAAGATTCGCATGCATCGCACATCTTTGAAGAATCTTTATATTCTTGTAGTACAGATAAATCATTATCGATCATCTTATCTGTTATGTGATTCTCTTTAATAAACTGCTTAATATCAGGTTCTTTAATCGTTTCTTCTTTTATTGCCTCAATACGTTTAAATATATCGCTGTTCGTATGCAGTATCGAACCCATATGTTTCATCATTTATCCTCCTCCCATGATTGATTTAATTCTTCTAATAACTTCTGTCTTTCCTTTTCCAGGTCAATATTATCTGTATCCTCTTTAACTGCTGGCTGTTGTTCTTCAAGCAGCCATTTCGGTGTCAGTTCTCTTTGCACCGTATTATTCTTTTTATAGTGATTTGCTTTATTATACAATTTCTCCTGCTTCTTCTGTTCAAATGACTTCACATACTTGTAGGCTGCTTCACTGTTCGATAGCTTCTGTTTCTTCCAGTTTGAAGCAATCTCTTCGATATAACTCTGCGGCAGTTTCATATCATTTGTAAACATGACATACTGCAATAATATATTCATTACACCAAATGGCAGTTGCTCGCGTTCTAATATTGATTCAATCATACGCTTTTGTTTAATTGTCGGTTCAGACTTACTAAATGAAGTAAGCATATCTATCGGACTTGTCGTGTCCATCAATTCAAACCAGGTCAGTTTCGTTTCTGGCGCGTCATCTTTTACCTGCTGAGGTGTTAACTGCGGTAATTGGCCGTCATGTTCAATCTGATAGAAGTCCCGGGCATTCTTACGTAAATCTTCATGTGAAATTTGCTGGTCACTCGTCAGTGATTTCAAAATGATGCCGCGCATATCATGTGCTGCGATATCGTACAGTGTCGCTAGCTGAACAATTAAGTTACGCGTCGCTTTCGGCAGTTGACTTTTCGTGATTAAATTCTGTGCGAGCAGCATCTCCAGTAAATCAAAATCAAACGTATGCTGGTGAACGGGTATTCCGAGCGATTCATGCTGCTTTACCAGATATTCATTTCCTTCAAAAATAGCCTTTTCCGGAGATTTCGGTGTACCAAATACATCCATGTACTTACTTGACACATCTTGATAACCGTCCAGATTTAACGTTTCATTACAGAACCTTGACTTTAGCTGCTGATATCTCGGCTTACCTACTTGCTGGAACAAGAATACAGAGAGCATTGGATCATTAAAGAACTGAGATGGCATGACGGGTGCAATGAGTTTATAGACAAACTTCTGATTATCTTCAATACGCATATATGTTTTCAGTAGTCCAATTGCTTCTAAACGTTTACGTATTACTTCAAAGTGCGCTAAGTTCATCTTTAATTCACTTAAAATAACATAATGATTGATGACGTCGCTTGTCTGATCATAACCTGTGAGAAACTGACGCATAAACTGATAGACGCCAATACATTCAACTCCGATTAGGGGTGTATATAATGTAGTTAGTACATCTTCAGTAACTTGTGTTGCAACATAGTTGCTGATAACGATAAACTCATCGGTTCCATTCAATTCAGTAAAATAACGCTCCATCTTTGCACCTACTTTTTATTCTTTTCATTGAGTATATCACTCATCGTACGGAGCAACTGATCGACGTCTTTAAATTCTTTGTAGACAGAGGCAAAGCGTACGTAAGACACTTGATCCAGTTGCATCAGGTGCTCCATTACAATTTCACCGATATCGACAGATGAAATTTCAGACTGCCCTTTTTCTCTTAATGCATTCTCCACTGCATCCGTAATCTGTTCGAGAGATTCGTACGGAACAGGACGCTTTTCACATGCACGCACAAGACCATGTACAATTTTATCACGATTAAAGGCTTGTCTTGTTCCATCTTTTTTCACGACAATCAAAGGCTGTAGTTCTATGCGTTCAAACGTTGTGAAACGTGTACCACACTGTTCACATTCACGACGTCTTCTGATCGCATTCATATCGTCTGCATGTCTTGAATCAACGACCTTCGATTGATTAAAGCTGCATTTTGGACATTTCAAGACACTCACCTCATTTATATTTATTTCTCAATTATACATTATCATGTTTATTTACTAAACATTTAAGTTTACACTTGCTACAATTGGATAATCTACCAATAAACCAAAGAAAGGAATGAACAAATGAGACCTCATTATATTCATCTGTCAAAACGAGAAGAAGGAAACCCTGTAAATAAGCTGAGAGAAAGTTTCAACCACAGAAATGAAACGATTCTTTACCTTAAAGATCCGGTCGGCATTGTATTCATCGGAGATTCCATTACAGATTACTGGGACCTTGATAGCTATTTCGCGTTACATAATGGTAAACGTATTATTAACCGCGGTATCGGTAATGATCGTTCTCAGTGGGTACGCGAACGTTTTGTTGCGGATGCCATTCAGCTGAAACCTAACTGGATTGTATTAGCCATCGGTATCAATAACACGAAAGAACTTGATGATGATCAAACTGAAGCCAACCAGATACACATCAAGACACGTATTTTAGAAGATATTGAAGCAATGGTTATTATGGCTAAAGCCAAGAATATTAATATTGCTGTAGCAACACTCACTTCAACGAATCGTCCACAGCTCGACGGATTTATTACGCGTTCTAAACTTGTTAAGGCAATCAACCTGGAAATAGTTCGGCTGTGCATAAAACATGATGCACAATTTATTGATTACTACACAATGATGACTGAAACTAAAGAAGGTATCGACTACTTACGCAATGAACTTACTGATGACGGTCTCCACCCTCACGTACTCGGTTATGATAGGATGGCGGACACGCTCGTAAAGACATTGCCATATCCAATACAATTGAAAACTAATAAAAAGGAGAAATAGGTATCATACCTGTTTCTCCTTAATTTAATAATTTAAGTCCAATGGTACACCCTAGTATAATCGCGATACATAATATTCTAAGCGGATGTCTTGATTCATTGTAAAAGATAATGCCGAGCAATGTCCCGCCAACAGCACCGATACCAGTCCATATCGCGTATGCTGTACTCATCGTAATCCCTGCTAAAGATAAGGACAGGAAGTAAAGACTAATTCCAAACGTAATAACCAGCAATAAAATATAGAGACGCTTACCAGACTTACTGTACATATTCATCCATAATACGCCGAGCATCTCACACAATCCTGCAATGATAAGAAATATCCAGTACATCATACGCTCTCCTCCTCAGTAGCAACCTTTAAGCCGATAACACCTATGATAAGCATTGTAATCAGCACTACTTTCGGCCAGCCAAATGGCACTTCATACACCGCTACATCAACAATCGTGACAAGCGTCGCACCAAGTCCGACGAATATCGCATAAGCTGTGCCCACAGGTAAATATTTAGTTGCATTTAGCAATAAATAAAAACTGCATGTCACACTCACTAGAGTGAGTATCCATTCGACCGCACTGTCTGCGTGTGCAAGTCCTATAACCCATCCTGTCTCAAACAGTGCTGCAATTATTAATTTTATCCAGTTCATAAATACCTCCTTGATTCAACACCTACCTAACATAACATAAAACGCCGCCCAATTAAATTGGACGGCGTTATTCAAGGAAACTATTTATTTAACTGTTCACCCATTAATCCTGCAAGTTCTACAACGCGAGTAGAGTAACCCCATTCGTTGTCATACCATGATAATACTTTAACCTTTGAACCTTCCATAACGATCGTTGAGAGCCCATCTACGATAGAGCTATGTGGATTCGTATTGAAATCCACTGATACTAACGGCTCGTATGTTACATCTAAGATGCCTTTAAGTTCATTATCAGCTGCATCTTTAAATGCTTTATTTAATTCTTCGACTGTGACTTCTTTTTCTAAATCTACAACTAAGTCGACTAACGAAACATTCGTTGTTGGTACACGTAACGCCATTCCATGAAGTTTACCTTGTAGTTCCGGTAATACTAGAGACAATGCTTTTGCAGCCCCTGTAGAAGTTGGAATAATACTTTGGGCACATGCACGGGCACGACGTAAATCTTTATGTGGGTTATCTAAATTCTTCTGGTCATTCGTATATGCATGAACTGTCGTCATTAAACCATTCTTAATACCGAATTTATCATTCAATACTTTAGCAACTGGTGCTAGACAGTTTGTTGTACATGAAGCGTTCGAAATAACATCATATTTCTCAACATCTAACTGTGCACAGTTCACTCCACGCACGATGGTCTGAACATTACCTTTACCCGGAGCAGTAAGTAGTACTTTCTTAGCGCCAGCTTTAATATGTGCAGCAGCTTTCTCTGCATCGTTAAACTTACCAGTCGCTTCGATAACGATATCAATATTCATATCTTTCCATGGTAATAATTCCGGATTACGTTCAGATACGAGTTCAATCTTCTTACCATCCACAAGTAAACCATTTTCAGTTGGTTCAATATCAAGTTCAAACTTACCATGAGTAGTATCATATTTCGTTAAATGAGCTAATGTTTCAGGCGGGTAGCTCGCATTGATTGCTACTACCTCTAAATTATCATCTAATAATGCTGCACGAAATACCATTCTGCCAATTCTTCCTAGCCCATTAATCGCTACTCTTGTTTTCATTAAATAATCTCCCCTTCAAAGTGTTATACTAATACTTAGAAATAGTATAACACAATGAAAGCGCTTGTGAAGAGCATTTTCTGCAAATTAAAAAATTTGAATTTTTCGAAAATTTATATCTATTTATAGTGTTTGATTAACGTATCTAACTGTTGATATAGTGCCTCTAAATCACGACAATTATCAATGACGATATCCGCTTTATTTCGCTTTTCATCCATCGACATCTGACTACTGATACGTGCATCTGCTTCTGACTCTGAAAGTTCATTTCGTTTCATCAGACGCATTTTTTGTATATCGTATGACACATATACAACCCATACTTCATCGATAGTATGTTCGAGCTTATTTTCATATAAAAGTGGTATATCCATAACTACCACCTTGCCTTCGGAAAGTGCGGCAGCTTTCTCTTCATCCATCAGACGTCGTACGATTGGGTGAACAATTTGATTTAAATTATCACGCTGTGCCTTATCGTTAAAGATGATCGTACCTAGTGCTTTACGATTTAATGTCCCATCTTCATTCAGCACTCCTGGAAATGTTTCAGCAACTCTTCTTAATCCTTCGGTTCCTTTTTCTACAGCCTGCCTTGCCGCAATATCTGCATCAATTACAGCGAATCCATTCTCTTTCAGATAATTTGCTACTGTTGACTTACCACTGGCAATACCACCTGTTAAACCTATAACTGTCATAGCTCCTCCTATTTCTGGCAATGTGTACAATAATGTGTATTACGTGTAGCTATCACTTTCGTCTTAATTTCATTACCGCATGTTCCACAAATTTTTTTACCATAAACTTTAAACCTATTTTGCATCATTCCACTTTCACCTTGTGCATTTCGGTAATCTGAGATGGTCGAGCCCCCATATAGAATGCCTTCATTCAGCACATCGACAATATGTTCATACAGTAATGTACGTCTTTTTTCGCTTAATGATTTCACTTTTATATTCGGATTAATCCGTGCATTACGCAGTGCTTCACATGCATAGATATTTCCACATCCACTGACAACCGAATGCAGCATGATGACTTGCTTAATCGGTTTATCCTGATATTTCTGCAAGTGCAGTGCACTGATATAATGTGCTCGACCTTCTTCATTAAATGGTTCTGGTGCAATCGCTGCATCGAAGTGTGCAAACTGTGATTCATCTAACATTCTCAGTTCACCAAACCTTCTAATATCTGAATATACCAGCTTCATCGAACTGCTCAATGTAAAAGTGACATGCCAATGTTTTTTGTAGTTCGGTACCGTAATGTCATCGATAGACGGTACGACAAAGTATGCGCCGGTCATTCCAAGATGACCGACCATATAACGGTTCCCATCCTTTCCTTTTAACTTGAAGATAATATATTTACTGCGACGCATCACACTTTCGATATGAGTGTCAATACATCGTTCCTTAAATGCATCTAGGGAAAGCCCTTTAATAATCGTCTCTTTACCCTGTGTCTTTCCATTTAATACAGCATCTGAAAAGTGGACATCAATAATTTGTTCTCCTGTGATATGTGGTTCAATACCACGCTTCACATGTTCAACTTCTGGTAATTCCGGCATAACTCCTCCTACTTTGCTTCGTACCAGCTTTCACCTGAATCATATTCAACTTCAAGCGGTACTTTTAATTCCAATGCATTTTCCATTACATGTTTTACAAATAAGCTGAAAGCATCAAGCTCATCTTTTGGCACTTCAAAAATAAGCTCATCGTGTACTTGTAGTAACAATTTAGCTTTAAAGTCAGTTTCTTTCACTTGTTCGTTATAATGTACCATTGCGAGTTTAATGATATCTGCTGCACTTCCTTGAATCGGTGTATTCATCGCAGTACGTTCAGCAAATCCTCTTAAATTAAAGTTTCTGCTCGTAATATCTGGGATATAGCGACGTCGATTAAGCAATGTCGTAACGTAACCCTGCTGCTTAGCTTCCTGAATAATATCATGCATATACGCTTTAACTTCCGGAAAACTTTCAAGATAGTTATCAATAAATGCTTGTGCGTCTTTTCGAGTAATACCTAAACTTTGACTTAGTCCATAATCACTGATTCCATACACAATCCCGAAGTTTACAGCTTTTGCCTGACGCCTCATATCGCTTGTTACTTCTTCTTTTTCAACATTAAAGACTTTCATCGCAGTCTTCGTATGAATATCAATGCCTTGATTGAAAGCTTCAAGCATACCTTTATCTCCAGTAATATGTGCGAGTACTCGAAGTTCAATCTGAGAATAGTCTGCAGCAAATATTACAGAGTTCGGTTCACTTGGTACGAATGCTTTTCTTATTTTTCTACCTTCATCTAGTCTTACAGGAATGTTCTGCAAGTTAGGGTCAATAGATGACAGACGTCCAGTTTGAGCAATAACCTGGTTGAAGCGTGTATGGATCTTATCGTCGTCTCCAATCAACTTCTGCAATCCTTCTACATAAGTTGACTGCAGTTTAGATAGCGTTCTATAGAGTAATATATCTTCAATGATCGGATGTTTTCCTGCTAATGACTCAAGAACATCCACAGCTGTAGAATATCCTGTCTTCGTCTTTTTCTTCTTCGGTGAATCTAGCTTTAAATCTTCAAATAATACGACACCAAGCTGCTTTGGAGAATTGATATTAAATGTGCTGCCTGCATGTTCATGAATACGCGTGATCAGTTCATCTAAGCGGCTTTGAATTTCCTGCTGCATCTCCTGAAGTGTCTGCTTATTTACTTTAATTCCCTGCATCTCCATATCTGCGAGAACAAGTGAAAGTGGCAGTTCGAGCGTTGTTAACAGTTCAAGCTGCTTAAGTTCATTTAATTTTCTAATCTGAAGCGCTGATACCTCATGGATTGCATTTACTTCAGATGCAATATGTTTAAATAAATCCATGCGTTCAGGTATGTGCATCTTAGCACCTTTTCCGAAGATCATTTCATCTGATTCCACATAATTAATACCTTGCATTTGCGCACTTTGAGCAACATCTATTATTTTCAAAGCTGGATCGAGTAAATAAGATGCGAGCATCACACAGTGCTCAATCCCTTTAATCTCTATATCCAGTCTATTGAATAAAACTTTTGTTTCCTTTGCATCATAGACATATTTTTTTGTAGCTTCATTTTGCAGTGCATTGATGAATGTTTCATTTTGGGTGATTTCATCAGGGTGAATAACAAATGTATGTCCTTCTACCAATATCCCTACCCCAATAATTTCATTCTTTAAATAATTATCCTGAAAACATCGAATACGAATATCCATAGATTCAACATTCGAGAAATCAAATGTACTAAACTGATTGCTTATTTCAATTGTTTTCTCTTCAGTAATTTGAGTTTCAGCGTCAATATTATCTAACTTTTGCTTAAAGTCTAGCTCCTGAAATAGTGCGATCTTCTTACTGTCATCTTTTTCAGGGAGCAGTGTATCATTTAAATTTACTGCAATCGGTGCATCAGTATTAATCGTCGCCAGCTGCTTACTCATTAATGCGTCATCTTTATGATTTGTTAAGTTCTCATTTAATTTCTTACCTTTAATATGTTCCAGATTATCAAGCACCGCTTCAACCGTACCATATTCATGTAGTAATTTAAGTGCAGTCTTTTCTCCTACGCCAGGGACACCGGGAATGTTATCTGACTTATCCCCCATCAACCCTTTTAAATCGATTATTTTCTCTGGTTCAAATCCATATAGCTCCTGAATAAACTGCGGTGTATATTTATCAATATCTGTAACTCCTTTTTTTGTATAGTAGACTGTCACATAATCACTTGCAAGCTGCGTTAGATCTCGGTCCCCAGTAACGATGACTGTCTCTAACTTATTTTCTGTTGCTTGTTTTGCAAGCGTTCCGATAATATCGTCTGCTTCATACATATCCTGCTCATAATGCTTGATTTGATAAGCCTCTGCGAGTTTACGAATATAAGGAAACTGTTCACTTAATTCTGAAGGTGTCTTTTGACGTCCTCCTTTATAGTCTTTATACATCTCATGGCGAAACGTTGTCTTACCCGCATCAAATGCGATTAAAAAATGTGTAGGTTGTTCTTCCTTAATCAACTTATCTAAAATAAGCGTGAAACCATATATTGCATTCGTATGTAAATTGGATTGATTTTTTAATAGAGGTAAGGCATAGAATGCACGAAAAGCAATGCTGTTACCATCAATCAATATTAGTTTATCAGCCATAATATCCTCCTGAACTGTAGTAATCATAGTTTAACATAAATCACGCACAAAAACGCCCGACACATATGTACCAAGCGTTCAAGCTTCAAAATGAAAGCGTCTTTTTATATTATATGTGATAATAGTTAAACTAGAGTAAACAAAAATAAATCTTATATTAATAAATAAACTGCTTTAATTTTATTCTGAAAGTCGAACCTTTTCCAAGCTCGCTTTCTACATCGATTTCACCATTAAACACTTCAATGATATGTTTAACAATTGCAAGACCTAACCCTGTTCCGCCAGAGTCCCTGCTTCTTGCTTTATCTACGCGATAGAACCTCTCAAATATTCTTGTTATTTCCTCAGGTGCAATACCAATCCCCTGATCAATAATTTCAACGATACATTCATCCGCCTTGAGATATACCTTTACTGTAATTTCTGCATCCTCTGGCGAGTAATTGATTGCATTTGAAAGTAGATTGATCATAACCTGCTTAAGCTTGCTCGGTTCTGCCAGGACAAAAAGATTTTTTTCAAGCTCGAGATTAAATTTAATATTCTTCTTCTCAGCAAGCGGATATACAACTTCCACACTATTAAATACTTTCTGAGGTAAATTTACTTTCACCATATTAAAGTGATTTGCCTGCTCAATTTTAGACAGTTCGAGCAGCTCACTTACAAGCACCTGGATTCGATTAGATTCTTTCAGAATAATATCTAAAAACATCTCGAGCGTATTCTTATCTTCTTTTGCACCGTCTAGTAATGTCTCTGTAAATCCTTTTATACTCGTAATCGGTGTTTTTAGTTCATGCGAAACATTTGCAACGAAATCCTTCCTCATCTGTTCTAGTGTCTTTAACTGTGTAATATCATGCAGCACAATGACAATCCCTTCAATCCTTTTACGTTTCTTGGATAATACAGGCACAACTGCCGCGTCAAAATATTTTTTATGGACGTTCACATTATGTTCAATTGTTTCATTGATGGGTTTCTCTGTTGCAATCGCTTCTTTAATCATACGTTTTACATCTTTATGCTCTATTACAGTGTCATAATGAGCTTTCTTTATTTTATTACCACGATTAAAGAAATTTAAAAATGTTTCATTGGCTATAACAACTTCACCGTAGCTATTGACAAGCAAAGTAGCGGAAGGAATATTCTGTAATGTCGTCTCCAGACGATTACGCTGAAGCTTCTGTTCATTCATAAAGTCTTGCAATGTTCTAGCCAATATATTCATACTGATAAACAGGTCCTTAGTCTCAGTGACATTACTCTCTGGAACACGTACTTTGTAGTTTCCGCTTGCCAGTAATTTAGAAGCGTAAGTCACTTCTTTTATTGGTTGAATATAGCTTTTATTGATGTACCTCACGATAAAATAGAGAATAGGAAGCAACATCAATAACATTAACCCGATATATTTCCATATACTTCTGTTTAAAATGGTCAGAATTCGGTTTTCCTGTATTAAATAGATGACAGTATCTTTTGTTGTCGTTTTAAGGATGCTCTGTTTATCTTCAGAATCGTATCGAAACTCATTCGCTTCACTTTCACCTGTCGTATATCTCGATAGTGCAGCTTCAAAGTGGTCGGGAGAAAAACCTTGTGTAACATACAGCGGTTTATTACCTTGCATGACTAATATTTGATAACTTCGCTCGTCATCAAAAGTGGCTGCGATCATGTTGAAATCTTGATGTTCAGCCAAAGACTGTATTATTTTTGCATCTTGTGCCATCGTACGTTTCATCGATACTTTCATATCATTTGAGATAGAGGTCGTAATAAACATGCCGACTAAAAGAAAGCTTACAACAATCATTGTTGTAAGCATGATGAGTAACTTTCTTTGAAAACTAATCATTTCGTTTCGGGTAATCCAGTTTATAGCCTAGACCACGTACAGTTTTAATGTATTGTGGCTGCTTTGGATTTTCTTCTATTTTCTCTCTCAAATGACTGATATGAACATCAACGATACGTGAATCACCAGCAAATTCATAGTTCCATACTGAATTCAGCATATGTTCACGTGTAATCACACGCCCTTGTCGTTCTATCAAATAGATTAATAATTCGAATTCCTTTGGCGTCAGATCAATCAGTTCGCCATTACGATACGCTTCAAAATGTTCTGGCAATATTTTAAGCTTACCAATGATTATTTCTTTGTTTTCTTTTTCAGACTCGTGTTGTCTTAATGCCTGAGATCGTCTCAAAATTGCCTTTAACCTTGCTGTGACTTCCCTAGGAGAAAATGGTTTCGTCATATAATCATCCGCGCCAAGCTCTAAACCAAGTACCTTATCAAATTCATCATCCTTTGCTGTAAGCATCAGAATAGGCACTTGATTCTTTTCACTACGGACTGCTTTACAGACTTCTACACCGTCCATCTTAGGTAACATAAGATCAAGAACAACAATATCCGGATCTTCAGAAAATATTTTACTTAAACCTTCTTCCCCATCGAAAGCTGTTATCACTTCAAAACCTGATTGCTCAAGATTATATTGTAATAACATCACAATCGACTGTTCATCATCTACTACTAATACTTTCTGACTCATCCTATCCCTCCAAGACCATATATACAACTATATTATATATTACAGTAAATATATATGGCTACACCTGATCAACAAACTTCACAAACTCGTATAAAAGTTTACAATAAATTAATAAATCACTTCAAGACGCGCATGACATCTCTCACTGCCTCAGCAGACTGATGAAATGCGGACTGTTCTTCAGCAGTTAATTCAAACGTTACGATGCGTTCAACACCATTCTCCCCAAGTAATACAGGCACTCCGATATACACATCACTTTCATTGTACTCGCCGTTTAAATATGCAATCGCAGGCAGAATGCGTTTCTTATCAAGAATTATTGCCTCAGCCATTTCAACCATAGCAGCTGCAGGAGCATAATATGCTGAACCATCGCCTAAAAGCTGAACAATTTCAGCTCCTCCTTTGCGTGTTCTATCGACAATAGAATCAATTGTAACCTTATCCATAATTTCAGTAAGCGGAACTCCACCTGCATCAGCATGCTATATTAAAGGAACCATCGTATCTCCGTGACCTCCGAGTACGACGCCATGCACGTCTTCTATTGAAATGTTAAGTTCAGAAGCAACAAATGTTCTGAATCTTGCAGTATCAAGGACACCAGACTGGCCTATGACACGTTCATGCGGAAAGCCAGTCACTTGTTGTACTGTGTAAGTCATCGCATCTACTGGATTTGTGAGCACGATAACAATTGCATTAGGGGCATATACTTTTATCTGCTCTCCAACCTCTGTCATCACCTGCTGATTAGTCTGTACAAGGTCATCACGTGTCATACCTGGCTTACGTGCGACCCCTGCAGTAACCATAATGATATCCGAGTCTTTAATATCTTCGTAATGACTTGTTGCAGAGACTGAAATACTACTGTTGAAAATGGCAGCTGACTGAAGTATATCTAGCGCTTTCCCTTTTCCTTTATCCAGATTACGTGCAAGATCTACAAGCATAACATCTGCAAATCCTTTTTGTGCTACGATAAATGCTGCTGTAGCTCCGGTGAATCCACTTCCAATTATGCTGATTTTCTTTCTCATATGATGTCCTCCTAAAAAAAGCAGTTAAATGAATAAATTCAAATAACTGCTTCTGTTGATTACATATTTTTAATCAGTTCGTCTGCAAAGGCACCACATTTAACTTCTGTTGCACCTTCCATTAATCGCGCAAAGTCATAAGTAACTACTTTAGAAGCAATCGTTTTCTCCATAGATTTCGTAATGAGGTCTCCTGCTTCTTTCCATCCTAAATGCTCAAGCATCAATACTCCGCTTAAAATCACAGACGATGGATTAACTTTATCTAATCCAGCATACTTAGGTGCTGTTCCGTGCGTAGCTTCAAATATTGCATGTCCTGATTCATAGTTAATATTCGCACCAGGTGCAATTCCGATACCACCTACTTGAGCAGCAAGCGCATCAGAAATATAATCACCGTTTAAGTTCATCGTTGCAACAACATCAAATTCCGCTGGGCGCGTTAAAATTTGTTGTAAGAAGATATCAGCGATAGAATCTTTAATTAATATTTTACCTGCATCTAAAGCCGCTTCCTGTGCTTTATCAGCCGCTTCTGTACCATCTGCTTCTTTAATCTTGTCATATTCAGACCAAGTAAATACTTTATCACCGAATTCACGCTCTGCTAAATCATAACCCCACTGTTTAAACGCACCTTCAGTAAATTTCATGATATTCCCTTTATGGACTAATGTTACAGACTTACGTCCTTCAGTAATTGCATAATTGATTGCAGCACGTACTAGACGTTCTGTACCTTCTTTAGAAACAGGTTTAATACCAATACCTGATGTTTCTGGGAAACGAATATTTTTCGCACCCATTTCATTTTGTAAGAAATCAATAACTTTCTTAACTTCTTCTGAACCTTCCTTGAATTCAATACCTGCATAGATATCTTCAGTGTTTTCACGGAAGATAACCATATCTGTATCTTCTGGACGCTTAACTGGTGAAGGTACACCTTCAAAGTAACGCACCGGACGAAGACAAGTGAAAAGATCAAGCTCTTGACGTAAAGCAACATTTAAAGAACGAATACCTCCGCCGATTGGCGTTGTTAAAGGCCCTTTAATTGCAATTAAGTACTCATCAATCACATCTAACGTTTCTTGTGGTAACCATTCACCCGTTGCATCAAATGCTTTTTGACCAGCAAGTACTTCTTTCCATTCAATCTTCTTTTCTCCGTTGTATGCTTTTTCAACTGCTGCATCTAACACGCGGCTCGCTGCATTCCATATATCTGGACCTGTTCCATCACCAATGATAAATGGAACTACAGGATGATTTGGTACGTTTAATACTCCATTAGAATTTGTAATTTTATCTGCCATTATATATTCCTCCATATTTGTATTTTATCGTTCCTCAACTGGTACATACTTACGGCCAACTTCACCGATATAGTTTGCACGCGGACGAATGATACGGTTATCATTATATTGCTCAAGAATATGAGCAATCCAGCCAGATGTACGACTTACTGCAAAGATTGGTGTAAATAGATCATGTTCGATACCCATTGAGTGATAAACCGTTGCTGAGTAGAAATCAACGTTTGGTAATAACCCTTTTTTCTCCTTTAATAAATCAGCAATTTTAACTGACATTTCGAAAAGTTCTTTATGCCCAGTTTCGTCTGTAATCTTACAAGACATCTCTTTTAAATATTTAGCACGTGGATCTCCGTTTTTATACACACGGTGACCAAATCCCATAATCTTTTCTTTATTCTCAATTTTTTTATTGATATAGTCTTCAACATTATCGATTGAACCGATTTCACTCAACATCTTCATAACTTGTTCGTTTGCACCACCGTGAAGCGGCCCCTTTAGTGCACCAGCTGCAGCAACGACACCTGAATACATATCAGATAATGTAGATACAGCGACACGTGCCGTAAACGTAGACGCATTCAGTTCATGATCGGCATGAAGAATCAATGCTTTGTTGAAGCCTTCCTCCTGAATTGCTGTTGGTTCCTCACCAAATAACATATAAAGGAAGTTCGCTGCATAGCTTAATTCTTTCTTTGGTTTAACCACTTCTTTTCCTTGACGAACTCGTGCAAATGCAGCAACAAGCGATGCTACTTTTGCCTGAATACGAATCGCTTTATCCATATGTGCATCTTCATTGAACTCATCAGCACGTGGATCGAAATGAGCAAGGTATGACAATGAAGTACGAAGTCCTGTCATTGGATGCACAGCATCCGCAGTATAATCTTCGAAATGACTATACATTCTTGGGTGTAGATTCATATATTCGATAAGCTGAGATTTTAAATTTTCTAGTTCTTCTTTATTCGGTAATCTGAAATTCCAAAGTAAGAAGATTACTTCTTCAAACGATGCATTTTCAGTTAAGTCATCAATTTCATAACCTGCATATGTCAGTTGATCCCCAACAATCGAACTCACTTTTGTGTTCGAAGCTATAATACCTTCAAGCCCTTTAACTAATTCTGCCATTTCTATTTCCCCTTTACAACAAAATTTTGCTATGCCCAATGTAACGGCTTTCACACTTCATATTATAGCTAATTGTCTTTATTTTGTGAATGATTATGAATTATAGTAGTTTATTATTGAGGGTCATAAGTTTTAGTTATAGATATATTTCAAAAAAAGTTTGAAGTTTTTGATAATTCATAACATAATAGAAAAATACTAAGGAAAGAAGGAAAAAATGTGAATACTCAATCAAATAGTAACAGTCAAAATGGTTTACAGCGTGCGCTTTCAAACAGACATATTCAGCTTATTGCAATTGGTGGAGCTATAGGTACCGGACTATTTTTAGGAGCTGGTAAATCTATCAATTTCGCAGGACCTTCGATATTATTGACATACCTCGTTATAGGATTGTTCTTATTCTTATTTATGCGAGGGCTTGGAGAATTATTATTATCCAATACGAATTATCATTCATTTACTGATATTGCAAGAGATTATCTTGGAGATTTCATGGGGTATATTACAGGCTGGACATATTGGTTCTGCTGGGTTGTAACTGGAATGGCAGAAGTGACTGCCGTTGCGAAGTACGTTCAATTTTGGTGGCCGGACTTCCCGACATGGGCATCTTCTTTAATCTGTATCGTTGTATTGATGGGACTGAATTTACTTACAGCCAAACTCTTCGGAGAACTTGAATTCTGGTTTGCTATCATTAAAGTAATTACAATCATCGCACTTATACTTGTTGGTATTATCCTAATTGTAATCGGGTTTGAAACGAAGTTTGGACATGCATCACTTACTAATCTATGGTCACATAACGGTTTTTTCCCGAATGGAATGAATGGTTTTCTGCTGAGCTTCCAGATGGCAATATTTAGTTTCGTAGGAATCGAGCTTATCGGTGTTACAGCGGGCGAAGCTCAAGATCCAGAGAAAACATTACCTCGTGCAATAAACAGTGTACCTATTCGTATCGTTTTATTTTATATTGGTTCTTTAATCATCATCATGAGTGTTACACCATGGGACAAAATCGATCCGAACGAAAGTCCATTCGTTAAGTTCTTTGGACTGATCGGTATCGGATTTGCAGCAAGTTTAATCAATTTTGTAGTTATCACATCCGCATCATCTTCATGTAACAGCGGAATCTTTTCAAACAGCCGTATGCTATTCGGATTAAGTAAAAACTTCTCAAAGGGAGATGACAGCTTCTTTCAAAGAACGAATAAAGCTGGCGTACCAGCGAATGCAGTTGTGTTCTCAAGTGTACTTCTATTAATATCCGTATTATTGAACTATATTATTCCGAATGCAAATGCTGTATTTACACTCGTAACTACAGTTGCTACTGTATTCTTTATCGTTGTATGGTCAATTATTATGTTCGCTTATTTGAAATATTTAAAAACACGACCAGAACTTCATGAACATAGTACTTATAAAATGCCTGGCGGAAAAATAGCAGCCTACATTGTACTTGCATTCTTTGCCTTTGTGTTCATGCTCTTATTTATAGCAGAAGACACACGTTTGGGATTATTCGTTTCACCATTATGGTTTATCCTATTAGCAGTTATGTATTATGTGCAGGGTGGATTTAAGAAAGACAACTTCGAAAAACATAATTATAGATAAAGAAAGTATCAAGGGCATTTAGCTTCAATTATAATCAAAAAAGTTTACAGAAATCAAAAATAAGGATGAGCAAATGCTCATCCTTATTTTAGTTTACTTTTGCGTGCCCGATATATACTTTATTATGCTGTGCATCTACTGTTACAAGTGTACCGTTTTCTAATGTATTCATCACATCCTGGACACCTACGATTGTCGGTTTACCGAGATTAAGCCCAACGACTGCCGCATGTGATGTTAATCCACCTTCTTCAGTTACAATCGCAACTGCCTGTTCAAGATAAGGTACCATATCTGCATCTGTCTGCGGTGATACGACAACTTTGTCCGTCATATCAATACCTTGTAGTTCTTCTGCACTATTTGCTTTAATGACCTTGCCGTGTGCTGCAGTTCTACCTATACCTGTTCCTGCTGCAATCACATCACCAATCAGATGAATCTTCATTAAGTTCGTAGTTCCTGCTTCACCTGTTGGGATACCTGCTGTAATAATGATTAAATCTCCATTTTCGACAGTTCCTATTTCAATTGCTGCCTGTACAGATTTATCTAATAATTCATCTGTTGTAGATTTACCAGTCTTCACTATAGGTATTACGCCCCATACTAAAGAAAGATGTCTCGCTGTTTCTTCATAAGGTGTTACTGCGATAATATGTGCATGTGGGCGATATTTAGAGATTATCTGTGCTGTTGTACCACTTTCAGTTGCAGCGACAATCGTCTGTACGTCTAAATTTAAAGCAGTATGAGCTACAGACACACCAATCGCATTTACCATAGATGGCTGATTTAATTTCGTACGGTCTGAAAGCATGCGCTTATAATCTTGTGCTTCTTCTGCAGCAAATGCAATATTGTGCATCGTCTTAACCGATTCTTCCGGATATAATCCTGCAGCCGTTTCACCTGATAACATCACTGCGTCACTTCCATCATAGATGGCGTTGGCAACGTCACTTGCTTCTGCACGTGTACAACGTGGGTTACGCTGCATAGAATCGAGCATCTGTGTGGCAGTGATTACAGGTTTTCCGAGAATATTACACTTCTGAATCAATTCTTTCTGTACTAGCGGTACTTGCTCAGCGGGTATTTCAACCCCCATATCTCCACGTGCAATCATCAGTCCATCAGAAACTTCCAGAATCTGATCGATATTCTCTATCCCTTCTTCATTTTCAATTTTAGGGATAATATGAATAAAGTCGCATTGATTTTTCTCTAATATTTCACGAATTTCTAATACATCACTCGCACGACGTACAAATGATGCCGCAATGAAGTCTACTTTCTGTTCGATACCGAATAGAATATCTGAAGCATCTTTATCTGTAATTCCAGGCAAGTTTACTTTGACACCAGGTAAATTTACACCTTTCTTATTCTTTAGTTCACCTGCATTGATGACGTCACATACAATCTTACCTTCGTCATGCAGGATATCTTTGACCTTAAGTTCGATCAATCCATCGTCTAACAAAATTGTAGAACCTATATGAATATCATTGATTAGTTCAGGATACGTGACCGAGAACTCTGCAGGCGTGCCCAATACTTGTTCCATATTGACTGTAACAGTTGAACCTTTGACAAGTTCAATCTTATCGTTTCCCATATTATGTGTTCTAATTTCAGGACCTTTCGTATCAAGCAAGATTGCTACCGTCTTATTTAAACGTTGCGCTACAGAGCGAATTGTCTCGATACGTGCCTGATGTTCCTCGTGTGAACCATGCGAGAAATTAAGTCGAGCAACGTTCATACCCGCATTCATCAATTTCTCTAACATTTCAGGAGATTCTGAAGCCGGTCCGATTGTACATACTATTTTAGTTTTTCTCATTTTATGAGCCTCCATTATATTTGTTGCGACACTTATTGCATTATATCGATAATTCATTAGATAAATCATACATCTTCTCATCTAAATGATGGACAGATGTGAAGATATCTTCAAACTTAGTCTTAGATAAACTATTATTCTGAATGCCAACTGCAAGACCAGTTTCATTATTCATCAGCAGTTCTACAGCATAGCCACCTAGACGACTTGCAAGTACTCTATCCATTCCAGAAGGTGAGCCTCCACGCTGCATATGACCAAGTACCGAGATACGAGTATCAACATTAATATATTTCTTTAGTTCCTGACCACATTCTTCACCGGTCATAACGCCTTCAGCAACAACGATGATAGAATGTTTCTTGCCACGTTCGATCCCTTGTTGAATTTTATCTGCAATGACCTTGACATCTTTACGGTGCTCTGGACACAATACTGTCTCAGCACCTCCTGCAAGACCAGACCATAGCGCTAAGTCTCCGGCATCTCTCCCCATGACTTCTACGATGAATGTACGTTCATGACTCGACGCTGTATCTCTAATCTTATCAATTGCTTCTACAATCGTATTTAAAGCCGTATCAAATCCTATCGTAAAGTCTGTGCCGTTGATATCATTATCGATTGTTCCTGGAATACCGATTGTCTTTATGCCTTCTTCATTCAGTCTTTGAGCACCACGATAACTTCCATCGCCACCAATAACCACTAGACCTTCGATACCAAGATTATTTAAATTGGCAATCGCCTGCTTACGTACTTCTGGATCTTTAAATTCTGGACAACGTGCCGACTGCAGAAACGTCCCCCCACGCTGTATCTTATCCCCTACAGTACCACGTTCCATCTTCTTAATATTATTATTGATTAATCCTTGATACCCTTGATATACGCCATAAACTTCTATGCCATAATACATTGCTTTACGCACAACAGCACGAACAGCAGCATTCATTCCAGGTGCATCGCCACCACTCGTTAATACAGCTATCTTTTTCATATCAATTCCTCACTTTGTGTATTCTTTATCTTTAAATTAACACATTACTTTCACATTATCCATCAATATCACATGTTCGTAACAATGAAAACGTTTTAAAAAAACATTCAAAAAAAAACGTCGCCAACTCATTATTTAGACAACGTTTTCAACTATCTTTTCATATTATGTTAATATCTTTTTATTTGATTTCACCGATTGCTCTAAACTTATCATAACGTTGCTGCACAATGTCCTCTGCAGAGCGTTGTGAAAGTTCACGAATATACGGAGTTAATGCTTTATTGATCAACTGACTTTGTTGTGCGATATCTCGATGTGCACCACCAGGTATTTCATGAATCACTTCATCTACGACGCCAAGTTCAAGTAAGTCAGGTGCAGTAATCTTCATCGTTTCTGCCGACAACTGGGCCAGTGTACTATCTTTCCACAGTAACGCTGCCGCACCTTCTGGAGAAATGACGGAATACGTTGCATTTTCTAACATTAACAATGTATTACATACACCTAAACCAAGTGCTCCACCACTCCCACCTTCCCCGATGACAATCGAGATAACCGGTACTTTAAGTGCAGCCATCTCTACTAGATTGCGTGCAATCGATTCACTCTGCCCGCGTTCTTCAGCTGCTTTACCAGGATATGCTCCTTTCGTATCGATAAAGCATATAATCGGACGGTTGAACTTTTCAGCTTGCTTCATCAATCGCATCGCTTTACGATAACCTTCTGGATGCGCCATACCGAAATTTCTGTATATATTATCTTTCGTCTCTTTTCCTCTTTGGTGACCAATGACAGTAACAGGACGGCCTTGGAAAGAAGCAATACCTCCGACGATTGCAGGATCATCTCTAAAGTTTCTATCTCCATGAAATTCCATAAACTCATCAAATAGATGCGCAATATAATCTAAAGTTGTCGGTCTTTCACCTAGACGTGCAATCTGCACTCTTTGCCAAGGGGACAGATCGGCATAGATTGATTTAAATAGGTTTTCTTTCTTTGCCTTCAGTAATTCTACCTCATGTGTTAAATCAACATCAGATGCTTTCATATACTGCTCTATATCTTGAATTTTCTTTTCGATATCTCTAATAGGTTGTTCAAAATCCAGCACCATTAATTTTCACCCCTTTGATGTAATTTCAAGATTGTAGTAAGGACCTCTTTCATCTCATTACGATGGACAACTTTATCAAGCTGTCCATGATCCAGTAGAAATTCAGCGGTCTGGAAATCATCAGGTAATTTCTCATTAATCGTCTGTTCGATGATACGTCGTCCTGCAAATCCAATCAAACTTTCTGGTTCCGCAAGATTAATATCTCCGACAGATGCAAAACTTGCAGATACACCACCTGTCGTAGGATGTGTCATGAATGCAATGTATAATAACCCTGCTTCACGATGTCGGTTCAAAGCCACACTCACTTTGGCCATTTGCATCAGCGATAGTATTCCTTCCTGCATTCTCGCACCACCACTTGCTGTAAAGATAATAAAAGGCATCTGCTGTTTCGTCGCATATTCAATTACACGTGTAATCTTCTCTCCAACAACCGTTCCCATAGAGCCCATACGAAACCTTGAATCCATTACAGCGATACCCGTTTCATAGCCGTTGATAGTACCCCATCCGGTTACGACTGCTTCATCAATCTCCGTCTTCATTCTATCTTTCTCTATTTTCTCTTCATAATTCGGAAAGTTAAGCGGATTGACTGGTTCAACATGTTTATCCAGTTCCTTAAATGTATCTTTATCCATCAAAGCATCAATGCGGTCATAGGCGTTCATCGCCATGTGATGATCACAGTTAAAACAGACATTTAGATTTTCTTGCAGCTCTTTTGTATACATGATTTTTTGACATTTTGGACATTTCGCCATTATACCTTCAGGTACTTCTGTATCTGTCATATTTTTAACGGTTACATATTTTTTCTTCTTATTCTTTTTAAAGATATCCTTAAACATATGCTCACGCCTTCTCATCATAAGTCGCTTCATAGCGCTTTAATAATTTCCAAACTCTAAACATGATTGTGTTGCTTGTATTGATACATTCTTCAATCGTCTTGTTCTCTTCAATTGTTATACTGCTTTCAATCATATGTATAAAATCCTTTATTTCACCTGTTTGTGCCCTTGACGTGATCAAATATCCACCTATCAGCTCGAAGAACTGGTTATTATCCATATCAGATAAATAAGTTCCTTCGCCCCGTCTTGTCTCGATAACGCCAAGAATCTCAAGTGCGCGTAATGCTTCTCTTATGCTTGAGCGACTAATATTGAGTAATTCGCTCAAATGTCTTTCAGATGGAAGTTTATCACCAGACTTCAGTCCATCATTCTTTATCATACGGTCGATTTCATCTAAAACATGATTAAAACCTTTATGCGGGGTATTCACAGTTGCACCTCCAAAAGAATCCTTAGTGGTCTGACCACTAAGGATTAATATATCACATGTTTAATTTTTAATAAAGTTTATATTATGCGAATGTCTTCAGGATTGAAATATTCAACCAGTTCTTTAATTTTATCTTTGGACACTGTGCCAATTACATGTTGTGCACGATCAAAATAGATGACCTGTATCTCCCCTTCATCTAGAATAAAAGTCTCTGGCAACGGTTCGCGTATATAAATAAATCGAGCTTGCTCGTATATTCTTTTTATAAATGATTCGACAGTTTCAATCGTTTCAGCGATATAGTTATCTTTCCCTCTGTTATTATCAAATTTCCCATTGATCACAACCATTTGATGAGATTGAATCGCTGTCTCAAACTTACGATAAGTATCTGGAAAACATACGATATCGATATTATCTGTACCATCAAAGCCTTTGATAAATGCCATCGGTTGACCTTTCTTTGTTCTAATCCTTCTCACTTCATCAATGAATATCAGCATGTAATGCTGATTCAGTCGTTGCGCAATTTTATATAACGGCAAATATTGAAGTGCTTTAAAACGTGATTCGACCGGATGATTCGTTAAATAAAAGCCAAGATATGCTTTTTCATATTCTGCTTTTTTCATATCTGACATTTCTTCGTGAATGATATAATCTTTCTTCTTATTTAAACCAAGCGACTCTAGAAAGCTTCCTTCTCCTTCGTTTGTCCTTTCAACATCGATTATCATATCAAGTGATGCAAGTAATGTTGCGCGCGTGTGTCCAAAGGAATCAAAACTGCCGGCATGGATTAGAGCTTCTAATAAAGGTTTACTAACAATTCGTGAGGGGATACGTGCACAGAAATCATAGATATCTTTAAATGAACCTTGTTTTCTTGCATCAATAATATCCTGAACACTTTTGTAGCCGAGTCCTTTAATGACACCTAGAGCGTTTAATATACCGTCCTTATATGTGCGATAATACCAATGTGCCTTATTGATATCGGCAGCATATATCGGTATACCACGTTTCTTGACTTCATCGATAATCTCTTTAGTCTTGTGCTCACTGCCGATTTGATTACTCAGGATAGCTGTATAGAAGATATTTGGATAATGTACTTTCAGGTATAACATACAGTAAGCGATTTTCGCATATGCAACTGCATGCGCTTTCGGAAATCCATAGTTCGCGAACTTCAGTATTAATTCATATATCGCTTCTGCGGTTTGTTTATCATAACCTTTATTGACGCTTCCTAAAATAAAATGTTCTTTTTCCGTCAGTAGCACCGACATGTCCTTCTTGCTCATGGCTCGCCTTAATATATCCGCTTCTCCGTAACTGAATCCTGCAAATTGATTTGCAATCTGCATAATTTGTTCTTGATAAATGATGACACCAAATGTATCTTTCAATATCGCTTTTAGATCGTCATGAATATAATCTACAGATTGAGCACCGTGCCTTCTTTCAATATAGACTGGAATCTGTTCCATAGGGCCTGGTCGATAAAGTGCCAGCACGGCAACAATGTCGTTGAAATGACTGGGTTTCAGATTACGCAGTACATTTCGAATACCATCCGATTCGAGCTGGAATATACCAGTGGTGTCACCTTGCGCCAGTAATGCATAGACTTTAGGGTCATCAAGCGGCAATGTATTCAGGTCAAGCTGCTGATTAAACTGTATCTTAACCTGATCCATCACATTATGTATGATTGACAGATTCCTTAGTCCTAAAAAGTCGATTTTCAGTAAACCGATAGATTCAACTTCTGTCATCGTCCACTGCGTAAGTGACACTGAATCTCCTTCTATAATCGGCACGTAATCTGTCAGTAGCTGATCATGAATAATTACGCCAGCAGCATGTGTCGATGTGTTACGCGGGAGTCCTTCGAGCGCATAAGCAATGTCAAACCATTGCTTTCGACGATCACTCTTATTGATGAACCGCACAAAATCCTCATCCGTCTTCATATCATCAAGTGTGATACCGACACGTTTTGGAATCAAAGTACTGATTTCTTTTAATTCGGCATCTGAAAACTGTAATATACGCCCTGTATCACGCATTACAGCACGGGCATTTAAATGTCCGAATGTCACGATGCCACTGACATTGTATTTACCGTATTTGTCAACCGCATACTGAATCACCTGATCACGCTTCGTATCTTCAAAATCAATATCAATATCTGGCATCGTCACACGTTCTGGATTTAAGAACCGTTCGAAGAGCAGATTGTATTGAACAGGATCTACTTCAGTGATTCCAAGCACATAGCTGATTAGTGAGCCACCTGAAGAACCACGCCCCGGGCCAACAAGAATATCATTTTCCTTTGCATACTGAATTAAATCACCGACAATCAGAAAGTAATCGGCATACCCCATCTGCGTTATGACATCATATTCATAACGCAGACGTTGCTCATAGCGTTCATCAAAATGTGGAATCTCTTTCTTTTTATCTTGAAGCAGCTTCATTAGATATGCATCACTCGAATAACCATCGATAGGAAATTTCGGCATAGATGCATGATGCTTTGTAATATCTACATTACATTGTTCTGCAATTTCATGCGTGCGGTCTATATAGTCCTGCGGAATCTTCAAATCAACGAGTTGCGCTTCACCCTTCATATACGCTGTGCCCGCTTTGATTTGTACCATTTCTAATGGCAGCTTCTTATTCTCCTCTATCGCATTGAGTACTTCCAGATGCTGTACACCACTGGATTCTAGATAAAGTACATCTTCTATATATACTTTTTTTGCAGCAAGAGAACTGTTATGGCAAATATAATAAGATTCGATACCCTGTGTAAAATGTGATTCTGACTCCGTAATCGACTTGAAGATTACGATTAGTCCAGATTGATATTGTGTCAGCCATTTTAAAGGTGTGAGCGTTACACCTTTAAGCTGTATTCTCGATGAAAGTTTGATCAGGTTCACATATCCTGTATTGTTGCGTGCAAGACATACGGCATGAATTTGTTTCAGGCCATCCGTCACACGTATCTCCATTCCAATTATCGGTTTAATATCAGCAGCAATACATGCCTTATAAAATGATTGCACACCAAATAATACATTAAAGTCCGTCAGGGCAACTGCATGTTCTTTTAATTCTGTGACACGTGTCACTAACTTATCGATTTCAACTGTAGAATGTAAAAGATCATATGCCGAATGCACATTTAAATGAACAACCATTCGTTTCACCTACCCATTTACAAGTTTCTTTAGTTCACTTAACAACTGCTCGTATTCCGATATGCTATATACAGAAGCACCACTTGCCAATGGATGACCTCCGCCATTATATTTAGCAGCGAGCGTGTTAATCACAACTTCTTTACTTCTAAGTCTCACGCGAATAGCATCGCCTTCATCTACAGCATAAGCCCATGCTTTGATTCCTTTCATATCGGAAAAGGCATTGACAAATAACGAAGCCTCTGAAGCGGTAATATTAAATCTTTCTAGTATTTCCTTAGAAATGAAAATATTGCCGACTCCATTATCAAAGTTAAAGTTTTGCAGCACAAAGCCTTGAAACTTCATACTTGAAGCCTCTCGTTGCTGCATTTGATTAATCATCTTCGTATGATCTATATCAAACTTAAGTAGTTCAGCAGCAACTTCCATCGTTCGCGATGTTGTATTATTGAAGAGAAATCTTCCAGTATCTCCAACAATCCCGATATAAAGACACTTTGCTGCTGCGGTATCGATATAATCACTTCCATATCCTAGAGAAGTCAATATTTCATAGATGATTTCACTTGTTGACGATGCAGTCGTATCCACAATGTTAAGTTCTCCATATTGATCTTCAGGGGGATGATGATCGATTTTTATTACCTTATCACAAAGCGTGTATCTGCTATCATCAATACGCGGTGCATTTGCAGTATCCAAAACGAGCGCTAACGCCCTTTCAAACTGTTTATCAGTTAAAGTATCCATGTCACCGATAAACTTTAAATTTTCAACTTCAGTACCCACCGCATATACACGTTTATTGGGATATAAACGCTTAATTGCATGTTTTAATCCTATTTGTGAACCTAATGCATCTGGATCCGGTCGGACATGTCTAAAAATAATAATTGTCTCGTAAGCATTGATTTCATTAATCAGTGCATTTATTTCTTGTTTATTCATATATTCTCCTTTATTTACTAAAATTCATTTCGTTGATATAATCGATAAGACTGGAGGTTAATTCAAATGGAAGTTATTTTTCCTTATATTATATCAGCACTTGTTGCTGTTATGTTGTTTTCATTTATATTTACTATATTTAATATCGCTAAGTACTTCAGAACAGTGAAAGACGTTCGTCGCGCCTGGTATCGCGCTCGAGCACGTCAATGTTTCGCTATCTTTATGTTTGCCTTCGCTTTGAACCAGATGCTGTTATTTCCACAGTGGTTTACTTTTGTAGTATGCGCGATACTGATCGTCTTTGCAGTAGTTAACTATCAATATGCGATTAGAGCAAAGCATCATTTTGAGTCTCACTTTGCAGATGAAGACGCTGCATGGGCTGAACTTGAAAAGAAACAGCGCCAACGATAGCTTCATTAATAACAAAACCCGTACGCATATACACGTATGGGTTTTGTTATTTAATAGAAATGTTCAATCACCTGTACCGCACAAAGTGATTTGGCAACGGTTTGATTGCGGACAGATAACGCCACCTCTACTTTCGCTGCTTTTCTACCAAGATCGAGCAACGTAAATGTCACATTCACTTCACTGTCCATCTGTACGATCTTAATAAATATAATATCGATATTATCTATTAGTATATCGCCTTTAATATGCTTTTTCATTTCATGATTTATTGTCTCTTCTATAATCGCTAAATAAACAGATTTACTCAGCATGCCAAACTGATTGGACATTTGAGGTGAGATTTTCACTGAAATTTCACCTTCTTTAAATGTCATCTTCTTAAGCACCTGATCATTAATCGTATCACCAATATGAGGCTGACGATCGACAACCTGCATCGCCTTCAACACATCTTCTCGCGATACGATACCAAGTAGATTATTGTATCTAGAAACAACTGGCAGCAGTTCAATGCTTTCCCAGATCATAATATGCGCACAACTTGCGACAGTAGAATTTAAGTTCACTGATACGGGATTTTTCGTCATCACCTTTTTAATCTTCTCATTAGGATTCTTCCCTAGTACATCTTTACTTGTTACGATTCCACTCAGTTTATTATTATCATCCAGCACTGGAAATCTCGTGTGCTTCGATGATTCTGAAAGATGATTCCATTCACTGACAGTATCGTTTTCTCTTAAACAGATTGTATTCTCTATCTTTATCAATATATCTTGTGCTGTGAGCACTTCTTTTTTTATCAGCTGATCATAGATAGCGCGATTGATCATGTTTGCGACAGCAAAGGTATCAAAATTAGAAGAGATAATCGGCAATTCTAAGCTGTCTGCCATTTTTTTAACTTCCTCAGTAGTATCAAAACCACCTGTAACGAGTACGGCAGAGCCTTTTGACAAGGCAAGCTTCTGTACTTCTGAACGGTTACCGACAATAAGCAAGGTATTCTCACCGATATACTTCTCCACTTCGTTTAGTTCCATGGCACCAATTGCAAACTTGGTCAATGATTTATGCAGGCCCTCACGCCCACCAATAACATGACCGTCAATAATATTAACAATCTCTGCAAACGTCAGATTATCTATTGCATTGCGCTTCTTCTTTTCGATACGAATCGTTCCAACACGTTCAATCGTTGAAACGATACCATTATTCTCAGCCTCTTTAATTGCACGATATGCAGTACCTTCAGATACACGGAGTATCTTTGCGATTTGTCTTACAGATATCTTTGACCCCACGGGTAAATTGGTGATATGTTCTATGATTTGTTCATGTTTTGTCAATGTTCCACCCATTCTCTTACTTATTATTAAATTGAAACAGATTGACCGCTCTGCAATATTTTAACCTTCGTATGTACCTTATCAGCAAACGCATTCACATCAACTTCAATATACGGAAATGTATTGTAATGAATTGGAACAGCAATAGTCGGTTTGATCAATTCATTAATAGCATAAGCTGCATCGTCAATACCCATCGTAAAATTATCGCCGATCGGAACAAAGCAGACATCAGCAGGATGACGCTCTGCGATTAATTTCATATCAGAGAATAATCCAGTGTCACCACAATGGTAAATAACCTTTTCTCCTAGTGTAAAGACCAGACCGCAAGGCATACCTAAATAAATGATGTCACCCGCTTCAGTAATAGAATTACTATGGAATGCCTGCACATATTTTACCTTACCAAAATCAAATGCTACGTTCCCACCGATATTCATCGGATGTGTATTTTCAACACCTTTACCTGCTAAATAATCACAAAGTTCTGGTGTTCCAATTACCTTTGCTCCTGTGCGCTTTGCAATTGCTTCAGTATCTCCTAGATGGTCGCCATGTCCATGTGTAAGTACAATATAATCCACTTCAAGTGTTTCACTATCTAAGTCTGACAGATTATTCCCATTAATAAAAGGATCTACAATGATTTTCTTTCCATTATGTTCGAATGTAATACAAGATTGACCGTGAAAAAAGATTTCCATTATAACACCTCTCTCCTATTGTTAGGTTCTATTATACATGAATTAAAGTGTATTTAAAAAGCCGACACATGAAAATTGAATAATCAATTAATCTAATTTACACTAGTAGTACTATGAAAAAGGAGCAATGATATGAAAAATCTAGAAAAATTGACAGCTTATATGACTGAACAGAATATTACACATGCTTTTATTACAACACCAGAAAATATTAATTACTTCAGTGGCTTCCTTTCTGACCCACACGAACGACTTACGGCTTTATACGTAACGCAGCACGAAGCATCATTAATCGTGCCTGCAATGGAAGTGAACGATGCGATAAATGCGTCAAACTTAAATACAATTGGCTATTCAGATACAGAAGATGCCTTTCAAGTAGCGAAACATCAGCTTGAGATTCCAGATGGAGCTGTGATGTTTATCGAAGAGGAACATGTAACAGTAAAGCGTGAGAAAGCAATTCAGCTGCACTTCAAACCAAGTGCATTACAGTCAATCGATCAGATCATTAAAGACATGCGAAACATTAAATCAGAAGATGAGATCGCTTTATTAAAACAAGCTGCACGCTACGCAGACCAAGCAGTTGAAACCGGAGTAGCAGCATTAAAAATCGGTATTACTGAAGCGGAAGTTGTGCAGATTATTGAAAATGAAATGAAACGTATTGAAGGTATTTCTGATATGAGTTTCAGTACGATGGTACTCTTTGGTGATCACGCAGCAAGTCCACACGGCACACCTGGAGGAAGAACGTTGAATGAGGACGAATATGTACTCTTTGATCTTGGTGTTATATACAAAGGTTATTGTTCTGATATTACACGTACAGTAGCATTCGGTACGCCTCCTCAACTCCATCAAGATATTCACAGTATCGTTACAGAAGCAAATAAACGTGCGATAGCACTTGTAAAGCCCGGTGTACCTATTAAAGACATCGACGCAGCTGCACGTGATTATATCACCTCTAAAGGTTATGGAGACTATTTCCCACACCGTCTAGGTCACGGTCTCGGCATCAGTGTACATGAATTCCCAGATATCTCTTCATCAAATGAAAACACATTACAAGCTGGTATGGTATTTACAATCGAACCCGGTATTTACTATCCTGAAACAGTCGGCGTTCGCGTTGAAGACGATATTCTAGTAACAGAAGATGGATACGAAGTACTCACGAGCTATGTAAAATGACCACATATAATGTCGTCGAAACTTTCCATGATCTATACGAAGCAGTAAATCATGGAGGAACACATATTGTTATCAATCAGACCGGGATGACAGCAAGTTACGGATTCGCAAAAATAGCGATAGAATACTGCCATCCCCTAAACGTCAGAGTATACGCACTCATCAATCCATCATTCCAAAGTTATCGTTACACTTTATTTGATGTCGAAATCATGCGGGAAGATATTAGACAGTTGAATCGGTTGAAGATAGATGGCTTTATATTCGGTGCACTGGACTCTGATAATAACCTTGATATTCCAGTGATGCGGACATTAATTCAAGCTGCTGAATCAACACCAGTGATCATGCATTCTCAATTTGATAAGATTCCGCTCCGCACACAACTAAAAGCGATGGATGCATTAATTGAGATAAATGTATCAGCAATCATCACACATGGGGATGTTTCTTACTTGAAACCTATCGTTGATAATACGCAGCAGCTTGGTCGTCTGTTACGACATTCCAAAGGTAAAATTGAGATTATTCCGGAAGTAGCAGACAGCAATGAATTCACTGAGCTGAAAAAATGGATTCCATTTCAGCATGCATATGGCAGAGAAATCTATCATTAATATACAAAAATCGAGGCCCCCATCAATATGCGGGCCTCGATTTTATTCTTTCATTAATTATTCAACAATGATTTTGCATCAAAGTATTCTAAGCCTTGGTCCTGTGCTACAGCCTCAAAAGTAACATGTCCATCAAGCGTATTGAAACCTTTTAGGATTGCTTCGTTATCTAAAGCTGCTTGCTTATACCCTTTATTTGCAATCTGGATTGCATAAGGAATCGTTGCATTTGATAATGCCATCGTTGATGTGCGTGGTACAGCACCTGGCATATTCGCAACTGAATAATGCACAACATCATGTTTCACGAATGTTGGTTCATCATGCGTTGTGATACGGTCTGAAGTTTCGAAAATACCACCTTGGTCAATTGCAATATCAATGACTACTGAACCTGGGCTCATTGACTTGATCATTTCTTCAGTTACAAGTTTTGGAGCTTTCGCACCTGGAATTAATACTGCGCCAATCACAAGATCACTTTCACGTACACTGTCAGCAATGTTTAATGGTGTAGACATTAAAGTCTGAACTTGATTTCCGAATAAATCATCTAACTGCTGTAAACGTACTGGGCTTAAGTCTAAGATTGTAACTTCAGCACCTAGACCGACTGCCATTTTCGCAGCGTTTGTTCCAGCTTGTCCTCCACCGATAATTGTTACACGACCTTTTTGAACGCCGGGTACACCTGCTAATAAGATTCCTTTACCACCATGAATCTTCTGTAAGAACTGTGCACCGATTTGTGTTGCCATACGACCTGCAACCTCACTCATCGGAGATAATAATGGTAGCCCACCTGTCGGTAACTGAACTGTTTCATACGCTATCCCTACCACTTTATTATCTAATAAAGCTTTCGTTAATGCTGGTTCTGGAGCTAAATGTAAATATGTGAATAAAATTAAGCCTTCTTTAAAATATTTAAATTCAGGCGCTAAAGGTTCTTTAACCTTCATTACCATATCTACATTCCATGCTTCTTCAACTGAACCAATGCGTCCGCCTACTTCGATGTAATCCTCATCTGTGAAGTAAGAACCAAGTCCTGCACCTTTTTCGACGATAACCTCATGTCCGTTATCAACTAATGCATGAACCCCACCAGGTGTCAATGCGACACGATTCTCGTTGTTTTTAATTTCTTTTGGAATACCTATTAACATGTCATACACTCCCCTTAATTTATCCTTACAAGAATATAGTAACATTTACAAATGAAAACGCAATCATTTAATTTAGTAAGAGTATTCAGAATATATAAAATGTTTACAATTCTATTATTACATTCTAAACATTAGTGATATAATAAAAGTGTAATAAAGATCGTAAATGGAGGGATTTTTATGTTAGTGTATAAAAATATCTTAATCGCAGTCGATGGATCAAGTGAAGCGGAATGGGCCTTCAATAAGGCAGTCGAAGTTGCTAAGCGTAATAATGCAACACTCTCAATCATCAATGTTATCGATACAAGAAGCTATGCAAGCGTCGAAGCGTATGACCGCTCTATTTCAGAACGCGCAACACAGTTTGCAGAGTCATTGCTTGATGGCTACAAAAGAGTAGCACAAAGTCGTGGTGTATCAAACGTGGATACTTTAATTGAATACGGTTCACCTAAGACGATTATTCCTAAGAAAATCGCACAAAAATTAGGTGCAGACTTAATCATGTGTGGTTCAACTGGGCTTAATGCGGTTGAACGTTTCATCATCGGATCAGTATCAGAGGCCATCGTACGTCATGCAGAATGTGACGTATTAGTTGTCAGAACTGAAACAATGCCACATAACTTCCAGCCAGAAGTTGCTACGAAAGAACTGCTAGAAGAACATAAACAGTAGAGAAACCCGGGAGTTCATATCATACTCGATAAGGTAATTTATTATTGAAAAGGAAAAAGGTCAGAACAATAGTTCCGACCTTTTTTTCATATTATTTTAAGTTACCGAAAGTCATCGTATCACGTGCGATCATAACTTCTTCATCAGTTGGTATTACCATAACTTTAACTGGTGAATGTGGATAGTTGATAAATGCTTCTTTTCCACGAAGACCCGCATTTAATTTTGGATCCCAGTAAACGCCCATGAATTCTAATCCTTCTAATACACGTGCACGCACGACGTCAGAGTTTTCACCAACACCTGCAGTGAACACGATTGCATCCAGACCTTTCATACGTGTTGCATATGACCCGATGTATTTATGGATACGACTTGCAAATACATCTAGTGCTAAGATGGCACGTTCGTCACCTTCTTCAGCTTTTTGTTCAATGTCACGTAAGTCACTAGAAATCCCTGAAATTCCTAATAATCCAGATTCTTTATTTAATACATTAATAACTTCCTGAGCTGTCTTACCTGTCTTCTCCATCAGGAACGGAATGATTGCAGGATCAAGGTTACCTGAACGTGTTCCCATCGTAACACCAGCAAGTGGTGTGAACCCCATAGATGTATCTACAGATTTACCACCTTCTACTGCAGCGATTGAAGCCCCATTACCGATATGGCAAGTAATAATACGTAATTGTTCAATAGGACGATCTAATAATTCTGCAGCACGTTCTGCTACGAATTTATGGCTCGTACCGTGTGCACCATATTTACGAATACCATAATCTTGATAATATTTGTAAGGTAAGCTGTAAAGAAATGCTTCTTCAGGCATTGTTGTATGGAATGAAGTATCAAAGATTGCTACGTGCGGAATATTTGGTAGCATCTTACGGAATGCACGGATACCCATTAAGTTTGCAGGGTTATGTAATGGTGCTAACTCACATAATTCTTCAATTTGCTTTTCTACTTCATCTGTTACAAGCGCGCTTGTTTCAAAGATGTCTCCACCTTGTACGACACGGTGACCTGTACCATCTAAATCATTAATATCTTGGATGATACCGTGTTTTTTCATTTCATCAAGCATCATATCAACCGCTTGCTCATGATTTTTAATATCTAAAGTTTGAGTAATCTTCTCACCATTGACTGAAATTGTAAAGATTGAATTCGGTAATCCAATTCTTTCTACTAATCCTTTAGTCAATACTTTCTCTTCAGGCATTTCAAATAACTGAAATTTTAAAGATGAACTACCTGCATTAATTGCCATAATTTTTTTCATGGTCTTCCTCCTAAGTAATTGAATACTTATATTTAATCATTATTACAGATTATTATCAAGAATAATACAGAATTATTTGTTACGATTTTCTGAATGCCACACTTCTAATTCATCGATAAATGTCTTCATATTTCTCTCATCTTTGAAATCGGGAATATTTGCAAGTAAAACTTCAACTGCTTTGGATTTTGAACCATTTTTTCGCTCTAATACGAGTAAGCTTTTTCGACGTGCTTCAGTCTTGAACAAACTTGAAGGGAAATTCAAAAAGGCTTGCATTATTGTTTCTGTAGCAACAAATTTTTGTAACTGTTCCACATTGTCACCTTCAAAGAGTTGGGTCGGAACAATTAAAAATGCGAGACCTCCTGGCTTTAGGCTATTTATCGCTTGTTCAATTAATAAATGATGACTAAAACTATGTCCTTCTTTAAATCCGAGTTTCATTTCGTGACTTCTTACATCATTTGGATAGTAGCCTACCGGAAAATCACCAGTAACAACATCGAAATCGCCTTCTGGTAATGGCATAATTGCATCTTGAGGAAAGACATCAAAGGGTATCTCTAAAAAGTTTGCTAAATGGATGCTGAGTCTTGATAATACAGGATCGACTTCTACAAGTACATGGTCAAAAGTCTTGCCTGGATTCTGTTCATGTATTGTAGCCGAGAGATGTCCTGTACCACTCGTAAGATCTAATATCTTAAGCTGTTCATCTTGAACAAACAAATTCATTACATACGCAGTCATATATCCAATACTATCTGGTGTCATCTGGTGATTCGGCTGTATCATCTCTTCTTTCAATAAGCTTAAATAACTGAACTGGAATGCCTTTCTGCGATCAATACTCGTACTTCTTTCAAGTAGATCTCTTTGGTTGATATAAATATCTTCAAGACTTAATCCTAAATTCTCAATAAAACTATGTCCATTTTCTTTTTGGAGTGCTTTCGCCTTACTATCAATAACTTTAAATAATTCTTCTATCATATATGATCCTTTCAAATAAAAACTGCCCCAAATTAAGGGCAGTAGTTAATACGTGTAATTAAATTGATTTTAATGCTTCAATCGCTTTATCATAATCGGGATGATCTGTACCTTCTGGAACAACTTCAGTATAGACTACTTCGTTTGTATCGCTGAGAACAAATACCGAACGTGCAAGTAAACGTAGGTCTTCCATTACGACACCATAGTTCGTACCAAATGATAGGTCTTTATGATCACTTAAAGTAATCACGTTCTCTAATCCTTCTGCTGCACACCATTTTGCCTGAGCAAATGGTAAATCAGCAGAGATAGTTAGAACAACAGCATTATCAATACCTGCTGCTTCTTCATTAAATTTACGTGTTTGTGTACTACATACACCTGTATCAATAGATGGAACAACGCTGATTAATTTCTTCTTACCTTCGTAATCGGCTAATGTTCTTACCGTTAAATCATTTGCTAATACGGAAAAATCCGGAGCTGCCGTCCCAACTGTGACAGGCTCGCCTGATAATTTCATTGGATTGTTCTTAAATGTAACTTGTGCCATTATGATACCTCCTAAATTGTTTTACACTATTAATTTAACATGTTTATAAGAGAAAACGAATTAATTTGACTGATTAAATTCTGATTTCTTGCTTCACAAGCTTTTCTCTTAATAACGCACTCTCTTCCTTAACAACGAGTGTATCACTTAACAGATCATGTATACCACGCTTATTTGGATTAAATAGTATAACGAGATAAAGTAAATAAGCGAAGAAGTTAGAAATATATCGTCCAAAGAATTCTCGGGTAATAACCGTTCCTATAGAAAGTTTGCGGCCATCTTCATGAACTACTTTTAATTTTAAGATCATCTTACCAAGTGTTGCATTAAAGAAATACGTAAGTAAAATAAAATAGCCAAAGTAGATTAATGCACTAAGTACATTATAGACCGAAAAGAGCGGTGTCATAATATACATATCACTTAAACCGTATGATGCATCAAATGGATTTAATGCAATGTTTTTAATCGAACCAATAACGATTAAATCAATGATAAATGCTACAAACCGAATACCAAATCCAGCTTCTGTCGCATGAATTAACTGCTGTGTAAGTTTATCATTCACATTGTGCGAATTCATTGGAACAGCTAAGTCACTTTCAATATGTTGATCATATTTTTCTTCATACATTACATCCACCTACTCCCCATACAAGTACATTGGTTGAATGCCTTGACGTTTACTCAATAATTCTTTTATTGCAGCTACATCGTTCTTGCCCATTAAGTGACCTACAAAAGAATCTGCTGCAAAGAATTTAGAATTAAAGAAGTCATCTGTCACTGAAAATTCAATGACTTCAGCGTTTTTTGCTTTAATTTCTTTCTTCAGTGCATTCATCGCATCTGCCTCAGTGCCTATCTCATCTACAAGATCCAATTTTTGCGCTTGTTGACCCGAATAGATTCTACCGTCAGCAATCTTTTTCACTTGAGCTTTATCCATATGTCTTCCATTACTAATCACATTTACAAAACCTTCATAGCTTTCATCGACAAACTTTTGCAAGATTGCACGTTCTGTTTCATCCATCTCTTTTGTAGGGCTCATAATGTCTTTATGGGGTCCACTCTTAATTGTGTTGAATTTAACCCCGTACTTATCCGCAAGCTCTTTATAATTCATAGATTGCATGATTACGCCTAATGATCCCGTCAACGTTTCTTTAGAAGCATAAATTTTATCAGCTGGTGCTGAAATATAATAACCTCCAGAAGCCGCCGTATTTTTCATCGTTACAAAAACTTTTTTACCTGCTTTTTTGACCGCTTCAATCTTATCGTGAATTTCTGCACTCTCATAAACACCACCACCCGGCGAATTCACAACTAACATCAATGCTTTAATATTACCGTTGTCTTTCACCTCATCTAATGAATCCAGTATCAGCTGGTGATTGTAACTTTCACCCGAGAAGGGCGAAGGCGTCCCCGTGTCCATAATTGTTCCGTCTATTTCAATACGTGCAATTTGATTTGTCGTGTCGCTGCCATCAACAGTAGATGAAGTAAGTCCTTCTTCGTCTAGTGCCTTCATGCTTGAAGCGAAATCTGTAGATAACACGTTTGTGAAGAAGCTTAATGTAGACCCAACAATAAATAATCCTAAAGCCAATAATATTGCTATCACTCTTTTACTCATCGTATCTTCCTTTCAAATATAATAGTTAGACCTTATAATATATAGTATCAAAAATATCTATCAGTGAACAATAAGGAGGGGTAAGAAAATGGAAAAAAGAAATAAAATTTACTTTTTCACAAACAGAGAACCTGCTGGATTAAACTCTAAGGCACAAATTGAAACGTTAATTCAACATTATGACTTTGAAGTAACTGATAATCACCAAACTGCAAATATCATCGCTTCTATCGGTGGTGACGGGGAGTTTCTCCAAGCAGTACGTAAAACAAAATTTCGTCAAGATGCAATATATGTTGGCATTGCGACAGATAATAAGAAACACTTCTATACTGATTTCCATATTGATAATCCAGAACTGCTAAATAAAGCTTTAAATAGCGAGGATGATTCCATCGAAGTACGCAAATATCCTTTGTTAGATGTAAATATTAATAACGAGATGCGCTACTTATGTTTAAATGATTTCTATATTAAATCTTCAATTATTAAATCGATGTCTCTGGACGTATTAATCGATGATCAGAAATTCGAGACATTCCGCGGCGATGGTATGCTGATTTCTACACCAACCGGATCAACTGGATATAGCAAATCACTGGATGGCGCCATTATCGATCCGCTTACACGTTGCTTCCAGATGACTGAAATCGCATCTTTCAACAACAACAACTACAGAACTATTGGTAATGCGATTATTTTAAATGAAGGTCGTAAGCTTTCTTTAATACTAGATAAATTAGAAGACTATTATCCGATAATGGGACTAGATAACGAGGCATTATCCATACAGAATACAGATACAATCGATATTACATTAAGTAAACAGATCATTAAAACTGTCAAAGTGAAAGAAAACTCATTCTGGAATAAAGTTGAGCGCACATTTCTATAAGATATAAAGAACTGCACCGTATAACTACGGTGCAGTTCTTTTTCAGGTCATTTCACATATTTAAAATCATTTGATCGTTCAGACTATTTCATAAAATAATTCTGAACGTAGTCCACAATATTTTTTCCAATCAACAGCACCGTCACTACGATAAAGAGTATACGCACATATGATACACCATGCTTAATCGCAAATTGGCTACCAGTGTAACTTCCCGCTATCATTGCCGCTCCCATACTCAGCCCATACATATAATTTACTTGTCCGAGTGCCATGAATAAGAGCAGAGCTCCTAAGTTGCTTGCAAAGTTAAGAAATTTTGCATTACCTGCTGCTCTTAAGAAATCAAAACCGATGATAAGTAAGGTGAATAGCAGGAAACTTCCTGTCCCTCCCCCTAAGAACCCATCGTAAAAGCCGATAAATGTAATCGCAAAAATAAATAATGCCGACTTTTTCTTATCTAACTTCTTATAGGTCGAAATGCTTCCCCAGTCTTTCTTAAATAGCGTATACACAAGTACCAGACTCAGACAGATGATCGCAATAGGCTTCAGATATTCAGGCGGCATCTTCGTGGCAATAAATGCACCGAGAATCGAACCGAAAAATGATAACGGAAATAATTTACCAACAATATTTAAATCGACTTTCTTCGAACGTAAAAATGATAACGTTGATGTAAATGATCCGAAAGAAGAAGCAAGCTTATTCGTTCCAAGCGCGATGGATGGCGGCATACCAGTTGCAAGTAGAGCGGGAATACTGATGAGTCCGCCACCACCAACAACTGAATCTATAAATGCCGCTAAGAATCCGAAAAATATTAAAATGAGTAATATATTTAAATCCATGTTGCCCTCCTTATAAGTTGCTATGATACACTTTGTGGTGTCCTATAATTAGTTATTCAAATATTTCTCCGTTATCTATTCTAAACTGCTTACGAAGCAGATCAGGGAAATTTGTAAATGCTCCGTCAATACCTGCATTGATTAAGCGTTCCATATCCGCTTCTTTATTGAGCGTATATGGAAAGACTAAATATCCAAGGTCATGCATTCTGCTGATTAATGTTTCATCCAGATCGGCGATACTCGGTCCGACAGCATATACGAATGCATGAATCTGCTTTAAATCTTCATCCGGCATTTCACGCAGCACACCTTTTTTAGCGAGCAGTAAGAGCGGCATATCGGGAACGAGCTGATTCACTTTGATTAAACTTTCTAAACTAAATGACTGTATAACCGTCTGACGATTCTTTAGGCGCGTGTCACTGATCAGGCCGTATGCATCTAGCGTATCGATTAATATTGATTCCATCCCCGGATAGATGTCCGGGGATTTCGTTTCTATATAATAATTTGCATCTTTATAACGTTCAAATATGTCTTTCAGTGTCGGTACAATCTGTTCAGCATAATAGTCTGCCTTTAATTCAGGGAACTTTTCATTGAACCATTTCCCAATTGTCAGCTGTTTAATTTCTTGAAGGGTCATCTCTTTAATAATCCCTGGCGTCAGTGCAGTGCGTTCGATTGATTCATCATGCATGACAATGATTTCTCCATCTAATGTCATATGAACATCGAGCTCAATATAGTCTGCATGCATATCGTAATGACTTTTATCGTACGATGCAAAAGTATGTTCAGGCGCATAACCACTCGCTCCACGATGCGCTATAACGACATTTTTATCAAGCATAAGAACGCCTCCTATAACAGCTCGTCGAATTCTTGTTTCGTATCTGTATGCTTAGAAATTGTTAATGTCTCAATATTCGCGATTGCCTCTTCAATCATCGCATCAAAATCAGTGCCCGCTTCGAAGCTCTCAACCTTATCAAGTCTAGGATTGGTCTTTGGATTTTTCGGTGTGAAGATTGTGCAGCAGTCCTCAAACGGTTGAATCGACGTTTCAAATGTTCCGATTTCCTTTGCTTTAATAATAATCTCATCTTTGTCCAATGTTAGTAACGGACGTAATATTGGTAAATTTGTAACTGCATTTATCGCATACATGCTTCCAAGTGTCTGACTCGCAACTTGTCCTAAATTTTCTCCGTTGACAAGTGCTTTAGCATCAATTTGACGAGCAAATTTATCTGCAATCTTAAGCATCATTCGACGTGTCGACGTCATCGTTAAGTTTTCAGGCACTTTCTTATGAATCATCTTCTGGATGTCTGTAAACGGAACAAGATGCAGTTTAATCTCTCCAGTAGTTTCTGCCATAATCCTTGTGAGATCAATGACCTTCTGTTTCGCTTCTTCACTTGTAAAGGGTGGTGAATGGAAATGAATCGCTTCAATCGTAACCCCGCGCTTCATCACTTCAATTCCAGCGACAGGTGAATCAATACCACCTGATAGCATCAAGAGCGTCTTTCCTCCCGTTCCAACCGGTAGGCCTCCAGCGCCTTTAATCACGCGAGAATATAGATATGCTGCATCACTTCTAATTTCCACGAGCAATTTATAACCTGGTTTTTTAACGTCTACCGTTAAATGTTCGATATTCGATAAGATTTCTCCCCCGAGCTCTTGCTGTAAGGCGAATGTATCATAAGGGAATCCTTTATCCGAACGTTTCGCATCTACCTTAAATGTAACACCCGGTGCGTCAATATCACGCGCAAGCTTCACTGCACTCGATTTTATCTGGTCGATATCTTTCTCTACTTTCACTACCGGACTCACTGAATGTACACCGAATACTTTGCTAATTCGTTTCATAATCTCTTCTACATCAGCATCTTCAGTGACTTCTACGTACATTCTGTCTCTATTGGCATTTACTTTATAACCTGTTAGCGGAATTAGCGCGTATTTAATATTGGATTTAAGCTGATTTACAAATGTATTACGATTACCCGATTTTAATGTTAATTCTCCATATCTGACTAATATATGATCATACTGCATCTTTGATTAACTCCTTCATTTCACGATAGATTTGTTGTAGTACTGTGATGAATCGATTGATATCACTTTGTGTTGTATATTTATCAAATGATACTCTGACACTACCCGCTATGACAGTTTCAGGTACATGGAGCGCATTCAGTGCTTCATTGAACTTTGCTCGCTTTGACGAACAGGCACTCGTCGTCGAAACGCAGATATCTTCTTTCGAAAAGGCATTCACGATGACCTCCCCTTTTACGCCAGGGAAACCGATATTTACTATATGCGGCACACCCTCTTCAAGTGAATTCACATATAATCCCGGAAGTTGCTGCACTGCATGTTCTAGCTGTTCTTTAAAATGCTGCGTGCGTGAGTATAATTCTGTCCTCTCACTTTCGGCAATACGTACTGCGCGACTTAAAGCAACATCATTCGCAACATTCACCGTTCCGCTTCTAAATCCATACTCCTGACCCCCGCCAAATACAGTATGTGTGATGGTCTTCAGTTGATTGAAGACCAGTAAACCCTGACCTTTCAGACCATTGAACTTATGACCACTAAGTACAAAGCTATCCATCGCATCAACTGGAAGTTCGAGCTTCCCAAAAGATTGTACACAATCAACATGAAAATGCACTTTCGGATAATTCTTTAATACTTCTTTGATAGATGTGATCGGTAATATTGCACCCATGACATTATTCACATGCATTAAACAGACTAAAGTCACATCACTGTTTAATAGAGATTTAAAGTGTTCTAAATCTAATCGCCCGTCCTTAAACTCTACATACTTAACTGTGAATCCCTCACTTTCTAGCGCACGTACTGTTTCTAGTACTGAAGGATGCTCTAGATGCGAAGTAATAATCGTCTGTCCGAACGGTTTCTTACTTCTTGCCATACCTGTAATAAGTAGGTTGTTCGATTCAGTGGCACCACTCGTAAAAATAATAGATTGATTCTTAAGCTTCAATATATCTCTTATCTGACTTCTCGCCTGTTCTAATAATTTATTTGTTTCAAGCCCTTTATGATGTGGACTTGATGGATTAAAATAATACTTTTCATTTACCGTATGAAATGTCTTTAACACTTCTGGATCCGGCTTTGTTGTTGCACAATTATCTAAATAGATCATTCTTTCACCTCAATAAGCAAAACCCGGCAAACTTCACATTGAAGTTGGCTCGGGTTTATCATTCGTTTCATTATACTCTATCTGCGCTTTGTATGAAGAATATTTTGCTCGATACGCTCAGTCACTCCTGGTTCTACACGTTCAATCGCCGCCTCAGCAACTTCTACTGCGCGTTTATATCTATTGTTACTAAACAGGCGTTCTGCTTCAATTAACTCTTTATTAACCTCTGAAGAATCTTTGCGATAACGGTTTCCATATTGTATCAGTTTTTCTGCATAAAGCGCATGCTCCAGTACTTCCATCGCTTCTGACTCAAATGTATTCATGGTTGTCAGTACTTTATTCACTTTATCTCTTACTTGCGTTACATTCATTGGACGCTTATTAAAAAGTTGATGCACTTCACGCATCTCAACATCAATTTCATTTTTCATAATAATAAAGCGTTCAGGTACACTTGACAGATTTGAAGCAAGCAGTTTTCTGTACACTTCTTCTTTCTTACATTGAATATGCAATACATTATGCTGCGCTTCCTGCTCATCTTCACGTAAATTCATCAAGTAGTTCTGTATCTTCTCTTGTTTTTCATTGATCACCTTAACATGGGATTCAATATATTTTAGATTGTCCTCAACCTCTGTATAACGAATGCTTGATTTCGCAGTTTCCATCAATATTTCATCATACACTGTTATCAAACTTTGAATCTCATTGTCGTAGCTACGCACATTCTGCACCGCTTCTTCATCAATATAATAGGTATCTTTAACATATTCTATCTCTGTACGAATTATATAGTTCGTATCTTTTGCGTGAAACAGATGATCTGTTATCTCTTCTTTTGTTAATTCTACATTGTTCTTCGCTTTCACTTCAAGTTCAACGAGTTCAACCATTTCATCGATAGCATCATTAATTTCATCGATAATCTCTTCTGCTTTGTCAAGTTCCAGTCTTGCAATCAAGGGCTCAACTAGGTTCAGCTTCCCTTTTAACGTCTGAAGCGTACTGTCTACTTTAACATGTTCAATGTTATAACCTTCAATCTTAAGGTCTCTGCATCCGAACTTAATATCCTGAAATTGTGCAGGTAATTCTTTTTGTACATCACGAATAAGTTCTGGAATTTCTTCCATATCTTCTTTCAGTAGCGACATTTCTTCATGTAAACTATTAATATGCGTATGTGCATCGTCATAATTCCCCTCATCAATGAGCGTCTGATATACATTAATTTGAGGTTCGTACGTTTCGATCTGTGCTTCAAGCGGCTCAGCCGATTCACCATACTGATGACGGTTAGCAAGAACGTCGCGCTTTGACTCTCTATAGATAACCTTACATGCATCATACTTGCGCTTATCATCTTCAGTCTTATTCATAAACGCTTTAATCTCTTCTACAGACTGTCCATACTTTTTCTCTATATGATCAAGCAAGTGGTCCGCTTCTTGAACCTTAGTTTCACTTTCTTTAAATTTAAATTTATCAAGCGCTTCATCCGCATCATTTATAATAAGCTCACAAGTCTTAATATCTTCATTTAATACAGTCTGCCACTCTTTCTTCCACTTCTCGAAGTGCAGCGCAGCCTGACCTTTTAAGTTTAATGATTTTACTTTTACAAGTTCATCTTGAAACGGTAAATGTTTCACTTCATTCTTTCTTGCTTCAATGCTTTCGATATGTGTGCGTCTTTGATTTCTCATATAAAACAGCACACCGACAGCAATCAATATCACTACAATGATTCCAACTATGATATATATCATTATGTAAATTCATTCCCTCCAAAGTACTACTCATCATTATAACGTAAAATGTACTTTTCAAAAACAATTTCTTGTTAATTCTTTATCAAATCAGTTAAACTATTTTTATTCATAAAAATTGATAACTACGGAGGGAATACTATGTTCGATCAAACACCGATTAAAGATTATACGATGCTCGCACAAATGCTGGACGGATTACTCACTGATGAACAGGATAATATCAGCAATCTTGCCAATGCAAGTGCACTTCTTAATACATTTCTACAGGAAGTAAACTGGGTTGGGTTCTATTTGATGAAAGATGGCCAATTACAGTTAGGACCTTTCCAGGGATTACCGGCATGTGTTCAAATTCCGGTTGGAAAAGGTGTATGCGGGAGTGCAGTCAGCGAGCGCAAAACGATGGTTGTCTCTGACGTACATCAGTTCCCTGGTCATATTGCATGTGATGCAAATTCTCAATCAGAAATTGTCGTACCTATTATTAAAGATGGAGAAATATTCGGTGTGCTCGATATCGATGCGCCGATTAAATCTAGATTTACAGAAGAAGATCAAGCAGGTATCGAACAATTCGTAAAGATTCTCGAAAAACATTTATATTAATATTGACTTCTTACACTAAAGTCACTATAATGAAATCTATGTGAATAAACGAAGATAGCAGATAAATATTAATACGCGCTATAGTATCCCCTATGTTGGCGTGTTGTGTAACTGAAGCTATAAGGCGAAGGCACGGAATGATACTATATCGTATTAGGCATTTATCATATTTTTGTTTTTTACATAAAAAACAAAAACAGAGGAGGAGTCACATTATGGCTCGTTTTACAGGTTCAACTTGGAAAAAATCTCGTCGTTTAGGAATTTCTTTAAGCGGCACTGGTAAAGAATTAGAAAGACGCCCTTACGCACCAGGACAACACGGTCCTAACCAACGTAAAAAATTATCTGAGTATGGTTTACAATTACAAGAGAAACAAAAATTACGTTATATGTACGGAATCAACGAACGTCAATTCCGCACAATCTTTGATCGTGCTGGTAAAATGAAAGGTATCCACGGTGCTAACTTCATGGCACTTTTAGCATCTCGTTTAGATGCAGTAGTATACCAATTAGGTTTAGCACGTACACGTCGTCAAGCACGTCAATTAGTTAACCACGGTCACATCATGGTAGATGGCGCTCGCGTAGACATCCCATCATACCAATTAAAACCTGGTCAAGTAATTTCAGTTCGTGAAAAATCACAAAAATTAAACATCATCGCTGAATCAGTTGAGTTATCAAACCACGTTCCTGAATACTTAACATTCGACGCTGAAAAATTAGAAGGTACATTTGTACGCGTTCCAGAACGTAGCGAATTATCTGCTGAAATTAACGAACAATTAATCGTTGAGTACTACTCACGTTAATAAGTTGTTTAACAACTTATTAAAACTAAAACGCTGTAAATCCTTTATTATCAAAGGGTTTCAGCGTTTTTTGTTTGATTTATTCTTAAACACAATTCGTATATTATCGTATATTATCATGCCAAACTGGTGGAACTTTGGTGGAACTTTTTAATAATGCGGGCACAGTAGAAAGCACCTTATCTTAAATGATAGGTGCTTTCGTCTATATAACCGAATTATCAAATATTCGGGTATATGACCGGATTAAAAAAACCCCCACACTCGATATGAGTGTAGGGATATAAACTACTTCTTTTGCTCAAGTGCAATTACATAATTATATAACTTTTCACAAGTGTCTAATGTGAGTCCACCAATATCACGCTGCTCTTTTCTCAACTTACTAATCACTGCTCGACTTACTCCTGTATTTTTTTCAATGGTTGTTCCCTTTATGTCACTTTTTAATAACCATTCTATTTTTTCTCGCATATTTAATCAAATGCAATCTCGTATTTTATTATGATAGTAAGCTTAATAATTTAATAATAATAAACGTAATTAATAATAAACTTATAACTGTTGATGTTTGTCTTCTTGTCATTATCAACACCTCCATATATAATGAGGTAAAGGTTCCCTTTCGGGAAGGCCTTTAACCTTTGAGATAATCAAGCACTGCTACTAATAGCGCTGTCCAGGCGAGTAACGTGTTTGTTTTATCTCTTTTTTCTTGTTCTCGCTCTTTTCTGCGAGAATTACGAGATTGCATTTGTATCACCTCCATATATATAATATATCATCTTTGTAGACGATTGTCAACAATTATTGCAAATAAAAAGCCCTGTACTCGATAATTTGAGTGCAGGGTTGATTTCTTACTTATAAATTTCTCTTACTCTTAATCGTTCGTGCCAGATCCATTCGTTATGGTTATTCCAATAGATACGACACCAACCATCGATTGATTCAAATACATAGACTTGTTCCCCTGCTCCATAACTATAATTGTTAAGGTGGAATTTATACTTTCCTGCGGGACCTGTTCGACGTGCTGACGTTGCTCCTAAATCATCGATAGTTGCCATGTAATAAGCGCCTGTTGACCATTTAAGATTTTTAGGTGGAATGCTACCAACTTTTAGTAATGGTGCTGAATTAACTGATGTTTGATTAACAGTAACTGCTGCTGTTTGTTTGATACATGTACCATCGAAATTAATTCTGATGAAGTAACCGATACCTGAGCAATCGTCCCAACGTAACGCTGCACCTGTATTCGCCATACCGTCCCAATTTTGCTCTAGGATAGTACATCCGTTAAGATTGCCTTTATCATACACGATACCAATGTGACCGTACCTATTATCGAAACGCCCTCTAGTAAACACCGCAACGTCTCCTACTTCTTGTTGAAAATCGGGTGTGTTTCTATATACTGTAGCTTTGCCATTAAATGCGTTATTAGGCGCATCTTTAGCATCTCCCCACATTCTGATACCTGTCGCCCAATAAACGAAGTCTACTGCCAAGTCCATGCACTGCATACCGTAATAGCCATCGAAGTCAATCTTACGTCCTACGTACCAATTTAAACGTTCTCTCATCTGATTATATGTTTTAGCCATAATTATCTCTCCCTCTAATTTCGTATTAAAAAAGACAACCCATAGTGAGCTGTCCTTAATGTATTTCTTCGTTCTTCTCAGCTTGAACCTTAACACTTACGTCAACCTGTCCACCTGGCAAGTCTTTAGAATGTTTAGCTGTAAATTCTTCTTTCACTTCAGTTGTGATTGACTGTTTATCGTTATTGCTTAATATAACGGCTAACTTCTCCGAAATATTGGTCGGGATCAATACGCCCATCTGTGCACAGTTTTCAACAATAGATAGTCCCTCATTTGCGATATAGAACATAATCGTGACGATGACCAATCCACCATTCAATTGAAGTATCTGATCAATCACGTTAGCTAATACGATGATACAGAATACCATCAATTTTCTAGCAAAGCCGAATAATGACTTTCTCGACCATAAGTTCTTGTTATACACCGCTTTAGCGATACCTGTCACGATGTCTACTAGCATCAATATACATAAGAAGTGTAGTAATCTGATATCCCCTCCATATAAATAAATTTTAAGCATCTCTATATTTTCCAAATCCATTCCTCCGATTGTTATCCACATTTTTACCACCTCTTATAATGTTTCTTCTGTCATTTCCTCTACCACTTGACCTCCTGTTTTTATTTATAAAAAAGAAGCTACAGATTATTCTGCAACTTCTTGATTACCGTTTTTAATTTGATCTAATTCTTCTAAAGCATCGTCCAACATTGCTTGAATCATTACTTTATCAGATAACGCTATCATAAGCTGTTGTTGTAGTAATGACACTTCTTTTTCTAAATTACGTTGTGGTTTTTTATTTTGTTGATTCATTATTTTGTCCTCCCGAATTTAATTTATTAGCGTTTATATGGTATTCACTTTTTAAACTAAAATATTTTTCTTCCTCTCCAAAAGGATACTCCCTGCTTTCATAGTAAAAATAGAACTCGATATTAAGTTCATCAACAGAAAAGATGATAATACTCTCATTTTTATAGCTATCTTTTTTAGGCATACTATATATCGTTTTTATCGTTGCATCGAATTCCCCATAACCATTAAAATCAGTCTTCAAGTCAGTTAGAGATAATGAATCATCCAGGTTATTAGATATGAATATTAGGTCTGCTGATTTATATAAATATTTATTCTCCTTATGATTATCATATTGTATATTAATCTTAGCTATTAGTTTTACTTCATTGATTTCCATCTTATATCATCTCCATAATAATATTTATTTTATTCTCTAGTTTATTATTCTTTTCAATCTGTTCCTGTAACGCTTTTGCTAATGTCCAGATCACAGAAGTGTTGTCTATTCCGTTCTTACTTTTTGAGAGCCAGAAATCAGGAACTTTATAACCATCACCAATAACCGAACCTCTAGTAAGGTAGTCTAGGTCATTCTTATAATAGAATTCATAAATATCTACTTCATTAGTAAGAACTTCAGAAGCATTCACTTCCCACTTACGAATGCCTGTTTTCCATTCTTCTCTAGATTTTTGCACCCATTTATTATAGGAAATCTGGTTGAAGTCACCATCATTTGCCTTAATATTAATAAATTGGTCAGTCGTTCCGGTCCTGGTGAATCTCACTTCCCCACCCGAACCTGGTCTAATATACAAATGTGATCCTGGAATTTGACCATTGAAGTCTATCCATGGTACGTAAATACCATTCGAGCGTAGACTAGCGAATTGATCAGTCGTTCCTGTATAAGTTAATTTAACTTCATGACCACCTTTTGGTCTTAAATATAAATGTCCACCTGTAGCATGTCCATTGAAATCTACAAATGTAGTATAAGTACCACCTGCTCTTGTATTAGTATAAACATCAGTCGTTCCTATATTTGTAAATTTAACCTCACCATCTCTGGTTGGTCTCAAATACAAATGCGTACCATTTGCATAGGTATTTACATCTAAAGTATTCCCAAAGAAACCAGCAGCCCTTACGTCTTTATATCCACCGTCTAATAAACCGTCAGACATTACCCTTAATTCATCACCATCAAGCCCTATATATCCATTCGCTTTCAAAGGGAATTTAATCGCTAAAGTTCGTATTGGTCTGTAAGCATAACTTCCGATAGCACCATCGCCCGGTATGCCATTCATATCAACAACACGAGCTTCTCCTGTAGGTGCTGTACCTAAATAGACATTGCTTACAGATGTCCCTACAGCGGAAGTTGTTACTAATGTTTGCGTTAAACTAAAACGCAACGACCCGCCACTGTTAAAGCTTTGGATGCCATCTAAACCAACATCCATTCTGGCACCATTATCACGATTCATTGTGATTGATCCGTTCTCGATATTGACACTAGCCTGTTTATCCCTAGCTTGTAGCGTTCTCGCTGTAATTCCGATTGCATCAAGATATTCAATAGTTGCTTTCTTACTAAATAGCTTAGGAATATAGGCATCAGTGATTGTAGTTACACCGTTTTTGATAATGACATCTCCATCGTTCATGTCGATTACTCTACCGTTCAACTTAATCCCACTTGAACCTACTGTGAAGTCTGATATATTTCCGTTTTCATCATACGTAAATTGATGCCCTGTCGAGATACTGTTGATGTATTGTGATAATGTTTGATTCAACGTCTTACTTTCATTATCATAGACTTTCTTTGATACAGATTGAGCTATCTGATTACTCTCTTTCAGCACTTCAGACTTGGTTTCATCTATCTTATTAACGATGCCTTCTTTGTCAGATGTGTATTCTGTACGTTGAACAGTGTCTTTGAGATAGTCTTCTTTTACGTCTTGTAATACTTTGTTGATTTGTTCTGTCGTATCAATCTTGCCTATGACACGACCATTTTCATCACGCTCTAATCCAGCAGCAATTGATACTAACTGATCTAAAGCATCGTTCCATTTTTCTTCAGTGTATTGTGTCTGTAATAACTTGAATCTAGCATCGATTGATAGTTTAGCCTGTTCAATCACTTTGTACAGTGCCTGCAACTGTTCACGATATTTTAAGAATAATGCTTGTGTATCTATCAATTTACCGATTGTTGCAGTGTCTTCATTCATACTTTCAAGATTAGTCTTGATGTTATTGAACACTGTTACCGTCTTATCAAGATTACTGTTTAATAATGTCTTTATATCCTCATCAACTAAATACTCACTGTTCATTACTTCGTGCATTTCATTAAGTAACTTACTATGTTGAATTGTTAAGTTGATGAATGTATTACTTAACTCACTAAATAAGGCTTTCTCTCTTGTGATACCACCAATATCCTCAACATTATCTACAGATGCTTTTATCCATTGTCCTTCCCAGTATCTTTTCAAAATAGGCACGTTAGGATTAGAGGTATCTAACCAAAATACATCATTAACTGCATTAGTTGGTGGTATGTCGCCTTTAATTATCTTTTTCTCATAATACTGTAACTCAGTGTCTAATGTGTCTTGTACAATCGTATTTACATTTGAAATACTGTCATTTAACTTCTGATTAAAGTTATCGAGTTTTCTTTGTAACAACTTTGTTCTTTGTTCTGCTATAGATTTCTGCACATCGTCAATAGATAATGGTTTTTCACCTATAACGACTGACTTATTATGTGGATTGGTGATATCTTCATTTGTTGATATAATTCGCACCCACTCTTTAACATCAAAAGGTTCAAAGAAAACTTCATATTGATGACCTCGTTCATACTCATCTGGATCTATACCGATATATGATAAATCAAGTAAGTTAATCTGCATTTGCTGCTTTACTAAATTCTTCTTTATATCATCAACCTTCCTTTTTGCAGCATTATATAATGTGTCTGGCGTATACTCGTCTTCAAATATCTCTATACCATTTTGAATACCATATATCTTCTGTAATTCAGGTATATCAATGTAATTCTTACCGCCGCTTCGCGAGTCTTCAACTATGGTTAATCTTTGCGACTGCCCAGCAGCACTTTCTTCTGCGGGTCCCAATGGGATTAAACGTGTCACAACATTTGTTGGATCAATAGATTTAGAGAATGATTTAATATTCTTTCCAATTCTTAAAGCAGCATCTTTCTTTGTGCCTAATGGATCTAACCAATCAATATAAGTTCCATCCGCTTCATATCTTACTAATATTTCACCACCCCAGCGCCCAATACAATCATCAACAATATGCTGCCATATCGTCTTCTCTAGATAAGTGAATGCATATTTTGTTGTATCATACTCTACAGCTTCTGATACCTGCTCTTTCATAGTAAAATTTACAGCACCAAGTTTTATCTGTTTATATGATTCAACTTGCTTATTATGTTCATTAACTAAAAACGTGATATATGATTTTGGAGTCGCACTCTCAAAAAACTTATAAGAGGGATAACTGTCATGCATATAAGCAGCAGCACCTTCAACCGTATAATCAGAATTAAAAATACCATCCTCAGCCATATGCTGAGACGGTATTAAAATTCTCCCTCGGAATACGATGTTATTCTTTAATTCATTCTTTATTTCAACGAGTGTTAAAAATGACTCGAATTGACGACTATCATTAATAAGCTCAAATTTAAACTCATCTATCTGATCCACACTTTTATCAAGCGTTCCAGACTTCATAATATTATCATCTCTTCTATAGTCCCAAATTGTCACTTTATCCGTATTATCAAATCGTTTTAAATTCACAGTATACATTAAAGCACCGCCTTACCATCTAACTTACTTATCGCTTTTGGTTTAGCTTCAAAGTCGATGTTTATATCTAAACGTTTTTCTTTAACATTCAGTTTACATGTACAAGAATTACATTTTGCAATATAGTAATGCTCTTCATCATAATCAACGGTTAGTTCTAGCCATCCAACATTATAAAGCCAGGTTTCAATTTCACGTTTCAATTGCATCATACGTTGATTGATTTCAGGTATTACAAAACCATCAATTGTGATTTTACGATTATTAAACTTTGTAGGACCATATGCATTAGTGAAATCATAATCTCCATCCATATGAGGAACTGTCTCTCTTATTTCTTTAGATTCAGGCAAAGGAAGATTGATATCCGTAATACGGATATCAAATGCTGATGAATGTTTATTATTATAAGTGAATCCTGTTGATTTTATTCTCATCGTGCTTTCCTCCTTGCATTAATCTTTGAATTAGTTGCTAACAATTTATCCATTTCTTTCGTAAGCTTGACACCATTTAAAAGGATATCAGGGTTTTTATTGACAAGTTGTTGAAGTAATTTAACTACATCGTCTTGCTTGTCATATTTTTTAGTTAAGTCTCGCAGCGTTTTTTCTAACTTCGTAATCACTACATCATTTTTCTTATCTTTATCTGACTTAATCTTGTTGAGTTGTTTCTGCAGATTATTCAGCTTGCTAGAGTTATTAACTAACTGATAACGCTTTGCAGTGTCCATGATATATTTAGTAGATTTATCTAATGCCGTTTGCGTTTTCGGTAACTGAACTACTTTTTTCGTTGGTACTTTAAGCGTTCTGCCTGCATAAATCATATCTGACTTAAGGTTATTAGCTTTCTTAAGTTCATTTACTGTAGTGCCATACCTTTGAGCAATATGCCCCAAAGTATCTCCCCACTTGATATTATGTGTTCGCATTGTAGTTACAGTACGTGAAGTATTACCTATAGGTTTCTTCGGATTAGCTTTTACATTAGACTTAGTAATACGTTTACGCTCATTCAGATAAACGACTTTCTTTTTGTCGATTTTCTTTTGTTGATTCTTCAATGTTTGAATTTGTTTATTATTAGCATTAACATCACTGTTATATCCAAAGTTAGCTTGCTCACTAGATATTTTATTTACTTCAGTATTAATAGATTTTTGTAATGTATTAATCTGACCAATATATCCTTTGCCACCTTTTACTAATGCTGATACACGAGGCATAGAGTTCTCGATACCACCAGCTAATAACTCTCTTAAAAGAATTGGATCTAATCCCATACTTTTAAGTTTGCGAACATTAGAAGCGTATTCTTTCATCTTACTTAATCTGTACTTCATGAAAGAAACAAAGTCCCTTGATGTATGCCCTTTTGCAACACCGAACCCTGCATAGTTTTGTAAGTTACTCGCTATAGAAGAACGATAATTTGTTTTTTCTTCTTGTAATGCCTTTCCTTCTTCTGTTCGTTGATTAAGTTTAGCAGTTAAACTTGATTTTTCTTTAATTAAATTTTTAAGATAATTCGTTTTTAATACTTCATTCTGCTTTAATTTTTTAAGACTAGCAATCTGCGCTTTATATGACTGTATATCATTTCTAGCATTAGCGATCGTCTTCTTGTTTGTAGATTTACTAATCTTATTATTTAAACTAGAAATCTTACCGGTGCTTGAAGTAATCATAGAATTTATCTTTTTAACAATGGTATCTATATTCTTTTGTGCAGCTTCAAGCGATAATGAACCTAAATTCTTAGTGTTATTCATTATCAAAGTACCAAGATTAACATCATCTTTACCAGTAACTTTATTACTTGATTTACCTCTATTAAGAATAAATCTACCGGTATTATAAAGTGCTTGTGCTCTACTGATATAAGAAGTTGAAACTTTCGACTTCGTTTGTGCTTTAGTCTGTTTAGATACATTGTTACTTAAATTAGTAATAGAACCCGTTAGTTTGATGATTTGGCCAGGATAAATCAAATGATTTTTAATTCCATTTAAAAGCTGTAACGCTTTAACAGTCGTACCATTCTTACGCGATATATCCCAAAGTGTGTCTCCCCACTTAACTCTATGCGTTTTATTGGAAGTACCTTTTGAAAGCTTAATAGGTCCATTCACTTTATAATTAGCTTCTGCTAATAGTTGATTAGCTCTATTTCTTCTCTTTGGGTCCATTGGTATGATAGCTTCTTCATACTCTTCACCTGCAATATAACTTTCATCTTTTACAAATCCACCATTTGCAAAACGCTTTACACCACTTGGGCTCCATCCACTTCTTCCTCCAGGATTATCACTTTTCCAATTTGAATTATTGAAGAATGCTAATAATTGATCATAACCACTTCTAATGTTGGTGTGACCTGGTACAGCGTATGCTCTAAATGTTTGAGGGATATACTGTAATAAACCTTGAGCAGGATTACCACTTGCAGTATTTTTATCCCACACTGATGATGATTGAACAATATTCTGATTACCACTTGACTCTCTATTAATTTGAGCTGAAATATTTCGAACATCACCATCTGTTATTTTAACTTTCATCTGACTTGCTGCTCTTCTTATCTCGCTTGCCCAACTTTTACTCGCAGTATCTTTTCCACTAGAAACTTTTGATTTTAGGAATGCTACTGGATCCATAGTATTTCTATTCGTCAGTTCTGAAGAAGCTGGATTTTCTACTTGATAGTGCAAGTGATCACCAGTTGTCCATGCTCCTGAGTTACCAGACTTAGCGATTGCATCACCTTGTTTAACTGGCCCTTTTTTCAATACTTTACTTAAATGCAGAAAGTATTGAGCGATTTTACCAGATATCAGGCGTGCTACAATACCACCACCGTAGTTATATTGTTGTGAAACAGTACCACTTGTCGGCGCATGAATTGTTGTTCCTGATGGTATACCTAAGTCGATACCGTAATGTCGTCCTCCGTTAAAAGATGCAGGATATCCTGGCACTGGACTATTCGGACTATACGGTGTTGTTTTCGGCCAATTAAGAATCTCACTACCATCTACATCCCCGCCACTAAATTCTTCAAGCCATTCTTTAACTTTACTAACTAATGAATTTTTAATTGATGTAAATGCAGACTTTCCGAGATCTCCAGTTATACCCCCCACGTTATCAAAAACGCTTCCTAACTTACCTAATACTATATCTACGAGTTTACTTGGATTCTCGATATATTCGAAAACGTCTCCAGCAATCTTTCCTACCATTTTTGATGCATCTACTACAGATTCTTTTACTGTGGAACCGAACTCCATAGTATTTTCCCATCCACTTTTAATAGCAGTACCGATACTAAATCTTGGAATCAAACCTTTTTGCATTAAGCTATGCGTCTGTGTTCCGTTATAAACTTTATCACCTTTATTAAGATGTACTAATGTATCAGTTGCAGGTGTGAGTTCCATATCACCGTTAGCACGATGTATGATTTCTCTCTTAAATCCACCAGGACCATTTCCAGGCCCTCTATCTCCCACAACTGCGAGTGTTGGTTTGGCAATAGCACCATCTTTAACTGTTCCTGTTGATAGTTTTGGAATTTTACTTAATAAGTTTTTGTCCATAATCTTTGATGAAATTGAGTTAATTCCATCAATCATGCCATTAAGTCCACCGATCGCTCCATTCGCAACACTTTTACCCATGCTAGACGCTTTATCAGTGATCCCCTTTTTTGAATCTGTAATAAATTTACCGATGTTACTTACCCATTTTGTTGCTCCATCATACATAGATTCAAATTTATCTACTGCAGCTTTTTTTGTATCTTCTGCAAAGTTTGACACATTCGTCTTAATCTCTGACCACTTTTTACCAATTGAATTCTTAGTTTCAGACATCCATTTCGAAGTGTTCTCATAAGACTTCTTGAATTGCTTATTCACATATGATGTCAAAAACGAAGCTGATAAACTTACATTTTTCTTTGTTTTTTCCCACTGAGTTAATACACGTCCAGTTTGAGAATCAATTTCTGTTCTAACACCTTTATTTTGCTTTTTAGCTTCATCTACGACACTTTTATGTTGCTTTTCTGCATTCTTCTTTGAACCTGAATACTGTCTTTCAGCATCCTTAATAATTTTATCTGCCTGCTCTTTAGATATATTTTTTGTAATATCTCGTTGATATATTGCTTCATCTATCGTTTTATCACGTTTTTTACGTGCATTCTTAATAGATTCATCACGTTCTTTAGCTGACGCTTTAATCACTTCAGATGCAGCTTGAATAGAAAGAGTTTTCTTATTGCTCTTTAATCTTCCTAATATAATTCTTTGCTCTTTCTCACTATTACTTAATGAAGCAACAACTTTCTGATCCATTTGTTTCTGTAAGTTAGCTATCTTATTTTCTTCAGTACGAGTTAATGCACGCTTTTCAGTTTTAGCTTTTTTGTAGATATCCATTATCTGTTTATTTATCGTTTTAGCAGCTTTAACTTCTGCAGCATTCCCAGATTGCGCTTCAATAACAATTCTTTGCTTTTCTTGATTAGAGATACCTTTAGTATCAACCAAAAGTTTTCTAAGTCCATCAGTTTCTCTTTTATGACGTTCACCAAGTTTTTTTGTAACATCATCATTAATCTTTGAATAAATAGAAACAACTTCTTTATATTGTTGATCACCGATTGTCTTGTGATTAATCTTAAGGTCTTCAAGTTTTTTAGAAGCTTTCATTGAGAGATCTGTATATTCTTGTAGCACTTTCTTTGTTGACTTGCTTACACCTTTACCATAAATATCTACTGTATCCGTCGCTTTCTTTACAGATTCATCTACTACTTTAAAAGTATTTTTCGAAATCATGCCTATAGGACTGATTTCAAACCCAAAACGAGCTAATTTACCTGTAGAATCAGCTAACCATTTACCTGCGTCTTTTATACCATTACCTAAGTCACCAACCCAACCAAAGTCTGTTGTTGATGCGACTTCATCAAGCAATTTCTTTGTATTTTCAACACCATCATGGAACCATCCAATATGATCATAAGCAAATTTAAAGGTTGTTCCTAAAGTTGCAACAACTCCAATTGCAATACCCACTGGACCAGAAGCAAATAACCCTATACCTTTAGATGCAATACTTCCTGCTCTACCTAATAAACCAACAGAACCTGCTGCACCAGTTGCACCTTTACTAAGATTAGTGAATAATCCTGTAACCTTCCCAAGTTTTCCACCCTGTTTTTCAATAGATGCTCCAGCTGCTAAATTTGCCGCTGCATTAACTTCTGCTGCTACAGTATTCTTTGCAAATGTTCCTGTTAACCTTGATAAACCAGATGCTGCAGTACTTGCAGATTTTGCAACAATTCCTAGTCCTAATATAACTGGACCTGTTGCACCTGCAACTAGGCCAATTCCAACTGCAGTTTTACGAGCCCAACTAGGCATTTCAGAGAAGTTAGTTGCTGCCCGTTGTAAACCGTCTGCAAGGCCTTTAATCATGGGAGTTAAATCTTGGCCAACTTGAATACCTAACGTTTCAAAGGCACCCTTCATCTCTTCGACTGCGCCTTTTAAGTTGTCCATCATTGCATCTGCAGCTTTCTTAGATGCTCCATCTGACTGTTCTAAAGCATTTGTCATTTTGTCGATTTGTTCAGGACTCTTTTGCATCATGACCAACATACCTGAAACTGCTTCTTTTCCAACGAGCTGAGATAAAGTCGCTGCTTTTTGAGTATCTGTCATACCTTCCATTGATTCTTGTAAATTACCAATAAGCTTAGACATTCCAACGAAGTTACCTTCATTATCAGTGATTGCAATTCCCATTTTATCCATCGTCTTTGAGTTTTGCTCAGACGGATCTAATAGACCTAATAACGCACCACGCAATGTAGTACCTGCTTGCTCACCCTTAAGACCTGCATCGACCATCATTCCAATAGATGCACTTGTTTCTTCTAAACTCATGCCTAAAGAATGTGCAGGTGCTGCAGCATATTTAAGTGCATATTGCATGTCTGTGATATCGGCTGCTGATTGATTTGCAGTTTGAGCGAGAACGTCAGCAACATGTCCTGATTTCCCTGCTTCAATACCAAAAGCATTCATAGCACTAGCCATTACTTCTGCAGTTTGCGCCATATCACTTCCAGAAGCTTCAGCAGCAGAAATAATACCAGGCATAGCTTGCATAATTTGGTTAGCATTATAGCCTTTTGCAGCCATTTCTTCCATACCTTTTGCTACTTCAGATGCTGACTTCGTAGTACTTGCACCAAGTTCCATAGCAAGTTTTGTCATATTATTAAATTTACTACCTGTAGTATCTGAAATAGCACCAACTCTATCCATCTGTGCTTCAAAGTCCATAGATGTTTTAACAGCTGCACCAAATCCAGCAGCAATCGGAGCAGTTACAGTCATAGACATATTTTGTCCGATACTCGTCATCTTATCTCCAACAGCAGAAAGTCTATCACTATAAAGTTGTAGTTCTTGACTTCTTTTTCCCCATGGAGAACTATTGATTTGTTCTGCTTTCTTTAGTTGCTCAATCTCACTAGTAACTTCACTGATAGAACGTTTTAAATTACCAAATGTCGCCTCTTGTTTTTTTAATTCAGCATTCGCTTTAATTACTTTAGTATGTGTTTCGCCATACTCACTCGTTAATTTAGCAACTTTCTGCTTATGTGCTTCAACAATCTGAGATTGTGCCTTTAACTTATCACTCATACCTTTAACACTTACAGATAATTTTTCAATTGATCTATCTGATTGTTTAAATGTTGAAAGTGATTGTTTCCAGGTATTATCTGCTAAACGCATTTGAGCATTTAAATTTGATAATCCTTTGACTAACTTACTATCATCAAGACCAACTTCAACAACCGATTTACCAATTGGTTCACCAATTACGCTCATATTTATCCTCCTTTCTCAAAAAAATAAACCTATTCAATGCACTCACTAGAATGCATCGAATAGGCTTTCGACTTTTTTATTATTTGAAGTTGAAGCATTAACTTCATCTTCTATCGCTAGATTATATTGATACATGTAGTAATGATAATCACCATTCATAATCTCTAATGGAGAAGTGTTAAAATATTTAGCAATGACTGCAATATTTTTATCAAACATCCTCACAACATCATCAAGATTTACATCTTCAATATCTTCATCGCTTATTTCTTCACTGGTACCGTACGGTTTCCCAACGCACTATGATATGCATGTAACAATGTTTCTTGATAAACACGTGCATCTAATCCATCTTGTAAATCTTCTACAGTGAATTGATTGTTAAAGTATTCAACAATAAATTCTTCGTAAATATTTAGTAATTCAAGTTCTTTTTCTTCAGTGAATCGTTCTGGAATAAAGTTACCTTCTTCGTCTAATTCGTATTTCCCTTTTCCATCATTCTTATAAGTTAATTTACGTTCTTTATATCCTAGTGAAATTGCTTTACGATACACGCGCCCTGGGATAACTTTAGGTGCTGTAATTGTACGCTCTGCACCTGCTGAATTAACTAATGTAATCTCCTTTAAAAAGTCCTTTTCTACTTCTTGTTCTAAATTTAATTCTTCTGTCATTATAAATTCCTCTTTTCCTTTTATTTTGGCCAAAATAAAAGGGGAACAAGTCCCCTGATGTTTTACTTCTTACGAATATATGATTTACCATTTTCATGCTTTAATAATTGATCAATGCGTTTTTGAGTTGCTTTTTTACTTGCTGGTTTAGGATATGGATCATTAATTAAATATTCCTTACGTTTGTCTTCAGCATCGTAAAATGGAATAACAACAACATATTCATCTTTCTTTTCAGTTTTAGTTGTTGTCGATTCTGTTTCAGTTTTCTTAGTCGTCATAAAATTTTCCTCCTAACTATTAAATAGTACGTGCTTTCCAACCCTTAGGCGTTGCTGTAACTGGTGCAGCTTTTCCAAATATTTTAGTAAAGAATGCGTCTAATTTTTCGTAATCATCTTTCTTGATATATTTACGATGTTCAACTAAACCATCTGAAATACGTCCAGAGAACTCACCTGTGATTGATTGATTACCAAATTCAATCTTATCGTCAGCAGTTTTTCCTTGGTCTCCTTCTACTTGGAATACTCCACGCAATAGCGCAACACATTCGATGTCTTTGTTTTTACGTTCTTTATAGAATACTGCTCCAACTGTAGGTGGATTCAAAACACCACCATGTTTTGTAACCAATCCATCTTCATCTACTTCTAAACCTGCAAGAAATGCACGTGTTTCCAACGGAATCGCAAATGCTTGTAAATCTACTTTAGTCTTACCTTGAGATACTGCAGACTCTTGAACTTCTCCATCTCCCCAGTTCTCAATCATATCTTCACTAGGGTTTACTTTGATATCTTGTGCTCCGCGAATATGGTTAATTTCACCATATACTGGTGCTTTACCTGCTTCATCTGTCGTTAATTCTGCAAAGTGAAAACCGCTAATGTTTACTGTTGAACCTAATGTTTCTGTAATTTTTACTAATGGCATATATAAATCCTCCTATTTTTTAATAAATTTCTTCTTCTTTTAATTCGTATGCATAAAAATAACGTCTCGCATCTCTATATAGCGTGACGTTATCTGATACCTTTTCTGTGTGTGCTTCTAAAAAATCAACACAACTAAAGTCATTTTGCTTAAGCAATTTCTTAATCTTATTACCTAAAGTTAATAAACCTGTTTTTTGCCATATATCAACTTGAAAATAATATCCTGCTGCTCTAATTTCACCATCTCCGAAAGATAAATCAGGAGCATCTAATAATGTTATTCTGATGTATGGCGGAGAACTTTTCAAAGTTTCAGGAATATCTACATTTCTGATATTACTTGACGGAATCATTTTAATGATTTCACTATTGGAAACGATAATATCCCTAATAAATTTATATGGATCATCCATTCAAACCATACTCCCTTCTCATAACAGTATTCATTGCTCTTTTTTTATCTTCCATTGAGATTTTTACTGCATTCGTTATTTTCATTTGTGGTTTCTGATGAACTGTACCCCATTCGACAAAATGAGCCCTATATTCAACCTTACTACCTTCTGGCCAACCAATTTTAATTATCGTTTCACCATTTCTTTGATGTGGTTTACCTATTACAAGTCTATCTCTCGCTTTACCTGTATCGACAAAGATATCTTTCTTAATAGCTTTAAACTGTACTTCTGCGCCTGCTTGAACCACTTTGTTACGTGCGCCATTGATATTCATTAGCAACTTATTCAAGTTAGCATTATCAAAGCCAGATGTCTTTAAACTCATAACGTTGTACGCTTTGCAACGATATACATGTATGATAATCGTTCATCCTTATCTAACATATCAACGATTGAGTAATGTTCATCTTTGTAACGAATACTCATATCAGTTGTGATACCTTCTTTAAACCTAATCCTAAAATAGATTTGATTTTCAGTACCAACTTGAACTGCAGAATTATAATCTCTCGTTCGAATATCGACTAATTGCGCCCAGCACTTGTGAAATACAGTTTCTTCGTTATTATTCCAACCATCTTCTGATACATCGTTAGTAGTGATGATAGTAATTCTTTTATCTAATCTACCTACTTTTTCATTTACTTTTCTATATGGTTTCATATTTAAACCCACCATATTCAATGGATAAATGAATGATTAAAGCATTGAGCGAATAAGTAATTAATTCTGCTTGTCCTGTAGGCTCCCTATTCTCATACCAGTGCATCACTAACATTTTTAAAGCAAGTATAGCTTGTTGATTTTCCATAGGTTGTTCCATAACATCTTTGAAAAATCCGAAACGATAATTTGTTTTTGACAAGATGAAGAGTTTAGCCGCTTCAATCAATGAATTGAGAGTGACATCCTCTTCATCTCCGTCAATTTTGCAAAATTCTTTAACTTCTTCAAGCAATGTCACTTCCATAATTATTCACTCCTAAACTGTTTCAATTACAGCAGTATCAAGCTTACCGTATACAACAGCTGCTTTATCTACTAATTTAACGTCTTCACGTTCGATGAATCGCATATCCGTAGAGTTACGAGTGAATGCTTTACCACCGACATTTGTTGTTAAAATAGACTGTTGCTGACGGTCAAATAACGTTACCGCTTCTTTAAGGTCACCGATAATTAAAGGTGCTACAGTACCTTCTGAAGGTAAGAATTTATTACCGATTACTTTCACTTCTTTACCAAAGATTTGTTGTTTACTTGGATCAGTAACAAGTGGTTGCATTAAGTATTTTCCATCTTTATCTTTCAAAGTGTCTAAATAATTAAAACCGTCTTGGTTTGTAACGATAACAGAAGTTGTTAAGAATAAAGGATCTAACGTTACATTCATTGCTTTCTTAATATCATCTGTTGTTTTAAGTGTTACTGCACTTAAAGTCTTAATAACATTTAAGATAAGTGAGTTACGAGTCACTACAGATTTACGTGCACCCCAACGAGCAGCATAATCAATAACATTTTCATCGCTATCTTGGATTAAGTCGTTCGACATCGGTAAGATACCAGCGTAGTTTTTGATGTCATACACGATACGTTCAAATTTAGGACCATCAATTTCAGGGATCTCACCCATTTCTTCAACCGCAACAAATGGAGTCATGTCTCCTAACTTTTCATATAAACGTGAACCTTTAGGACGTCTTACCGGTTCTACATTAACCAAGTTTTCTAAAGACTCGAAGTTACGTTTATATTCATTAATCTTCATGCTGATGTCTTCAGGTACGATATATCCACCATCTTCATCAGTCTTTTCTACCATTGCGGCAGAAACTTCTCCAGATCTCATATAGTTAGCAAATGCTTTAAGTTCATTTTGTACTTCTTTTTTTGATTCAGAACCCGGCATCACATTGAAATCTACTACTGTATTAATATTTTTAGCTTGTTCTAAATCGTTTAAAGCATTAATTTGCGCTAAATAACTCTCTGCTTCTTCATACTTCGCTTTATAAGTTTCCATATCTCCACTGTCTACTGCTTCAGTTGCTTCATCTAAAGCTTTAGCACGTAATGCTTGTAAATCTTTTAATTTCATCTCTTTTCCTCCAATTTATATTGTTTTTTGATGTAAATTGCATAAAAAATAAGCATCGTCAAAAATGACATGCCATTGAGTAATTATTTAACGACGTAACTTGTGTCGAGATATTTAGATCACCTCGTAGCTATCGTTTGGCTAACTCAATAATTTGAGCGTATGCCTTAGCTTTTTCAGATTCTAATTCATCGTTTCTCATTAGGTTTTTAGGGACATTCTTATAACGCTCTGCAAATGATTTATCAATAGATGCAGCAACTTTAACTTCTTCTGTAATTTCATCGATAAATCCATATTTAAGTGCATCATCCGCACTTAACCACGTTTCTTCTTGCATCATCGTTCTGATATTACTTTCAGTTGTTTTACCATCTGTCTTGTTTAGATAAGTATTCACGATAGATTCATTAATCTTATCTAAGTCATCTGCAACTTTTCGCATTTCACGACTGTTCCCAATCGCAAACGTCCAAGGATCATGAATCATTAACATTGCGTTGTTCGGCATCGAAACAGTATCACCAGCCATTGCGATTACGCTTGCTATGGAGGCAGCGCATCCATCAATACGAGCAACAATATGAGCTTTATGTCTTTTAAGCATTGAATAAATCGCTTGTCCCTCAAATACGTCACCACCTGGACTGTTAATGTTTAAGTAAATCTTACTTACATCTCCAAGTTCCTTTAATTCGTTGTTGAATCTTTTTGCTGAACTTTCACTAAACCATCCTTCAGACTCAATCGCACCATAAATATCAATTTCTGCTGTACTTTCGTTTAATACTTTCATCGAATAGAATTTAGTCGGCATTTTGATTATCACCTCCTTTACTATCAGATTTGCTGCCTTTAGCTTTAGATAACTGGTACTCTCGCATAATATCTAGTGGAACTAAGTTCAAGTTACCAAAATGCATGTCACCTAATTCATCTTCAAGTAAAGGCATATCTTCAAGATCTAATATGTTATTTATATTATAGGCTCCAATGCGTTGCATTGTTTCATACATCTTCGCTCTTGACTCACTGTCTCCACGTAGTTCCGCTTCAAGATTGAACTTACAGTAACGATTTTCTGTTTCATCAACGATATTCAGCAATTTAACGTTACATTCCTGTTCAAAGTTGGTTACTATAGGAAGAATCGTATTAATAACGTATTGTAATGACTGTTGTTCAATATTAGAGAATGTCGCACGATCTAACTCACCAATTTTATGCGGTGGCACTTTATAGATACCAGCAATCTGTAGCTTGTTAAATTTCATTGACTCAATGAATTGTGCATCTTTTTGTGGAATTGTGATTGTACTGAAATCTAATCCACCATCAACAATCGCAACATCTTCTTCATTGTTTACTTCGTACCAGGCTTCACGTAATTTCTTTTTGTTTTCAGGGCTAACAATTTCAGTACTTTTTAAGATACCTCTTGGAATAGCACTCTTTTGATAAAATTTTGCTTGGTGCTTATTTCCGCCAATATTCGTTGCTAAATTCTCTCTAATGACCTCTATAGGTGAGAGACCAACATGACCATCAAAACTAAGTTCTAAAAAGTGCAGCACATCATCCGTATCTATTTTGTAATGCTTACCATTTAACGTTGTGAAATATACGTATTTCGCATTATCTCTATCGTATTGTTTAGAAGTCGTTAATGGGCTTAGAGGTAATATCTCAGTCACTTCACCTTTATTATTTCTCATGATCACGTTATATGCGTTACCATATAACATCATGTGAAAAATCATAAGACGTTTCCATACAAATGGTGTCATATTCTTATTCGGTTGCTTATTCAAGCAAATATGAACTGGATGCGTATATTCTGTTGTTAACTTATTATTCGCTTTTTGCTTAACTGATATGGGATATTTTGCAATATCATCAGCAAGAACTTTAATACATGTATAAACTTCACTTGTTTTAATTGCTGTATCTTCAGTAATCTTTGAAGATATATCAGAATTAAACATTGTATTGAACCAATTTTGACTGCCAGTATATATTTCATTATTTACATTTAATGATTTTCTACTGCTAAATAACATTTACTCACCTCTTTCTACCTATCAAATAAGCTAGAGTAATCAGCATTACTCCAGCAATAACTAATCCATATACGATTCCAATAATAAATGCAGCAGAAACAATTAATGACATGCCTGCAATAAGCAACATGTCATCTAAAAATAGCAATATAATTCTTAATAATTTTTCTAACATCTGGCCACCACCTAAAAGGTAAATTCCTGACTAGCGATATGATCATTAATTGAAGGTCCCTCATCAACCATTGCTCTGACAAATGCGAATATTGTTGAAGCAATCGGATCAATTCTGTCTTTTGACTTCTGTTTATCCAACATAATATTTCCTTGTGCATCTGATTTTTCAATCGCATTTGAAACAGCCCAAGTTAAAACTGGGTTATTATCATGTCTTACTTTTCTTTCAAAAACACACTCCCTAAAGAACGAAGTCGGCTCGCTTAACACTTTCATAGTCTGAGATATTTCAACCGTCTTATAGCCTTTATATTGCATATTAGAGGAGAAATGCGTTGCATTGTATGGGTCAAAATCTATCTCTAATACTTTCCAACCATTTTCTTTAGCAATTATATCTACATAGTGTTCTATATAGTTATAATCGACTACGTCCCCTGGTGTCGCTGTCAAATAACCATCTTCTACCCACATTGAATAAGGTACTTTATCAGTATTTTCTCTTTCTTTTAACGCTTCTTCAGGTAAGAATGAATGTGATCTAACGTCATATGTCCCGTCTGGATTAGGAAATACAAAGCTAACAGAGGTTAAGTCAATTTTCTTCGATAAATCGACACCGACATAACATTCTCTTCCTTCTAAATTATTCGGCACTTCTTGGCCACAAGCGTTCCACTTATCCATCTTCATATATCCGTTATCTTTTGCATCTACCCATATATTCATATTCTTAGTAAGATATGTCTTCATGTATGAAGGTACATCTAATGCCCGCTTCAACATTTTTCTTAAGTAGTTCATACCTTCTTCGTGAGATGCTGCAATCGGATTCGCTTTTGGCCAATTCTTTTCATCACGTATATCGTCACCTTTATCTAACTCGTTTATCATCACAAAGTAGTTATCATTTTCTATAGGGATATTAGGATTTAATATTTTTGAGACATAATCATATTCAACTGTATAACATGGTTTATTCAAATCATTACCAGCAGTTGTAATGATAAACATTAAAGGTTGAGAACGAGCTCCCATACCAGTTAGGATTACGTCATATACTTCTGTCGTATCGTGAAGATGATACTCATCTATCAATCCACATTGCGGGTTAAATCCATCACCTTTTTTATTATCCTCTTTTGATAATGATTTTATTGTTGAGTCTGATTTTAAATGAACAATACGGCCATATTTAGCTTCAAACTTATCTCTGAATTCAGATTGCTTTATTTGTTTAGATAGCTCATTATAAATAATGTTTGCTTGCTCTTTTTTCGTAGCACCGATATATACTTCCGACATACCTTCACCAAGCGCACTAGCTTCATATGATCCTACACAAGATAATGATTGTGATTTTGCATTTTTACGGGCGACTTGCCAGTATGCTAACGAAAATCGTCTATATCCAGTCTGATAATGAACCCAGCCATATATATTTGAAAATATGAATATTTGAATTGGATTAGGTACGATTGGTGTCCCACGTAATGGGCCTTTAGTATGCTTGAACTTTGTCATCCACTTTAAAAATCTCAATGCCTTTTCTTCGTTAAATACATATGGAAATTGCTTAAGTTTTTCTCTTTCTAGGTCACTTAAAAAGCGAAGACATGCCCACTTGTGTTTTTCACAAGCGATTATATCTCCGCTTAATACATCATTTGAGTATTTAATAAGATAGTTTTTTAATTCCATCATTACACATCCTCAAAGTCATCATCTTCTTTTTCAATTTCTGCCTTTGCTTGTGCAAGTGCCATTTTTGCTCTTGCAGAAGGTGTAAAACCAAACTGAATACCTAACTGTCTTACCTGATCATAGAATTGCTTTTTCCTTAGTATCGCTTCTTTATCCATCACCAATTCATAGATAGGCTCATTGTCCTCTGTGTAATCAACAACGACACGTCTAGCTAAACCTGTTTCATTAATAAGCTTAGTTATCTCAACATAGTTAGAGTATGCATCACAGTACATTGACAATGCATGAGCATCAAGATTATTTAATACGTCTAGCTCTGACATCTGATCCACAATATATTTGAATTCTTTCTTGGCCAACTTATCTAACCAGGTAGGAGGTTTCAGTTTATCTTTTGCAGCTTTCAATGCTTCTTCAGCTTTTTTACGCTTTTCTATTTCTGCTTTAGTTCTTCGATTCTTATTGCCATGTATTAATTGTAAATCGATTGGTTGTGCTTGATTTCCCATGTAATGCACCTCCCTTTTTTGCTATACTGAGATTTTTTTGAGCGAATTTTGTGTGCGTTTGACTGGGGCGCCGTTGTTTTGACGGTTTTTCTCAGAGATTTAAGGTGGGGGGTGTGAATTAAAATTTTATTTTTTCATAAGCTTCATACTCTTCCACTTTTAAAATCTGTTTCATTTTGTTTATGTTGTCTTCAATCTGAGTAAATACATTGCTTTGAATCGTTCTGCCTGCAACTTCTACTGTATGTTCACACAAACTTCTTTGTCTGATAATGTGTACAAATTTACAGTTGATACGTTTAAGCTTATTCGATTCTGATGTGCTTAGTGTTGATCTAATCAACCAAATCCTTTTGAACTTGTATTTTTCTAATGTTAGATTATCTATAACAGCTTTAATCATATCGTTTACCATTTCGATTGAATCATATGCATTTAGAGTTCTATCATGAATTGGTTTAAATGTCATTGTTGAGATTATTTCGTCCATATCTATAACTATGTCTTTCTCTTTATCACAGTTATTATAAACAAAGGTACTCTTACCACTTCCAGGCAATCCAACAACGACTATTACATGATTCTTAGTACTTGTATGAAGGCCCTTCTTTGTCTTGGTATGCTCTTGGTTGTGACATGCACTGCACACAGTCTCTAGGTTGTTCATGTCTAGTCTCAGTGACCAGTCATCCTTAAGCTCTACTATGTGATGCACTATGTTGCCAAAGGTTGTAATGCCCTGACGTTTACATTGCTGACATAAATAGAAGTCACGTTGAAGTACAGCAGCTCTAACATCTTTCCATTGCTTCGAGTTATAGAAGCTTACCTCTTGCTGGTCTGTACGTTCACGATCATAATCCTTATGTTTCTGTTTAGCAGTATCACTATGTACCTCACAGTATCTCCCACTCGTAGTTCTACTGCATCCAGGATAAGCACATACACTCTCAGACTTGCTCGCCATTGCTTCACCACCAAATAAAAAGGACACAAGCATATAGCCCGCGCCCTTGATATATTTCTCTACAATATAATATTACCACGTTCTAATCATAAAAGTGTTCATTTTTTGTTCGTGAAAAGTTCGCGAAAAGTTCGTTAAAATATATTTAGTTTAACTTAATTAAAGAAATATAATACTTTGTTTGATGATTAACATGTTTATCTATTTTACTTTTTACTGTATTTGTAGTACCAACTATTAAATGAATATTATCTACCTCTATCTGATCAGAAGTTCTATGATTTTTTTCGTAATCATATAATTTGTAAAGTAGCATAATCAAAATATCTAATCCTTCAATTATTTCATTTGAGTTATCAACTTTATTTATATTATCAGATATATGTATTGCTTCCTTAATATTTTTTGTATTACTTATTATATTGTCTATTACATCCAATAATTTAGCAGCCACTATTTTATTATCGTTAAACTGTAAATCTATTTTTCTTATTGTTTGATATAAGTCCTCTATTTCTTTTCTAAGATAAATATTATTTTCCTTCAAAGTATTTGTAACTAATTCTACCTTCATTCTATCATCATCTAATTTATTCTGATTTTTAAAAAATTCCTTTTGTTGTTTCATATCTTTCATAAATTGTATATGTTGTTTTTCCATTTGGTTTTGCAATTGCTTCTCTTGGTATTTATATTGAAACCAGGTAACCGATATTAAACCTAGCAATCCTATAATATTTCCACCATAAGAAGCCCAGAATGATAACCATTCTATATTTCCTGTTCCTGATAAAGGACTAGGAATGACTTTCATTAAAACGACTACGAATAAAGGAAACAGTATTGCCACAATCAAGACTATCAATATTAGAATATGATTATTTGAAATTTTCTCGTCAGACTTCTCTTCTTTAATATTTTTTTCGCTATCATTTTCCATATAAATTATTCACCTTTCAGTTATTCATATCTAATATTGTGTATAACTCACAAACATATTATAACCCTTTATATATCAATACTTCCACAAGTTTTCTGAAAATTAGTTATACATGGTTTATTTATGTATAACTCTGTACTATAATAAAGTAAAAATCTGTGAGGTAATGTTATGCCACATAACTTAGATTTAAATGATTTAGATGACTTAACAATCCATAACTTAATTAAAGAATTGAAAGATAGAAATAATATAATTGATCCTAATATACTTCAATCTCACTTTGGTCGTGTTGATGAAAGGTGTTCTATTTTAAGTGATAATAACAAAATAGAATATACTTTAAAAATTTACAGAGGCAATAGAGAGCCAGAAAGATTTACCGTCTACATTTTTTTTAAAGAAACTAAACATTGCTTAGTAAGAATCGATACACAAGCAGGCAGACATGTGAATCCAGATGGTAGTCTAGCACCCAAATCTCATATGCATATATACGATAATAGATATGAAAAAAAAGATTCTGTTGGTATACCTATCGATATAAAAAATTTTCCGGTGGTCGATAATCTTTTTGATGTGTATAAGAGTTTTTTAAAGTATACTAATATTAAATAATTCATTTGAAAGGAGGTACGTCAATGCTAAAAGCAGATGTATTAAAGAAAGATTATATTGAATGGTTTTCAAAGAAAATTGAATTTAAAAATCTTGAAGAGAACTTAGTTAGAATTGACGTACCTTTCCAAGACAACATGAATGATGATATAGTTTTTTATGCTGAACTAGATAGCAATACAGACACTATTATATTAACTGATGATGGCTATACATTATTCAACTTAGAATCTTCAGGCTTAAATATAAAAGGCAGCAAAAGAAGAAAGAAAATCTTCTTTGATAATCTAAGTTCTTATGGTGTAAACTTTAATCAAAAAACCGAAGAAATATATACTACTTGTAAAATAAAAGAATTTAGCGAAGTTAAACATAGATTCCTGCAATGTTTAATTTTTGTGAATGATATGTATTTATTAAGTGAGGGTAATGTTAAGCATATTTTCGCTGAAGATGTTGAAAGAGTACTAGATAATAACGAAATAATTTATACTAAAGATTTAAGTATCATTGGTAGATCAGGTATGACTCATAAATTTGATTTCTTGATATCTTCAACAAAGAACAAACCTGAAAAGTTTATAAAAACTATATCAAGTCCGAATAACTCTATGGTTATCAAAGCTCTTGTAACTGATGTCAATCAAGCTAAATTAGTTAAAAGAGAAAAGCCGAATAAAATTATCGCTATATTAAATGATAAAGAAAAAGAAATATCAAGCTCATCTGAAAATCTTTTAGAGGATTCAGGAGTTTCATTTATTAAGTTTAAAGATCTTAATAAAAACATAGATTTATTGCGTAATAATGCATAAACCCACAGTTTAAACTGTGGGTTTATTTAATATACAAATTCAAAGTTAGTCATAGCTTCATCAATGCTATCTTGTGTTATTCCTATGTACTTCAATGTGATTGCTTCACTGCTATGATTAAATATCTTCTGCAGCGTAGCTACATCTTTCGTTCCTTTGTAATAATGATATCCAAATGTTTTTCGCATCGAGTGAGTACCGATTGATTCCAGGTCAAAATAATCTGTTAGATCTCTTAATATCTTATATGCCATATCTCTTGATATTGGTTTATTAAATCCCTGACGTGACTTTATAATAAATTCTTCAGGTGGTTTCCCTTTTATAAAATCATTGAGCGGTCCTTTTAAATTTTTATGGATTACTATCTTTCTTTGCTTACCTGTCTTTTGTTCTCTTAACCTTATTGTGTTGCCTTGCACTGATGAAACCCTTAATTGTAGAATGTCTGATATTCTTAGCCCGCAATATATCCCGATAAGGAATAGTATATAGTTACGTTCATTCTTCTCTTTTAAATGTCTCTCAATCGCTTTTATCATATCTGGATTACGAATAGGTTCTACAAAGTTCATTACTCTGTCACCTCCGAATACTCTTCCATCCCTAAATAAAAAGCAAGTCGTATAATAGCATCATTCTTAATCTCATAGTACTTCGTCTTCCCTATACCTAATTCTGTATAAATATCAATATCTATACCTCGCTCTTCCTGTAGATACTTATTAACGATAATATACTTTTCATCAGGCTTTAGATTATCGATAGCATTGTGAAGATTATCCATTAATTGCTGTCTTTCTAACATCATCTGCTCACGCTCAATATTTTTCGATACACTCAACTCAATCTTATTTAGATCCTTAACTGTCGTTGGTGGTTCTAAACTAAATGACTGAGTAACAGATGGATAACTTCTTACTGGCATTAGACAAAGTAATCTGTTGTATTTGTTAAATAGCTTGTATACATTCTTTCTTGTTTTGATAAAGTCCAGGTTCTTAATCTCTAATAATAAAGTCATTTAGTAACCTCCATGATTCTGATATAATATAGGTGTCGAGTATATTATCTCAGAGCCATGAAGGCTCTTTTTTCATGACTGCTTCAAGTGTCTGTTTTTGCTCTATGTCTTCTTGACTTCATTCGCCATTCTCCTTTAGTAATCCAGAATGCTCGTGAATGTTGCCAACCACTTCTAATAAATCGATACGTTCAAATAAATCTTCGACGTAGCCATCTTGCCATCTGATTACAAACTTTGCTTCATCAATTTCAACAACTCCATAATCTTCGTTTTGGTCATGCCATACAATGTCATCTTGGAATACTTCTGCTTTATTTTCGTCAATCATTCCCGTTGATTGCATAAGGATGATGTTCTCAAATAGTTCTTCTTCGATTACTTCCTTCTGATTTACCAAATCATGAAATATCCATTCTGCAGTTTCTTGGTAAAAATTAATTGCGTGTACTCGTTGCATTAATTCAGCACATTTAAGCCACATTCTATACTTCGGTGTCATACTCTCTCCTCCTAAATCAATGTAAAATCATCACTAAATGCAGTTTTAGGTATTCCACCTGAAATACCCCAACCTTTAAAATAAACGTGAGATTTACTGCATCCTGTGATTACATATAAATTACCTGTAGATTTGCATTTTATATACTTACCTTCCTTAAACATATGATCACTCCTATATGTTTGTGCCTTTCGCATTCAAGTAATCAAAATAATAACCATTCTGTGCCTTCACTTTTACTTTATTTTCTTTAAACCACTGATAAGGAATACTCTTACGCCCTAACGATTCTTTTAAAGTCATATATTCATCAATATGGACTAGGTACATCTCATTAAAGTTACGAAAGAGTATGAGAATGAATGCTATGCCATTCAACCGCTTCACATCGTTCAAATAGTCTTCCTGGTGCTTCTTAACGTTCTTGAAAGGAAAGCTCGTCTGCTGACATTCTTTAGTATCGAATGCTATAAACTGTCCCGTATGATATATGCCTACAAAATCGACTATGGACTTCTCTGTATATTTAGCGCCTACAAGTTGGCCACCTTTTCTCGTTACTGCTGTTGGTGTAGGAACTTTAGTCACTAATGCTATATTTCTATGTCGATATATATTATTAGTCTGAACGATTCTATCTTCTAACCATCGCCCTCTGAAACCTTGCTTGTTATAATGTGCTACCATTTAACACCTCTTGTATGTAAATAAAGATAAGAAGCGGCCAACCGCTTCAAATCATTTATTTAGTAGTTCTCTTACTCGTTCTAAAATGTCCTTCTTTTCTTTATCGTTGTTCTTGTTCATCCTTATTTCTACTTTCAATTAATTTTACTGATTGCTTAACTGTCCTCTGAAACTGTTTCAAATACTTCTTAGACTTAATGGTGGTTTTCGAGATCTGATGCTTTAACAAATGTTCCATCTTTCATCTCGCCCTTTCTGTCTTTGATTTCGTTATATGCCATTTCTATGCACTCGATAAAATCTAAGTTTTTAACCTGGCATACTGTAAGCAGGTCTTCCAGCACCCATGTCACTTGTAGGCGAATATTACTGTTGTTATCGCTGTATATAGTGTCTGCTGCTAACATTCCAATTTTCTGCATCAGCTTTATACTGTATAGCGTTGAATCGTTGTCATTTTCTTCATAACTTCTTTGAGTAACATTAAATGCTTCTAGTACTTCATCAATTTTTATTCCTTTTTGCTGACAGTAGATGATGATTACAACAAACACATCACCAACTGCATCCTTCACTAAATCAATCTTCTTTTTAGCAATACCAGCAAATAATTCTCCCGCTTCTTCACCAAGCTTCAATATCTGCTTACGTGGATCTTTATCATGTAGTCCTCGTTCTGTAGACCACTCTCTAATCAGTTCTGCATATTTAATTAATTCATTTGTCATTATTCATTCTCCTTTATTTCTTTTTCAGGTTGCCATGGCATTACTTCATTTATTCTTATATAGCTTGGATATTCTTCTTTACTCACTTCTTGAACGTCCACTATTTCTTTTTTAATTTTTACGTTGTTAGGATGGCTATTTATCACTTGCATAGCTCTATCTTTAGCATGTTCTATATCCTGCGCCTCAACAACACAGAACGGATGAAAGAAGACTGCTCCTTGCATTATTTCGAAAGTAATTTTGTAAATCATGTTTTCCCCACCTTAGTTATATATTGGTTGAAGTGGCCATACATAGACCTCTTTAAATTCCTTCGTATTCATAAATCCATTTACTTCATATGCTACTGCGTTCCAGGTATGTCCCCTAAAATACTTTCTGCTTTCTCTACCGCTTTTGTCTCTAATCACGCAACGTAACTCTTTTGTCATTTCATCCTCTGTCACTACTTTGCTATCAATCAATCCAGTGAATTGACTGATTATAGCTTTCGCATATCTGTCCATAACTTATCTCCTTCACATATAATCGAATAATGTAGGTTGTCTTTCAGGCCTTACGTTCTTGTATTCAATGTGCAATCCGTCTTTTAGGAAAAAGCCTTCAACTGCTAGTAATTTTCCTTTGCTATCGTAAGCGTTATATATATCGAAAGGTCCCGTAGTTCCGCCCTTTTCACTTTGTCTAAACTCAATGACTGCAACGTTGTTTACTCCAATTTCTAAACTTTTGTTGTTTGTTGATACTCTGCTGATTATTTTATTCATTGTTCACACCTCAATATCCTGCTGAAATATATGTTTTATTTAAGATGCCTTTAATCTGGTCTGTATATCCGAATATTTCGACCATGTCTTGATAGAATTCTTGATTTTGATTTAAATATTCGAGATACTCTCTTTTCATCGGCATATTATATCTAAAGTAATTTCTGATATCAGTTTCTTTGCTATCTCTCTTTTGCGGTACTGTACCATCCCATTGACTTGCTGCATTTTCATGTGTATGGCCACTTCTTAATCTTTGCCTATACTTTATTTCACTAATTCCGTTTGCCTTTGCTACTTCTAAATATTTAAAATATTGTCTGTCGTAAACGATTTGATATACTCTAGACATTTAAATCACCTCTTTAAAACGGTAAATCGTCATCGCTAATATCTATTGGCCCATCGGCATTAGCAAAGGGGTTATTACCTGGCATTGTTTCCTGCGCCTTTTTCTCTCGTTCTGCATAATCATTTGTTTTTTGTGCTTGCGGATAATCATCATAGTGGTCTGTACCATTTCTTGAATTCTTCGGTTCTAGGAATTGAACTGATTCACATACAACTTCAGTTACATATACTCGTCTACCTTCTTGATTGTCATAGCTACGTGATTGTAATCTTCCATCGACTCCAGCTAAACTTCCTTTGTGTAGATAAGTATTTACGTTTTCTGCTTGCTTGCGAAAGACGATACAGTTTATAAAGTCTGCTTGTCTTTCACCATTGGCATTTGTAAATGTTCTGTTTACAGCTAGAGTAAAACTTGCAATAGCAACTCCTGACTGTGTAACCCTATATTCTGGATCCTTTGTTAAACGGCCTACTAGGACTACTCTATTCAACATCTGATTCACCCCAGTTAATATAAATGCCAGTAATGAGATTATCGTTAGGTGACTTAGGTGAGTGCACTCTCTTGATTAACTCTTTATCAATTTCTAAATGTTCAGCGAGATCGTCGATAAAACTATTTGAGTTGTGCGTAATAATATATTTAAGACTTACATCCACGCTTAAAAGATCATCAAACGCAATCAATGTAGATGACGCGCCTTCTTTTGAGGATGTTATAATCTTTTGTTCAACTACAGCAAAGGCTTTCTCTACATTATTGCTGTATGCTTCTTTTTGGTTTTTTAATGCCGCTTCAATAGTTTTATTCATTGGTTCTCCTCTTTTCGTTTTATAATTTATTATGTTTTGTAACTTTTTACTGTATAATTTTCTTAATCCAATTAAGAAAGGTGGTGAAATTATGTCCCAACAATATTATTTCAATAAGTTTTCCGATAAGAATAACAAGCATGAAGTCCATACAGCATCATGTTCATATCTTCCTTTAAATAAAATTTATTTAGGTCATTTTAGTAACTGTAAAGATGCTATAAAAGAAGCGAAGGCTCTTTATCCTTTCTTAGAATATGATGGTTGTTATCATTGCTCTAACGAATGTCATACTGTTTAGATAATTCTTTAGTCACTAAATCAACATAATTTTGCTTAAATCCATCTCTTTCTACTAACACTTTTTTGGACTCTTTTGCTCTCTTAATCTCCTCCGCCAAGATGACGATTAAGAGGGCTATTTTTAATGCTTGTAACTTTCTCATATCACATTCTCCTTTCGCTAATTTTATTAACTGCTATACTCAATGTCTGACCTTCATACTTCTTCTTTACTTCTTCGACTGCTTTTTCAACTGATTCAGCTTTAACAATCTGACTTAAGTTTGTAATTACTGTATTTTTCCTTTTGCTCAGCAAGTCGTAATACACTTTGAAGTACTTTGTGGACCTGGAGGACTTATCAATCATGAAGCGGTGCACTACACCGTCTATATCTCTTTCTTCGATTACATGACCGTCTATGATATCTAGTAACTGTTTTTTAGTGAATATCACTTCTTTATGCATGACGTTCGATACCACCTTCACCTTCGAACTCTCTTGCACTTTCTTCGAGTTCTTTTCTTAACTTCTCACGTTCCTTTTCAAGCTCATCATCGCTCAGTTCATTTGAGTTGTTGTGTGCTGGTACTTCATCAGATGGTTTGTTAATCCATTCAGGTGTCATTTCTTTGGATTGGTTATTATTCTTGTAATTTCCACGTTGTCGAGCCTTTTCTAATGCTTTGAATTCTGCTTGCTCTCTTGTCTTAATATTTTCTGCTTTACAGCGTTTTAATATGCTTTGGATGTAGGCATATCTTGTGATGTTATTTAATGCTGCTTGTTCCATGGCATACATTACTAAATCCATTCCAAACTCTTTTAGATCATCTGACATGAAAGTTACAGTTGTATTGTTAACAATCGGATTAATATTTTCTGTGTAGAATTTATAAACCGATGCAAATTCTTTATCATCTTGCTCCACCACCACTTGCTCTTCTTTATCGATATTCACATCTTTATCATTGGTGGTACTGTTATTTGTTATATTGTTATTCTTAAGACTGTTATTCTTAAGACTGTTATTCTTAGTCCCTACATTTTGTTCCGATACGTTTTGTGTCGATACGTTTTGTACCGGTACATTTTGTAAGGTTACGTTTTGACCCGATACGATATTGTTATCGTGTTGTTTTGTACCGATACTATTTTGACCTGATACTAATGCATGATTAATGTGATAGATATTGTTGCTGAATCCATTTGATGTTCTCTTTCTAGTTACAGTAAGATATCCTGCATCTTCTAATTGCTTTCTGTATTTCTTGAATCTTCTTTCACTTATATTTAACTCACCACATATTAATTCAACACCAGGAAAAGCTGTACTAGATGATCCTGCATATGATGACAAGTATGCATAGAGTGCTTTCGCCTCTATGTCGATACTTGTATCTTTCATTACACTTTTAAATACAAGGCCATATCCTTGTATATTTGATTCAATTATTTGTTCTGACATTAAATTCACCCTCAATCTTTCTAAAGTAATTAAGTAATCCTTCTAGATCTGCAAACTGCTTATGTACTGTCATTTTTGTTTTACCTACTCCATCTACACCGTACTTAGCAACTTGCAGATACCAGCATGAGTCTTTTAAATATATAAATGCTTTGTAATTATCGAATGATTTAATCCATTCAAGATTATGTGAAGTTGATTCCTGGAACCCTTCTAGTTTTAATAAGTCTACATCTCCGAATCTAGTAGCCATTCGATACACCTCTCACTTCTACAGAACCGTCTTGAATGTCTTTGATTCTATTCAGAGTAGATTGATTAGGATGCCAATTAAATGCCGTCTGTAACGCTCTATCTGAGTATTTCTGACGTATTTGTGTTCTTGTAGTTACATAGCATGAACTATTTACTTCGTTGTTGATGTCTTTATATAGCAAATCTTTAATCTGCTTATTTTCTTCTTTCGTCTGTCCATATAACTTTTGAATATCAATCACTGACATCACACGTTTATTAATCGTTCTACGTAGATGATCATATTCATCAGATGCAAGCTTCTGATTTTCTTTTAAATCAATGACTTCACTTTTAATATTTGCTACTTCTTCATTTGTGTTTTTTTGTTCCTGAAACATCAATTCAAGTGCTTCCATCGGATTAGATGGTACTTTGTATTCGCCTTTTTTTCTTAATTCCTTAAGAATATGCTTCACTTGTTTTTTAAATTGCTTTGCGATAGGTTTTCTTGATTGCATTAAAATTTCATAAAGTCCGTCTTCAGTTAAAAACCACATTTGACGTTTCTGACCTGAAGTAAACAATGTTTCCATCAGCTTTTCATCTTCATCTATAGATTGAAGCATCATATTAACTTTTGAATGCTCAATCCAATTAGCCACATCTTTCGCTAAAAATAATGGTTCTTCATTCGTTCCGTATATTTGAAAATCATTGCCTAAAATATTTTCATTACTAATCACTTTAATTTCGTTCATTTTCATAACCTCCATGTGTTATAATTAAGTTGTTCATTTTCATAACCGTTTTTCTTAAACCGCTTCTAAACTGAGAATTTAGATGCGGTTTTTTATTTGTCTTGTAATAGCTTGCCTGCATCAGTACCTCCATAGATGATTAGCATTAATAAAAATATGATTGTAATCGTTAAAGTCAATGGATCTATCGATGAGTTAACAGCCATGCAATAGATTAAGCTAATTACTAGGGCTGCTAAAGTAATTAATCCCTGTAATGCTAATACTGTTAAAAGTCTCATATCCTCACTCCTCATTTTTCTACTGTGCCCGCATATTTTATTCACTTAATTCATACATTATTTCTGTTAATACACTTTTTGCTTTTTCTGTTTCCCACCAAGATTTTCTTTTTCTTTTAACTTCTATAACTCTTAAACGTGGATCCTTTTTGAAATGCAAATCGAAGAATTCAGGAGATATGCATAGCTTGTTACATATCTCTTTTTTATCTAGAAAGAAATCGCCTCTAGCCATGCAATACACTTCCTTTGTTTTTAGGTTATAATTTACTCATCTCATATAGAGAGGAGGAATAAAATGTTCGAAGGTCTTCGTTATAACCCTAGTGAATTTGCAGCTGCATATATCCAAACGCTTCCACATGCTATGAAAGCTGAAGAATTTGAAAACGATGAAGCGTTTGAAAAATATTTAGATGATAGACGCAGCATGTATTTTCACGAATACTTAAAAACTTTAAAGTATGCTTATAGCTTCAAAAAATCTAATGATGGCATAGTCGAAGAATAGTCTGATTGCATTTTTTCTAAAACTCTAGCTATCTTGCTAACCTTCCATGTCACAACTGCAATTGTGATGAGGAAGGTTACTTTATAAAACTTTTCCGTTAATTCACTTCTAGCCATGCAATACACCTCCATTATTTTTCAAACTCATTTGATAACTATTAACAAGCAACTGTATGTAATTAAACTTTCTTATTACGTAAGTCTGATCCAAAAAAAATATCTTTTCCATCTTCAGGAGATAAATTCAATGCATAATATAATGCATTAATAGCTGGATATGAGGGCGCTGTTTTGTTGTTAATAATATTAGAAACTGTGTCACGATGCAATCCTGTCTCATTTGATAAGTCATTTATTGTCATACCATGTAAAGCCATTTTAGATTTAAGTAAATTCGTATTTATAGTCATTTTCACCACACCTTTCTCAATACGTAAGTTAAGTATATATAAACACTAAAAAATTAGCAAGCATTTTACGTAAGTTTTTCCGTATAAAACTTAATTAATTAGTTGCGTATGCTGAAAGTATTCATTATAATACAATTAATAGGAGATGAGATTATGACTTTTTCAAAGCGATTAAAAATGGCTAGAGAAAATAAAGGTATCACACTAGCAGAATTAGGAAAGCTTATTAATAAAACTGAAGCAACAGTTCAACGTTATGAAAGTGGTAATATTAAAAACTTAAAAAATGATACTATCGAATCAATCGCAAAAGCATTAAATATTAGCCCTTCTTTTTTAATGGGTTGGGACGATAAAGAGACTTCACAGTCAATCGATATAGTTAAAAATTTAGAAGAACAAGGAATAATCATAAACTTTGCAGATTACGAGGGATTTGAAAAACTTTCTGACGAAGAAAAATTAGAGTTCCAAAAGAAAATTGAAGAAGCAGTCCAATTCGAGTTATTTAAACGTAACCAAGGTAAGTAAGGAGTTTTGTTTAATGGAGATCAAAGAAATGTATTACGAACGTGGAATAAAAACTCCTGAAGATCTCAATATTGATAATGTTGCTGAAGCATTTAACGTTGCTTTATTTAAAAATTGGGATGCTGATGTTCGTATAAAGTCAAATGATATAGATATCATCATGCTAAGAGAACATGATCCTTATACATTAAATGAGAAGTTTTTTCATGAATTAGCACATGTTTTAAGACATGGACACACTCATATAAATAATCACTATAGACGTTATTGTGAGGGACAAGCAAATAAGCTAATGTATGAGTTGGCTATTCCAGAATTTATGGTTGATGAATTGGATGTTGACTATAAACACTTGAGTAGAAAATTTAAAGTTTCAGAGGAATTCGCCTTAAAAAGAGTTGAACAATTAATGCAAAGTAATCTATGGGATAGTGCATAGATAATATATACAGCCTTTTTTATTATATAAACGAATTAGGAGATGTTTTTTTAAATGGTGAAACACTTCTTAAAAGAGTATTTAAACAAGATAAGCAGATAATATTACAATCTGAAAATAATGAATTTCCACCAAAAATAGTAAATAAAAAATAGGATAAAAACATATGCTGAACTTTATGGAAACATAAAGAAGCTACGGATAAAAAACCGTAGCGTTAACAAAATTGGATCTTGGAACAATCGCCGACTCAGCTACTATGGGAATAGATAAGTTATCTAACCCACTTGGCAATGATAAGGGTAAATCAACATTAATTAATTTTGAAGGGATGGAAGACTCTATTAAGAATATGAAACTAGGTTCATCTATCTCGTTCGACAGACCTTTAACAACGCTAAAAGCTACTGAGCCGTTTAAATTATCAGGTAATAAATTGCCCCTCTATACAGTAATGTATGGAGTGAATCGGGTGAATTCAAAGGAAACCTAAGTCATATGATATGGTAACTTTGAGCTAAGCTGACGAACTCATTTAAGTAGTCAGAAAGTGCAACGCATAGTCAGTGAGTATGAGAGCAATAACCTGACCACGAGCGCCCGATATCCTATACAAAAAATATAACACATCCTCATAAATTTAATAAGGAATACTTTGTATTGTAATAACGTAAAGGACGGTTAATACTATGAAGCATATAAAAGAATGGGACCTTAAAAATTTCAACTCACCTAACATTGCATTGTACTCAGACGATAAAACAATAATTATATGCAGACATTCTAGTGACAATACATTTATTACTCTTGGATTAATTGAATATAAATATACTTCTGATGGTAATTTAATCACAAAATCTAGTGATGATTATGCCTGGAAACTTGATGCAGATCATAAAAAAGAGGAACTTACGTTAGATTTTAAGAATCCTGAGTTGAATAAGCTATGGAAATAAAAATTCTTTAAGGAGAGATAATTATGAATTATAAATTATTAACAGGTACACTATTAGCTTCTAGCGTATTACTTGCTGCATGTGGAAATGGCGAAGAAAAGAAAGAAAATAAAACTGAAGAAACAAACAAAGTAAAAGAAAAACCAACAACTGAGGCTCCTACTACAGAAACACCTACTACAGAAGCCCCTACTACAGAAGCTCCTACTACAGAAAAACCTATAACAGAAGCTCCTACTACAGAAATAGTGACAACTGAAGCTCCAGTAGCAGCAAATTATAATAACATAACTTCCCAAACACAACTTGAAACTATTATATACAGCCCTTCAATTTCAGAAGTTGATAAAGTAGCAGCATACAATAGCGCTGTACGTAATGGCGTAATACCACAAGGTACAGTAATGGAAGGCCCAGCAATTGCAGCATATGAAAGCTCAGTAGCTATTCAAAACGGAGTCGGTAAAAAAGAACAAATGGCACAACGTTATCAATCATGGGTTGATTCAGGTTTAATGACTGAAGAAGAGATGGAAGCAGAATTAGCAAAGTTTGATTAATAGTATAAAAAAATAAAAAGAACACATAGCAAGCGCTATGTGCAAAGGAGGAAGTTATGGCAGAAAATAAACCCAAAAAAGAATTTAGAAGTGGTGAAACAGGTAGGTTTAATCCACAAATTGAACCTACCCCACCTAGTCCTAAACCTGATAAAAAATAAACATATTAAAGTTTTTTTCTAAATTTATATAATTGTGTCTATATTTGTATTCGTACTCTGTATATAAACTTAAAACTTCTTGTAATTCTTTTCTATCTGGTTGACCTATTAAACTAAATTCTAAATCAAATTTACTGTAAATACCTATTGCACCAGATGAAATATATTTATCGTTTAAATCATAGATATATACATAAATATTTTTTGTATCCTCTGGTGCATTTTCTAATAATCTAGGGAATGTTTTTAAGTTTGATTGCATATTAATTCTATTTTCTAATTTTTTGGTAAAAAAACGTAAAAGCCAAAATATCAATGGATATACAATAATACTTAAAATAATAGTTATAAAAAATGAGATAACTAATATCTTTAGTAAATTCTCTGGAGATATTAAAGATAAATTTATTTTCAAATATAATAACGTGATAAAACTCATTACTACATTGAATCCTGATAAAGATGTTACTAATAATGTTTTTTCATAATTATTTTTGTCTGTATAATTTACTAGACTAAATTTATCTAATATAGAATATGAAAATAAACCAGGTATTCCTGCTGCTATAACAGATAATAATATTTTAATATCCATTTTACCTCCTCGGCTTTATGCCATTTTATTTTTAATTATATCAGAACATATGTTCCTTTGAAAGGTGGTGATATAAGTAAGGTATTGCAATGATATTACTGCTATATTCTACTGTGCCCGCAAACACAGGAGGAATAACAATGAGTAAATATCAATATATCAAATCTAAACGTTATGAAAATGTCTATTCATATAAGACGAAAAAAGGTTTGTTTTATATGTATAAGATTAGATACTATGATGAATCAGGCAAGAGAAAAGAAAAAAGTGAATCTGGATTTAAAGATGAAAAAACAGCTTATAGAAAATCATTGGAGATGTTAATAAATATTGATGATAATGAACTATCAAAGATTAATCCCACAAATTTAACGGTCGGACAATGGTATGATAAGTGGATTGAAATTAATACTCAATGGAGCGACAATACAAAAACTAGTAGGATTTCAGCTGGAAGAGATTATATTAAACCATTAATTGGACACATCAAGCTTAAGGATTTAGACTTAATGAAGTATGAAATACTTTTTATTAAGCAACTTGAGAAGACATATATATCTAAAGACCGCTTCATGCAGCCGTCAACAATTGGTTTATATCATACTTATATGAATGTTTGTATAAATGCAGCCGTTAAACGTGCATTAATACCATCTAATAAGATTGTAGATGCTAATCTACCAATCATCGAGGATAAACGAGTCAAATATGTTACCCTCAATGATCTGAATAGAATTATAGAAGATGTTCATGCTAATGAACCTATATCAAATTATATCATAATTCTGTTCTTATCTTTTACAGGTTGTCGAGTTGGTGAACTACTCGCTTTAACCTGGAATGATATAGACTTTGAAAACAGAATGATTACAATTAAGGCATCTAGAAAACACAGTAAGATTTCGTCCACCAAAAATAAGAAGATGAGAAGAATTCCTATATCAGAACAAGTTATTTCAGATTTAAAGAAGTATAGATCATGGTGCATACAGAGATTATTTAATAACGGTAAAGCACTTAATAATAATGATTATGTATTCATCAGTGATCAGAAAGGTACTCGTATAGGGCACACAACCATCACATATCTTCTTAAGCGAGTTAAAAAAAGAACTGGTATAAGTATAACTCCCCATGGGTTCAGACATACACATGCTACTATTCTTGCTGGAGAAAATATGTCATTCATGACTATCGCGAAAAGATTAGGGAATACTCCTGAAGTGGTGATTAGTAATTATGCACATGTAACTGAAGAAATGGAGACTCAACTTGTAGAAGTTTTTGATGAAAAACTAAAAGTGGTGGAACTTTTGGTGGAACATTCGGATTAAATAAGCACTAAGCCTTGATAAATAAGGATATTATACAGACGTTGAGTACTACTCACGTTAATAAGTGCTTTGAAAGACTTTCGTCTTTCTATTATTCCGAACACTTCAGAATCATTGTTTCTGAAGTGTTCGTTTTTTGTTTTATATGGATAGATAAGGAGAATATAAAATGAAACATACATTTAACTGTACTGCTAAATTTAACGGCGGCTATCACGGTGTGGGTACGATAGAAAACAGAAATCTTAAGACTGAAATATCAATACCGAAAGAAATGAATGGACCTGATATCGGTACCAATCCAGATGAGATGCTTTTATCATCTGCAGTTACATGCTTTACAATAACATTAAGTTCTATGTTTGAACGTAATAATATTCCGGTTGAAATAGATTATGTGCATGCTAGCGCGACGATCAATAGTGAAAAACAAGTATTAACATATGAAAGCATTACTTACAATGTCTATTTGATCAGCACAGCACAAATGGATGAGCAAAGAATAGTAAGATATGTTAATAAATCCGAAGAAACTTGTATGATTACACGTGCTCTAAAAGGTAATGTTGAAGTTTCAATTGAAAATATTTATTTAAATAATAATATAGTAATATAATAATTTACGTATAAAACTATTTCGGTAGCCGGAATAGTTTTTTATAGCATTTAATCTAAGATAAATTATATTAAACAAATAATATAATTTATGATATCGTTTACAGGTTTTTTCAAAAACATTGTCAAATGTATATGTACTCTACTTTCAGCGAATATCCTTAAAATTCACAGAGCACGCAATTACATCATTATTAAAACATAATGACTACTTAATTTTTCTGACAATTTGTAAATAATTAAATTGACAGACTTATCAATAACAAATAAAATACATGAGTACGAAAGAAAAGAGGTATGATATGAGTTCAGTTACAGAAATTAAAAAAACAAAAAAGAAAAAGTTTATAAGTTTACCGATGCAAATATTACTTGCATTAATATTAGGCGTTGTCGTCGGCGCCCTACTTAATGGTCAGAAAGAATACGTTAACTACTTTCAGCCACTAGGTGATGTCTTCTTACATCTTATTAAAATGATTGTTGTACCGATTGTATTCTGTTCACTCGTAATTTCTATTGCTGGTACAGGCGATATGAAAACTGTTGGCCGTTACGGCTGGAAGACGTTACTGTACTTTGAAATTATTACGACATTAGCCATTGGTCTCGGAATTATATTTGCAAATGTCTTTAAACCAGGTGCCGGTATCAACAAAGATCTATTACCTAAAGGTGATGTAACAAAGTATACGACAAATGCAGAAGCTGCTGCAGAGTCCACATATGGTAATCATATGATTGATACAATCGTTAATATTATTCCGACGAATATTATTGATTCTATGGCACAAGGTCAATTATTACCGGTTATCTTCTTCTCGGTATTCTTCGGTCTTGGGTTAGCTGCAATTGGTAAAAAAGGTGATCCAGTACGCGCTTTCTTTGACGGCTTCTTAGATGTTATCTTCTGGATGACGAATCAAATCATGAAATATGCACCAATTGGTGTATTTGCATTTATGGCAGTAACAATCATCAATTTAGGGTTAGGTGCATTGATTCCACTTGGGAAGTTAGCACTTGTTGTTGCAGGATCAATGGTATTCTTCATTATTGTCGTGCTCGGTGCTGTTGCAGCAATGTGTAAGATCAATATCTTCCACCTATTGCGCATATTAAAGGACGAGTTACTGCTTGCATTCTCAACGTCAAGTTCAGAGACTGTATTACCTACCATCATGGACAAGATGGAGAAATTTGGTGCACCGAAAGAAATCGTATCTTTTGTTATACCGACAGGTTATACATTCAACCTTGATGGTTCAGCATTGTATCAATCTATTGCAGCACTTACAATCGCTCAAATGTACGGTGTTCATTTATCGGTGACTGAGCAACTTGTATTATTATTAACATTGATGCTGACATCTAAAGGTATGGCTGCTGTACCAGGTACATCAATCGTCGTTTTGATTACGACTTTAACAGCAATGAATATTCACCCTGAGGGCCTAGCACTTATCATTGGTATTGACCGTATCTTAGATATGATGCGTACAGTTGTTAACGTAGTCGGCAACTCTTTATCAACACTTGTCATTGCAAGATGGGAAAATCGTCTTGATTATGAAAAAGGCCGTAAATATTACGAAACATATTTAAATAAATAAAGTCTAATTATATAAAAAATAGTTCAAGGTACTCTTGAACTATTTTTTATATGCTGATTGTTTCAAGTAATCGGACACGACTTTGATATCTTTATGGAACTGTCTATCTTCTGTTATCGATGGTACAAACTCTCGATATTCTTCGTATTTCTTCTTCGTTTTCGGTGATAGCTTGTCTACACCTTTTAATTCTACTGCCTGCAGTGCAATCACACATTCTATGGCAAGTACATTCCTGACATTCTCTACAATCTGATACCCATGGCGTGAAGCAATCGTACCCATTGACACATGATCCTCCTGATTGGCAGATGAAGGAATAGAATCTACACTTGCAGGATGCGCCAATGTCTTATTTTCAGAAACTAAACTTGCAGCAGCATATTGCATAATCATCGCACCACTCTGCAGACCTGGCTGTGGACTTAAAAATGCAGGAAGATCGCCATTTAACTGTGGATTAACAAGCCTTTCTATACGACGTTCTGATACATTTGAGAGCTCACTTACACCTATTTTCAAGAAATCTAGTGCAAATGCAACGGGCTGACCGTGGAAGTTCCCTCCTGAAATAACAAGCGTTTCATCACCTTTATCAAAGATGAGCGGATTATCATTCGCAGCATTCATTTCACATTCCAGCTTTTCTTTAGCATAGTTCAGTACTTGAAAACTCGCACCATGGATTTGAGGGATACACCTTAACGAATAGGCATCCTGGACTCTTAATTCGCCTTGACGCGTTGTTAATGATGAGCCTTCCAGCCAGTCTAGCATTCTATTTGCAACACCTAACTGTTCTTCTGAATTTCTAACGATATGCACGTGTTCATTATATGCATCGACAATGCCATTCAATGCTTGGTGCGTGAGAGCAGCAATCCATTCAGCATCATACGCTAATTGTTCCGCTTCAATATAACTAATCACGCCTTGGCTCGTCATCGCCTGTGTCCCATTAATCAGTGCAAGACCTTCTTTCGCTCGTAATGTATGCGGTGCACGATTCAATGATTGTAAGACTTTACTACTTTCTTGTCTTACCCCTTTATAGATTACTTCTCCTTCACCGACTAATGCTAATGCTAAATGTGATAAGGGGGCTAAGTCTCCCGAAGCTCCTAAAGAACCTTGTGCTGGTATAACTGGGATAATACGTTGATTGATGAAAAAGACAAGCTGTTCGACAAGTTCAGTGCTTACTCCGGAATGCCCTTTTAACATCGTATTTAATCTTAAGATCATCATCACGAGCGCTACGTCGTCATTAAACGGTTCCCCTACCCCACATGCATGTGACCGTATTAAATTTAGCTGTAAATCCTCGTATTTATCCTGATCAATAAGAACATCGCTAAACAATCCAAACCCCGTAGTAATACCATAGATCGTCTCTTCATTGGCAATAATATCATCAACAATTTTCCTGCTTTGTTTAACGCGTGATAACGCTTCTTCACAAATTTCAACATTCTGATTTCCAGCAATTAAAGCCTTAATTGATTCAATCGTTAGATTTCGGCCATTTAAAACTAAATTCATTACACCATCCCCTTTGTTATAATTTTCTAATAATTCTAACAAATGAATTATATCCAATAAACATTAGGAGCACAATAGATTTTCTGAAAGTTATGCTTAGGTATCAAGCTACCAATTTAATATGTTATCTCTTTAAATAAATAAAGTAACGACGCCAATTATATTTGAATACTCTAAAACATCTTTATTTATATGCAAAAGTATTATATAATGAATTAATATAAACAATGAGGGTGATTTTATGCAAATATTGCCACAACTTTTTAAAGGTAAATTAACTGCGTATCAGATTTCTACGGCAACAGATATTGATATTGCAACGATTGAATCCCTTTTTGAAGATGAAGCAGCTGTTTCATCATTGGATGAAGCCACATATCTTACATTAAAACAATTAGAAGATGAACTTTTCAATAACGACCATAGAACAGGAGAAACAACTGCATAGCTTGTTTCTTTTTTTGTTTGATTATTTTGTTTAACGGGTATGTTCTTATTATAGATACAAAAAGGAAGAAGGTGTGAATCATGGGAGTTATATTGCTTAAAACTTCTTATCCTGACACATCTCAAGAACATGCAGAATATAAAATAATCCAGAACGAGTGTGAGAAGGTTCGTTATATCAATCAAGCGAGAAATGAATTCTATAAACGAATGCATAGATCAGATGACGAACAGGTGATTAAGCTAGAATTTATTTATCCAGATGATGTTGAAACTTATTATTATAAAGCTTAGGTCGTAACACAAAAGCGGAATGATCTATAGATCATTCCGCTTTTGTGTTATTTCATTGTTGCTATAATCGATTTTGTGCTGTTTTCAAGTTGCTGAGTAATCTTTTCTATTGCTTCAGTTTTATTGTACTGGGATAAATATGTAGTGCTATCAATGGGTGCTCCAAACTTAATCCAGCACTTTCTTCTCTTAAATATAACATCACGAAATTTAAGTGGTCCTGTATAAGCCGCAGGAACAATCTTACTTTTTGATAGTACAGCAATCGTCGCCGCTCCTTTTTTCATCGGTGCTGCATTATTGCGTTGTCCACTCGGGAAGATACCAACAACCTTACCTTCTTTTATCAGCTTAACAGGTATCTTTAACGTAGATGGTCCTGGGTTTTCTCTATTCACAGGAAATGCATTAACTGATCTAAAAAATCGATTTAATAGCGGTGTCTTAAATAGTTCCTGCTTCGCCATATAATGAACTTCTAACGGATATAGACTCATCGCGAGCATTATAATCTCCACCATACTCTCATGGTTACATGTCACGATAAATGCTTCATCTTCAGGAAGATGATGTTTGTCTGAAACCTTTAACTTGTTTAATATTTTAACAAAGAAGAAGATGATACGAGAAATGAATTGATACATATGGCACTCCTTTTACATAGAATATTTATATTTTATCATAACCTAATATATTTTGAAGAGTGCATTTGCTTGAACTCTGATTTTAATGGGATTATACTTTTTGTATCGCAGCAAATGGAGGTAGCTATGGAACAAAATCATGAATATTACAATGAAAACTCTCATCTACAAACACAACACCCAAAGAAACAAAAAGCCGGCTTCTTAAAGATGGTGCTTGCTGGTGTCGTTGGATCTGTACTCACGCTTGGTGTGACTGAATTACCAGAGTATTTCTCACACGATGAAACAGAAACAATTTCTCCAGTCACAGTTGATAATACAACAACTTCCAAATCAACTTCAAATCTCTCTCAAATGCTGGAACAAGTTTCTCCTGCAATTGTCGGCGTTATCAATATGCAGCAGGCACCTAGCAGTATCTATGATATCCTATCAGGCAATCGATCTACCGATATTACACCTGCAGGAACAGGTTCAGGTGTAATATATCAAGTTGATGGGAACAATACATATATTGTTACAAACAACCACGTTGTTGAAGGCGCTAAAGAATTGAAGGTTAAATTATCAAACGGGAAAACGATAGATGCTGAACTAATGGGTACAGACGCTTTGACCGATATCGCTGTACTCAAAGTAACAGGTCAGCTAAATATTAAACCCGTGGCCTTTGCCGACTCTTCTAAGATTCGAATTGGCGAACCTGTCTATGCGATTGGTAATCCATTAGGTCTTGAACTTGCTGGTACAGTAACAGAAGGTATCGTGAGCTCAAAGGAACGTACAATGAAAGTAGAAACTTCTGCCGGTAACGCTAGCGTCAAAGTTATTCAGACGGATGCAGCAATTAATCCCGGGAATTCTGGTGGTGCTTTAATTAATACAAGTGGTCAGCTGATCGGTATCAACAGCATGAAGATATCTGCCAATCAAGTGGAAGGGATTGGATTTGCTATTCCATCAAATGACACTAAGACGATTATTGAACAGCTTGTTAAGAACGGTAAAGTTGAACGTCCATATATGGGGCTTGGACTGGTAGGAATCAATGATGTTCCAGCTGAGTATCTGAAAGAACTTAAAATAACACAAACTGAAGGTGTTGTTGTAGCACAAACTGACAGCGTTTCTCGTACAAAGTTCAATAAAGGCGATGTCATCACTGCTATCGATGGACATAAGGTTGAAAGTGATAGCGACGTTAGAAATTATATTTATACACATCATAAAGCAGGCGACAAAGTGAAATTTACTGTTTATAGAGAAGATAAGAAAACAGAAGTTACGATGACTTTAAGAAGTACAAATAGCAAATAAAAAAATCCGGAAATGTAGTGTATCCCTAAAGTTGAATTTTTTAGGGTTCATAACATTTCCGAATTTTTTATTTAGAAGTTTCGACCAGCGCCACCGCCGTCAAAACCGCCACCGCCAAATCCTCCGCCTGAGAAACCTCCACCAGAGAAGCCTCCAGATGAGAAACCTCCACCAGTCGGAAAGAAGATGACAGGGCCAGTGGATCGACGTCCACCGCCACCACCGCCACGTCCTCCACCACCGAAGAACATAGAGAGAATCAAGTATAAGAAGAATATTGCGATGATAATTTCAAACACACTGATATCACCAACACTATCGTCTTGTGTAGCAATGGGTGTATCACGTGTATACTTTTCACCATCAAAGCCGTAGCTCTTACTGATTTCATCAAATATTGCATTATAAAGTTTAGTCATCGCCTGCGCATAATAGCGTCGAGACGTTTCATTGCTAGCATCTGGGTCTGCCTGCATCGCTTTTTGAATATCAGGCATCGCATATGTATCAATCATACGTCCTACTTTAGCGTCGTTCAGCACACCTTGTAGGCCGGGGCCTACCATCACTTCTATACCACGATTGTTATTTTCATTATTATTGTCGAGATTCAGCAAAATAACGATACCATTATCTTTATCCTTATCTCCTACCCCATATTCACGACCTGCGCGTAGTGCATAATCTTCTTTAACTTCCTGTCCGATACTTGGCATTGTCATCAGCAAGATTTCAGCAGTCGTACCACTGTGAAGCGTCTCACCTTTTTGGTTTAATGCATCTTTTTCCTGCTGCTTAAAAATACCGATATGATCCTGCACGAACCTCGGCTGCTCAAGTTTCGGTAATGGTTCAGCTGCACTAACCGGAAGTGCTGTAAGAAAGATTATAAGACTCGCGAAAAATATCGTGAATCTCTTCATTACTCAGAATCCTTATCAGAATTAAAATCTACATTTGGTGCATCTTTTGCAGCACTATCAGCTTTAAAGAACTCTTTCTTTTCAAATCCAAATAATCCGGCAACGACACTACCTGGGAAACGTTTAACGACTTTGTTATATTCCGTAACAATATCATTATAGTCATTACGTGCTACTGCGATACGATTTTCTGTACCTGCAAGTTCATCACGAAGCCCTGTGAACTGTGTATCTGCTTTAAGTTCTGGATAGTTCTCCTGAATTGCGATTAGTCGACTTAAAGCTGAGCTTACTTGTGCGTTCGCTTCTGCTTTTTCTTCCATTGTATTTGCACCTGCTAATTTCGCACGTGCATCAGAGACATCTTTGAATACTTTTTCCTCATGTTTTGCGTAACCTTTAACTGTTTCAACTAAATTAGGAATTAAATCAAGACGACGTTGTAACTGCGTATCAATCTTCGCTTGAGATTTTTCAACTTCTGTATCTAAATCAACAAGTTTATTATAGGGACCGATCAACATACTACCGATTACTAATAATAATACGATGAGACCGATCACCGGTACTAATAACTTTTTCATTGCATTTCTCCTTTACCTTAAATTACTTAATTTTACCCTAAATACATGGACTGTAAACATAGTCAGTGTATTAGTGAATAATCATAAAGTATTTCTTTTTGCCACGTCTAATAATCGTAAACTCACCCTCAATCTTGTCAGTCGCTACGATTTCATACGCAACATCCTGAACCTTCTCTCCGTTAATCGATATCGCACCGTTTGTAATATCTTCTCTTGCCTGACGTTTACTTGGAGAGATGCCCGCTTCTATTAATAATTCAACGAGATTTGTTGTTGTAACTTTTGCCTGTGGCACATCTTTAAAGCTTGTGCGTAACTGATCCGCTGTTAAAGCCTTTAAATCCCCTTTGAATAAAGCGTTTGTAATATTAACTGCTTCTTCTAATGCAGATTCATCATGGACATATTTCGTTACCTCTTCGGCTAATCGTTTTTGTGCAAGACGCAAGTGCGGTTCGTTTTCAACGGATGCTTCTAAAGCATCTATCTCTTCTTTACTTAAGAAGGTAAAGTATTTTAAAAACTTGATAACATCGCTATCTGGTGTATTGATCCAGAACTGGTAGAACTCATAAGGTGTCGTCTTCGTGCGATCTAACCAAATGGCCCCTCCTTCCGATTTACCAAACTTCTTGCCGTCAGATTTTACAACTAAAGGAACTGTCATACCATAAGCTTCAACTTCGCCATACATACGTCGCATGAGTTCCATCCCACTTGTGATATTACCCCACTGGTCACTGCCACCGATCTGGAGCTTAACGTTCAATGTTTTATTTAAATGTCCAAAGTCAATGGCCTGCAGAATTGTATAAGTAAACTCTGTGAAAGAAATCCCTGTTTCAAGACGAGATGCGATACTGTCTTTATTTAATAAATAGTTTACACCGACATGCTTTCCGTAATCTCTTAAGAACGTCAACAGATCAATTTCACCAAGCCAGTCTTTATTGTCTACACGAATTGCACCATTTTCAGTACCGAAATCAAATAACTGCTCCATCTGTTTGCTGATACCGTCGACATTATGCTGAACTTGCGCTAATGTCTGCAGTGTACGCTCATCTGTTCTCCCAGATGGATCGCCAATCATTCCTGTAGCGCCCCCAATGAGAACGACAGGGCGATGTCCATGTGCCTGGAATCGTTTTAAAGTCATGAAAGGAAGGAGATGGCCGATATGCAGGCTATCTGCAGTCGGGTCCGTTCCACAGTATACGCTTACCGATTCCTTATTCAGCAAAGCTTCCATTTCTTCAGGATTCGTCTCCTGATAGATTAAACCTCTCCATCTTAAATCTTCTAATAATGCACTTGTCATATTAATTTCCTCCTCTTAATTAAAATAAAAAAGCCCCCCTACAAATGTAAGGGTGCTTGAATGCACGGTACCACCAAACTTATGATTACTCATCACTTTATTAATGAAAACGCTCATTATGACGTAGACTCCACATATCAGGTGTATTCATCAAAGAACATGCTTAGTTTTCACCACCCACTAAGTCTCTAAATTCAAGTTCAATCATTACTTGTCCCGAAAAGTCTTTATATTTAGTTTCAAATCAATTATGATACTAGTGTATAAAATTGGATGAGTGAAGTCAAGAACCTGAAATTATGATATACTAAAAAAATATTCAGGAGGAAAAAATATGGCAAACAAAACTTCATACAAAGATAAATTTAAGCGTCAGCTTATAGGCTATAAGGAAGGATTCAAAAACATTAAATTTACCCCCTACGTTATCTTTAATGGCCTTTATGAAACTGTTTCAAAAACACTGCTCTTTCTAATCACAGCAGGCATTTTATTCGCTACGCTCATGCTTGGGATCGGTAGCGGCTATTTCCTGGCACTAGTAAAAGATGAGCCGGTAAAGTCTAACAGTGAACTGAAGAAATCACTTTATGAGATGACACAAAGTACAACTGTATATTTCGGTTCGGGAGAATCACTTGGTAATTTAAACGCTGATACACAGCGACAAGTTATTAAGCTTAAAGATATGAGCCCTCATGTGAAAGATGCATTGATCGCTACTGAAGATGAAAGTTTCTATCGCCATAGAGGTATCGTACCGAAAGCTTTTATACGAGCAACTGCTCAAGAATTTCTTAACACTGGCGCGACGAGTGGCGGCAGTACTTTAACACAGCAGCTTATCAAGAATCAGCTGTTAACAAATGAAACTTCCTTCCAAAGAAAAGCCAAAGAAATGATGCTTTCTTTTAAAGTAGAAAAAGCACTGACGAAAGATGAAATTATTGAAGCTTATTTAAATGTCGTCAGTTTTGGTCGCAACACGAATGGTCAGAACATCGCTGGAATCGAAGCGGCTGCTCAAGGGATTTTCGGTGTTAAAGCAAACGAGCTTAACATCGCTCAAGCTGCATATATCGCAGGCCTTCCACAAAATCCTTATACATATACACCCTTTTTGCAGGACGGTTCAGTCAAGTCTAAAGATGATCTTGCATATGGGCTGACAAGACAGCAATATGTTCTGTCACGTATGTATCAGGAAAATAAGATCAGTAAAACAGAATATGATAAAGCAAAATCATTTAACATCGTTAAGTCATTTACGAAAGATGTAGAGACGCCAAACGAAAAATATCCTTTCCTGACCCAAGAAGTTGAAGATGAAGCTATAGATATTCTGAAATACCACTTTGCTTCAAAGGATAATGTTTCAAAGACAGAACTTGATGAAACACCCGTTCTTCAAGAAAAGTATAAGGGTATCGCAGAACGTGCTGTACGTAACGATGGGTATATCGTAGAAACTACAATTAATAAACCCATTTTCGATGCAATGAATGCAGTTAAAGATAATCCTAACTATTATTCTTATGACCGACAAGTAGAGGCAGGCGGAAAAACAAAGACATTGAGCCAAGAAGTCGGTGTCCTTTTAAAAGAAAATAAGACAGGTAAAATTATCGCGTTTATTGGTGGCCGAGATCACGATAAGTCACAAAATAACCACGCAATGAAAACGAAACGTTCTCCAGGATCTACAATCAAACCATTATTAACCTATGCTCCTGCAATGGAGTATGGCATTACGGCGCCAGAGACGATGCTGCTCGATAAAAAGTTTAATTACAATGGTTATGAACCAGAAAACTATGCTCGTATGGAATACGGGAATGTGACAACACGTTATGCGTTAGAGAATTCTTTAAACTTAAGTACTTTAAGACTATATTCTAGTATTCAGGATAAGAAGCCATGGGAATTATTAAACAAGATGGACTTTAATATTCCAGGATCTGAACAGGAAAACTTATCATTAGCACTCGGTGCGACAGATATCACGCTTAAAAATAATGTGGATGGTTTCTCGACTTTAGCCAATGGAGGAAACTATCAAGAAAGCTATATGATCGAACGTATTAAAGCTAAAGATGGCAAAGTCATCTATCAGCATGAAGCAAAACCAGAGCGTATTTATAGTGCATCTACCGCTTATATGACGACTGATATGTTACGTGGCGTACTCGATACTGGTAGTGCTTATTCATTGAAAGGTACCTTCCTATATAATCAGGACTGGGCCGGCAAGACAGGTACGACTCAAGATGCAAAAGACAGTCTGTTTGTTGCTTATAACCCTAAAGTAACAATGGGTATCTGGATGGGCTATGATGTTCCAACTACATTTGATGAAGAAAATCATTACCAGCTCAAGTTATGGCGTGATATCGCCAATCAGATTTCATCAATCGATCAATCCCAGATGGGTGTCGGTGAACGATTTAACCAGCCAAAGAGCGTAACAAAACAAAGCATCTGTCAATTTACGAATAGCACATCCGGCTGTGTATCTGGTGAATCTACAAAAGAAAGTCTCGTATCTGACAAAACTGATTTAACTCAGAAAACACTAGATACTCCTGATGTATTGAATAGACTTGGTATTAAGCTAGACCCTGCAACAAAAAGTAAGATCTTTACGAAATCGAAACAAAATACGCAAAAGAAAAAGAGAAACTAAAAAAGAACCGGTCGGTATAGAAACGTATTGCTTTCTATACTGATCGGTTCTTCTTATTATTTATCATCACTTGAGTAATATTCTATTAGAATAAACCTACTGCATTACCCTCTTTATCTACATCCATACGCAGTGCTGCCGGTTCTTTTGGAAGACCAGGCATGGTCATAATGTCCCCTGTTAATGCAACGATGAATCCTGCACCTGTCTTAGGAATTAATTCACGGATTGTAATTTCAAATCCAGATGGACGACCTAGTTTCTTAGGATCATCAGAGAATGAGTATTGCGTCTTCGCCATACATACTGGATATTCATTCCAGCCATTGTCAGCGATTGTTTTTAATTGTTTCTTCGCTTTATCAGTGAATACTACATCATCTGCACCGTAGATCTTTTGAACGATTGTACGGATTTTCTCTTCAACTGGTAACGATAGGTCATATAATGGTTTAAAGTTTTGTGGTTGTTCCAGCACTTCTAATACTAAGTTCGCCAAATCTTTACCACCTTCACCACCATGTTCCCATACTTCAGTTAATGCTAATTTCACACCATGTTCTTTTGCCCAGTTAATAACAAATTCACGTTCAGCATCTGTATCCGTAACGAAATTATTTAAAGCGATAACTGGTTCAACACCAAATTGATTTAAGTTTTCGATATGTTTCTCTAGGTTCTGAATACCGGATTTTAATGCTTCTACATTTTCAGCTCCAAGCTCATTCTTTGCAACTTCACCATGCATCTTAAGCGCACGGATAGTAGCAACTACAACGATTGCATCTGGTTGTATACCTGCTTTACGCGCTTTAATATCCATGAACTTCTCAGCACCTAAATCTGAACCAAATCCTGATTCAGTAACAACGATATCTGCTAATTTACGTGCAGTCTTCGTTGCGATGATTGAGTTACATCCGTGAGCAATATTAGCGAACGGTCCACCGTGAATAAGCGCAGGTGTACCTTCGATTGTTTGTACTAAGTTTGGTTTTAATGCATCTTTAAGGATTAATGCTAAGGCACCTTCTACTCCTAATTCTTTAACAGTAACTGGTTTGCGGTCATAAGTATAACCGATTGTCATTTTTCCTAGGTTTTCTTTTAGATCTTCAATATTGTTTGAAAGACAGAATACAGCCATGATTTCACTTGCTACCGTGATATCGAAACCATCTTCACGGGGTACTCCTTTGAAAGGACCACCAAGACCAACAACCACTTGACGTAATGCACGGTCATTCATATCGATGACACGCTTCCACTCAACGCGACGTGGATCAATATTTAATCTATTCCCTTGATAAATATGATTATCGATAAATGCTGCTAATGCATTATTTGCTGTTGTGATGGCGTGTAAATCTCCATTGAAGTGCAGATTAATTTCTTCCATCGGTAAGACTTGTGCACGACCCCCACCAGTCGCTCCACCTTTCATACCAAATACCGGACCTAAACTCGGCTCACGCAAAGCTACCATAACGTTCTTACCTAACGCTTTAAATGCATCTGAAATACCTACAGTGACTGTTGATTTACCTTCACCAGCCGGTGTTGGACTCATCGCAGTCACAAGTACTACTTTACCTTGCTTATCTGTAGTCACTTTAGAAGTGTCAATCTTTGCTTTATAATGCCCGTATTGCTCAACCGCATCATCAGGAATACCTGCAGCTTCAGCGATTTCAGCAATCGGTTTAATCGTTGCCTGATTAGCAATTTCTAAATCTGATAAATATTTCGTCATTTTAACATTCTCCTAATCATTTAAAGTGTCTTTACATCCTAATAATAAGATAACGCTTTCACATTGTCGAATGTTTTCTATTATTAATTCTTAAAATTATAATAAAATACCGCACGCGTTCTGTGTCTGTGTTACCACACTAAAAAAGGTCAGAACATCATCGTTCTGACCTTCAAATATTAATCTTCCATCGTACTTAAATCACCCGTCGGCAAATCTAGTTCCCATGCCTTAAGTACACGTCTCATAATCTTACCTGAACGTGTCTTCGGCAGCTTATCTTTAAACTCGATTTCTCTAGGTGCGGCATGTGCTGCAAGTCCTTCTTTTACAAACACGCGAATTTCTTCTTTCAGTTCATCTGTTGCTTCATACCCTTCACGAAGTGCAATAAATGCCTTAATGATTTCTCCGCGAACCGGATCCGGCTTTCCGATAACACCCGCCTCTTGTACCGCTGGATGTTCTACAAGCTTAGATTCTACTTCAAATGGGCCTACACGTTCTCCCGCCGTCATAATAACATCATCTACACGTCCCTGGAACCAGAAGTAGCCATCTTCATCCATATATGCAGAATCACCTGAAATATACCAGTCTCCTGGTAAGAAATATGATTTATACTTCGCTTCATTATTCCAAATTTCTTTCATCATCGATGGCCATCCTGATTTCATCGCTAAGTTTCCCATACGGTTTGGCGGAAGCTCGTTTCCTTCATTATCAACGATTGCTGCAATAACGCCAGGTAATGGTTTACCCATCGAACCAGATTTAATATCCATCGCAGGATAGTTCACAATCATATGACCTCCTGTTTCTGTCATCCACCACGTATCATGAATACGCAGTTTAAATACATTGTGCCCCCATTTAATTACTTCAGGATTCAAAGGTTCACCGACAGACAGTATATGACGTAAGCTCGAAAGGTCAAATTTGTTAATCACTTCATCCCCTGCACCCATTAACATACGGAATGCTGTCGGTGCAGAATACCACACTGTCACTTTAAATTGCTGTATCGTCTTATACCATCCTTCTGGAGAGAACCTTCCACCTGCGATTACATTTGTCACACCGTTCAACCATGGTGCAAATATACCGTAGCTCGTCCCTGTAACCCATCCTGGATCTGCTGTACACCAGTAGATGTCATCTTCTTTTAAGTCTAATACGTAGTATCCAGAAATATAGTGCTGGATCATTGCATTCTGTACATGAAGCACTCCTTTTGGCTGTCCAGTTGAACCAGAAGTATAATGAAGAATTAAACCATCATCCAGTGTCAGCCATTCAATTTCAAATTCATCTGATGCAGACTCAAACTTAGCATTGAAATCGATATATCCTTCCTCTACATCTTTATCTACTACAACAATATGTTTTAAGTGTGGTAATTCGTCTTTTGGTATACGCCCGAGTAGACTTTTCGTTGTAATGATGACACTCGCTTCACTATTCTCTAAACGGTCACGTACTGCTTTCTCCATGAATGCTTCAAATAATGGCCCTACGATAGCACCAATCTTAAGAACGCCTAAAAAGGCAAAGTAAAGTTCGGGAGAGCGTGGCATAAAGATAAATACACGGTCTCCTTTTTTAACACCCGCTTCCTGAACGAGCACATTCGCAGCCTTATTTGAATTGCGCTGCATCTCTTCAAAAGTATATGATTCCTCGCGATTTGCATCTTTGTAGTGTAACGCTACTTTATCCCCTTTACCATTATCGACATGTTTATCAATGCATTCATAAGCCATATTAACTTTTCCTGTATTATGCCATGAGAAGTTCTTCTCAACTTCCTTCCAGTCAAAGTTGTTATACACTTCCTCGTAGTTAGATAGATTGTGATCACCTTGAACTGCTTCAAAAATTTCTGTCTTCATTTTAAAATCCCCCTATGTAATCGTTTTCATTATTACTCTTATATTATATAATAAAGTTGACTGATTTTTCAAAATATAAAATTATTTCTCAAGGAGTGACTATGGAGCATACTAAAACTTACTATAAACGCACAGTTGAAGCTAACGGAAAATCAATTATCGTCGAAGGCCCAATAGACAGTGATACCTTAAAGAAATATACATTTGATGAGGGTCTCGTTGCATTCAGAATTCCGAAAGAACAATTTGTAGCAATTCAGGAAATTGCAGACCTCGAGGAAGGACGTATCATTATATGCCGAGATGGTGACAATATTATCGGATATACAACTTATCTATATCCAGATCCATTAGAACGATGGAGTGATGGAAACTTACCTTATCTATTAGAGCTTGGCGCGATAGAAATTAGTGAACAGTATCGTGCAATGGGCCTTGGTAAGGCCATGCTTGAACTGTCAATGCAAGATGATGCGATGGAAGATTATATCATTATTACGACCGAATATTATTGGCATTGGGATTTAAAGAACAGTGGCCTGGATGTATTCGAATATAAAAAAATTATGCAGAAGATGATGGCTGCTGGTGGCATGGAAGTATTCTCTACAGATGATCCTGAAATTACAAGTCATCCGGCCAACTGCTTGATGGCAAGAATAGGCAAACGCATTACAAATGATCAGATACAGACATTCGATAATATTAGATTCCAGAATCGCTTTTTCTTATAGGAGGGTAATTATGTTAGTAGAACGCATTATGACATCACCATGTATTACATTCAATACAGAAGGTTCTATCGCTCAGGCCATCGCATTGATGAATGATAAGAACATTCGCCATTTACCGGTTGTAGACGATGAACAGCATTTGCAAGGTATTATTTCAGATCGTGAAATAAAAGAAGTATTGCCGTCACTATTAAAACATGATGAAGCAATTGATTATAATGTCCCGATTTCACAGATTATGAAAAAAAATGTGATTACATGCCACCCTCTTGATTTTGTGGCAGATATTGCAGTTGATTTTTATGATGCATCTATCGCCAGCATTCCAGTTGTACAAAACGAGAAAGTTGTGGGCATTGTAACCAGTAAAGATATGCTCAATACATTTATTGAGCTTACCGGTGTAACACGTCCAGGTACAACAATACAGATTAGCATTCCTGATGAACCGGGTATTATGCACGAAGTCACGGAAGTATTTCATAGACATAAGATCAGTATCGAGAGTATTCTCGTATTCCGGGATACAGCACAGGTCGGTAAGAAAATTGTGACGTTACGCATGCTTGCAATGAATCCAAATATTGCGATATTTGATCTGGAGAAGAAAGGATTCACAGTACTTGATCCTTTCGAAAGCGGCCTATGACAAAATTCGTCTACTCAAAGAACTTGCTGAAATACCGCTTTCGTGATGATCACCCGTTTAATCAGATGCGCCTGTTACTTACGAAATCACTGCTTGAAAGCTTATCACTGCTGCGCGCAGAAGATATCGTTGAGCCCCGTACTGCAACAGATGAAGAACTGATGCTCATTCATCAGCCAGAATACATTGAAGCTGTAAAAAAGGCAGGACGCGGAGAACTGAGTGCCGGTGATTGTGATAAATTTGGACTTAACTCAAATGATACACCGAACTTTAAAGATATGCATGAAATGAGCGCGTTGTTAGTAGGCGCAACGCTTACTGCATGCGATATTGTTATGACTGGTATCGATCATACCGCATGTAACTTTGGTGGTGGGCTCCATCACGGCTTCACTGGACGTGCTTCAGGATTTTGTATCTATAATGATTCTGCAGTCGCTATAGAATATATGAAACGTAAATATAAACAACGTGTGCTCTATATCGATACCGACGCACATCATGGTGATGGCGTACAGTTTGCTTTCTACAGCGATAATCAGGTGATGACCTACTCTATTCATGAGACAGGTCGGTACTTGTTCCCAGGAACTGGTGCCATTACTGAAAAAGGTGAAGGTGATGGTTATTTATACAGTATGAATATACCTGTTGATGCCTATACTGAAGATGATTCATTTCTAGAATGTTTTGAAGAAAGTTTACGCGCAGCATGTGAATTCTTTAAACCGGATATTATATTAAGTCAAAATGGTGCGGATGCACATTATCTTGATCCATTGACACACCTCTCTTGTACACACAGGACATATCAGCACATCCCACAAATCGTCCTTCGATTAGCAAATGAATATACAAATGGAAAGTGGATTGCTGTCGGAGGTGGCGGTTATAATATCTTTCAAGTCGCACCACTCGCCTGGGCACAAGTATATAATGCGATGCTCGGACGCAGTTATTTAGAAGGTGCAATACCAGATGACTGGATTACGATGTGGCAAAGTAAAACACAAGTAAAGATGCCAAAAACATGGAATGAAGATCTACAAGGGTATCGAGTCATACCTAGAAGACGCGATATCGAAGAAAAAAATAAAATGATGATGGCACGTATCGTACAGCATTACTAGGTGCTCGTGTTTTTATTTTACGAGCCACTTTACCAACCCATAAATTAAGGACCTCGCATACGCAAGGTCCTTAATTTCTATTTCGTCGTTCCACGATATTCTATTCTATAAGGTAGAACGACTTTCTGATCTTCAATCGGCTCATCGTTCATATATTTAGTCAAAAGACGCATCCCCACAGCACCAATATCATATAATGGCTGCATTACACTTGAAAGCTTCGGGCGTACCATTTTCACTAATCGAGTATTGTTAAAACTGATGACCTGTAAATCATCAGGTATAACTCTTCCGTCATCCTGTGCTGCATGTACGATACCAATCGCCTGCTCATCACTAATGCATAGTATAACTTCAGGATTCGTCTCTTTAATCACTCTATATGCCTTCTCACCATCTAAATATTGTTCAGCCCCTATATATTGAGCTGATTCCGGTAATTCAATCGCATGTTCGCCGAGCAATGATTTCATTCCACTTAATACATCGATCTGTGCTTTTTCAGAATATCCTCCACCAACAAATGCAAATCGTTTCACACCTGCTTCTATGAATTTATGGGTAATTTTTCTACTCGCATCCACATAATCGATATTCACTGAAGGTAAGCTTTCATCTTGATCGAGTGTCCCTGATAATACCACAGGTACACTCGATTTACGTATCATCTCTGCTGTCTTCTCAGAGAGTGTCCCCCCTAAGAATATGATGCCATCAACTTGCTTTGACAGTAAGTTATTAAAGATTTCTTGTTCTTTTAATGCATCATTATCAGAATTTGAAATGATTGTCTGATATTTATACATCTTAGCGATATCTTCTAATCCACGTGCAAGTTCTGAATAATACATATTAGAAATATCCGGGATGATTACCCCAACTGTTGTAGTCTTCTTGCTTGCTAGCCCACGTGCGACTGCATTTGGACGATAGTTCAGACGTTCAATCACTTCATTTACGCGATCTCTTGTCGCAGGCTTCACATTTGGATTGCCATTTACGACACGAGATACAGTGGCCATAGATACTTTCGCTTCGCGTGCTACGTCATATATTGTTACGGTCATTTTTTCCTCCTGAAAACGTTTTATTTATTATTCTAACACGTTTTCAAAGACTTTTCATTCTAAATGATTATTTTAAGCAAATTTTTTATTGTTAAAATTTACTTTTAAATTCATTTAACGCTTTATAGAAATTTTCGAACTCTTCAAAATCCATCTGCTGACCGGCATCACTTAATGCAACGGCTGGATTTGGATGTACTTCAGCCATCACCCCATCTGCACCAACTGCGAGTGCAGCACGAGCTACCGGCAGCATAATATCCTTACGTCCCGTTGAATGTGTAACATCTACCAATACAGGAAGGTGTGTACCTTGCTTTAATATTGGTACGGCAGAAATATCTAATGTATTTCTTGTTGCTTTTTCATACGTGCGAATACCACGCTCACATAAAATAATCTTTGAATTGCCTTGTGCATAGATGTATTCGGCTGCATAGACAAACTCTTCTATCGTTGCGCTCAGTCCACGCTTAAGAAGTACGGGTTTATTTGTACGTCCTGCTTCTTTAAGGAGTTCAAAGTTCTGCATATTTCGCGCACCGATCTGGAATACATCAACATACTGGTCTGCAAGTTCAAAATGCGCTGGATTGACAATTTCACTGACAACGTTGAGGTTATATTTCTTACCCGCATCGTGAAGAATTTGTAATCCTTCTTCTCCTAGTCCTTGGAAATCATACGGAGAAGTTCTTGGCTTAAATGCGCCACCACGAATAAATTTTTCACCTTTGTCATGGAGATTTTTAGCGACTGCTTCAACTTGTTCTGCAGATTCTACCGAACATGGTCCAAATACATATGACTTTGTACCTGCACCGATGATGCCCCCGTTATCGAATGTAACAATAGTATCTTCTTGTTTTAACTTACGTGAGACTAAAAGATGCTTCTCACTTTCAGACTTCTGTAATTCTGTTGAAGCTTTAAATATTTCCTTAAATAACTGCTTGATAACATTGTCATCAAATGGACCATCATTTAAATCCAGCAATTTATTAATCATTTGTTTTTCGCGTTCGGGATCATAGATTGCAGTGCCTTGCTTACGTTTTTCTTGTCCGATCTGCTTTGCAATTTCACCACGTTCGCTTAACAGCTTTAATATTTCAATGTTTAATGTTTCAATGTTTTCGCGTAATGCATTTAAATCGTTCATCGTTTGACCTCTTTTATTTTAAAATTAAAAAAATAGTAGACTTTAGGCCTACTATTTTATCATATTACAAAGATATTTTGTGATTATTTGTTTTTAGGGGATAGATTGTCAGCAATATGCTTAGTTTTTTTGTTTTCTAACAATGCTTCGTCCTTGTTTGGCGTTAATGCTTTATCCACAACTGCATCTGGCTGCTTCAAAGTATCATCGTTCACCTCAGCTTTAATCGCTCTCTTCTGAAGCTCTAGATCGCTTTGATTCTCCTTAGAAAGATCTGCGTTAAATGTAACAGCTTTCTCTTTAAAGCTTTCAGCATTTTTAATTTGATCAGTATATGATTGTATAGATTTTGATTTTAATACTTCTACCTTTTCTCCAAGTTCTTCTTGCAGTACTTTACCTGATTTTGGAGCAACGAGTAAACCGATAAATGACCCCACTGCAAGTCCTGCGACAAGTCCTAATGAAAAGTCACGTGCTGTTGTATCCTTTTTCACTTCGTATTCTTTAACTGTATGTGTATGTAAATCTCTATTATAAGTTTCCATCTTATTCCCTCCTAAAAAAAGAATGTACATAATGTACATTCCCTTAGCGGTTTACTTTAAACCTGCATTAATTTTATCCTGATCTAAATGATCACCTGTTGTATGTGTTTCATTAAAGTTATTTTGTGGTGTACGATAAATATCATCATTAAAATTTACAGTACCACGACGTTGCTTTCTCATCTGCCATTTATCAGCAACTTCCATTGCAACGTTTGACCACTGAACAACTTGAGAAATCTTATCTTCGTTCTGCGAGATGTTATGCGTAATTGATGATGTAACATTATTAACTGAACTGTTTAAGTTCTGTACTGAATCACCAATACCTTTCACTGCATCTACAACTGAATTTAAACGTTGAGATTTATCCTGAACATCTTCTGCTAAACGATTAGTTTTGTGAAGTAAATCTGTTGATTCACGAGTGATTCCTTGAATTTGTCCTTCAACACCATCTAAAGTTTTAGCTACATGATCTAAATTCTTCTTCACTGATAATAAAGTGATTCCGATGAATACACATAGAATTAAAAATGCAATCGCAGCGATTAGACCTGCAATCGGTAAAATCCATTCCATAAAAACGCCTCCTAAAATTATTAACTTGTTATACTCTAAATTACCCTTATACCTTATTAATAAACATCATATCATACTATTTTAAATTTTCATATGCGACTTGAATTTTCTGTATATCTCCTGCACCCATAAAGATAACCACTGCATCTTTATATTGTTTCAGCAGATTGACGTTGGATTCGTTTATCAGTTCAGCACCTGGAATCAATATTTGCAAGTCACCGATTGTCAGCTCCCCACTATCTTCACGTGCTGAACCGAAGATATCACAGAGATATACTTTATCTGCAAGCTTTAAACTATTTGCGAAATCTTCAAGAAATGCACTTGTACGTGAAAATGTATGCGGCTGAAATACTGCGATGACTTTACGCTCAGGATATTTCAGATGTGCAGATTGTAGCGTCGCTTTAATCTCAGTTGGATGATGTGCATAATCATCGATAAGAATCTGTTCGTCCTGTACCTTTTCACTAAAACGACGTTTAACGCCACCAAATGTGCTTAAAGCATGTTTTACAGCTGCGTTATCCAGTCCTTCTAGGTGACAGATTGTTATGACAGCAAGTGCATTCAGTACTTGATGATCTCCATACATTGGAGTAACAAACGTATCAAACAATTCTCCGTCAATATACACTTCAAACTGTGTCCCTTGTGGGGTCGTCTTCATATTCTTTGCAACGACTTTATTATCTTCTTTAAAGCCATAGTAATAAATCGGGATATCTGCTACGATATCTCTTAAATTCTCATCGTCACCACAAGCTACAATTGCTTTCTTAACCTTCTTCGTCATCTCCTGGAATGCATTGAACACATCGCTCATCGATGCAAAGTAGTCGGGATGATCAAAGTCGATATTTGTAATAATCGCATAATCCGGTGAATAGCTTAAGAAATGTCTGCGATATTCGCAGGCTTCAAATGCAAAATACTCACTACCAGGCATCCCCATCCCTGTACCATCACCAATAAGGTAAGAAGTCTTCTTGTCACCATTCATCACATGAGATAACAGTCCAGTTGTCGACGTCTTACCGTGAGAACCAGTAACTGCCACAGATGTATATTGACCCATGAAGTTGCCTAGAAAGTCATGATAACGAGTTACAGTAAGTCCAAGTTCATGTGCACGCACAATTTCTTCATGGTCATCATTAAATGCGTTACCGGCAATGATTGTCATACCTTCTTTAATATTCTCCTGATTAAATGGCAGTATTGTTATTCCTTTTTCTCTTAAAGATTTCTCTGTAAAAAATTCTTTCTCGATATCTGATCCTTGTACCGTTTCACCCATATCAAATAGTATTTGAGCTAACGCACTCATTCCTGAACCTTTAATACCAACAAAATGATATAAAGTCATAAATTCATCTCCTAATATTCTTCTTGTTTTTCTGTTATCAGCACATCTCTTGGTTTAGAGCCATTCTGACCACTGACATAACCCATTTCTTCCAGTTGATCGATAATTCGCGCTGCTCTATTATAGCCTATCTGGAAGCGTCTTTGTATTTGAGAAGTCGAAATATGCCCTTCTTCGACCATAAAGTTGCAAATATCATTGAACAGTTCATCTTTCGGCTGCTCTGATAACTTCTTCAGCAAAGTCTTCTCATGGAAGAGATAGTTTGGTTTCCCTTGAGACTTAATATAGCCTACAACTTCATCAATCTCACTATCGGAAATATAGCTTCCCTGTATTCGAATCGGCTTATTCATCCCATTCCCAAGATACAGCATATCACCGTTTCCTAACAATTTCTCAGCGCCACCAGAATCAAGTATTGTTCTGGAGTCAACAGAAGAAGATACCATAAATGCGATGCGTGTCGGCACATTCGCTTTGATTAATCCTGTGATTACGTTGACTGAAGGACGTTGTGTAGCAAGTATCAGATGAATACCTGCTGCACGTGCTTTTTGAGCAATTCGTGCAATGGAATGCTCCACATCTTGTGGCGCCATCATCATTAAGTCTGCTAATTCATCAATCACGACAACGATCTTCGGAATTCTCTCCTGATAGACTACTTTCTGGTTATAAGCAGTAATGTTACGTACATGGACATCTGCAAACATCTGATATCTGCGTTCCATCTCACCGACAACCCATTTTAAGCTCTCTGTAGCTGCTTTAACATCAGTAATAACAGGTGCAATTAAGTGCGGCAAATCATTATATGGCGCAAGCTCGACCATTTTAGGATCAATCAGTAATAATTTCAATTCATTAGGATTATTACGATATAGCAGTGAAATAAGAATTGAGTTGATACACACAGATTTACCAGAGCCTGTAGCACCGGCAATTAAACCATGCGGCATCTTCGCAAGATCCATAATCATCGGTTCGTTATTAATTCTAGCTCCGAGCGCGACAGACAGATTACTATCAGAGAATTTCATCTTCTTGCTGAAGACAATTTCACTTAAGTTGACGCTACGCGTTTCAACATTCGGTACTTCAACACCGACAAGCGAAGTACCAGGAATCGGTGCCTCTATTCGGATATCTTTGGCTGCTAACGCCATTTTAATATCGTCCTGAAGATTCGTGATGCGCGAAACCTTTACACCTTTCTCTACCGAAAGTTCAAATCGTGTAACCGAAGGACCGACGACGACATTCTCTACTTTTGCCGGCACATTAAAATGATAGAACGCATCATCAAGCTGCGCTTTATGTTCTTCAACCCATGATTCATCTCGTTCCATATTATCTGCAGGATTCAGTAAGCTGACAGGTGGAAGAAGATACTTTGGTCCTTTGCGCTTGAACTGTCTTAGCTTCCTTTCATCCTCAGCTTCCTGTAGCTCAGCAGGTGTCTCAGGATGCTCCTCTAGTACTTCTTCTAGCGGTTCATTGCTTTTGATTTTTACTTCTGCTGGCGATAATTTCGATTCTTCTCGTTGCTGCATTAAACGCTTCTTATCACTTGGTGTCATGACTACATTAAATGGAGTGACTTTCTCTTTCTTAGTGTCAGGTGATAGCACAGGTTCTAACGAAACAGGACCTTCATCCTCTTCTGATATTTCAACAGTTTCATCTGTTTCGCTATCGGTTTCATCTTCAACTTCAATCGTTTCAGTCATCTCATCTTCCGTCTCAAAAGATACATCGTCAAATACTTCCTCATCTACCTGTATAGCCTCTGCTGCCTCTTCAGTACTTTCAAAAGTAATATTTTCTTCCATGAAAGTCTCATCTTCACGTGAACTGAAAGTATACGATTCACCGGAGTTCAGTTTAACCTCTGTGTCCTCATCGCTGATATTCACTTTAATTGGCGTCTCACTAAGCGCTTGAACCTCAATATCAGTGACTAATGCTTCTTCAGATAACGTTATAACATCCTCTGATAATTGCACGACATCATCAACTGCAAGCACATTATCCTCTAAAACATTCTTCTCTTCAGCTTCTTGTTCAACCGTTTCGTGGTTAATCATAGATTTTAACGCTTCTTGCTGGTCAGCAAGTTTTCTACGCTCTTCCTGAAAATCTTTTTGACGCTGAATTTTCTTGTCACGCTCTTTTCTGATTTCAGCAACTATTTGAGAGGCATATACATTCTCAATATTGACCGTATTATCTTCTTTGCGATGTGTCGGTGTCGCAGGACGTGTAGCTGTACTTTTCTTAGGGACAATAGATGCTCGACCCTTTAACATTGAAGGATCTTTACGACTTTTTGTTCCATATATTGCCGAAGGTACTTCTGAAGCTTTAAACTTGGGCTGATGCACACGAGATGCTTTTTCTATTTGAGCATCATCTCCTTGTTTCTTTCCTAATGGAGAGGTTTCAACCTTATAGCCTGGGTGTTGGTTACGAGCTGCTTTTCTCTGTCTTCTAGAAACGTATGTTTCATCAAACGAAGTCTTTTGATGATCATACTGCGCTTGTACAGGGATAAAGGGGTCATCATTTTTTTCAAGTTTTGTCTTGCTCGTCTTATGATCACTATCTTTCGTCTTAACAGTGTCCACATCAACCGGAAAACGAAACTTTCCACGAGGGCGCCTATATACGTCATTTTCTGAGGTATCCAGTCTTTCTGTTCTGATATCTTCAGTATTTTCTTTTGATTCTCCGAATAATTTATCAAACCAGCTCATCTTATCACCCTACTTCTCTTTGAAGAAATCTTCGCCGATTGTATAGTGATCATCTAGCACTAGAATACCTTTTTTCTCTTCAGAGTCAGTCAGACCAAGTTCACGTTCAGAACATATCATTCCTTTTGATGGCACACCGCGTAACTCTGCATCTTTGATCATCATTCCACTCGGCATCACCGCACCTACTTTAGCTACTACTACCTTTTGCCCTTGTGCAATATTTTTTGCACCACAAACAATCTGTAATTTTTCTGTTCCAACATCCACTTTTGTAATGTTTAATTTATCTGCATCTGGATGCTTCTCACATGATTCTACATAGCCAACAACAAACTTCGGTGATAAATCAACTTCGAGTGGCGTTTCAAGCCCCTTCTCTCTAAGTAATGCGTTGATTTCATCTACAAGACTTTCTGTTAATTTAACCTCACCTTGAGATTTAAGGTTTAATGATTGTACACCCTTAACATTATATCCAACGACACGGTCGTCTTTTTTTATCGTGATAATATCCCCGTTTGTTTCATACGTAAACGGACCATCGATAGGTTCCAATGTGATAAATAAATAATCTCCAACAATTTCGTTATAAAATAGATTCATATGATTACTCCTTATTGTTTTTTTCTTGTTCAAATTTTTTGCGGTTTGCTTCAATACGCTGAATTGCTTCTTGATTACGCTTTGCATTATTCTTACCTAGTATAAACACAGGTGTTAAGTTACCTTCTTCATATTGGAACGATAAAGAAGTAATCGGTACAAGACCATTTGCGAAAAATTGCATCGTCAGCTGAGCGAGCACATCATACCCTGTCTCGTTCTGAATATCAGCAATAATCAAAACATCGCCATGTGGTACAGCGACAAGCATCTCCCCTGTAATCTTCTCACGAAACGACTTCAACAGTTGTTTATTTAACAGACGACTTGCATCATATCCATCATTTGAGTTAAAGAAATAATATGTATTGTCATTCACTACATCAGTTTTATAAGGGTTATTCAGACCATTTAAATTAAATAAAGCCTGCTCCTTAATATGCGCTTCAGATAGATTCAACGCTTCCTGTACTTCAGTATCAATTAGACGATAAGTGTTGCCGAGATCCACTGCGTAATAAATATTCGTCTCAGCAGTATGTTCTGTAATTAAAAAAGGAACTCCATTTTGTTCTTTCTGGAAACTCGTCGCACGAACAACAGGCATTATTATCGGTTGGCCATCAAAAGGTTGTGCATCCCCAAACGCTTGAATCGTCTCTTTGATATAATACAGTACTTCGTCAAGAATTTTCTCTTTCTTCTCTTTATATTTTGCTGCAACGGGTGCTAGCTTTATCGTTAACCCTTTATGATTATCATTTCGCTCAATCCTTAAAGTCTCTTCTTTACGATCGAAATGAAAGGTTACTGCTTCCTCTTTCATTGCATCTTTTAAGTAATCTCTAATTTCAAAAACATTCACTTGTAACACTCCTCACATAACTTTCATTGTACAATAAAACCACCGCATATAAAAGCAGTGGTTACTAAGGTTATATTAAAAGGTAATCAGTTTAGAGCTACGGACTAATAGATATTAAACTACAATCCTTTTATAAATGCGTTGATTTCATCTTTTGTCTTTCTGTCTTTTGATACGAATCTTCCAATTTCAGTACCTTTATCAAATGCGATAAAGCTTGGTATCCCCATCACATCATATTCTACAGCAAGGTCAATAAATTCATCTCTGTCGATGGAAACAAAATGATACGCTTCATTTTCACTTTCTATTTCCGGCAATAATGGTGCAATAAAATGACAGTCTGGGCACCATCCTGCAGTAAACATAGCTATCGTCGGCTGTTCGATACTTTCTCTAAACATTTCTACTGATGTGATTTCCTTCATCGTTCTCCTCCTGTCGAGATCTTCTGATCTCCTGGTTTAATGATATTCGCTCGTAACAACATCATATATATAATATAACTGATAATACCTGGTAATATGAAATGAAACACTCCAACTTGCAACCATGTTTCAAGCGAGGAACCCATCGTCTTAATTGTCATTATCTGCCCGACAAATCCACTTGTTCCCATACCTGCACCTGCTGCTACATTTTGCATTGGCCATAGTGTGGTCATTATCGGTGCGATAATGATACTCGCAATCACAGGCGGAATTAAGATCATTGGTCTTAACATATAGTTAGGAATCTGTATTTTACTAGTTCCAATACCATGGGCTACGAGACTTTGAATCCCATTATCACGATAAGCAGTGACAGCAAATCCAATCATATGACAGCAGCAGCCAATTGTTGCAGCAGCTGCCGCTGTTCCATCGATGTTAAGCATTAAAGCGAGCGCAGCACTAGAAACAGGGCTAGAAAGTGTCAAACCGAACACGAGTGACACGAGAACGCCCATCAATAACGGCTGCTGTCCTGTCGAAAATGAAATAAATTCTCCGAGCGATAGCATCAGCTGCTGTATCAACGGTCCTATAAGCTTTGCGATACTGCCGCCGATAAGTAGCGTTAGAAGCGGCGTCAGAATGATATCAATCTTCGTCTTCCCACTATAGAAACGTCCCGCTTCACTTGTTGCCAGACTCACAATATATGTACCTGCTGCGCCTCCAAGTTCATAACCATACATCCCAGTCACTGCACTAGCAAAGATGACCATCGGTTTAGCTCCAAGTCCATATGCTACCGCAACACCAACTGCTGCACCCGTACAATTCTTTGCAAGCTGGCCGATTTCAATGAGTAATGATGTATCGAAGAACGGTTTCAATTCTGTCCCCAGTGTTTCTAATATCAATCCGATAATCAATGAACAAAATAGTCCGAGTGCCATGTAACTCATGCCATCTATGAACCACCTCTTAAGTAGATTCTTCAATATACTATCCCCTTACCCTCTATTTATAATCCCACATATTACAATTATAATAGCATATTACTTATTACATAGACGTATTTTCATATAAAAATTTTCCGGATATATTTATCCGGAAAATTTATTACCTATTGATGCTATCGAATGATATAGTGCTTATAATTTATTCTGCAATCACATTCAAGAAGCGTCTTAAATGTTCTGATTGAGGTGCATTGAATAGTTGTTCTGGCGTTTCGATTTCCTCGATACGTCCATCATGAACAAAAGCGACTTTATCTGCAACATTGCGCGCAAAGTTCATCTCGTGTGTCACTATGACCATCGTCATGCCTTCATCACGCAGATCTTTAATAACACGTAGCACATCCTGTACAAGTTCTGGGTCAAGTGCAGATGTTGGTTCATCAAAGAGCATCACCTTTGGATTCATTGCAAGCGCACGTGCGATACCGACACGTTGCTGCTGTCCCCCACTTAATGATATCGGATACTGCTCCTTGACATGCGTTAAATCCACTTTTTCAAGCAGGTTCAATGCGGTTTCTCGCGCATCTGACTGTTTCATCTTCTTGACTTGTACAAGACCTTCCATCACATTTTCTAGCGCTGTCATATGCGGGAACAATTGAAAGTTCTGGAACACCATACCTGACTTTTTACGGACTTCAATCTGTGATTTGCGGTTGTTACTATCATATGTTAAACCGTCTACTGTTACCGTGCCTGATGTCGGCAGTTCCAATGCATTCATCATACGTAGCAGCGTCGTCTTACCTGAACCGCTTCGACCAATCAGTACGACCACTTCACCATCTTGCACTTCTAGATCTACATCTTTAAGCACTGTCTTATCGCCGAACTTCTTTACCACATTCTTCACTGAGATCATCGCTGATACTTCCTTTCTATACGAGACTCATACTGCCCTTGTACAACAGAGATAATGAAACATACAACCCAGTACATTAAGCCGACAAGCACGTAGATTGAAAGGAACTCATACGTTGTCGCAGCAACTTCCTGTGCCTTACGAAACATCTCTGCGACAAGAATGAACCCTAGCAGCGATGTATCTTTAATCAGACTTAAAAATGTATTACCAAGTGCAGGAATAGATACACGTATCGCCTGTGGTAAAACGATGCGTTTCATCGTCATCCATTCACTCATACCGATAGAATATGCAGCTTCTTTTTGACCCTCTGGAATCGATAGAATACCACCCCGAATAATTTCAGAGGCATAAGCTCCAACGTTTAAACTGAGTCCAATTATTGCAGCAACAACAGGTGCAATATTCAGCTTAATATCAGGATTTCCCGTAATAAGTCGTCCAACTTCTGGAATACCATAGAAGATAATGAACAACTGTACAAGCATAGGTGTACCACGAATAATCGAGACATAGATTCTGGAAATACTTCGCGCGAACTTGTTACGTGACACACGCATCAATGCAGTGATGATCGCTATGATTAGCCCGATTATAAACGTTGCAATAGTAATAGGGATTGAGTATTTTATCAATCCCCATAACATCGGTTCGAAAGCTTGTTTCGCTGCATCTAATGCGTGGAGCTGTTCTTCATTAAGCTTTAGAAACATCTTCACCAAACCATTTCTTACTTATTTTTGTTAATGTACCATCTTTATGCAATTCATCTAATGCTTTATTAACATCCTCTATTACTGTCTTATCTGTCTTCTTAGTGAATACAAATCCTGACTGGCTCTTCTCAGCATCACCCGTAATCAGCTTAATATCAGCTGTTTTCTTTTGTTGCTGATAATCAAGGACTGATAATTTATCATTGAAAGTTCCTTCCACACGATTTGATAATACCATTTCTATCGCCTGGTTAAATCCTTCTACTGAAGTAATTTCAGCGCCTTTATCTTTCGCTAGCTTACCGTAGTTTGAAGTCAACGTCTGAGCAAGTTTCTTTCCTTTAACGTCATCAAATGACTGGATTGAATCGTTATTTTTACGAACGACTAATACGCCCTCAGAATACGTATATGGTTTAGAGAAGTTGTATTTATCTTTACGTTCTGCATTGATTCCGACTTGGTTTGCTATCGTATCAAAACGCCCTGAATTTAATCCCGAGAACATTGAATCCCACTGTGTTTCAACGAACTTAACCTTATAACCCGCTTTTTTCGCTACTGCTTCAGTAACTTCTACATCATATCCCGTTAACTTTCCATCTTTGTCATGGTATGTAAATGGTGCATATGTTCCTTCAGTGCCCACTGTCAGTGTCTTACCATCTTTCTTTGAACCCTCTTCACTGCTGCCACATGCGGCAAGCACAAATAACAACGCCGTCAATACTATAAATAATTTTTTCATTTCCATCCTCCTATTCATATCAATTTACTCAGAATAAATTTTATTTTATACTATTTATAATTTAAGTCAACAAATAGCTACCGAACTACTCGGATTAATTCTGTTTTAAACACTGAATCGTTTCATCATCAAGTCTACTCAGTAGCGCAAGCATACCATCGCGCGCCGCTTCATAATCACGAATATCAAATATCGTATGATTGGAATGAATATAACGTGCAGGGACTCCTACTACCGCTGTCGGCACACCTTCATTCGAAATATGAATCTGACCCCCGTCTGTTCCACCCGGAGACTGATAATATTGGTAATTGATATTATGTGCTTCATATGTTTCTTGCATCAATGTCTTGAATGATGGCTTTAATATCATTGTGCGGTCGATGATTCTCAGTAACGTGCCAGCTCCAAGTCGTCCATTATCGCTGCTACTTCCAGCCATATCATTTGCGGGCGAACAGTCTACAACAAATGCAACATCCGGCTGAATCATATTTGCTGCAGGTCCTGCGCCACGTAAACCTACTTCTTCCTGCACATTCGCCCCGATATATAGATCAAAAGGAAGCGCAACGTCCTTCAACCGTTCCATCACATCTATAATTATGGTACATCCATAACGATTATCCCACGCTTTACATAAGAAACGGTGATCCGTTAACTGCTTAAATTCAACTTCAGGTACAATCGTATCCCCGGGCGCTATCCCCATTTCATTGACCATCTCTTTATTCTCAGCACCGATATCCAGCATCATATCTGAAATTTGTGGTGTCCCTTCATTTCCTGTTCTGAAGTGTTTCGGCAGGCTTCCAATGATTCCAGTATATTCTTTCCCATCTCGAGCTAATACTTTCATACGCTGTGCCTGCAGTACATCTTCAGGCCATCCGCCAAGCGGTGTGAACTTAAGCATGCCATTATCGGTAATATGTGTCACCATAAATCCAACTTCATCCATATGTGCAGCAATCATTACTTTCTTAGCATCTGGATTTGCACTCTTCTTTAAGAAATACACACCACCGAGCCCGTCCTGCAGTACTTCATCTGCATATGCTGTCAGTCTTTCCTTTAAATAGTCGCGCACTTGATATTCATGTCCAGGTGCCCCATGTAATTCTGTTAATGTTTTGATCGTTTCCATTATCTTTGTCATGATTGTTCTCCTTTATGTTAAAATATTTTATAAATGGAGGGATATTATGAAAAAACGTTATCTGCTTATCATTCCTGTAATCATCGCTTTACTTTATATGTCGAAAGATCGTATGACAATGAAGCATCCTAAAAAGGTACTCGACCAGACGAAACATGCATATAAGGATGTGACAGGTTCAGCAATCAACTATACCCCTGAAAAGATTCATAAGTTTGGATCTATCACACACGTCTATCGGGGGATGATCAATACGAAGACCACGACTTATGAATTTATCGCTGATTGTTATAGTGGTGAACTCATAGATGTGTTTGAAATTCAGTCGCTTTAATCTACAGCATTCTCCTTTAAATATGAGAATGCTTTTTCTATTGCTGCTAACCCCTGTTCAAGCTTCTCTTCGCTACACGCAACATTTAGTCTGAAGTGCGTGCTCTCGGTCAGTTCATAGGTGTTCCCGATACCTACAGCGATACGCCCGATATTCTGCAGCGCATCCTGAACGTCCATTTCACTGAACCCACTCGCTTCAAAGTTAATCCATGCAAGAAACGTACTATGTGGTCTACGGAATACAAGGACGTCACTCAATCGCTCGTTAATGAATGTCTCTACTTTAATCATATTTGATTCAATATGTTCATTAAGTGCATCTACCCACGGGCCACATTCCATATAAGCTGTACGAATTGCAGTGAGCCCTAGTATATTCGGAGAACTTATACCATAGACACTTCCTATCTTCGTCTGCAGCAATTCACGCATATAGCTGTCCTTCGTTATATAATAGGCATGAGGAATGCCTGAAATATTAAATGTCTTCCCGAGACACGTTGTAACAACCATCTTGTCATACTGAGACATATACTTAACCAGTGACTGATGTTTACCATGACGAACGAAGTCCATATGAATTTCGTCAGATATAATATAGACATTATGCTTCTCACAAATCTCGATGATCTTTAAAATCTCTTCTTCGGTAAACACCTTACCTGTCGGATTATGTGGATTACAGAACAGGAACACTTTGTTCTGAGGCATCTGACATAAATATTCAAACTGAACAAAATCCATCGAATATTGATCTTCATCATCATACAGATCACAGCCAACGATCATACGTTTATTTCCATTGATTAAATTTAAGAAGTTATTATATGAGGGGATGTTAACGATAACACCATCCCCTTCATTTGTTACACTGCGAATCACTTCAGTAACTGTGAATAACACGCTTGGGGCATATGCGAGATCCTGCTTTAATACATTGAGATCAAAACGTGTCTTGTACCAATGACGAACCGGCTGATAGAACTGATCGTTATTCCAGTTTGTATAGCCGTATATCGGATGACTTAATCGCTCCTGTAACGCATGTATTATTGTTTCTGGAACAGCAATATCCATATCCGCTATCCAAAACGGCATTAAATCTTTACGCTGATAAACTTTAGACAGCATTTCATGAGCAACTGCATTCGTTGTACTACGGTCAATCACTCTATTAAAATCCATAACATCTCCTCCTGTTAATTCGAATTCCTTAATAATAGTCTACATGAAATGTAACAATAAAAAAAGAAACATTAGTAAGATGCGCTATAAAGTCATCTTACTAATGCTTCTTAAAATCGAGCTTCTAATCGATTAATTCTAAATCCTTTATTCGAGAACTTATCTTCATATTCCGTACGAATATTATCAACAGGTTCATTATCATGCAGATTCAAATTAATATTTTTCAGCTTCATGCCGTAATGGCTCATACTCTCGATCGAATATTCAAATAACGCCTGATTATCAGTCTTGAAATGAATTTCACCATCTTTATTTAAAATAGTTTCATAAACTTTAAGAAAATTCTCATGCGTCAGTCTGCGCTTTGCGTGACGTACTTTAGGCCATGGATCTGAGAAGTTAAGATAGATTCTATCAATCTCACCCGCATTAAAGATTTCTGTCAGCTTTTCGGCATCTACTGTTAACAGGCGTAAGTTTCTAATATTTTGTTCCACTGCTTTTTCTACGATACGAATCATGACATTCTTATCACGTTCGATACCAATATAATTAATCTCCGGGTGCGCTTTAGCCATCTCCGTAATAAAACGGCCCATACCGCTTCCGACTTCGATATGTATCGGCTGCACTTGTTCAAACCAGTCAACGATGTGATCTTTTCGAGCAAGGTCGATACTTACAATATCCTCGTGCTGCAGAAGAAAATCTTCAGCCCACGGTTTATTTCTCATTCTCATAGTGCTACTCCTTTAAATAAAACGATTCAAATTTAATACATCATCTAAAAATTTCAGCCAGTCATTCAAATCATGATAGCGACTCTTCTCTTCGTACCATTCAATCATTGCAATCGCCTGAATGATGGTATACCACTTCATGCGCTTTTCCAGATCCAGTGTGTATTCAATACCATAAGTTGCAAGCCAAGATTGCCAGTCGATGGTATCACCATAAGTATAAAGAATCATACCGATATCTATCGCCGGATCTGCAATCATCGCACCTTCCCAGTCAACAAGAAAGAGTTCATCCTGATCTGATAAGAGCCAGTTATTATGATTGACATCCCCATGACATACTGTATAGAACTTGCGCTCTAGCTGCGGCATATGCTCTTCCAGATAGATCAGCGCTTTACGGACAGTATGATGTGTTAATACGTTGCGAGATAATGAGGAATTGATCTTATTAAGCAATAGCTCTGGATCCATCGGTTTCATCTCAAGTCGCTTGAGCATATTAAGTAATGGTTTCGAACGATGAATCTTCTTCAGCAGTAGTGCAACACGTTCGGATTTCATTTCCATGTGCGTCAGACTTCGCCCATTCTTCCAGTGCTGTGCTGTTACGACTTCACCTGTCTCTATTCTCTTCGTCCATACAAGTTTCGGTACGATACCTTCAGCAGAAAGTGCAGCAAGAAACGGAGAGGAGTTACGCTTTAAGAAAAGCTTTCTGCCGTCTTGTTCTGCCATGTATGCTTCTCCAGATGCGCCGCCAGCGGAATCTAATGTCCAACCTAGCTGATAGAAATGTTCCAACGTGTTTCACCTCCTGTTTCAAGAAAAAAGAAAAGGCACGAGAAAAAATCTCTTGCCTTATTCATTCCGATCAAATTAATGTCTTACTTAAATTTTATATCCTTTTCTCTATTAATTCAAGTATTACTTTAAGTCATATGATGAACTTTTACTTAAGCTGACTATGCCTCTTCTACACAAACTGAATGTATTGCTTCCAGATAAATTGCTGTAGCATCGAATAATTGCTTTTTAGTGATGTATTCATTTTTCTGGTGCATCAGATCTTCTGAATCTTTAAACATAGCACCAAACGCAACACCTTTTTCCATTGTACGGGCATACGTTCCGCCACCAATCGTATAAGGTTCTGTCATATCCCCTGTCTGATTGCGATAAGCTTGTAGTAGCTTCATTACAAATGGATCGTTTTTATCGACATAATGCGGTACTTGATGTTTTGTCACTTCAATTTCAAAGTATGGTGCCAATGTCTGTGAAAGTTTATCAATCTCTTGGTCGAATTCAAAACCATTAGGATAGCGTAAGTTGACACCATATACACCACCATCCACATCAGTATAGCTGATGATACCGATATTCGTTGTTAACTTCCCTAATTCTTCTGTCTCGATTGCAACATCCAGCTTTTCTCCAAAGTGAGAATCAAATAATTTATCATCACCTAATGCCACGAATGCTTTCGCTTTCTTATCCAGATCCAGCGTATTTAAGAAGTGGATTAAATACAATCCTGCATTGATACCTTTGAACGGCTCCATACCATGCACAGATTTCCCTTCTATTTCTAATTTCAGCTGACCATTATCTACATAATGCTTTCCTTCAAGGCTGTAGTCCTTTAGGAATCCTTCGAAGCTCTGTATAACATATGCCATCTGTTCATTGACACTTAACTGCGCCTCAGCATGATCAGGTACCATATTGTAACGTTCACCTGATTTTAAAGCTTTCAATACGACTTCTGGTGTCTTTTCACTTTCCTCATCACTTGTCTGAATGATATCAAATGATGAGAACCCTTTTTCACCATGGATTAACGGAAAGTCCGCGTCAGGTGCGATACCTAAATCAGGCATCGGCTCAGTTTCAAAATAGCGATCTGTACATTTCCACTCTGATTCTTCATCCGTACCGATAATGATATGTATACGTTTCTTCCAGTCTACTTGCATATCTTCTAAGATCTTCACTGCATAGTAAGCAGCAATTGTCGGTCCTTTATCATCTAAAGTTCCACGTGCAATGATTCGGTCTTCAGTAACCGTTGCATTAAATGGATCTGTATCCCAGCCACTGCCTTCAGGTACAACATCGACATGCCCTAAGATACCGAAGATTCTTTCTCCTTTACCCGCTTCAATACGTCCAGCGATATGATCAACATCATGCGTATTGAATCCATCGCGCTGTGCTAATTTGTACATGTAATCCAGCGCCTCACGTGGTCCCGGACCAACAGGATGCTCTTCATCTGCCAGACTATCATCGCGAACACTGCGAATATTGAGAAGTCCTGTTAAGTCTTCAATTATCTTGTCTTCATATTGTGCTACTTTTTCTCTCCACATAATAATTCCTCCTATCATATTAACAGTTCTATTATACAGAATATTGAAAAAAAGAACACATCACAAGTGATGTGTTCTCACAACAAAATTATTTTAGATCATTTTTGCTTACTGCATTAGGGTTTTGATCAGCGACATCTTTATCCGTTACGATATGGATATTGTTTGCGCCACCTTCGTCATCGAAGTTCTGCTTTTCTTCTTCGACGCTATCTTTTTTTGAAAGCTTATCAGCTAAAGGTGCTGCTTTTTCCTGAACTTTTTGTGTTAAGTTTGCTTTGTAGCTTTCTGGATCTTCTTTTACTTTGTTAATTTCTTCTTTCGCTACTTGCTGTAAGTTCGTTGCTTTTTCTTTGGCAGTATCTGCGTAACTTTTCGGGTCTTGCTTCGCTTTATTATACTCATCTAATAATTTGTCTCTATTTTCTTTCTTTGATAGGACTGCTGCTACTGCAGTTCCCCCGATAACTAATGCTGCTCTTAATAAACCTGCTTTATTGTTGTTAGCCATAATCATAACACCTCTTCGTTTAATTTGTACTTTATCTATACCCTAGCAGAAACATGTTAAACATATGACTTACATTTTCACGAAATTTATTTCTTCAAGTGTCAGTTTACGATATGCACCTGGCGCTAAACTTTCATCTAAAGGTAATCCGCCCATCTTAATACGCTTCAAATAGATTACGGTCATATCTACAGCTTTAAACATTCGTTTTACTTGATGAAACTTTCCCTCCTGAATGACAAGCTCGATTTCTGAAATCTCTCCTGCTCTTACAATCTGAAGTTCAGCAGGCATCGCTTTATAGCCATCGTCCAAGGTAACACCTGCTTTAAATAACTCTACGGTCTCATCTGTTACATAGCCGTCAACACGTGCAAAATACGTCTTATTCACATGCTTTCTAGGGCTCAGTACATCATGAGAAAATTGACCGTCATTCGTTAGTATCAATAAGCCTTCTGTATCTTTATCCAGCCTGCCGACCGGATGCAGATCGTAATGTTCCAATCCGTCAATGAGTTCAAGTACGGTTTCATCTTTGTAATCTTTCGTACTTGAAATATACCCTGCCGGCTTGTTCAGCATAATATAGACAAAAGGTTCATACACAACTGCTTCATCATAAACTGTAACAGTGTCATTCTCCGGTACAATTTTGATATCCGCCTTCTTGACTAAAACGTCATTTATCTTCACTGCACCACGTTTGACAAGTAGCTTCACTTCCTTACGTGTACCAAATCCATGGTTCCCGAGAAATTTATCTAATCTCATCGCCCGAACTTCTCTCTCAAAATTTGTATGCGTGAACCAAAGAACGCATCTGCTAAACGAGATTTCATCGATAGATATGCATAGACCATGCCACCGATCAGAGCACCGATAACCAAAATGATTAATGCATCAAATTTCTGGCTCACATCAAGAAATTGGATCATAATCAATACAGCAATCTCTACGATAACGACCATGATCAAGCTGTAAAGCAAGATCTGCAGCATCTGCTTATAAGTCGTTCTGAACTTAAATCCAGCATGTTTCTTAATGACATAGAAATTACATAATATATTGACCGTCAGTGCAATTGCAGTCGCAAGGACAGCACCCTCTGTATGGAACAGATAGATGAGCGGAAAATTGATGGCAAGCTTTACTAAGAGTGATGCAACAACGATATATACAGTCAACGCTTGTTTATCGATACCTTGAAGCATCGCAGATGACACACTGACCAATGCAAGCAGGATAGCAACAGGTGCATAATAGAACAGCAGATGACTCGCCACTACATTGTAGCTATAGAATACCGTGTATAACGGTGTTGCAAGAATCATGATACCTAGCGAAGCAGGCACTGTTAAAAACATCAGCACACCGAGAGAAGTCTTAATCTGATGATGCATCTCACGTATCTGTCCAGACGCATGCGTTCTCGTAATCGAAGGAACAAGACTAATTGCAAACCCTGCTGCAAGTGACGTCGGTATCATAACGAGCTTATTTGTCGTCGTATTAAGCATCGTTAACAGCATATCATGCGTTTCACCTGGCACACCAGCAGCTGTTAATGCACGGTTATGCGTAAACTGATCAATAATCTGGTAGAGCGGAATACAGAGACTGACGATAACAAACGGAATACTATATAGAAGAATCTCCTTATACATTGCTTTATATGATACATCTGTTTCTGTCGTATCGTTATTCACCATCTCAGAAATGAAAGGACGACGCTTTCTCCAATAATACCATAACGTTAAAATTGCACTGAATGCACCTACTGCTGCAGCAAATACAGCAATCTCATTTGCAAGCAGCACAGATTTATGCATAACATTTAATACAAGATAAGAGCCGATCAATAAGAATGCGATACGTGCAATCTGTTCTATTACTGTAGAAACAGCGGTCGGTCCCATGGAATCATATCCTTGAAAGATGCCGCGCCACGTCGCTAGAAATGGAATAAAGATGACCGCGAATGATACAACGCGGATAATCTCCGTAATCTGTTCCACACTCCACGTACCATCAGCCTTTGATACAGAAGCCTCAGCAATCAGCGGACTGATCATATACAATATTAAAAAACCAAGTAATCCGGTGATTCCCATCACGACAAGTGATGACTTATATAATTTATAGCTGACCTTATACGCCCCTACTGCATTATATTTTGATACATACTTCGCAACGGCTAGTGGCACCCCACCTGCTGAAATGACAAGCATTACCGTATATGGGGGGTATGCCATATTATATGGTGATAAGTTCGCTTCACCACCGATAATTGCATAGAACGGAATAATGTAAAGAATCCCTAAAATCTTCGTAATAAAAATGCTTGCTGTCAATATGAAAGTACTTCTGACAAGCGAATTCCCTTGTGACATATGTTCATCCCTATCTTTATATATTTTCTATTATTTGAATGTTTATTATCATAACACCATTCAAAAATATTAACTACTGAATTCATATATTTTACCATAAAATAAATGTATAATATTTAGAAATAGGAGGTCAAATATGTTTAATACCATAGTTATCGGAGGCGGACCAAGTGGCCTGATGGCTGCAATCAGCGCATCAGAAAATGGGAAATCCGTTCTTTTAATTGATAAGAAAGATAAATTAGGACGTAAACTCCAGATTTCTGGTGGCGGACGCTGTAACGTTACAAACCGCGTTTCTCACGAAGAGCTGATACAGCACTTACCAGGAAACGGAAAGTTTCTCTATAGTGCATTCAATACATTTGATAACTTCGCCATTATCGATTACTTTGAGAACCTCGGCGTCCACTTAAAGGAAGAAGATCACGGCCGCATGTTCCCAGTGTCTGATAATGCGAAGGACGTAGTTAACGCACTGAAACAACAGCTCGCCAAAAATAACGTCGATATCCGCACGAACCAGAAGGTCGCGTCTCTTCTCGTGCAGGACACGGTTAAAGGGGTCAGGCTTGAAGACGACACTGAAATCTATGCTGATAATGTTATTATCGCAACAGGAGGAAAAAGCGTACCGCATACGGGATCAACAGGAGACGGCTATGAATTTGCGAAACAGGCAGGACATACCATTACAGAACTCTTCCCTACTGAAGTACCCATAATTTCGAACGCGCCATTCATTAAAGCAAAGACGCTGCAAGGATTAAGCTTGCGTGATGTTGCACTCAGCGTCCTGCGTAAGAACGGCAAACCACGCATCACACATCAGATGGATATGATATTTACACATTTCGGTATCTCCGGTCCTGCGGCATTACGCTGCTCACAGTTTGTATATAAAGAACAAAAGAGCCAGAAGAAACAGGACATTACAATGATGATCGACTGTTTTCCACAAGAAAGTATCGGCACGCTGAAAAACAGAATTACAAAAATGATCGATACGAATAAAGATAAAGCTATTAAAAACAGCTTAAAAGGACTCGTATCTGAACGCTATTTATTATTCTTACTGGAACAAGCTGGACTGAACCTGGAAGATAACGGCCATCACTTAAAGAAAGAAGCGGTAGAACAGTTTTGCGAACTACTGAAAGGATTTAAGTTCCCAGTAAACGGTACACAATCAATAGAAAAAGCATTCGTCACAGGCGGCGGCGTATCCGTAAAAGAGGTCGGTCCTGCAACGATGCAGTCGAAGCTGCACGACAACCTGTATTTCTGCGGTGAAGTATTAGATATTCATGGATATACAGGCGGCTATAACATTACGAGCGCTCTCGTAACTGGGTATATCGCAGGATTGAGTTGCAGATAAGGTTGTCACATGTGTGTTTAGTCACGAGTAAAATCACGAAAAGATGCCTAAGAAACGTTCTTTGTTTCTGGCATCTTTTTGATTTTATCGAAGTGACTGTGCATGTGACACCGTCTATCAAGTTGTCACATGTGTGTTTAGTCTATTAATCGAAAGAAGCTAGAGACTTATGTCTCTAGCTTCTTTCGATTAATTGTTCTATTTCCGCCATGCCACCTTGAACATTCACCACTTTATAATTTTGTTCTGATAAATACTGTGTGACATGTTCACTTCTAACACCATGTGCACAGACGATATAATACGTTTTATCACTATCAAGTTCGTTCAGATGTTCAGGTATTGTATTCATCGGGATATGCAATGCACCTTCCAGCATTCCCATCTGTACTTCGAAGTCTTCTCGTATATCGATGATGTTCAGCGGCTCATGCTGCAGTTTGTCGATAAATGCTTTACTACTGATTTCTAGCATAGGTCCTCCTAGTTCGCCACGATATTGACAAGTTTATTTGGAACGGCGATTACTTTTCTTACTGTTTTGCCTTCAATCGCTGTCTGTACCGCTTCAAGTGATAACGCGAATGTCTCCATTTCTGCTTTATCCATATCTTTCGCGATTGTTGCTTTTTGTTTAAGCTTACCGTTCACTTGAATTACGATCTCAACTTCGCTGTCCACAAGCTTACTTTCGTCATATACCGGCCATGCTTCATACGTTATTGATTCCGTACCGCCAAGTTTTTCCCAAAGTTCTTCTGTGATGTGTGGTGCAATCGGATTCAATAACTTCACGAATCCACGGATATGGTCGATGTTTAATTGCTCTGCTTTGTATCCTTCATTGATAAATACCATCATCTGTGAGATTGCTGTATTGAAGCCTAATGTTTCATAGTCATCTGTCACTTTCTTCACAGTTTGATGATACACTTTATCCATAGCTTCTACTGGTTGTTCTGTAATCTTCTCAGTGAGTGTGCCATCTTCATTTACAAGCAGGCGATACACACGGTCTAAGAATCGTCTTGCACCGTCTAACCCATTTGTACTCCAGGCAATTGATGCATCTAGTGGTCCCATGAACATTTCGTATAGACGCAGTGTGTCTGCTCCGTGACTTGCAACGACGTCATCCGGATTCACGACATTTCCTTTTGATTTACTCATCTTCTCGTTTCCTTCACCGAGAATCATCCCTTGGTTGAATAGTTTCTGGAATGGTTCTTTCGTGTGTACAACGCCTAGATCGTACAACACCTTATGCCAGAAACGTGCATAGAGTAAATGAAGCACGGCGTGTTCTGCACCACCGATATATAAATCTACTGGCAACCATTTCTTAAGAAGCTCAGGATCTGCAATCATGTCAGAATTTTTCGGATCGATATAACGCAAGTAATACCAGCAGCTACCCGCCCATTGTGGCATCGTGTTCGTCTCACGGCGTCCTTTCATCCCTGTTACAGGATCTGTGACATTGACAAATTCATCAATATTGGCAAGTGGTGATTCCCCTGTCCCTGATGGCTTGATGTGTTCTGTCTTCGGCAGCATGAGTGGCAATTCTTCTTCAGGTACAGTCGTCATTGAACCATCTTCCCATGTAATTACAGGAATTGGTTCACCCCAGTAACGTTGACGAGAGAATAACCAGTCACGTAGTTTGTAAGATACTTTCTTTTCACCGATACCTTTAGCTTCTAATAGCTCGATTGCACGTCTGATTCCTTCCTCTTTGTTCAGGCCATCAAGTTCACCTGAGTTGATATGAACACCATCACCTGTGTAAGCTGACGTGTTATCGCCACCTTCAATCACTGGTTTAATGTCTAATCCGAACTGATTTGCAAACTCAAAGTCACGCTCATCGTGTGCGGGTACTGCCATAATAGCACCTGTTCCATATGATGCTAATACGTAATCAGAAATCCAGATTGGCATACGTTCACCGTTGAATGGATTGACTGCATAACGTCCTGTAAAGACCCCAGTCTTGTCTTTCGCAAGATCCGTACGTTCCAGGTCAGATTTTCTTGCTGCCTGTTCCTGATATGCTTTTACCGCTTCTGCTTGTTCTTCTGATGTAATTGCCGCAACTAATTCATGCTCAGGTGATAATACGGCATATGTCGCACCGTAAATTGTGTCTGGACGTGTTGTAAATACTTTAAATGTATGTTCTGAATCTTCAACTTCGAAAGCAACTTCGGCACCTTCTGAACGACCAATCCAATTACGCTGCATATCTTTTAGAGATTCCGGCCAGTCCAGCTCTTCTAGATCTTCTAGTAAGCGATCTGCATATTCAGTGATTTTAAGGACCCACTGACGCATCGGTTTACGAATAACAGGATGTCCACCACGCTCTGATACACCATCGATTACCTCTTCATTTGATAATACGGTACCGAGTGCAGGGCACCAGTTTACTGCTACTTCATCCACATATGCTAAACCTTTTTTATACAGCTGTATGAAGATCCACTGTGTCCATTTATAATATTCTGGGTCTGTCGTATTAATTTCACGCTCCCAGTCATAGCTGAAGCCAAGTTCTTGAATTTGACGTTTGAATGTCGCAATATTCTTCTCGGTGAATTCTGCCGGATCATTCCCTGTATCGATTGCATATTGCTCTGCTGGCAGTCCGAACGCGTCCCATCCCATTGGATGTAATACGTTATAACCTTGCATACGCTTAAAACGAGAAATGATATCCGTTGCTGTATAACCTTCAGGATGTCCAACGTGAAGACCAGCACCTGATGGATATGGGAACATATCCAATGCATAGAAATTCTTATCCTTGTCTTCAGTCGTTTTAAATGTATGGTTATCTAACCAGTACTTCTGCCATTTCTTCTCAATTGTTTGATGATTAAAGCTCATTATGATTCCTCCTTTAAAATAAAAAGACAGTCATCCCAAAAATAGGGACGACTGTCATATAGACAACCGCGGTACCACCCGCAATTCACTTTAATAGTGCAGCTTTAGTTGATTCAGTTTAAACCCCAGCAAGTTCACATTTCACGTTTACCAGTTCACAGCACCCACTGGCTTCCTTGAAAACGATTCACGTTACTACTCTAGTTAAATCTATAATAAGGGTTATTTTATATTTGCGCAACCCTTTCAGAAAAAGTTACATTTTTTAATTTCACACCATTATTTTGAATTATGCAAATATTTTAAAAAATCAGTGTATCTTTACTCTTATTCATAGAGATTGATCTTGCGGTCAAATACGAAGAGAAAGAAAAAGCCGATTGCGATAAAGAAGATCATCGCTGTAAACATAATATCCATATTATATGCATCGACTAAGAACCCACCAAGCAACGGCCCAATTGCACGACCTAATGTTGCAGTTGAATTGACGATGCCTTGATAGACGCCTGTTCGTCCTTTCGGTGCAAGCATATTCGCAATAGTCGGAACTGCCGGCCACACAAACATCTCACCGATTGTTAATATCACCATTCCAAGCATAAACATAAGAAATGTATCGGCAAAGCTTGTCACAATATACGATACGATAAAGATGACAAATCCAATAGCAATCTGCGTTTTTATACGTGTTGACAGTCGATTGATAATAGGAGCAATCAGTGGCTGGCCAGCAATAATCAGCACACCATTCATTGCCCATAATGAGCTATATGCTTTAAGCGGTATGCCTAAGTCCTGCGTATAACTTGAAATCGTCGACTGCCATTGCACGTATCCAATCCAGCACAAACAGTAGGCTGTACAGACCATTAACAGTGCGTTGAATTTAGTTTTGTCTTTAATGTTTCCGACGTCACGCATCACATTGCTACCCGCGGCAATCGGTTCAGCTGAACGATAACCGAAGAATGCGATAAAGAAGAAGACCGCATACATCAAGAAGTTCAGAATGAAGATATACGTGAAACTAAGGTCAGCGATAAATCCACCTAATGCCGCTCCAAGCGCCACACCAAGGTTTTGAGAGATATAGATTGCATTAAATGTTTTGCGCCCCCCTTCAGGCCATGCGCTACCTGCCATCGCATAGATGGAAGGAAAGACGATACCTGAGCCAAAGCCAAGTATAACGAGCCATACCGCGTACCAAGGCCAGCCATGTAAGAATATAATGCCGAGAAGGCTGATTGCTGAAATAACGATACCAATCAAGATTGAGCGGTATCCTCCTATCTTATCGAACAATGTGCCCCCTAATAAATTACCAAGAACGGATGCACCAGAATTAAGCATCAAGACAAATCCTGCAAGACTTAAGCTTTTACCGAGTTCATTATGTAGATAAATTGTATTCAGTGGCCAGATTAAGCTTGCTCCTGTAACGTTCACGGCCATACCGATAACAAGCAGCCACACAATTTTTGGCATTTTCATTAATTTACCTCACCTTCTATATTAATTTATCCCAAACAACTCTATTATATGTTAAAATCCATATATTAAGAAAGAGGGAAGATTATGAAACCATTTAAATATGCATTTGATGAAAAAAGATACCATACATGGAACTACCATCTCCGCAATAAATTTGGCAAGAAAATATTTAAAGTTGCGCTGGAAGGTGGCTTTGACTGTCCGAATAGAGACGGCACTGTCGCATTTGGCGGTTGTACGTTCTGCTCTGCTGCTGGAAGCGGTGATTTTGCTGGAGATCGCGTAGATCCAATTCCAGTTCAGTTTGAAAAGATTAAGAATAAGATGCACGAGAAATGGCAGGATGGTGAATATATCGCTTACTTCCAGGCATTTACCAATACACACGCACCACTTGAAGTGTTAAAGGAAAAATACGAAGCAGCGCTTGCAATTCCCGGTGTTGTCGGCTTGTCAATCGCTACACGACCAGACTGCCTGCCGGATGATGTTGTTGAATATTTAGCAGAACTGAATGAGCGTACTTACCTTTGGGTCGAACTTGGACTGCAGACCGTTCATGAGAAGACTTCTAATATTATCAATCGCGCCCACGATATGCAATGTTACTATGACGGCGTCGCTAAACTACGTAAACATAATATTAACATTTGTACGCACATTATTAACGGTCTGCCGCTTGAAGATTATGATATGATGATGGAAACGGCACGCGTTGTTTCACAGATGGATGTTCAAGGTATTAAGATTCACCTGCTTCATCTATTAAAAGGGACGCCGATGGTCAAGCAGTATGAAAAAGGAATGCTTGAATTTATGGATCAGGAAACATACGTAAAACTCGTTGCGGATCAGCTTGAAATACTCCCAGAGGAAATGATTATCCATCGCATAACAGGGGATGGGCCAATCGATTTAATGATTGGACCAATGTGGAGCGTAAACAAGTGGGAAGTGTTAAACGGCATTGATGACGAACTGAAAAAACGTGACAGTTATCAAGGTAAATATTTTGGGATTGAACAATGAAAGCACTCGGCATCCTTCCATTTGCAAGAAAACTTATCGACACATATATCGAACAAGGCGCAACAGTAATCGATGCGACGTGCGGTAATGGCAACGATACGCTCTATCTAGCACAGCAGCTCCAGGGCACTGGCGTTATCCATGCATTTGATATACAGCAGTCAGCGATTAATAATACAAAGGATAAAACAGCAGCATTCAATAATATTGAATACCACTTGGATGGTCATCAAAACGTTCTGGATTACGTCGATTCTCCTGTGCGTCTTTCAATCTTCAACTTAGGCTACCTACCTAAAGGAGATAAATCGATCGTAACATTGCCACAGACAACAATTCAGGCCATTGAGCGCATATTTTCTATACTGGAAAAAGAAGGCATCATCATATTAGTCATATATCCAGGGCATGCTGAAGGTCAGATTGAAAAAGAGGTTGTATTAAACTATCTGCAACAATTCAATCAAGAAGATGCTCATATCTTTAAGTATGAATTTATTAATCAGAAAAACAATCCGCCATTTATATGCGCAATAGAAAAACGCTGATCTTCTGATCAGCGTTTTTTTATCCGCATATTTCCATAATTGCATCAAAGTGTGCCTTCATCTGTTCTTTTTTTCCTTTAAGAGACTCACACGCACAGTTGACAATCTCTTCCTTTATCGGAAGTTTTTCTTCGTTATAATAAATCATGACCGTACGTTCATCGTCTGCTGGACGCACCTTTTTTATCCAGCCATTTTCAACTAACGTATTATAAAAGCGCGTGCGTTTATAGGGTTTAATATTTAAGTATTCATCCAGAGCCTTCATCGGCATTGGACCTTTCTCCCATAATGTAACCATAACAATATATTCTTCTTTCGATAAATTAAAATTATCACTGATGAGATCAAATATTTCATCAATCTCCTGCTGAAGTTCGTTCAGTAATACCATATCACTCACTTCATGTTTATATTTAGACATATTCCCACCTCACATCAAACATATCTTACTGTATACCCGAATCTTCTGTAATCAATCCTACATAATTCATCCTGTTATTCATAAATGATTCGACATAGTATAAGACGTTATCACGTTCTGGTTCGTTATGCAGTTCATGGTATAGCGTACGCCAGTTTTTAATGTAGATTTCTGATGTCTTAACCTCTTTAGTAAACAATTTAATTTGATCAACATCTGCAACCCTATCTGCATCACTGAACATAATCATCAACGGTACATCCCCGATCTTATGAATATGTTCCATTGTTGCTTTCATAGATTCGATAATCGATTTATATAGATTAAAGCTTACTTTCTGTACCATTAATGTATCTTTTTTCAGTTCATCAATATTCGCCTGTACACGCGTCAAGTCCTCAAGCGGGATATTCATATCGAACTTTGCTTCCTTCGAAATTGAACTCAGACCAGATACCAGGAAATTCTTACGTGTCGTCACTGTATTTTGAAAGCCAAATAATGGAGATAATAATACTACGCCTTCTAATTTTAAATCAACGTTCTCCAGAAGATTTGTTACGATGAGTCCGCCTAAACCCACACCTATCAAGAACACCGGCATATGATATTCTTCTGCGACCTCTATCCATTCCAATACTTTTTCACCATAAACATCGAACGATTCGATATGCCCACGGTTCACACGCGATGTCTGTCCCTGGCCAGGAAGGTCTCCCATAATCACATGATACCCATCTCTACGCAACCTCGTTATAAACCATGCGTAACGTCCATGATGTTCAAGTAAATTATGTACGATGACGACAACCCCTTTTGGTGTTCCCTCTGTTTCCCACTTCCACATAATGATGCTCCTTTATATTTCATACTACTTGTTATTAATGATAAAATTATTATACCAAATAATTTTATTTCATGGAGGGAAATGTATGTTATATGAATATGATGGTAAGCTTCCTCAACTCGATGACTCAGCGTTTGTAGCTCCAAATGCTGTAGTTACAGGAGATGTTACAGTCGGGCGTGACGCTACAATATGGTATGGCACAGTAATTCGAGGAGATGTAGCACCTGTATCTATCGGTAACGGAACAAATGTACAGGATTTATGTTGTTTACACCAGTCAGGTGGAAAACCACTTATTATCGAAGACAACGTAACAATCGGTCACCGCGTCACTCTTCATTCACCAATTATTCGTAAAAATGCATTGATCGGGATGGACTCTACCATTCTTGATGGGGCTGAAATTGGCGAAAACGCATTTATTGGTGCTGGTTCTCTTGTTCCGCCCGGGAAGAAGATTCCACCGAATACATTAGCATTCGGACGCCCGGCTAAAGTCATTCGAGAGCTGACAGAAGAAGATAAAGCGGAAATGGCCGCGAATATTGAACGTTATATCTCCAAAGGAAAACAGTACAAAAAGATGCATGAACAATAAAAATGGGCGAGAGAAATATCTCTCACCCATTTTTATTATGCGATTCCGAACCTTTTATGCATAAACGGTAAGCCCGCAATAATAAAGCTTAATAGAAATTCATAGAACATCGAGAAGAAGTTCATAAAGAAGAATGTTACATTATGATATAAAATCGAACCGATACCTTCAGCACCATACAAGTAATTCACATCGATTGCATTGTCGATAATGTTCAGCACAATAATAACAAGCGCCATCGTCCATGCTTTCTTTGTAATTATTGCAGCAATTAAAGCGATAATCGTGATGACAATCGGCTCAAACACGAACAATTGAAAAAATGGGTCAAGTGTACCACCGAAAATATAAAACGCCATATCTCTAAACATATAGACACCTCTTCATTAATAAATCTAAGACATCTATATCTTAACATCAATATACGCAGTGCGATGTTAAGATTTCTTAAAGATTGACGTATTTATTTACATTAAATTAACAATTAAAAACGACTAACTACATCATCGTATGGACGACGTGCTTTCGGACGTTTTGGACCTTGTGCACGATAACCGAAAGCCACCATAACTGAGATCCCCTCTTCTTCAGGGTTCATCACGCCATGTTTAGCTAATATATCGTTAACCGCTTCATAGTTAAATCCTTCAATCGGACATGAATCGATACCGATTTCTGCTGCTGCTGTCATCATATTACCTAATGCGATATATGTCTGTTTACCTGCCCAGTCAAATAATGTACGTTCATCATTTGCAACATCAATATCTGTCGTCTGGAAACTTTCGTAAATGCGGATCATCTTCTGTAGGATCTCATCATTGTTTACACGTGGCCCGAAATGATTTTTAAACAGTTCTGAATCATATCGTGCATTACGTTTCGCCAAAATTAAAACAAAGTGACTTGCAGTATCTAACTGACCTTTCGCTGCGCCCCAGCCCACCTGTTTAATCTCTTCTTTCACCGCTTCATTTTCTAGAATTACGAAGCGCCACGGCTCTAATCCGATAGAAGATGGACTTAATCGACCCACTTCTAAGATAAATTTCATATCACTTTCGTCAACAGGTTTATCCTTATCGAATACTTTCGTAGCGAAGCGAAAGTTATGCGCTTCTAAAATCTGTGCTTTTAATTGTTCTTTATTCATATTATCCCTTCTTTCAATTAGATAATAGGGAATATAGCGCTTGATGTAAAGCAGAATGAACTCGAGGATGAAGTTTAAGTTTGTATGAGTGACCGCTATGTGGACATTCACAAACTACAGTAATTTAAAGATATAGATTCATCAATACAGCATCTTTATATTCATCATTCACTTTAGAATAATTCTTAAAATAACCGATTTCTTTAAAACCGAACTTCTGATACAAGTTTATCGCTGATTCATTGGCATGATAAACTTCAAGTGTAATAACTTCGATTGACCTTTCTTTTGCAAAATCAATCAATGACTGCATTATTCGACTTCCAACGCCTTGTCCCCAGTAATCTTTACGCACCGATATTGCAAGTCGTGCTTGATGTTCTATTCTCATACGACCATTTCCCATTATATTTCCAATACCTACAACGTTATCCTCATCCATTGCAACAAGCATAATATCCTTCTCTTTCGCTGCAATATTCGCTATAATCGTACGTTCTGTTTCAACCGAGAAACCTAGTCCTTCACTGCCGAACAATAGATTATCTGTTTCCCCGCCAACAATCTTGCAATACTCAAGAATCCCTTCAGCATCATTAATATTGACACTTCTAATCTCAAACATCGCTATCTCCCCTTATAAGATACTCTTAATTTCTTCTAATTCTTCAATGCGATACGTGGCATCTACTTGTTTTACGCCATAGTAGCAGCTATCTATCCCGAATTGATGTGCCCCGATGATATCTGACGTATATGTATCTCCAATCATCAGAACTTCCGATAAATCTCTGACTTCAAGTGTTTCGATACAATGTTTAAAGAAATTGTGATGAGGCTTTTCATAGCCAATCTCCTCAGATATAAAGTGATGCGTGAAATATTCCAGAATACCAGCATCTTTCATGCGCTTCATCTGGGTATAGAACACCCCATTGGTTGCAGTACAAAGGATGTAGCCCTTACGCTTCAAATAATCCAGAAACTGCAATGCGCCATCCACAAGATCATGGCTGTTATTAATATGCTCTCTAAAAATCTGTTCCTTCACTGCACCGTCCACATCAATACCAAGCGTCTTAAAGAAAACTTTAAAGCGATGTGTCAGTACATGACGCTTATCAACTCTACCCGCTTCAAGCTCACGCCAAAGCCCGACATTAATATCATGATAACGTGCGTATAATTCATCAGAAAAAGTCACACCTTCCGACTCAAACACACGCCTAATCGCAGTTTCTTCACCTTTTTTGAAATCGAGGATCGTATTATCTAAATCACATAAAATATATTTGTACATTGTAAACTCCTGATTGACTTTATTGTGAGATAACGTTCATAATCTCTTGAAATTTTACTTTTAATGATTTACCTTTTGAAAATAAAATATTAAGAATTTCCAACTGTTTTGGATTATTAATGATCTGCATTCTTTTTCTCCTTGTCGAATATTATCTTGAAATATAAAATTGCGATCGTTCCAATAAAGATGTTCAAAATAGTAAACGTAATTGTTGATATTGTAACATATTCGTATACCTTATTTCTCTTCACGGTCCGGCGAACTTTCTTAAGGTTCGTAATAACTTATATGATATTCCTGTCATCTTGGCTCATGTTTATTTTTTATGAGCCAACTTGAAGTGCTTCCTGCTCCTCCCACTGCCATCTTGGCCCATGTTTATTTTTTATGAGCCAACTTGAAGTGCTTCCTGCTCCTCCCACTGCCATCTTGGCTCATGTTTATTTTTTATGAGCCAACTTGAAGTGCTTCCTGCTCCTCCCACTGCCATCTTGGCTCATGTTTATTTTTTATGAGCCAACTTGAAGTGCTTCCTGCTCCTTGCACTGCCATCTTGGCTCATGTTTATTTTTTATGAGCCAACTCACTCAAATTCCCAGCAAAATAAAAAAACCGGCATCTGCCGGTTTCATTTTTAAGATACAACATGAATGTTCTGTAATTTTTTCCAGTTGTAATATCCATACACACTGTTAATTAATGAAGCAAGCCACATAACTGCCATAGTTACACTCGTTGCATCTACTTCACCATTTAACATCATTGCTCTAACCCATAATGAAATAGATACTACATTAACTGCCATCCAGAAGAACCATTGCTCTTTAAATCTTAATGTCATCAATGTTTGTCCAATAATGTTTAAACTTACATTCAGACTATCTAAATATGGCTGTTTTGCATGTATCATCGTTAACACTGTTGATATTGCTGCATACAATATTACTGTAAAAATTGCTGTTGATATCCATCCTTTAGAATCAAGTCCTTTAGTATCGACATCCATTACTTCCGGATCGTCGGTAATGTGATCTGAGTGTCTATTTTTAACCCAAGTTGCGAAACCTAAGAATTGAAACACAATAAAGACAACTTGTAATCCAACTTCTCCATATAGACCATGTTGGTAACTAATCCATCCATACAAAGAGACACTGATTAAACCATATACGAATGTTGATAATCTTCCTTTTGCGCTCATGATAAGACATAGTACCAATGTCACACTCGCTACTACATTCAGCCAGTCTGTCGTACCATCTACGATTCTGAAGTAAACCAGTATCGCTACTTGTACGAGCATGAATAAACCGAAGAACACTTTCTCATAAGTTGTGAAACCTCTAAAGTCCTTAACTAAAAACATATCCCATCTCCTTAGTTATCTTTGCCATCTGCAAGTATTGCGTCAACAAGACAGTGTGCTTCTTCGTACTTCTCCTGGAAACTGTCCCCTTTTAATACGACCATCTTATCTTCCAGACCATGATATTTAATTTCATCCAGAAACATTTGATGCATATCAAGGCGTGCCTTTTCGTCTGCCATCGACATATCTCTGAAACCGTCATCTACATAATTCGTTGTTGGTGGTAATACGATAATGAGCGCCCATGTCTGAAGTGAGATATAGTAATCAAATACGGGTGCAATCTTCTCATAATCTTCTTTAGGTGCATAGAGTTTCGTATAAAGCTTCGTCGTCATCACATCTGTATCTGCGAAGAATACTTTACGCGTTCCTGGAGAATGAATGTGTTTACGATTCAACTCAAACTGACCAATTCCAATTGTGTGTAAGTCCTTTATATCCAGTTCATCATCGCGGACTTGTCTTGTTGTCTGATACTCTCTTGAATATTCCAAAGAATATGAGGTTGAATAGCGTCTTGCTAAGTCTCTCACGAGCGTTGTCTTTCCTGTACTTGCCGTTCCGATTATCAATATATTTTTAACGAAGAATCTTCGGAAAGGGCGTGTTACAAAATCCCAGTTTAAAATCGGATTCTCACGTATCGACGTTCCGCTGATACCGGTAATTCTGCGATCTACCTTTGTAATTTGTATCTCACTTTCTAGAAACGCTTCCGTGAAATATGTATCCAGTGGTTCAATATACTCCTCTTCTCCCACATAAAACGTTACAGATTCCATCGGTAAATCCAGGCTTACTGCTTGTGACTGAATCTTATCTCGTAATAAATCAAGTCATGGTGCCCATCCAGCCGGATACCTTGGAATATTCGTTTCATCGAGTGTGACCACGGTTACATTTTCATCGTCCTTTAGCAGTTCACGCATTGCCTTCACACGATTCATCAAGCTCATTCCTACTTTATCTCCTCTGTCATCATCATAACCAGAAACGATGACAAGTGCATTTTTATTCTCACGTTTTGCGCGAATAATCTGTTCAAGATGTCCTACATGACATGGTGCAAATGTTCCGAAATATACCCCTAGATCTCTCATCCCAATACTCCTTTAATTTATTTCTACTTATTATAACAATTTCACTTTAGATTGTACTCAATAAAGAAGATTTACAATCCTATACAATAAATTAATCTTTCTTTTAACGGATATTTACAATATTTCGCTACAATTAAATTAATTTAAGAGGGGGCTCATGATGAAACTACTGAAAAAGGTTGTTATCGCATTTTTAACAATTATCTCATTACCATTCTTTATAGAAATAAGCTCTGAACCTGTCCAATCTGATTTTATCACGGAACATAAAAAAGCTCCGTCCGAAGACTAGAGCTTAATATTTGTTATAATTTGCCACACTAAATAATCTCGGGGCTACAGTGAACAGGATTACCAGAATAATAATACATGTGATACCGTTAATAAGTGCAATTTGTCCGTTATAGAGCAATGAATACAACCATGCCGGCTGCCCTTTTGGCGCATAAGCTCCAAAATATACCCATCCCGACAAGAAATGAATGAAGTAGCGCGCGAAAACTGCAAGTGCCGTAAAGATTACAATCTTCATTTTATTGACTGGCTGTCCAGCAAGTCCTGCGAGTCCAATCAATGTAAATGCGAACGCATAATCAAGAAAGCCCTGTAGGGGATGTACGATACTACCTGCTGCATCTCCAACTGCAATCTGCAGTAATCCCCATAAGAATCCTGCCGTCATCCCTGCTTTAACACCTCTTCTGAATGACAGTAATAACACGGGTACCATCGAGAAGCTCAAGCTTAACCCGAAGAATATCCCTTTAATCTGTGAATCAATAAAGTCCAGCACCATTGCAAATGCTGCCATCATGGCAATTTCTAGCAATATGACCGTTCTCTCTCTGTTCATAACCAATCTCCTTTCATTGCTTATGAACCAGAAGCCACATTCCTGCGCAAGCATTACCTTACAGGTTCAAGCGTATCATCTCAGCACAATAGGCACCGCTTGTGGTTCATAGCAATACTCATTTTACACGAGTTAATAATATTTTCAATAATTCACAATATTTATTAAAGGAATTTTTACACAAATTAATAAATAATCCACAAAATTCTTTTGACCTTTTAAAGCGTTTTCATTATTATTAAAATAATGAAAGACTACAAGGAGGATGTAAAATGGGTTTAACAAGAGATTTTTTCATCAAACTAAGTGAGAACGAAACATTGAATACAGCAGCTAAGAAATATGGTTTAGCATTAGGGGCACATAAAGTTGTTGCCGGAACAGATATTGAGACGACAATCGAATCTATCCGCGCATTAAACGCAAAAAATATCTCTGCTACGGTGGATAACTTAGGAGAATTCGTCTTCTCAAAAGAAGAAGCGACAGCTGCTAAGAATAATATTCTAGAAATGATCCAGGCGATTTATGACACAGGTGTTGATGCACATATGTCGATTAAGTTAACACAGATTGGATTGGATGTTGACCCTGAGTTCTGCTATGAAAACGTTCGTGAGATCTTAATGAAAGCTTATGAATGCGGCAATATGCATGTGAATATGGACACTGAAGATTACAGTCACACTGTACAGACATTCGAAATGTTAGATCGTTTAAAAGGTGAATTTAAAAATGTCGGTACTGTCATTCAGGCTTACCTTTTCCGTGCTTCTGAAGAAATTGATAAATATCAGGACGTACGTCTACGCCTTGTAAAAGGTGCATATAAAGAAGATGCATCAATAGCATACCAATCAAAAGAAGAGATCGATGCGAACTATATCAAGATCATCGAGCAACGTCTATTAAATGCGAAAGCAATGACTTCAATCGCAACACATGATCATAACATTATCGATCACGTGAAGAAATTTATTGCACAGCATAACTTAAACAAAGACTTAATCGAATTCCAGATGCTGTATGGTTTCCGCTCTGAGCTTCAAGTAGAGATAGCAAATTCAGGATATAATTTCTGTACATACGTACCTTACGGACAAGACTGGTACGGTTACTTCATGCGTCGCTTAGCTGAGCGTCCGCAAAACTTACAGCTTGTGTACAAATCCGTCGCAACACCTGAAGTGAAGAAGAATGCTGGTATTGCAGCAGGTGCTGCAGTTGGTATCATCGCATTATCGAAATTATTAAAAAGAAAATAAAATAGACCCCATGTGAAATATCACATGGGGTTCGTTTTATAATTCATCCATCATCTTATTCAAGTTTGCCATTTCAATCGCACTGATTGCAGCATCTCCACCTTTATTCCCTGCTTTTGTTCCTGCTCTTTCAATCGCCTGTTCAATACTTTCAGTTGTTACTACTCCGAAGATGACCGGTGTACCGTATTCTCCGGCTTTTGCAATACCTTTTGCCGCTTCATTACATACATAATCATAATGTGTCGTTGCCCCGCGTATAACACAACCTAACGTTATAACTGCATCGTACTTTTTCTTTTGTGCAAGCTTAGACGCTACAAAAGGAAGTTCAAAGGCACCTGGCACTAAAAATGTATCGATATCCTCTTTAACTACACCGTGTCGTTCTAAAGTATCGATTGCACCTTCAGTCAGGCGGTCTGTAATAAAATGATTAAAACGTGATGTAATGACTGCAATCTTTAAACCTTCACCTGTTAACTTTGCACTATAGTTCATATTAAATTCTCCTTTAGTAAATGTCCTAGTTTTTGTTTTTTTGTTTCTAGATAATCTTTATTTTCATCAACACTTTGAAATTGATGGGGAATACGTTCAATCACTTCAATGCCATAGCGTTTTAATCCATCAATTTTGCGTGGATTATTCGTCAGTAACTCCACTTTATGAACACCGAGATCACGTAACATTGATGCTGCAACTGCATAGTCGCGCAAGTCGCTCCCAAATCCTAGCGCGTGATTTGCTTCTACCGTATCCATGCCCGCTTCTATTTTTTCATATGCTTTCAATTTATTAATAAGTCCGATACCGCGGCCTTCCTGTCTTAAATAAAGTAGTATACCGCCGTGCTTATCAATATGCTGCATCGCTTCTTCAAGCTGCTTGCCGCAATCACAACGTTTACTATGGAAGACATCACCTGTTAAGCATTCTGAATGGATGCGTATATGAGGGATGCCTTTGTAAGGTTTCACATAAGCGACATGTTCTTTATCCGAGTAAATTTCTTTATAGCCATACATCTGAAATGTACCGAAATCTGTCGGCATACGTACTTTCGCTTCTCGTGTGACAAGTGGCTTCGTTGACTTAATATAGTCAATGATGGCATCGATTGTAATCATCTTCAGGTCATGATTTTCTTTGTAAATGACTAAGTCATCACGTCTTGCCATCGTCCCATCATCTTTAATAATTTCACAGATGACGCCCGTCTCGCTTGCACCAGAGAGCTTTGCCAGATCCACACAAGCTTCTGTATGACCTTTTCGTTTAAGTACGCCACCTTGCTGTGCAATGAGCGGGAAGATATGACCCGGCTGGTTAAATTGAGCTAACGTGACATTATTATCTGCCAGTGCTTTCACTGTCATAAAACGTTCCTTCGCACTGATACCTGTCGTCGTATCTTTATGATCGATACTGATTGTGAATGCCGTCTTATTCGGATCCTGGTTGTTCATGGTCATCGGTAGCAGTCCTAGTGTGTCGTTAAGTGCGTGAGAAATCGGCGCACAGACAAGACCTCTCGCATGTGTGATCATAAAGTTAATCGTCTCTTCAGACATAAAGTCTGTGATTGCAATCAAATCCCCTTCGTTTTCACGGTCTTCATCGTCAACTACGATTATAGGTTTACCAAGTTTCAAATCTTGCAGTGCTTCTTCAATGGAATCAAACATTACATCATCATCTCCAGTTTAGATAAAGTGAGTGTATCACTCGACTTCGTCTGATTTAGAATATATTTGCCAAGCATATCAAATTCGATATGCACTTTATCGCCAGTCTTAAGTGTATTAAGCATCGTGCTGCGTACCGTTTCAGGAATAATATTTAATGTGATTGAATTCGTCAGTTCAAAGATCGTGAGTGAAACGCCGTTCACTGCAATAGAACCTTTCGGAATGACGTTGTTCTTAAACTGTGGTGGTAGTTCCAGTTCGATAATATATGTCTTTTCATTATGCTGGATACGTTTTACTGAGACACTAGTGTCGATATGTCCACTGACGAAGTGGCCACCAAGACGCGTCGTCGGCAGTAATGCACGTTCAAGATTTACTTGAGTGCCGGCTTTCATCGTATGAAAAAGCGTAATCGCACTAGTTCCACGCACGATGTCTACGGTAAACGATTGCGCATTAAATGACGTTACCGTTAAACATACACCGTTCACGCTGATTGAATCACCGATATGTATATCGGATAATATTTCCTGACAGTTAATCATCATCACTGTCGTATCACTTTGCTGCTTTATCTGAGAAATTGTACCGACTTCTTCTACGATACCTGTAAACAAGAGATCACGCCTTTCTGTAAATAAGGAGTACGTCGTCGTCGAACTGATTTACAGAGACAAGATTAAAATGCGTCATATCACGCATTGAGGAAAGAGTATCAGTCGTTAAAAACTGATGTTTTGAAGTTCCACCTAACAGTTTCGGGGCAATGTAGTGGTGTATTTCGTTATAACACTTTGCTTCTATAAATGTGCGGATGGTCTGCATTCCGCCTTCAATTAATAAATTACGGATGCGCTCATTATAAAGCGCTTTTAATATATCTTCTGGACTTAAGCGCGGGACATGGATGACCGTAATACCATCGATATGCTGATCGATGGCTGAAACGATGATTAAACGCGACCTATCATAATCGTTATCGTCTTGTGTATTTAATACAAACGGACCATTTGTAACGATGACTTTTTTAATGCGTTTATCTTTGTAAAGTCTCGCATCAAGGGTCGGCGTATCCTTTTTATATGTATTGTACCCAACCATAATCGCATCCATCCCGTAGCGCACTTGATGCGCATGTGCACGAGATTTATCGTTCGTAATCCATTTGCTTATACTTTCATCATCGGCAGTTTTACCATCAATCGTTGTTGCCATCTTAATTGTGACATATGGTAGTGAAGATGTTTTACTCGTGAAAAATGGCGCGTAAAACGCAGCGATTGCGTCATCTTCTACCTTTTCAACTTCAATGCCTTTAGACTGCATATAGCTTACACCTGATGATAACGTTACATCTGACGCTGCATAGACAACCTTGCTTATGCCAGCAGCGACGATCTTTTCAGTACAAGGTGGCGTCTTCCCATGATGACTGCACGGCTCAAGCGTGCAATAAAGTGTCGCACCTTGCGCATGAGTCCCTGCCATATGAATCGCATTCACTTCAGCATGTGCCTCACCTTCAGTCAGATGCGCACCGATGCCAACAATGCGATCATCTTTCACGATGACACAGCCGACTGTCGGATTCATACCTGTCTGTCCTTCTGTCCATTTCACTAATTCAAATGCTTTGTTAATATACATCTGTTCCTCCTATAAAAAAATCTCCCGAACAAAATATGCTCGGGAGATTGGAAATTTAGGTTCAACAAATAAGACCATAAAATGGATATCGTCGAGTTTTAAGTTATCAACAAATAAACCATCGATTAATGGTATCCTTATTCTTTCTCCCATCCAGACTTTAACTGTCGGCCTCTGATTTTCAAAGAGTCAGCCTTATGCAGTGCATAAGGGTCGCGGGCTATCACCGCCGGTTGGGAATTTCACCCTGCCCCGAAAGAATGTTATTAACTTGTCTGTCAATTACGACAAGTTAATCGTATCGAAGTTTGACCGAAAAATCAATGGAAAGATTTCGGATGTTTTAGGTGGCGATGCTGAGGTGTGATAGCTGAGAAGTGTCCTTGATACGCAGTGAACGTCATCTTGGCTCATGTTTATTTTTTATGAGCCAACTTGGCGGTTCTCTATACGCGGTGAACGTCATCTTGGCTCATGTTTATTTTTTATGAGCCAACTTGGTGGTTCTCTATACGCAGTGAACGTCATCTTGGCTCATGTTTATTTTTTATGAGCCAACTTGGTGGTTCTCTATACGCAGTGAACGTCATCTTGGCTCATGTTTATTTTTTATGAGCCAACTTGGCGGTTCTCTATACGCGGTGAACGTCATCTTGGCTCATGTTTATTTTTTATGAGCCAACTTGGTGGTTCTCTATACGCAGTGAACGTCATCTTGGCTCATGTTTATTTTTTATGAGCCAACTTGGTGGTTCTCTATACGCAGTGAGCAGCATCTTGGCTCATGTTTATTTTTTGTGAGCCAACTTGGTGGTTCTCTATACGCAGTGAGCAGCATCTTGGCTCATGTTTATTTTTTATGAGCCAACTTGGCGGTTCTCTATACGCGGTGAACGTCATCTTGGCTCATGTTTATTTTTTGTGAGCCAACTTGGTGGTTCTCTATACGCAGTGAGCAGCATCTTGGCTCATGTTTATTTTTTGTGAGCCAACTCAATTCGCTCCCCTATCCGATACTCCCTATAAAAAAATCACCCTCAACTTAAAATTGAGGGTGATACATCGTACTATTTCAACTTAAATTCATTCTCAACAATGACTTTCCCTTTATGAATCACTTTCTCGGCATGGTTAACACCATATTGATATGGTATATACTCATGGTTCTTCGCATGCCACACCACTATATTCGCTTCATCACCTACATCGATTGTTCCAGCGTCTAACCCAATAGCTTTCGCAGCATTGACTGTAACGGCATTCCAGATTTCTTTCGGTGATAACTTGAGTTTCAGTGCAGCAATGCTCATCACCATCTGTAAGTTACTCGTTACGCAGCTTCCTGGATTGTAGTCCGTCGCAATTGCAATGGCACCGTTATTGTCTAACATACCACGTGCGTCTGCGTATTCATTTTTATCGAGGTAGAACGTTGTTCCCGGTAATAATACTGCGACTGTATCGCTATCTTTTAGCATCTCTTTTCCTTTTTCACTTGCTGCTACTAAGTGGTCCGCACTGATGGCATTCTCTTCGATAGCAAGTTCTAATCCACCAAGCGGGTCGATTTCATCGGCATGGATTTTCACTGGTAAGCCATGCTCTTTCGCTGCCTGCATGTATTCACGAGACTGATCGATTGTGAACACGCCTGTTTCACAGAAGATATCCGCAAAGTCTGCTAAATCGTTCACTTGCTCTAAATCATTGATACATTCTTTAATAAACACGTCGCTGTCTTTATCTTTCGGTACAGCGTGTGGTCCAAGGTACGTATGTTTCATGTTGATGCCGTACTTTTCCTGTAATCTTTTTGAAACGCGTAACTGTTTTAACTCATGCTCTAAACTTAAACCATATCCACTTTTACTTTCAACACTGAGTACACCGTGATGAATCATGCGCAGTAATTCATGCTCTGCTTTTTCGAACAACTCATCTTCACTCGCTTCACGTGTTGCTTTCACTGTAGAGTGAATGCCCCCACCTTGCTCAAGAATTTCAAGATATGACACACCTTGGCGTTTCAAGCTCATTTCGTGTTCACGTGAGCCGCCGTGCACTAAATGTGTATGCGCATCGACGAGTGCTGGTGATACTGTCTTTCCTTTCGCATCAATCGTTTCACTTGCTACATACTCATCATTAAATTCTCCGGCATAAACAATCTTGCCATCTTTAATAACGACCGTTCCGTTCTCTATAATTTTAAGGTCTGCAAGTTCCGCACCCTTCAAAGGTTTGTCTGTCTTCTTCGGTAAGATTAGTTCACTAATGTTCTGAATTATTAAATCATTCATCATAACCATCCCCATCTATTATTTGTCAAGCATTGGTACATTGATGCCTTTTTCTTTCGCAACATTAACCGCAATATCATATCCCGCGTCAACATGACGCACTACACCCATACCTGGGTCCGTTGTGAGCACACGTTGTAATCGTTCTTCAGCGTTTTTCGTGCCATCTGCTACAACAACCATGCCAGCATGTAATGAATATCCCATACCTACGCCGCCACCGTGGTGAAATGAAATCCATGATCCACCAGCTGCAGTGTTGATCAGTGCGTTCAATACTGCCCAGTCTCCCACTGCATCACTGCCATCTTGCATGCTTTCTGTTTCACGGTTCGGACTTGCAACACTTCCTGCATCTAAGTGATCACGACCGATAACGATAGGCGCAGAAATCTCTCCAGTTTCAACAAGTTTATTTAGTGCTAACCCCATCTTAGCGCGTTCACCGTATCCGAGCCAAGCGATACGAGATGGTAATCCCTGGAATGCAATCTTCTCACTTGCTAAGTCTAACCAGCGCATTAATTTCTTATTATCAGGGAATAATTTACGCATCTCTTCATCTGCGCGTTCAATATCTTTTGGATCCCCGCTTAATGCTGCAAAGCGGAACGGTCCTTTTCCTTCGCAGAATAGCGGACGAATGTATGCTGGTACGAATCCTGGGAAGCTGAATGCATCTGTAACACCTTCGTCAAATGCAACTTGACGGATATTATTTCCGTAATCGAATGCAACTGCGCCACGTTTTTTGTACTCAAGCATGTATTCAACGTGTTTCGCCATCGATTTCTTCGCTAGACGAACAACTTCTTCAGGATTTTCCTTACGCATCCTCACTGTTTCTTCGAACGTGTATTCAACTGGTACATAACCGTTTAATGGGTCATGGGCACTTGTCTGATCTGTTACGATATCAACTTTAAAGTCTTTATCTAATAGTTCTTTATAGACATCGACAGCATTACCAACAAGTCCGATTGATAATGCCTCCTTCTTGTCTTTCGCTTCAGTCGCCAGGCGAATCGCTTCGTCTACACTATGCGTCTTCACATCACAGTAACACGTTTCAATACGTTTATCGATACGGCTTTCATCGACATCTATACCGATAACTACCCCACCATTCATCGTGACAGCAAGCGGTTGAGCTCCGCCCATACCACCAAGTCCTGCAGTTAATGTAATCGTACCTGCTAAGTCTCCATTGAAATGCTGATTTGCAAGTTCTCCGAATGTTTCGTACGTTCCTTGCACAATCCCTTGGGAACCGATATAGATCCAGCTTCCTGCAGTCATCTGCCCGTACATCATCAAGCCTTTTTTATCTAATTCATTGAAATGCTCCCAGTTTGCCCATTTCGGAACTAATACAGAGTTAGATAATAATACACGTGGTGCCTGGTCGTGCGTCTTAAACACTGCGACGGGTTTACCAGACTGAACAAGTAACGTTTCATCCTTTTCTAAATTACGCAAGCTTTCAACAATCGCATCGAAGCTTTCCCAGTTACGTGCTGCTTTACCGATACCCCCATAGACAACTAAGTCTTCAGGGTGCTCTGCAACTTCTGGATCTAGGTTGTTATAGAGCATACGTAATACCGCTTCTTGCTCCCAGCCTTTACATTCGATTTCTAAACCTTTCTTTGCTCTAATATTTCTCATTATAATCGCCTCCATTTATTTAAATTTTCAGTTTATTGTACTCGTTACTTATTATAATCTGCTATTATATAGTTATCTAATATAAATAAACTAATTATTAATAGAATTTAACTATAAAAGGAGCGTGAACTGTGAAAATTCTACATTTCGAATATTATATTGCGGTTGTTGAACATCAAAGTTTCACGAAAGCGAGTGCGTATCTGCATATTAGTCAGCCATCGTTAACGGCTGCAATCAAGAAGCTGGAAGCGGAAATAGGATACAAGCTATTGACGAGAAGTACGAAGGAAATCAAGATTACGGAGCGTGGTATTCTGTTCTATCAGTATGCAAAAGATATTGTACATAAATATCAGCAGACGGTCGAACAGATGTATGACTTAAATTACAGCAATAACCCTAAAATTAAAATCGGTATATTAGAGTCTGCAAGTAAATGGGTAAGCACTGTTATCGCGCAGCATAAAGAGCATGATACAGATCAGCATTATATGATCAGAGAAATATTGACGACAGATGCGATCACACAGGCCATCACCAATTATGATGTCCATATCGCATTATCAAATGAACAGCTTATCCATGATGACATTATTTCACTGCCGTTATATTCAGAGGACTATATCCTCACTGCACCAAACGATACATTTAATAATAAAAGAAGCGTCAATCTAGGCGATCTGCCGCTGATTCTGCCGAATGACTCCTTTCAAGTCCGTAAACATCTAAATGATTATTTCTTAAGGCATAATATCAGGCCCCATATCGTGCTTGAAGTGGATCGTTTTGAAACGGCGCTTAACTATGTGCATGAGCGTATCGGTTATGCAGTCATCCCTAAAATATACTATCAGTCTCATAATGCATCTCATCTTAATGCGATTACGATTCGTCCGAACATCAGTCGCACAATCTATATCAATTACCACAAAAAAAGAAAGCACTCCACGAGAGTACTTTCTTTAATAGATGGCTTTATAAAATATTGGGATTTCGGTGCACTGCAAAAAACATGATGTTGCCGACAAGCTTTGCAGTGCGGCCATCTATATCATATTCTGGATTCATCTCAGCAATGCTTAGGTGACGCGTCTTGCCATATGAGAGTATTTCTCTTATAAGACGCTCTACTTGCTGAGGTGTAAGTCCGAAGCTGCACGGTGCACTGACACCTGGTGCATATGCACTGTCAATCACATCGAGACATAGCGTCAGCATAATAATGTCATACTGCTCGATAAATGACTGGATGATTTCATCTGTCGTATCATAGTCGATATCTTCAGCGAGCACATATTTCACGTCATACTGTTCCGCCACTTCAAATAAATGCTGTGTGTTCCCCGCTTCCTGCAGCCCAAGCACGAGGTAGCCGGCATCTGCATCTTCATCAAGTATCTGTTTAAATCCTGTACCGCTCGTTGCACTTTCACTATCGCGCAGATCGAAATGCGCATCAATATTGATGACACCGATTGACTGCTCCGGATATAAAGCTTTCAATCCTTTAAAATGCGCATAAGAAATATCGTGTCCTCCACCGATTAACAGGTGGAACTTAGCATAGTCATTCGTCTTATCAATGAGTTCAGCATATTCATGCTGCACATTCTCAACAAACTTCTCTTCAGTCGTCACATTCCCGAAGTCAGCAATTGATAAATCATGTATCAGTGGCAGGTTACCAAACTTTGTACGTATCGCATCAGGCCCTTGCTTCGTACCCACCCTGCCTTGATTCAGATAGACACCACGATCAACCGCATACCCGAGTATACCAACATCAAATCGTTCTGTAAGCTCACCTTCTGCATCTACTACTTGTGCTACTTGAAAATTTCTAAAATGTGCACGATTATCATTATCATCTATTCTGCCACTCCATAATGCAGCATCTGCTTTACTATACATCCAATCCCTCCTCTTCAGCTAGAGCTTTAACTGTTCGTTTTGCTTCATCAATCAGTTCCATTATACCGTTATCTAAGTAGTTGACACCAGATGTCTTCTGTCCAAGCATAAAGAAGCGTGACATGACACCATCTCTCATAATAACCTGATTGCGGATCGGCGTTACATAGAAACCTCCATCTGGATGCTCAATCAGCAAGTCCTGATTCACAAGGTTTTCAATCAAAGGATTAGGTTCAGTTGCATCCTTGTAAGCTTTTGCTGGGCCTGTCGCATTAAACACATAATGTACACGTAGCTCTTTATCCTTTGTGTGAATGCGGAACTTATTATATTTATACTCAATGTCTGTTATTCCGCTATAGATCTCTACGCGTCCACTAGAAAGGGCATCGAGCAGTTCCTCTGCCGTTCCTTCAGGCATTGGATTCGCATAATCATCTAGTATCGGTGCATAGTGTTTGCGATATGCTGCTTTATCTTCTCGTGTCATAAATGGCCATATATAAGATGCGATATGGACTATTTCAAGGACGAATGACTGCATCAGCCCGACCTCTTCTGGATGACTCAAGTCAAATTTTAATGCTCGTACTGGATTTGAACGATTAATACGTAGCTTCTCTACATCTAAGCCGAGTCCATCAAGCTCTTTTTTGAACCTTTCTACCAATTCCTCCAATGGAATATAACCATGATGCGCCATTTTAATTTTCTCAAGTTTCTTATGCGTTATATATTTAAACTTGACCTTCTGCATCTTACCACGGACCGACTGTACCTTACCATCACGGCTGATAAGTGCTAACTTGTTCGTGCTATGTGCGATAAAGTAACGCACAATATCGAGACTCGAAAGGCCTGTCCCAATAACCGCATAATCTTTGTTCGCTTCAATGCTCTTCTCATGCAGTGGATACGGCCATTTATAATAGCCCGTTGTTCCTTCAAGCTGATAAGGATCCATCGGTCCAAACTGGCCTGGAGATAAAAATATAGCATCAAAATAATATTTCTCATGCTGAGTGGAAACGACATATTCCTGACTAATAAACTCAACATTTCGTGCATGGTCTGTTATAATAGATACGTTCTTCTTGTTCGCAAATTTCTCAAAGTGTTCTTGCATGTATTTACCGAATAATTGTCGAGAATAATAACGATTGGCTGAAGTATTCTCCGCTTCATCGAGATGAATCTCTTTGTTTACGTTGCTTTTTTGAATCCAGTCGATGAAGTCTTGTTGCTTATTAGGTTTCATACTGATGAGATTTCCAGGATAATTCATCAGCAGTTCGGGGTCGTCGTACTGAAATGCACGTCCACTCCCCATATACTTCTTATCATCAAAAACTGTAATCTCAGCTTTCAGTTTTTTTTCTTTATGCAGATACTTCAACACAGATATGCCACCAACGCCTGCACCTATAATTGCAATTCTCATTATATCCACTCCCTTACCTATATATTATCAAAAAATTGGGTAAACAAACTTATAGTATATAATTTTTATATTTATATAAGACTTATTCACAAAAAATATTTTATGAGGTGAAGACATGTTAGAAATGAATAACGTCTCGAAAGTTTATAAAGGCGGTAAAAAAGCAGTATCAGATTTAAATATTTCAATCAAGCAAGGAGAGTTTATCGCGTTCATCGGTACGAGCGGCTCTGGTAAGACAACTGCGATGCGTATGATCAACCGTATGATTGAGCCAACTAGCGGGACGATCACTCTGGACGGGAAGAATATCAAAGAACTGAACCCCGTACAGCTTCGCCGTAAAATCGGCTACGTCATCCAGCAGATTGGATTACTGCCTCATATGACTATTCGTGACAACATCACGCTTGTACCGAAATTGCTGAAATGGTCAGAAGTGGACAAGAACAAGAAAGCTGAAGAACTGATTCAGCTCGTCGATCTTCCATTATCCTATCTTGACCTCTATCCCTCTCAGCTCTCAGGTGGACAACAGCAACGTATCGGTGTCGTACGTGCACTTGCTGCAGATCAGGATATCATTCTGATGGACGAACCTTTTGGTGCACTGGATCCACTTACACGTGATACTTTGCAGGATCTAGTGAAAGAGCTACAGGTCAAATTCAATAAGACTTTCATCATGGTCACGCATGATATGGACGAGGCTATCAAATTAGCAGATCGCATCGTCATTATGAGTAATGGTGAAGTCGTACAGCTTGATACACCGAACAATATATTAAGACGTCCAGCAAATGATTTTGTGCGCGATTTCATCGGCGAAAACCGTCTGATCCAGACGACGCCTAACGTTAAAACAGTTGATGAAGCAATGGTCAAACCCATCTCTGTTACAGCTGAGAAGTCAATAGGTGAAGCGATACAGATTATGCGTGAGCGTCGTGTAGATACATTGCTCATCACAGACAATGATAATGTCTTAGTCGGCTACGTCGACATTGAAGACTTATCTGAAGCAGCAAAGAAATCATTAAGCCTGTCTCGCATCATGAACCATAATGTCTATTTCGTGCGTTCTGGTGTGTATCTTCAAGATACAGTGCGTACCATCCTTAAGCGTAATATTCGTCTTATCCCAGTGCTTGATAAGCACGATAGACTGCTCGGCGTCATTACTCGTGCCAACTTAGTAGATATCGTCTATGACACTATCTGGGGCGAAGAGTTAGAGGAGGTATAATATGTTAGCATTCTTACAGGAAAACCAGGCCGAACTACTCGAGAAGACGTGGGAGCATATCTCCATTTCACTGCTCAGCCTACTTGCAGCAATCATCGTTGCAGTACCGCTCGGCATTGTGCTGACAAAATCTGATAAGCTAGCAAAGGTTGTACTCTCTATAACGAGCGTGCTACAAACCGTACCTTCGCTAGCGATACTTGCGATGATGATCCCCTTCTTTGGGATAGGTACACTACCCGCTGTTATCGCACTGTTTCTCTATGTGCTGCTTCCGATACTCAATAACACTTATCTCGGCATACAGTCTGTTAACAAAAATGCACGAGAAGCAGGTCGTGCAATGGGCATGACTCAGAACCAGCTATTACGTATGGTTGAGCTACCGCTTGCAGTCCCGGTCATTATGAGCGGTATCAGACTTTCTGCTGTCTATGCCATTAGTTGGGCGACGCTTGCTTCATATATTGGCGCCGGGGGACTTGGAGACTTTATCTTTAATGGGCTCAATCTCTACCAGCCGAAACTGATTATCGCGGGTGCTGTCGTTGTAACACTTCTCGCGCTCGTTACAGACTTCGCATTAGCATATATAGAAAAGATTACGACCCCACGTGGATTAGTTGTGTCGAAGGGGGAAAAATAAATGAAGAAATTACTCATACTATTATCCTGTCTACTCGTGCTTAGCGGCTGTGGACAGAACACCCAAAAAGAAACTGTCAAGATCGCCTCAGTATATACGACCGAAAGTCAGATCCTTGCGAACATGATCAAGCTTCTTATAGAAAAAGAGACCGATCATCCTGTAGAACTGATCAATAACCTCGGTTCAGGAACAGTAGTACACCAGGCGATGATGCGTGGCGATGCAAACGTCTCTTCTGCCCGTTATACCGGCACAGATTTAACAGGTCCACTCGGTAAAGAGCCGATCACAGATCCAGACAAAGCAAGAAGTGTTGTCGTCAAAGGGTTCGAAGAAATGTTTGACCAGCACTACTTTGATTCTTACGGCTTCGAGAATACATACGCTTTCATGGTGACAAAAGAGACAGCGAAGAAGTATAACCTGAAGACAGTCAGTGATATGAAAAAAGTTGCACAAAACTTACGTGCTGGCGTAGATTCATCGTGGATGAAACGTAAAGGTGATGGGTTTGATGCATTCAAAAAAACTTACGGCTTTGACTTTAAAGACACTAAGCCGATGCAGATTGGACTTGTCTATGAGGCAGTGAATGCAGGCAAGATGGACGTCGTCCTTGGATATACAACGGATGGACGTATCCAGAGTTATAACCTTGTCGTACTAAAAGATGACCTGCAGTTCTTCCCCCCTTATGATGCGAATCCAGTGGCGACTAATGAACTACTTAAGAAAGATCCAAAGATTAAAAAGCTGCTAGAATCGATGAAAGATCAGATTTCAACAGAACAAATGCAAAAGCTCAACTATGAAGTTGATAATAACCTGAAAGAACCTGCAGTAGTAGCAGAAGCCTACTTAAAATCACATAATTACTTCAAAGGAGGTGCGAAATAATGGAGAATCTTAATACATTCGAACAGTTCATCCATTACTTCCAGGATAATGCAGGATACGTCTTCCAGCTTTTCCTTGGGCACTTTCTAATCAGTATATACGGTGTACTGCTAGCAGCTATAGTAGGAATACCGATCGGTATATGGATCGCCAGACATAGACGTCTTGTAACACCTGTAATCTCGATTGCGAATATCATACAAACAATCCCTGCCATCGCTTTACTTGCACTACTCATGCTGGCGATGGGGCTTGGTAAGAAGACTGTGATCATGGCCGTATTCCTCTATGCCTTATTGCCTATTATTAAGAACACATATACAGGTCTCAAAGCGGTTGACGAACATATCGTTGATGCTGGCCGTGGCATGGGGATGACAAAACGCCAACTGCTGACCATGGTAGAGTTACCCCTCAGCCTCTCAGTCATCATCGCAGGTATCCGTATCGCGCTCGTTATCGCAATCGGAGTCACTGCTATCGGCTCATTTATCGGGGCACAAAGCTTAGGTGACATCATCATCCGCGGAACAAACGCCACAGATGGTACATCAATCATCCTGGCCGGTGCGTTACCGACTGCGCTGATGGCTGTGCTTGCAGACATTATACTGGGTCTTATCGAACGTAGACTGGACCCGACAAAACGCAAGAAATTAAGTCAGACTGCACCGAGTGCAGAGAACGAGTAGTTATTATGAACCCCAATATAATTATGGTACTCTAAGGTTAATTAAATCAATCGGAGGAATTTTATGAAATCTAAACAGTTATTATCACTATTACTCGGTTCTACCTTGATCTTTACTGCTTGCGGACAAGATACAAAGAAAACAGAAGATACTAAATCTGAAGAAAAGAAAGCTGAAACCTCTACTGAATCTAAATCTTCTGAAACAGCATCTGAAAATAAAGCAACCGAAGTTAAAGATGCAGAAGCATTAGTTATAAAGGCTCAGGAAAAAGGGAAAACTATAAAAAGTTACCATGCAAACCTTGATACACAGTTAAAATCAGGTAGTGATACAAGCAATGTAAAGATGGAAATGTCTGTAGATGATGCAAACAAGACTAAGATCAGTACAGATATGCAGAATCGATCGATGGATATGTATATATTCGATAAGAAAGTCATTATTACGCAAGATGGTCAGAACTATATCGATGCTACGAGTGTAATGGAAGATCAAGTAAAGAATCAGCTTGATCAGCTTGATTATAACTCAGCGCTTAAAACACTAGACGCCTATAAAGATGGTGAGTTCAAATCAGTAGACAATGGCTACGAAATCACTAAGTCATTTAAAGGTCTCGATGAATATAAAAAACTCAGTGAAGCAACGGATTCAGAGGATGCCGTTAAAGCACTTGAAGGTCAGTTAAAGGATATTGATGGGAAAGCAACTATCACATTTGATAGAGACTTGATGATGACTAAGACAATTACTGATATTAATATGACAGTGAAAGATAAGAAGATGAACACGAAGACAACAGCAACATATGATAAGTACAATCAAGTAAAAGCAATTGAAATTCCAGAAGGTGCGAAGAATGCACAATCTATCGAAGAACTACAAAAATCTGAAGAAACTTCAACTGAAAAAGCATCATAAAGATAATCCAGACGATTAATCGTCTGGATTATTCTTTATATTCATAAGTTGTAAAGTATTTTCCTTTAAGCTTCAGCTTCTTATAATCGTCTGCAATGCTGCGTGCATTATGATGTGCCCATCTGACGTCTGTTGCATACTGGTGATGTCCTGGATTTACAGGGTTAAAGCGCATACCATATAATGTGGCCTGTGCTTCATCATTTAAGAACTCTGTCTTGATAAACTTTGCCCCACCGACTATTGCTTTTTCTGGTGTGTCCCAACCATGTCTAAATGCATATTTAGCCGCTTCATTCACAGGATCATGGTCGTAGGCTCCGATACCAAAGAAATTATAATATTTCTTATTCCCTTTACCAACCCTTCCTTTGGCGTCAACAGCGACACCTTTGGCAAGCTTACTCTTACCCTTACCTGTTTCCAGTAGTGCATGGTTGATCAGATAGATCTCGTTAACATCATGCAGCCTGGAAGCTCTTGCGAAACTTGTTCCTTCGTTATTAAGAATCTCCTTGCCTTTTAACAGCTTATCCAATGTGGCGGGATGAATCTTCTGCGTCTTACTCAGATTTAAGAACTGATATTGCTGGGCGCTGTCGTCTTTTAATTTATCGATATTCATATACGTGTCAATCTGTTTACGTGTAGCAGCTTTCCATACGACTCCATTTGAATACATCGCCTGTGCTTTCATCTGTTTATCAAGTGCTTCTTTATAAGTATGCGACACATCAATGTGACAATTTTTAAGTGCATTGTCTTCTGTCTTCTCACTGATCATAAGCGCGATAAACCCTAAAATAATCGTAGCGCATAACCCCAGTCCAACTAATGATTTATTCTTATCATTCATCTATTTATAACCATCAGCAAGTAGCGGCTTCCCGTCTTTGTCGACCAATACTGTCATACCTCCCATCGCCGAAAATAGATATTGTACACCTGTTTGTTCATCGACGACAATATAATTAGACATCATCTTAGATGGTTTACCAGATGCAGCGTTATAGTTAGTAAATCGTTTTTCCTCTTTATTCCCAAACATATAAATCACCCTTTAATATTTAATTACTTTAGATTACCCTCTTAAAGGATAGAATAACATTTAACAGCGACACTGTAGCTATAAAATCTCTTATGTGATTACAAATTTACTTCTTCCTTTCTGTTAATGTATAATCATAAAAAAGAAGGAGGGATGTCAATTGCCAGAACTTCAGCTCGTAAAACCGTCAATTGAATACAAGACAGACATCATGCGATATCGTGCAGATTTCGTAGTAAATAATGAGATCATTCATGGTTCATCGTCACTTCATAATTTTGATACCTTTGATCACTGGTTTGAACGTCTTCAAGATGAGGAGATTCTAGATCGACTCCCAGAAGGATTTGTACCTTCTACACAATTTCTATGTATCAATGAAGATCAGAAGATTGTGGGTATGATTCATATCAGACATTATTTAAATGACTATTTAAATAATGTCGGGGGGCATATCGGTTATTCAGTAAGACCTGATGAAAGACGACAAGGTATTGCAAAATGGATGTTGCATCAAGCACTGTTATTCCTTGAAACTAAAGGTGTGAAAAAGGCCCTTGTGACTTGTGACCATAATAATATTGCCAGTAAGAACACCATTCTAGCTTGTGGTGGCATCTGTGAGAATAGCATACATGATACACATGATGATATTGATGTAGACCGTTACTGGATCAATATACAAAAACTTTAGCATTCATTAATATAACTCATAAAAAACTCAACACACTCCTGTAATCACTTCGTCAGCTTCAAGTTCACTTTCTTATTCTAGTCCTCCTACAATGAAAAAGGTAGATAACTCAAAGTTATCTACCTTATATACTTATCTGTCCCTTAATCGAAAGTATATTAAATCTTTTTTATTTTGTTTTACGTTTGATTAAGAATAAACCAAGAATCATCATTAATAGTGATAAAAACTCTTTTTTATAATCTTGATCTTCACCTGTTAAAGGTAGCGCTTTAGTCTCATTATCCTTAGCAACAGAATCTGTATTGATAATAAGATCTTTCTTTTGTCCAGTAATGCTCACACCCAGAGCAGGTTCAGGATTAAATACAAGAAACTTCTGATCAACAGACGGTGTTACTTGCTCTGCTGTCTCCTCTTTCGGTGTTAAAACTTCTTCTGATACAAGAGGTTCATCAGGTTCGATTACTGATGCTGTGTCCTCCTCAGGAACAGGAATTTGTGGAATCTGATTATCAGTATCTATATCCTCTTTCGGTGTTAAAACTTCTTCTGGTACAAGAGGTTCATCAGATTCGATTACTGATGCTGTGTCCTCCTCAGGAACAGGAATTTGTGGAATCTGATTATCATTTGTTGGTACTTCTGTCGTTGGTGCTTCTGTTGTTGGTGCTTCTGTCGTCGGTGCTTCTGTCGTCGGTGCTTCTGTCGTCGGTACTTCCGTTGTCGGCGCTTCCGTTGTCGGTACTTCTGTTGTTGGTACTTCTGTTGTCGGCGCTTCTGTTGTCGGCGCTTCTGTTGTTGGTGCTTCTGTTGTTGGTGCTTCTGTTGTTGGTGCTTCTGTCGTCGGTGCTTCTGTCGTCGGTGCTTCTGTCGTCGGTGCTTCTGTCGTCGGTGCTTCTGTCGTCGGTGCTTCTGTCGTCGGTGCTTCCGTTGTCGGCGCTTCCGTTGTCGGTGCTTCTGTCGTCGGCGCTTCCGTTGTTGGTACTTCTGTCGTCGGTGCTTCTGTTGTCGGCGCTTCTGTTGTCGGCGCTTCTGTCGTTGGTACTTCTGTCGTTGGTGCTTCCGTTGTCGGTGCTTCTGTCGTTGGTGCTTCTGTTGTCGGTATTTCTGTCGTTGGCGCTTCTGTTGTTGGTGCTTCCGTTGTTGGTTCTTCAGTTGTTGGTTCTAGTTCTTCTTTAATATTTGTAATCTCATGTATAACTTCTGCTTGATTTCTGAAGTCGAGCACAATTTCCTGCGTATCCCCACTTACGTCTGCTTTATATCCATCTGGAAATACAATCTCTTTAACTGAATATGTGCCACCTTTAATTTCGTTAAACGAGAGTTGTCCGTTGTCATCCGTCGTACCTTCAGCAACAACCTCCTCTGCTTTGTTCGTAAGCGAGAACTTTGCACCTGCTAAGGGAGTCTTATTGCCTTCTTTATCTACTCCAACTTTGTTGATCGTCAGCTTACCATTATATTTCGCTAGCTCTCCTTCAATATTTCCTCCGGCGCTAATATTTTTAACAGTGGCATTACTTACTTCATTTTGTTGCACGCCATTCTTATCAATGTAATTGGTTGTAGCTCCATTACTAAATTCGTCTAATGAGCTATCAACAATCTTTGTATTGTAATATACCATCAGCTGCGTGTAATTCGGCTGATTGAAGCGAATATTGAAGCTATCTTTATTGATATACACTTCTCCGTATTGAGCCTCAAAATCTGCTTTTGACAAAGAGATAGTTGACTGACCCTTCGTGGTTACTGTGAACTGAAACGAATCTACATCATATGCCTGACCTTCGCCTAACTTATCTGTTATCATAGCAGGATCCCCTTGACGGAAATAATCCTGCTTATTGTTGAAGCGAATCGCCCAGCTCACTTGATTAGGAGCATCGGGCAGAATCTGGCCGCCTTTAAAGAAAGTTTCGTTGGAGACGCCTGCTTCTCCATATACTGGATTGTCAACTGTGATTGACTTTGTAATTGCAGTGTTACCAAAGTTTAAGTTCTTTTGTTTCGTGCCTTGCTCATCATCATTAAATTCAGTCGTGAAATAGAACTGGCCTTTAATGTTTGTGAGATCCTTTACGTTTTCATTGAATGTGCATGAAATATTATTTGTAGTGACATTACAATTTCCTAGAACTTTACCATCAGCGTTTGAAAGGTTCATACTCGTTTCAAATCCTTTCAGTTCATCCGGCAACTGAACAAGCATCATATCTCCTGGTTCAATCTTTCTACCTGACGCATCAAAATCCACTGTAATTTTAACACGATCTCGATTTGTGAATGTAGTTTTTTCATTTTCTATCTTGATATCTTTTATTATATTTTGAGTTAAATCTTGAGCTAACGTTACATTTGGAGTTGCCAAAGATATAATCATGGACAATACAACAAAAATAAACAATATTTTTTTCATTTTAAATCTTCCCCTACTCATTTTTTGAACACTATTTGAATTATACAAAAAAAATAAATAAAAACAAGAAAAAATTCACAAAATATAGAAATATACTTTACCTATTTTTAATTATTACAAAAAGGAAGTTATTATATAATAAAACTTCAAACTCTTTAAAATCTAATAAAACTCTTTAATAAGGGTTTATAATAGGTTTTTTACATATATTTTTGTTATATTCACATAATAAAAATATATGTAATTATACTCTAAAAATTTTGCTATTTTGTGACATAAATCACTGTATTTTGTGAATGTTTTCATACGGTGAATTTTTATAATGAAACTTTCGAGAGTATATTGTCTTTTTTATTCTCTAAAAACACATTGTATAAATAGAACAATTATACTTATAACACATTGTTTCTATATAGAAGTCGAAGTCACAAATGATTAACTAAACTTAAAACGTCTTACAGATTTCCTGTAAGACGTAGTTTATTAGTATTGTTATAAAACAAAGATATGGCGCGCTTCGTCTACGACCTACTAAAAAAGCGGAAGAATTTCCTGTAGTAGCTCACATTCTATAATATTCTTCAATTCTGATTGTACAAAAAAAGCAATCCCATCAGGATTGCTTTTAGTTATTCTTCATCCATGGCTGGTATGCTACGTTTGATGCTTCACAAGCGAGTTTGTCTTTATCACGATCATGTTTCTTGTTATAAGAGATATGATGAATTGTCACGCCATATGGATAGTATTTTTTCATTGCCGTACAATTTTTAAATGTCTTCGGTGCACCTTTACGATATTTTGAAGTTGGATAACCAGCTTTTGTTGTAGGCTGTTTCGCAACTGGTTTTGCAGCTGGCTTTGGTGCTGGTTTTGGTGCTTGTTTAACGACGGGCTTCTTCGGATTATAGATAAATCCTTCACCACGTGTATTCACATACCCAGGAATCGACCAGATACGAAGTTTCTTAGCCTTCGCAACCGACTCGGTTTTCTTAAGTGCATTTAGATAATACTTCTGAGAATAGACGTAGCCTATACGTGCATATCCTGAACGTACCATTTCATCATTGACTAAACGATTGTTGGCATATAGATATACAAGATGACGGCCATAACGGTCTGTCTTTTGATTGTTATCATACTGCATCGAAAGATTCGCATAACGTAAGTAGCTATCCAAATACTTCCCCGCTTCTACCGCATATGGCTGGACAGGTTTCTTTGGATCCTTCGATTCAGGTGTATCAATAAGCAACAAACGAAGTGTGATTGCTTTATTACCTTGCTTAACGCGTACAGTATCACCATCAACTACTGATACAAACTTCACCGGAATTTTCTTTTAAATGGCGTGTGATTGAGTAGCTGGGTAAAAAGAAAACAATAATAATAAAATAGTAAAAATTTTAATACGCTTCATTTTTTCCTCCAGAATAATTTATTTTACTATTATTATAATCAACTTGTACGAAAAAGATAGACTAAAATTTAATATTTTTTATTTTTTTGTTAAAATATAGAAAATACTGTTAGGAGGCTTCATAATGGCGATTAAAGTCTTATTCTTGTTCAACTTTATTATCATACCCATCGTTTGGGTCGCTGGCAGCTTGATATTTGCAGCGATAGGAAATAGAAGTTTATCAGAAGCATATGTCGATGGGCTCGGTGTATGTGCATTTTACTACTTCTTCTTAAGCGTGTTTGTATATATATTCTATATTAGAAAGAAGGTTCCGGAATGATTGAAGAGCAAAAGAAAAATAAAATTGAAATGGTACAAAATATATTCCTAGGGTTATTAGGACTTGGTTTAATAATTAAAATATTTATCCCTGTATTTGAATATGTTATGGACATTGCAGCAGTTGGTTTAGTGACTACACTGCTTTATAAAGCAACGCTGGAAAAACATACAGGTAAAGCCTTTTTATATTCATTGCTGTTACTTTTAATATTTATATTAATATTTACACAACGTATGAATTAAAATAACCATCCCATAAATTATTTATGGGATGGTTATTTTTCACATATATCCACGCAATAATGCCAGACACGATATAGAGTACAATTATACTCTATGCGATTATAATTTTAATTGTCTTATTCGTTACTTACCATACCACTCTGCTTCCGATATCACTTCATTTATATCGAAGTCGTGTGCATATTCTCGTTCAAACTCACGCTTGATCCATTCAATGACTGATGTATCTTCAGAGATGATATCAATATAGAATGGACTGAGTCTAATGAAAGTCTGCTCGTTATACAAATAACTGATAAATGGATGGTTTTCTTTAACTTTCGTATATTTGATATAGTTTACCGCATCTGATTGACTCAGATGATTAATATTCGCCATCATCACTACTAGATCATAGTGCTTCTGTTCTATCTTATATTCCTGATAATTTGAAATATTCAATACTGTCCATAACCTGAAATTACATTTATTGTAGGCACTTGATAAATATAATAAATTAACATCTCCACCAAAGATATGACCCACTAATCTTCGATATTTAAAATACGTTAAACGCGATTCGTAAAACCTCACGCGATGTTGATTCTTAAACTGCATGAATGGCGACAACTGTTTATTTAAAATATCATATCCAGCACTAATAATAGATGACATGGTGTCACTCCTTCCACTATAATCCATATTTTAATAATATATATATTTTTCAACTTTAGCAAAGTATGTTATAATAAATATACAAAAAAATAGCTCGTATCTTATTTAGAGTAGGTGGAGGGACTTGGCCCTATGAAACCTCAGCAGCAGGCTTATGCACTGTGCTAATTCCAACAAGATGTAATCTTGAAAGATAAGAAGTTCTTAACAAAGCTCTTCTTACTTTAAGATGAGCTTATTTTTATTGTAATCATTTTATAAGGAGTGTTTTGTATGAGAACAAGAGCAGATGTATTAGCAGAATTGTATGAGGTAAGAAAGAGAAAGCCGAATTCCTATGCTTCTAATATGCATAAGGTCGGCAAGATCAATGAGCTGGAACGTGAACTTAGAGAAATCGAAACAGAGCACCAGCTTCCTTCCGTCAGTAAAGAACGAGAGAAGAAAATAGAGTTTGTCGTAGAGGGCCTAAAGATTACGATAGAGCATATATAGAAAAAGGAAATCTCAGTGATTGATCATCACTGAGATTTCCTTCTATATTTAAACGCTTGCTATCATCTATTCAGGCTTAAGTATAACTTTGATATTGTTGTCTTTCTTCTTATCGAATACTTTATAAGCTTCATCAGCTTTTTCTAGCGGGAAAGTATGGGTGATGATCTCTGTAGGATCAAATACTTCGTCTTTAATCATCTGATAGAGTTTAGGCATCAAGTGAATTACAGGTGCTTGTCCACTTGTCACCCTAACGTTACGGTTAAAGATCAGATCAAGCGGGAAATTATCTGCAGGAGTACCGTAGATTCCGGTAAGCTGGATTGTACCAAATTTTCTTACAGATTCAGCAGCTGTAATGATCGGGCTAATTGTGCCACGTTGCTGAGAACGTCTTGATAACTTCGGTTCTGGACTTGATTGTTGCCCGTCCATACCTACACAGTCAATGACAACATCTGCGCCACCTTGTGTCTTTTCTTTAAGCAACTTTCCAATTTCTTTCTCTTCATCAAAGTTATACACTTCAGCACCGTTATACTTTTTCGCATGATCAAGACGGTGTTGTACATTATCGATTGCAATAACTCTTTCAGCACCTTTTAATTTTGCGAACTTCTGTGCCATTAATCCAATAGGACCACAACCTAACACAATTACAGTGTCTCCTGGTTTAACGCCTGCATGTTCTACACTCCAGTATGCAGTAGGTGCAACGTCTGATAAGAATAATACCTGCTCATCCTTTAAGTTATTATCTGGTACCTTAAATGAAGAGAAGTCAGCATGTGGTACTCTTAAATACTCTGCCTGTCCACCCCAATGATTGCCATGAAGGTTACCGAAACCAAATAATCCGCCGTTATCTAACTTCCAGTTAGCAGGCGTCTCATTAGAATTATCACATTGAGATTCCATGTCATGCTGACAGTAGAAACATTCACCACAGCCAATATTAAAAGGAATAACGACACGATCACCCTTCTTCAGGTTCTTTACATCCTTACCTACTTCTTCGACAATCCCCATAGGTTCATGTCCGATAACAAAACCAGGTTCCATGAATAAGTCACCTTGGTGATATAAATGTAAATCTGATCCACAAATACCTGAAGCTGTTATCTTAATAATCGCATCAGTGGATTCGATAATCTTAGCATCTTCGACTTCTTTCGTTACCATCTTCTTGTGTCCTTGATAAGTTACTGCTTTCATATATAGAAACCCCCATCTAGTACAAATTTTGAATCTGTTACTATATACCTCTTTTACATATTTCAAAACATGTATTTTATGAAAGTGTATGCCTAAGCAAGCATACAATAGAAGAGAGACGGTGGCGGAGTAAGTAAGAAAATTTAAAAGTAAGGATTACTGTTACTATCATAATATCTTTATTTCTTTAAATTCCTAGCATCATTAAAATCCGCTCCACCAAAGGCCGCTTTTTCATAAGTTTCGTCTTCTCTCCCCTTTAGACCCGGTGCATCAAAATCAGTATTACCCGTGCGGCCAGCAGGATTATGTTCACCATGGTGCTTTGGTGGCCAGTTATTATTTCTCTCGGTCATAATATTTTCTCCTTTGCATTTAAAATTTAAATTTCATATATTGTATTGAAAGTAAAAATTAAAACACAAATTGTAACTATCCTATATTTATTACATTAAAATAAATTTCATATTATACGATAATTTTCAATCTACAACAATGATTTATCAGCCATTTGTACAGTCCACCTAAATAGATAGTCCCATAAAAATATTCCCGCTTTCGATATCACATATATAATTTTTTATCGAAAAACAATAAATTTATTGTTTTTCGATAAATATAATGTTATATTTTTATTGATAAACGATAAAGGAGAGATTTTAATGAATAAAAGTATCACATCTTTAAAGTTCACAAAGTACTTTGTAATTTTAGCATTTATTGTCACACTACTTACTTCTATAGTGACGATTTCAGAATTCTTCTCAAATTCAATTAGTAATGATCTATGGCATTTTTCAAATCGAGGTTTATATTACTTTGGAATCTATATTATTCAATGCATAATTTTATTAATGATTTTAATATTCACTTTTCAACTTATGCAAAAAGTGGATATTGCAGATTATTTTAATACAATCAATCATGATAAATTAATGCTCATTGCGATATTAACGATTGGCTATGGAGGTCTTAACTTAGCTAAGAAATATCTTAATGCATCTGTAGAATATTCAACATTATTAAATACTACAGTAGAAACAAATCTGTTATTATTTATTTTAGGTATAGTAATTCTTTCTTCACTATTTATATACGAAGAATCAAAAAAAATTAAAGAAGAAAACGACTTAACAATATAGGTGTATACTATGATCAAAATAAAGTTAGATGAAGTATTAAAAGAGCGAGGTGTTTCTTTAACTGAATTATCAAAGGCGGTTGATGTTACAATCGCAAATCTATCCATATTAAAGACTGGAAAAGCAAAGGCAGTTCGTTTTAGCACTTTAGAAGCAATATGCGACTATCTTGATTGTCAGCCTGGTGATATTATTGTCAATGAAAAGAAGGTATCTGAGTAATTTTCAGATACCTTCTTTTCATTTCTTATATATGACAACGCCCCGATCATCATAGGGGTAGTAAAATATATCTTCATCTAAATTTGTAATTATTGTTAAAACAGATGCTTTTCTAAAGGTTTGAGATTCATACGCAAAATCTTGATAACAAATATCTTTAACTAATTTTTGTAAATTCAAATCACGTTTGTTAATAATATATGCATATTGATGACAATTATCACTTAGTTCATTATGATAGAGACTAAAATTAAATCGTTCAAATTGCTTAAAATACTTTATTAAATTTAAACGATAATACCTATCTTTATATGCAACACAAAATATTATCTTTATCTGTTCAACATCTTTGAATAAAACATGAAAATAATCCGCCATTTCAAATCTTACCTGTTCAAATACAGCGTGATTGAGTTTATCATTATCTATAAAACGACTTTGATTTTTTACGAGTTCAATATGTTCGAAATCTAAATTTTGTTCGATAATATCTCTGGACATAAGTTGATAGTAATCCATAAAGCCTCCAATGCCTGTTATGTTATTACATATATATTAATTTGAATCAATTTTAAGTTGGAGATTTCCTATGCGCAAACTAGAGGTTGTCCCGTATAATTCTGACGAGACATAATATCCTAGAATAAAAGTAAAACTATTATATATACTATATGCATTAGCTAATGAATTAAACTTTTCTATCGATTTATTTTCCTAACATTATATTCTTTAATAATAATTAAAACTATTATGAAAAACACTAAAAAGGGAATAACATTATTAGATATTTCATACCATTCCCACACATTTCCTGTAGTTAAATAGCTCATTAAAAATTGAATGAGTATAATACTGAAAAATCCTCCTAAACCAGTGTAAACAACATCTTTATTTGTTTTCATACTTAATAAACATTCCTTTATATTTTTATATATAATTATAAACACATTTGTTAAAATATCACAATTTTATTTTTTGAATATTAACTCCTCTTACATTACTTCTCTATGTTCTATAAAAGCTTCTGCCAATGCCTATATATGTTCCTTATACTTTAAACTTCTATCCTCCCTATACAATGTAAAAATTTGAATAGAAGCTAAATTACAATTATCATCTAATTTATCATTTTTATTAAAATACACTGGAATTAGAAAGTGCAGGCAATTCACAGAGATGAGTTTTTAGTTGAATTTAAAGAACTTATATGTTTAAATGTAACCATTAAAGTTACATTTAAACAATGGATTATCATCAAAATATTTATTTTTGATTTACATGAACTTACTTATTGACGGAGGGATAAAATGAAAAATTATGATTTATTAATTTTAGGTTTTGGTAAAGGTGGTAAAACACTCGCAAAAGCAGCTTCATCTCTAGGAAAAAAAGTGGCAGTTGTTGAGCAGTCAAAAAAAATGTATGGTGGCACATGTATCAATATCGGATGTATACCATCTAAAACATTGGTACACGAAGGTTTACATCATAAATCATTCAATCAGGCATTTGAGCGCAAGGACGAAGTTGTATCTGCCCTTAATGAAAAAAATTATCATAATTTAGCAGATGATGAAAATATAACAATATTAGATTACACGGCTAAATTTAAATCCAATACTGAAGTATATTTATTAGATAATCAAGATAACGTTGTAGATACATTAACAGCAGACAAAATTGTCATAAATACCGGTGCAACTCCTGTTATTCCTGATATTCAGGGGATTAAAGAATCGAAATACTTATATGATTCCACAGGAATTATGAATCTAAGCAAACAACCGAAACGACTAATCATTATCGGTGGCGGCTATATTTCATTGGAATTTGCTTCTATGTTTTCTAATTTCGGCACAGAAGTTACCGTGTTAGAAGCTAGTGACAAACTAATGGTAAAAGAAGATGAGGAAATCGTATCACATGTAATTAAAGATTTAGAGGATAAGGGTATAAAATTCGAGCTTAGTGTTCAAACCAAAAAATTTGAAGATAAAGATAATTATACAGTCGTCAAAACAAACAAAGGAGACTTTGAAGCTGATGCGGTACTGCTTGCAGTTGGCAGAACACCAAACACAGATTTAAATTTAGAAAATACAGATATTACATTAGGAGAACGCGGAGAAATAAAAGTTAACAGTCAGTTACAAACATCTGTTGAAGATATCTATGCTATTGGAGATGTTAAAGGTGGAATGCAATTCACTTATATTTCACTAGATGATTTTAGAATTGTTAAAGATAAATTATACGGTACAGGTACCCGTACTACTGAAAATAGAGGTGCTGTACCCTATACTGTATTTATAGATCCACCTCTATCTCGTGTGGGATTGACTGCTAAAGAAGCAAAGGATAGAGGCTATAATATTAAAGTAGGCAGACTTCCAGTAAATAGTATACCGCGCCATAAAGTTAACGATGATGCTAGAGGTTTATTCAAAGTTGTGATAGATGAAACAACTAATAAAATACTTGGCGCTACATTATATGGTTCTCAATCCGAGGAGATCATTAATATAATAAAGTTAGCAATTGATCAAAACCTTGATTATTCAGTTTTAAGAGATAATATATATACTCACCCAACCATGATTGAGTCGTTTAATGATCTATTCAATGTTTAATTTATAATTGATTATCAAATCAATAGCATCAAAAATTCCCATTTCCTGAACAAGTGTTATGATGAATCCTCTACGCTTAATCACAGGATTTTCCCGTGGAAATATATTATTTGAATGTAGATAGCGTTAAATGAAAAAAAGAGGTGGCTTTTATCAATCAACAGTTTAATATAGCTATTCATGTATTAGTATTTCTAGGTAAACATAGTAATGAACAGTTCTCGAGCCTGGAGCTATGTGAATCAGTCTGTGTACATCCTGTTCAGTTACGCAAGGTGATGCGTTTATTAAGTTTTAACAAATTAGTAGAAACAAGATACGGTAAAAAAGGTGGGTATAGAGCTATAGATGATTGTTTAAATATATCCTTAGCTAAATTATTCATGATATTTAGAGATGTAGATAATGACACTCGTATTTTTACTGGAAAAGAAGATAGTGACTGTAAAATATCAAGAAGTATGAGAACAACAATGTATAATTTTTCTGTAAAAGAATACGATCTATTAAAAGAATATTACAAAAATATTTATATAGGAGATATATTAGCAGATATCAATGAGGACAATACTAATGAAAAAAAGAATTTAATCCATAGTTAATTGACTAAATTCTATAGAGTTATTCCCATTGGTTTTGGAGTTTGTCATATAACATAATTTTAGTGTGATATAAACACACTAAAATTATGAATAAAAATTACACAAAAACTATTGACCTTTTTTGACCAATTTGATATAAATATAAGTGTAAGATATATAGTTTGTTTAGGAGGCGATTATATGACATTAAATCTTAATCAAATTAATCATCAAGGCGGTGCACAAACGCACAAACGGTGTTAGTTTTAAACATGCATTGAATGACCCTATGAATTTTGTTGAGTTTGAAACACATAATAGCTGGAATGAGTACCTCAAATCTTTGGAACTGATTAAATCAATTAATTTAAAAGTAAAATAAAAAATTACAAGGAGTGGTTTTCTATGGCTTATGAATTAGATCGTTTTAATAACAGTTTATTAGATATGACACCAAGCTCATTATTCAGAGATTTTAGCAAGCAATTCTTTAATACTCTACCAGATATGCAAAGTATGAAGACTGACATCGAAGAAAAAGATGATCAATATGAAATGACAGTCGAATTACCTGGTTATACAAAGGACTCACTTGATATTTCGTATAATAATGGTTATCTAACAATCAAAGCAGAAAATAACATTATAAATGAATCAACAGATGAAGAAGGTAAGATGATCCAGAAAGAAAGATCATACAGCAACATGCAACGTGCGTATGCACTAAGTAATGTCGATAGCGACAATATCCAAGCTTCCTTTAAAGACGGTGTCTTAAAAATAACATTACCTAAGATAGAAAAGACTATTAAAAAGTCAATTGAAATTAAAGAAGGATAGTTTTTAAAGGAAGTTTAGTTAAAATAACATGTAAACATCACTGAGAACATAATTCTCGGTGATGTTTTTTTGTATACAATTTCTAGATAACTGCATTCCTCTTGTGGCTATAGTTAAGGATAAATAGTAACTTCTGCTTAGCGAATTCACTTAGTCTCCCACCCTGCTTAAAACTAAGCCGTACCATCCAGGAAAGCAGTGACAAACAGCTCCCCTTTGCGCGTAACAGAGATGCGCATAGACGGAGATAGTTCTGTACCGATGAAATAATCGATGTGCAGTTCGATCATACACAGTTCAACAAGGAGACTAATAAGCTCAATATCCATCTGTGCGTTGAAGTAATTACGGTGTACATTGGATTTCATTTCAATTAATAGCATATGTATGTGATGCAGCGTATCGTCCATGGATGTCCTCCCTATGCCGTGGTGTAATTTTATAATATTTCGGTTGTTGAAATATAAGTAAGAAGTTGCGAATTTGGAAAGTTTTCACTAAATCATATGTATGCACGATATAATGATTTATTGTGAATAAAAAACATACACATAATAAACCTTATATTATATAACAAATGAAATGTATTGCGTCATTTATTGCCAACATCGCAACTATCCCCAAACACATAACAAATATTGATACTTTCACGTAAAGTGAAGGTGATCAGATGGACAATATTACAGTTGCTGAGGCACTAAGGTGGCATAGAGAGAACCTAGACTATAGTGCGAAGGAAGTTGCCGCGCATATCAATGTGACCCCGTCGATCTATTCGAAGATTGAAAGCGGCAATCGCCTCGTGACGGTCCCAGAGTTTAAGCGTATAGCAGAATTGTTTGGCATGACGATGGAAGAACTATGTGTAATACCAAGCAGAAAGAAGAGATAGGTTCCCTATCTCTTTTTTTGAGCCTATAAATTGACGCATCGTGAATTCACGATATAATAACACTATGGAAAATGTAAAAATATTAAAAGCGCTAGCTCACCCTACGCGCCTACACATCTTGTCGCTCTTAAAATCGCCAGCGCAGTCATTTACTGCTTGTAACAATCTAGATAAAGATGCAGTGGGCATCTGTGTGCAAGAAATGACAATCGTTTTAAATATTTCTCAGTCGACGACATCACAGCACCTTTCAATATTGCACGATGCCGGCCTCTTAACTTCAACAAAGATCGGGAAATATACTTACTTTAAAAGGAATGAAACGATAATCCAGCAGTTCGCTGATTTTGTCTCAAAAGAAATATAGCATGTCTATATTTTTTTAATCAACATATCGTCAAATGACGATATATAAAAATATTAAGGAGCTTACGATGAAAAATACAAATAAACAAATGCTATTAGGTTTAGGATTTACAGGTGCTTTCGGAGCAAACGCGAAAGCCTGGAAAAGCGAAGGTGTTGATATTCACACATATCCCGATATTCAAGCCGATATTCGCTATGCCCAAATGGCCGAGCAAGGAAAGTTTCAATTTATCTTCGTCGGAGATTTCCCAGGAGCTGTGCCAAATGATCATGCACAAGTCCCTTCAATGTCATTAGAACCTATCATCACATCTACAGCAATCTTACAACAGACAAAGCATATCGGGGTGGCATCTACAGTCCATACCCAGTGGAATTATCCATATACAGTAGCACGTCAGTTTAAAGGAATCGATCTGATGAGCGGGGGTCGTATAGCATGGAATGCCGTGACAGGTTCTAGTCAGGATGTTGCAGATAACTTCGGCGTAAACTTGATGGACAGAAAATCAAGATACGAAAATCATTATGAATTCGTTGAAGCCGTTCAACAATTCTGGGGAACTTGGGGTGAAGATGCACTGAAAGCAGATAAAGCTTCAGGCGTGTTTGCAGATTACAGAAAAGTAAACCCTGCTTATATTTCAGGAAAACATGTACAAGCAAATGGTGCCCTCGCCATCCCCCCTTCTCCACAAGGACAACCGGTGATCTTCCACTCTGGAGGATCACCAGACAGCATTGCTTTTGCTGGACGATATGCAAGCGCAATGATTGGTGAAGTGTGGACAATCGAGCAAGGTGTGGCAACGCGCAATGCGCTAAGACAAGCGGCGATAGATGCCGGAAGAAATCCAGATGAAATTAAATTCATCGCAGGACTCATGCCCGTCATCGCAGACTCTAGACGTGAAGCACTGGATAGACACGCTAGCTTCATGGATGAAAATATCGTGCAGCAACGTGCTTACCATATCGGAATGGTGTTAGGAATCAGATTAACACCAGCTGACCTAGAAAGACCAATCTCTAAAGAACTATTAGACACAGTTGTGATCGATAGCTACTCTGACCCACGTATCGAGAACGTACTGAAAGTCGCACGAGAAGGATGGACATTACGCGATATCATCTATCATTCCGTTATCGACTATCACCCAGCAACGCTAGGCGATGCCAAAGAGACAGCTGACTTCTTAACTGAATGGTTTGAATCAGGCGCAGCAGATGGCTTCTGGATACTACCTGATGCCTATGAGACAGACTTCAAACGATTCGTAGACGAAGTCGTACCAATCCTCCAAGCACGTGACGTCTTCCATAAAGACTATGAAGGCGCGACATTACGCGAGAATATGGACATCCCGTATCAATATGGATTAGATGAAAGATTGAGATAGAAATGACAAAGAGACAGCCTTGATTAGGACTGTCTCTTCTTAATTTTCGATATCACTTCGAATACTTACCTCGTTCTTCACTATGTTTACCATATGCAATAGATAAAACTTTATCCTTCACATCTCTCATTCACATTTCATATTCTAAACCTGGTTCATCTTTAAAGACAATCTCTTCGTAAAATTTATTCAATTTCAAATCATAATGCGTTTCTCGTGTTTTCACTTCTTCTATTGCTTCTCTTTTTTTCAAGGAATTTATCTACTGTTTGATGTAAAGTGAAACGTTCATATGCGATATATCCACCAATACCTATAGCTATTATAATAAATGCTGAAACCATGAATAATAGAATTTTCTTCATATACACACCTACTTTCAAAAATGAGTTTATCTTTTACGTTTTTTCTCAAAAATTAAAACGAAAAAGTCAATGATATGCATAAATAAAGTTGAAATTAATTGCATAACACCCTCTCCCCTTCGTAATAATTACCATAGTTAATATTTCACTTTATTTTTGTTAAAATATTAATAAATAACTAGGATTGGATGATATTAATGAAAAAGTATATTAAAGTTGTCGGCGCTGTAATTGTAAAAGACGGTAAAATCTTATGTGCTCAAAGAAATGAACATACATCGCTACCTCTAATGTGGGAATTCCCAGGTGGAAAAATTGAAGGGAATGAAACATCAGAAGAGGCATTGATACGTGAATTGATGGAAGAAATGCAATGTGAGATCTCTGTTGGTAAGAAAATTGTAACAACTGTGCACGAATATGACTTTGCAACTATAGAATTAACAACATTCTATGCTGAAATGTTAAATGACCAGATTGTATTAGAAGAACACGTTGATATGAAATGGTTAACGCCAAGTGAATTAGATACAATTAAATGGGCGCCTGCTGATGTTGAAGCAGTGAAAAAAATAATGAAGAACGCTTAATAGCGTACTTCATTATTTACAGTGAATTCATTAAGTAATTTCATTGGAATTTCTTTTTTTAAGTTCCATTCGATAGAAATGGGCTTATTCCCTGACGCACTTACAAATTCTAATTCCCCTACGTAGTAAAATGGCATTACTACTCCTTCTTCTTTCTTTTCTCTTCTAACAAACAAATGAACTTTCTTATTATTTTTTACATGATGTATTAAATTTTGTCCTGTTGGAGAACTCTGACTTGTTTGATTTTGAGATTGCCAATGAAACTTAGAATTATTAATAAAATAATCTTGATAGTTTAACTTATTTTCTTTCGCTTCTTCATCCTTAAATAAATTAACAAATAAATAATAGTTACCTTTATACTGCAGAACTCCTTCACGTAATGAATCAATTGCCTTATTATATCCAATTAAAGCTAGAACATCTGTCCTCTTATACTGCTCATACAAATATAAATCTATTTCTCTATTAATTAATTTAGGCTCAAATTCTTTCTTGTATGTAAAAAATCCATATTGTAGATAATCTTTTAATATCAACCTTACATCATCATCAACTTTAAAATTTTTATCTAGAGTTATTTCGTAATTTGTTAAATGTAAAAAAGGTTGTTTTTTATACTTTAATTTTGTTAACCTTTCGATAGAATATTCTATCTTTTCAATAGATGATTTATCTAATTCAATTGAAAGCATTTCTTTAAATAAATATTTTATATTTTTTGTAGATGATTTATTATTTATAAGTACATCTAATAAAATTATATAATCAAAAATTCTTCTTAAAGGTAATATTTTCGTTACTTCATTAAATATAAATGTATAAAAGCTATCATTATTTATTTTATCATCAATTACAGATTGAGATTTTATTGATTTATTTAATTGTGACAAGTTATTATAGCTTCCGCTAAAAACAGTAAACAGATCGGGCGCATTCTCAAAATTATAAAAATCTAATATATTTAATGTGTAGTCATTATCTCTTTGAATTATTCTTACTTCTTCAAGAAATGATTTAACTATCCTTTTAATATTTTCTGCACTATAAAATGTTGTATTATCTATATTTTTTAAAATGTCTTCTTTAGATTTATAATCTAATTCAATATGCACTTGGTTCGATAAGTTATTAAAATTGTTTTCAACTATAGATTTCAACTTACCTCTTCCCATAAAAGTAGGATCACCAGATAATGCTATCGGTACGAGATAATTCTTTCGATCATTTGTAACAAAATCAAGTACAGTTAAATATTCTTTATTTGCATATGTTCTCAAGCCTCTTCCTAATTGTTGCGTAAATATTATTGAAGATTCAGTTGGTCTCAAGAATAGAATTAAATTAATTTGAGGGATATCTACACCTTCATTAAATAGATCAACTGTAAAAATGATTTCCAATGAATTTTTATTAGACTGTAAATCATTTATTGCTTCTTGACGTTCTTCATCAGTATTATTACCAGTTAATATAGTTGAATAATATCCTCTTTTTTTAAATTCCTCATTCATATATTGTGCATGTACTATATTTTGACAAAATCCTATTGCTTTCATCGGACCGCTTAAAGTAAATTGATTCATTTTCTTAATAATAAATTCTACACGTTTATTAGTACTTAGCTTTTTCGTGATTTCTTCTACACTAATTCCATCTCTATCTGCCAAATCGACTGTATCATCACTTATACCGTAGTATTGAAACGGAACTAGTAATTCACTTTCTAAGGCGTGTTTCAATCTAACATCACTAATAACGTTGTATTCTGCTAGTTCGTAAACATCTCCACCATCTGTTCTTTCAGGAGTAGCAGTTAAACCTAATAAAAATCGTGGTGAAAAATGATTGATAACTTTCATATAGTTACTAGCTGTTGCATGATGAAACTCATCAATTATTATTATGTCAAAAGTCTCAGGTTCCATTTTTCCAATATCTTTGACAAGTGTTTTTATAGAAGCGAAGGTATATTTTTTGATTATTCTTTGCTCACCTTTATATTTGGCAAACTCATCATCTTTTTGATCATTAAATATTTTTTTAAAAGTTTTCATACCACTTTCTAATAACTCATTACGATGAGCAATAAATAGTACATTTCTTGGATTAAGTTTTTGTGCAGCCATTGCGGATAAATAAGTTTTTCCTGTCCCTGTAGCAGCAATAGCAATTCCACGTTTATGACCTTTATCAATTGATATTAGTAGATTTTTAATGGCTTCTTTCTGCATAGAGTTTGGTTGAATTATATTATTATTCGTTTTCTTTATGTTGAATGACTGGCTAATTGGATATATTACTTTGTTTACTTCAATAAAGTTTTCATATTTTGAAATCAATTCATCACTTAACTTAACAACTTTATCTGAATTCCATAAAATATCATATCTTTCTTGAGTGCTTATATACACAGAATCACTAGCTTTCTCATAAGTTCTAATATTCCATTCCTCACCTGTTTTTAAAGCAGCTTTTGTAATGTTAGATGAACCTACTATCACTGAGTTCATATTATTCTTTCTATGAAATAAATAAGCTTTCGTATGGAAACTATCATCAATTTTTGAACTTTGATAAATTTTCACATCGATATTTTTATACTCTAATAATTTTCTTAAAGCTTCTGGCTGTGTAACATTCATATATGTTGATGTTATTATTCTCCCTTTTATTCCTAATTCTCTTAAAATATTAAGCGTATTAACTAACATATTAAGACCTGAACCTCTAATAAAACTAACAATTATATCAAAACTGTCACATGTAAGTAACTCATTCTTTAACTGATCTATCATATAATTATAAGTGTTATGATCGTTGGTAATTAGTTTTGTTTCTAATAATGAAAAGTTTTTTCGAATTTCATATTTATATTTTTCTAATTTCTTATCTCCGATTAAAGAAATTTGAAATGGAAACCTATCATACTTAGTATTTGATATCTTTGTTATATATTTAGAAAAATTATTATAGTTAATTTTAAGTTCTTCACTTAAATCTCTATACATTTCTAATTCATTTTTATTTAAAAAATACTTAACCGAATCTTCTTTAGAAAGATTATTTTTATGTAGTAATACGTCTTTTGAAAATAAATTATAATTTTCTAAACTTTCATAAATATATGTGTGATTACTGTTATTTAAATATTTCATTTTATCCCCCTTGATGAATAGATACTAATATTTTAATATAATTTAAATAAGTTATTTAATTTTTCAGATATTAAAAGTTTTTATACACTTATTATAAACTATTCACAAAGGGGATTTTACTATGAATTTACAATCTGCTCTACCATCTGAAATTCGCGCTTTGATTCGCGACAACAAACTCATCCAGCATACGTCTGGCATGGCTAAGGGGTACATCCAGGCGAATGTTGTGATATTGCCTGAACGTTATGCTTATGATTTCCTTAAGTTCTGTTACCGTAATCCAAAGTCTTGTCCTTTACTTGATATTACTGAGGTTGGGGAATTTTCTTTTCCGAAGTATGGTCCTGGTGCGGATATTCGTACGGATGTGGGTGAATACTATGTCTACCGTGATGGCGTGCATGTTGAGACGCGTCATGATATTAAAGATTTATATCGCGACGATATGGTAGCTTTCATTATTGGCTGTAGCTTTACATTTGAACATGCATTGCTTGATGCTGATATTCCCGTGCGTCATATAGAGGAAGGTCATAATGTGCCGATGTATATTACGAATATTCCTACTGAACAAAGTGGTGTCTTCCACGGACCTACAACAGTGAGCATGCGTCCGATGACAATGGCTCAGGCGATTCGAGCGTCTGAGATTACAACGCATTTCAAAGGTGCACATGGTGCTCCGCTTCATATCGGCGATCCTGCTGCAATCGGCATCAAAGATATTAATAACCCTGACTTCGGGGAAGCTGTAGAGATACGCGACGGCGAGGTTCCTGTATTCTGGGGATGCGGCGTAACACCTCAGTCAGTGTGTCTGAATGTTAAGCCTGAAATGATGATTACTCATGCACCAGGATATATGTTTATCACGGATATTAAAGAAAGTGAATTGTTGTATTAAAATAAGAGAAACTCATCACTAATTGTGGTGGGTTTCTCTATTTTTGAAATTGGCGTCGTGCCAAATTCGCGTATGTTTTCTGCCTTGAAATTGGCGCCGTGCCAAATTCATGCTCATTTTCCGCCTTGAAATTGGCGCCGTGCCAATTTCACGCTCATTTTCCGCTTCGAAATTGTCCCCATGCCAAATTCACGCTCATTTTCCGCCTCGAAATTGGCGCCATGTCAATTTCGCTCCCCTATCATATGCCACGATAGAGCTTAATCAGCGATTCGACATCCTCAAAGTGATTCTCAGATTGATGGACAATCAGTCCATCTCTCAGAACATACAGTTCATCTGCGATTGCCTGCGCAAAATTGAGTTGATGTGTCGTTATGAATAGCGTCTTCCCTTGTGCCTTTTGCTCACGAATTATATCCTGCAGCTTGAATATCCATAATGGATCTAAACCATTTGTCGGTTCATCCATAATAATAAATGTTGCGTCTCCAATTAAGCTTTGTGCGAGGTTGAGGCGTTGTCGCATGCCTTTAGATAATGATTTAACAAATTGTTCTCGATTATCATCTAGTCCAACTTGTGCTAATGCATCATTTGATGTGCTTCCTTTAATTCTTTGAAGCATCTTAATGATTTCGCTGATTTTCAAGTATGGTGGAAACTGCAGGTCATCAGGCATATAGTTGATTTGTTCTGGTGCTTGCAATGAGCCTGCCTTCGCTTTTAGTTCACCGAGCATGAGTTTGATGAGTGTACTCTTTCCAGCACCATTCTCTCCTATCATCACGTGCACTTTCCCTGCGTCAAGATGCATTGTGACTGGCCCGAATGTCTTCTGTTTATTATATTTGAATTGTAATTGCTGTATGTCTATCATTTACTTCTCCTCACCCTTAACATCGTAATATAGCTCAATACGAGCGGTACACCGATAAATAACATAATATTGATATATAGGATGTAGTGACCAATGCCTTTCAGCCAGTTACTGTAATTGTAGAATCCTGGTCCAAGTAATGCGAGTTGCTCTGTCCAGTAATAGTACAGCATGCGGATAAGGTCGACTGGATTGAGATGAATATTTGCTACTAATGCTTGAAAGAGCATCTGTCGGTTCAATTGATCATTCAATGCAATGATTGTAAATGGGATGATGAGTAGCCACAGCGTCCAGAAACAGAGTGCAATACCAATTGCACTGAGTCGATTTCTTGAGATGATGCCAATCCATACTGCGATACTTGAGAATATGAGAATCATGATGAATGATAGTAATATGAAGACGAATTCCATATGTACACCGATAATGATACCCATCACGATACTGATGGCGAGCATCATTGTATAGAGCAGTACGATAGTAATATAGTGGCCGAATATATAGCTTCTATAACGCATCGGATAAGTCTTTAGTAACTTCAGCCATCCTGTTTCATTATGATGTGCTACGGTCATACTGCCGATAGATAGAATGAATAATGGGACGATCAGCAGTTCAATACTGAGCGCATAGTTCATCTGAAATAGATTGGAGTGCTCTGTCCCTGTTTGAAATAAGCTTGCGAGTATAAATGTAATGATATAGATGATTGCTGTGATATAGAACACCGGATTACGCAGACTTTGTTTCAGTTCCATCCAGATCATGCGTGAATGCCCCACTTAAATGATTTCAGATCATTGAATTGCAGCTGTTTGCTATTTTTATACTTTTTCATAAAAGTATTTCTATTCGCTTCTGTTTCAAATGCTGCTACACCATAGTTCATCGGAGTCCAGATATCTTTATTGTAGATATAGAATGCTTTCGTTGCGTCTATCCATTTATCTTTCTTGTAGTCTTTCACATACATCATACCGATATCGTCTTTATTCTCTTTATTATAATGTTCCATCATACAGCCGATATCATCAAAGATCAGATGATCTTCGTTGTTGTAGATCATCTGCGCTGCCTGCTCCGGATGATCGATCATCATATTGCATACGACACATTTATCTGTCTTCTGATTGATGTCACGTGGACTTAAGTCAGGTTTGCCACAACCTGCGAGCAGAATTGCTGTAATCAATAATGTAATGATATATTTCATCGTATCCTCCTTAATGTTAATAGAATGATTGCTAAGCTGCATAATAGAATGGGGAGCCAAATGTTAAGTTGTATATTGCGAGATAGCATTTGTGGACTTGTATCCTGATAGCCGGATTCTAACGTAATACTCTTATCTTCTATCCATTGCAGCAGAATGTGAAGCGGGCCATTCTGAAAGAAATTTAATGTTGTATCCTTCACCATCGCCTCTCCTAATAAGTTGCTGAAACGCTTCGGTGTATCTCCTATGCCATCACCATCCAGATCCATTATGGATGGGTCGTCATACATATTATTGCGGAACTGATGCTGCTGTTCATCGATATTCGCAATCGATATATTATTGCTGAAACGATTGTCCTGTATCGGGATATCCGACTGATAAATTTCGATACTATTGAGATTACGTTCGAAATCATTTTTAGTAATATGACTCTTTGTCATCTCTTGTACGCTCAGAGCCGTACTGTTTTGAATGAACTGATTGTTCTTTACGTGTATATCCGTACTCTTATAGAGCGTCATCCCTGTTGCGTTCAATACTTGCTGATCCACAATCTTATTATGTGTAATCTTAATGTTGTCAGATACCATCAGCATAATACCTGTAACGTTATTGCGTACGACACTGCGCTCTAGTTCACCATGATTTACATACATGAAATGGATGCCATACCGATTATTTCTAGAAGATATATTGCGCATATTAACGCGTTCAACATGTTCAAGGTAGACGCCATCCTTTGTATGAGAGATATCTATATTATCCAGTTTTATTTGTGATGAATTCTCAATATGAATTCCATTTGCTTTTCCATTGCCGATTATCTTAATATTTTTTAGTGTAACGTCGCGGCTATTCGAAATGGTGATCGGTGGTGCAGAACCAGAATAACGTATCGTTACATCTTTAATCGTCGTATGATCCTTAGTAATATGAATTGGTTCTGTCACAATTTTCTCGCTATGCACGTTCGCATGTGCATCCATATGACACAGAATAATCGCAAGAAAGAGACAAATAAAGATTATCTGTCCCTTCGTTGTTCTATTCACTGTGATGTTCATGACTTTCGTGACTTTCATTCATATCTTTCATCTTTTTGTGCTTCTCCATAAAGCGCATCATCGCTTTCTGATCAACAGCAGCAAGCTGCTCTACTTCAGTATGATGCTCATGTGCGAATGCCTGTGCATCCTTATCTTCTTTAAAGCTCGCGATACCCACATTCATCGGTGTCTTAATCTCACCTTTAACAAACTTCGCATCGCTGACATTGATCCATTCTGATGTCTTGTGGTCACGTACAAACTTCGCTTTCATCTTCTTGTCCGACTTACGCTCATAGTTTAAGAGACAGAACAGGTCATCGAAGAAATAGTTCTTACCATCTTCTCCTATCGCTTGTGCTGAATATTTACCCATAGCATCAGACTTTTGATAGACTTTCATATCACACGCAGCACATTTTGTATCTTCTTTCGGCTCTTTTAAAGAATAGCCGTCTACTTTAGTCGTCTGCTGGTCCGCTTTAATCTGCTCAGTCTTAGCCGCCGTCTTCTCTTTCGTCTGTTCCGATTGTTTCGTTTCTGCATTACCACACGCCGCAAGTAGTAATGATGTTGCAAGTAGCACTGTTGTCTTTTTCATCTGTATTCCCCCTAATCAATAATTACAATGATAATTTTATAGGAAGGGAGATGCCTTATTTGTATATAAATGTGAATAAATCATGATGAAAGTAAGTCAAAATTTTAAAAATTAAAATCATCGCGTGTAAATTCATGATTTGTCTATGGACATTTGTAAAACTTAGAACAACACTAGGAATTAATGGAAGATCGGTTGAAATTGTTTTCTATCTTGAAATTAGCGTCGTGCCAAATTCACACCTTAATTCCTTACCAAAAAAACACCCCACATGTGTGAGGTGTCACAATTATACTGTCCAAGACATTGGATTCTTATTCTTATTCAAACTTTTAATATTACTCGTCGGTAAGTTTTCTCTTTTAACGACTTTCGGTGTCATGCCTGCGTTAATTCGATTATATAACTTCGGGTCCATATGGTTTGTTCTGAAACTCTTGAATACTCTCGATGTCACTCGTGAGCATTCCGGACATTCATCCTCTTTTAAGTTACTGTTCATTGATTTCCACGTATCATATTGTCCGCATGCTGGACACTCAAATGTATACTTCGGCATTATTCATCAATCTTTGGAATAATATTATTTGTAAAGATTTCCTTAGGTAGAGATAACGTACAGCATGCATTTGGAATATCTACTATGCCACCAATATTCCCTTGTACAGGTGCTGACCCGAGTAACATATATGCTTGTTCTCCTGTATAGCCGCATGTCTTCAAGAATTCAATCGCATTTAAGCAGGCATTACGGTATGCAGTGTTGGCATCAAGGTAAAGCTGGTCTCCAGAGAATTCATTAACAGAGATCCCTTCGAATACGAGATATTCATTATAATGCGGCATTACTGGCCCTGGTTGGAATGCCGGGTTCTTCTTAATCTTATATTTCTCCATGCCACCTTTAATCACATGGACTTTAAGTTCAATCCATCCAGGAATTTCAATTCCTCCACAGAATGTAATCTCTCCATCACCTTGTGAGAAATGTAGATCTCCTACTGATAGCTTAGCCCCATCAACGAATACTGGGAAATAGACGCGTGAACCTTTTGATAAGTTCTTAATATCACAGTTCCCACCGTTTTCACGAGGCGGCACTGTTCTCGCACCTTCTTTTGCTACGCGATCGAAGTCCGCTCCTTTAAGTGTTCCGAGCACACATGAATCTGGATCTGGCAGCTCTGCAAGCGCTGGTACACGATTCGGGTTAGTGTCTACTAATGCTTTTTCACGGCGATTCCATTCATCTAGCATCTCCTGACTTGGTGCAACACCCATTAATCCTGGATGTATAATTCCTGCGAACTTAACGTTCGGTACGTGACGACTCGTTGCATAGATACCTTCAAAATCCCAGATAGACTTTGCAGCTTTCGGATAGTGTTCGACTAAGAAGCTTCCCCCATTTTCTTTCGCGAATATTCCATTGAATCCCCACTCATGTGCACTGAATGTTCCAATGTCCAGGATATCTACGACAAGTAAGTCGCCAGGCTCCACCCCATTGACATGAACAGGTCCACTCAATACATGGACACGCTTTAAGTTTACCTTTTCGATATCAGATGGATCATCGTTATTGCTTATCTGTCCATCTGTCCAGTCCAGACATTCCATCTTGAAGACCTCACCAGGCTCTACCGAGAATGCTGCCGGAATATCAGGATGCCATCTGTTATGCCCCGGATGTTTTTGCTCATGCATCTTCTTCTTCAAGTCAATTTCAAAAACCTTTTTCGCCATACAAAATCCCCCTTAATTTTTAAAATTACACTTTTAGTTTACTTTAGTTTTCAGAATATTTCAAATTTAATAAAGAGTTTTTGAAATTAGCGCCGTTCACAGCTAATCCCTAGTCATACGAACAATTTTCTAGATTTGTATAGACATTCATCTATATAGATGTTAATCTATGTTTGTATTAAATCAAGGAGGTTTATTATGACTTATAAAGCTTTAGCAGCAACACTGAAAGTATTGTCTGACGCGAGTCGTCTTGAAATATTGGATATACTTTCTTGTGGTGAACGTTGTGCTTGTGATCTACTCGAACACTTCCAGTTTTCACAACCCACACTCAGCCATCATATGAAAACACTCGTGGATCAAGGTTTCGTAACGACATTTAAAGATGGTAACAAACGCATGTATCAGCTGAACCACGATAAGCTGAAGGATATTAACGATCACTTATCTTCACTGAGTGTATCGCAAGAAGCATGTATTTGTAACACGATGAAAAGAGGTGCGTGCCAGTGATGACAGCAGTCGCAATTGCTATATTTCTTATTACGTTAGTCTTTATTATCTGGCAGCCGAAAGGTCTAGACATCGGTATTACAGCAGTTGTCGGTGCGATTATTGCAATTATTACAGGTGTCGTCAGTTTCTCTGACGTACTTGAGGTCACAGGAATCGTGTGGAATGCTACGCTTACGTTTATCGCAGTGATCATCATCTCGCTTATATTAGATGAGATTGGTTTCTTTGAATGGGCAGCCATCCATATGGTCCGCGCCTCACACGGTAATGGTTTCAAGATGTTCGTCTATATTATGCTGCTTGGTGCTATTGTTGCTGCATTCTTTGCTAATGATGGTGCGGCACTGATATTAACACCGATTGTTCTGGCCATGGTGAGACGTCTCGGGTTCAATCAGAAGGTTATCTTCCCGTTTATTATTGCGAGTGGTTTTATCGCAGATACGACATCACTGCCTTTAATCGTCAGCAATCTCGTGAATATCGTCTCTGCGGATTACTTTAACATCGGATTTGTTGAATATGTCAGCCGTATGATTATTCCGAATCTCTTCTCGCTTGTTGCAAGCATCGTTGTTCTGTGGTTATATTTCAGGCAATCGATACCACGTACATTTAATACGGATAATATTGGGACACCTGAAAGTGCGATCAAAGATATGAAACTCTTCAAGATGTCATGGATCGTGCTATTTATTCTCTTCATCGGTTACTTAAGCAGTGAATTTATCAATATCCCTGTTTCACTGATTGCAGGAGTCATTACAATTATCTTTATTGTATTAGCAAGCAAATCCCCTGCTGTTGACACGAGACAAGTTATTAAAGGGGCACCGTGGAACATCGTCTTCTTCTCTATCGGGATGTATCTCGTCGTCTTCGGTCTTAAGAACGTCGGTATCACGACCGTGCTAGCAGATGTGCTTTCTACGATTTCTACATATGGCTTGTTCAGCAGCATCATGGGTATGGGCTTTATCGCTGCATTCCTATCATCTGTGATGAACAATATGCCCACTGTGTTAATTGATGCCATTGCAATTGGTCAGTCCGATGCAACTGGATTATTAAAGGAAGGTATGATCTATGCGAACATTATCGGTTCAGATCTAGGTCCTAAGATTACACCGATTGGCTCACTTGCCACACTGTTATGGCTACATGTACTCTCACAAAAAGGTGTGAAGATTTCATGGGGAACATATTTTAAAACAGGGATTGTCATCACGATTCCAGTTTTATTCGTTACATTGTTCGGACTTTATTTAACATTAATATTATTTTAAAGATTTGAGGGATTTTTATGGAGAAGAAGACACTTTATTTTATTTGTACAGGAAACTCCTGTCGCAGTCAGATGGCTGAAGGATGGGGAAAGCACATTCTAGGAGATACATGGAACGTTTATTCAGCAGGAATTGAAACACATGGTGTGAATCCTAAAGCCATTGAAGCAATGAAAGAGGTGGGAATTGATATCTCTCATCATACATCAGACTTGATCGATCAGGATATTCTAAACAACTCAGACCTCGTCGTTACTTTATGTAGTGATGCGGATAATAATTGTCCAGTTCTGCCACCGAATGTAAAGAAAGAACACTGGGGATTTGATGACCCTGCTGGTAAAGCATGGTCAGAATTCCAACGTGTCAGAGATGAGATTGGTCACGCAATCGAACAATTTAAATTAAGATAGCAAAATGACTGTGCTTGTTACAAGCACAGTCATTTTATATCTAAACTTCCCTTGCAAAATGTTTATAGAAAATTATATTTAATATATAGAATTCAATAGATAAAAATGAATCTATTGAATTCTTTTTTCTATCAACTTTAGTGATTTAATCATTATAAAAACACAAGTAGCAAAATCAACTACTTGTGTTCATATCTATATTATCCAAAATATTCAGCCATGCTTTGGATTGAGAAAAGTCCTGCGAATATCGTTACGATGACTGCAAATACACCGAGCCAGAATATCCATTTCGGATGTTCATAGTCCCCAACAATCGATTTCTTTCTTGATGCAATGAGTATCGCTGTCAGTGACACCGGTAAGATGAGTCCATTGAACGCACCTGCAAGTACCAGTAGCTCAACAGGTTTCCCTACAAATGAAAATATTGTTGTAGATATCACGATAAATAATATGACGACGATATTGTTATGCTTTAGAAACCATGGGTGGAATCCTTTTAAGAATGATGCACTTGTATACGCTGCTCCGATTACAGAAGACATTGCAGCCGCTAGTAACACTAATCCAAATATGCGTGGGCCAATATCACCAAGCGCATGATAGAATACCGATGCTGGTGGATTATCCGGATTCAATTTAACCCCTGTGGATACTACGCCTAACACAGCTAGAAATAGTAACATACGCATCACACCTGTTGTCACAATACCCGTGTTTGCTGCTTTTGTGATAAACGGTAGGTTCTCTTTTCCTGTCATTCCAGCATGAATCAATCTATGCGCTCCTGCAAATGTTATATATCCACCGACTGTACCACCTACGATTGTAATGATCGGCATCACAAGTGCAAATGGATTATCAGGCAAGACCATTTTTGTTGCTGCTTCAGCATATGGTGGATTCACTTTAAACATAACGAAGGCAACAATCAATATCATAGAAATCCCTAATACTTGTGTCACAATATCCATTGCTTTTTGTGCATGTCGACTAGAGAATACAAGAATTGCTACAATCCCTGTAATGATCGCGCCAACCTTCACATCCATGCCAAGTAAGGCATTAAACCCGAGTCCTGCACCTGCGACATTTCCGATATTAAATGCAAGACCACCAAGAACAATGAGTATTGAAATTACAGTTCCGAGTCCTGGCATTACTTCATTGGCAATCACCTGTCCTCGTTTTCCGGTTACCGTCAGTACACGCCATACATTTAACTGTGCACCAATATCAATGATGATACTTACTAAAATCGCAAACGCAAAGCTTGCTAAATATTTTTCTGTAAATATTGTGGTTTGTGTTAAGAAAGCAGGCCCAATCGCTGAAGTTGCCATCAGGAAAATTGCGCCTAATAGTAATCTTCTTTGAGCTGCTGTCATTTTTTGCTTTTTTCTTTTTTCCATGGTCATCTCCTTTAATTTCGAAATAATAAGTCTTAGATTTGAGATTATACATGTATATTTTTTTCGCCACAACAGTCTGAGTCAACAAAATTATATTCTTGTAAGTTTATAGTTGTTATGTTATTTTCTTAGGTTAGTCTATTTTTTGAATTTGTACCCTACAAGATTGGTATAGCGTCCATTTCGTACGACAAAAAAACACCTCACTGATGTGAGGTGTAAGTATTAGCTATTCCATAGATCAATCAATGCCTGGATTGAGAAGAACCCAGCGCCGATTGTTGCAAGTACTGCAATTACACCGAGGACAAGTAGCCACGTTGGATGTTTGTAATCACCAACGATACGTTTATTTTTAGATGCAATCAAGATTGCTGATAATGTAATCGGTAAGATTAGTCCATTGAATGCGCCTGCTAAGATTAATAATTTAACAGGTTTACCGATTGTTACAAATACGATTGTCGAGAATACGATAAAGATAATGATTACAATATTGTTATATTTCGAGAATACCGGATGAAATCCTTTCAAGAATGATGCACTCGTATAAGCAGCACCAATTACCGATGTTAATGCGGCTGCTAATAATACTAATCCGAATATACGTGGTCCAATTGGTCCTAATGCATGCTGGAATGCTGATGCCAGTGGGTTATCAGGGTTTAATGATACACCTGTTGCCACTACACCTAATACTGCTAAGAATAAGAAGAAACGCATCACACCTGTTGTAATAATCCCTAAGTTTGCTGCACGTGATACGAATGGTAAGTTCTTCTGTCCCACCATGCCATCATCAATCAGGCGATGGGCACCGGCGAATGTAATATATCCTCCTACTGTTCCACCAACGATTGTAATGATCGGCATAATAAGTGCTGCTGGATTATCCGGCATCACCATCTTTGTCACTGCTTCTCCATATGGCGGTTGTGTCTTAATCATTACGAATGCTACTGTCAGTAACATGAGTACACCCAGAATTTGAGTGATGACGTCCATGATTTTAGCGCCACTCTTACTTGAGAAGATGATAATTGCAAGGATTGCCGTAATCACTGCACCGAGACGTACATCAATGCCAAATAAAGCATTGAACCCAAGACCTGCTCCAGCGACATTCCCGATGTTGAACGCAAGTCCACCCATCACAATCAAGATTGCAATGAAACTTCCGAGTCCTTTAAATACTTCGTTTGCAATATCCTGGCCACGTTTCCCTGTCACAGTTAAGACGCGCCAAATGTTAAGCTGCGCACCGATGTCAATGACAATACTGATCAAGATGGCAAAGGCAAAGCTTGCAAGATGCTTTTCAGTAAATACAGTTGTCTGCGTTAAGAATGCCGGCCCGATTGCTGATGTTGCCATCAGGAAGATTGCACCGAAGAGCAGACGCTTCTGTGCTGCTGTCATTTTTTGTTTTTCCATAGTATTTCCCCTTTGATTATGTTATATGGTTTGAATCTTGATTCCTTCGGTCTGTAATGCTTCGATAATTGCCTTTACGAAGGCTAATGCTTCTGGTCCGTCACCATGCACACAAATAGAATCTGCTTTAAGGTCAATAAGTTTACCTGATACTGTTTTGACTTGTTTATCACGTACCATACGTAATACATGTGCCACCGCTTCAGATTGCTCATGAATCATCGCATTATCTTGTTTGCGTGAAACTAATGTCCCTTTATCTGTATAATTACGATCTGCGAATACTTCATTGATTGCAGTCATGTCTTTCTTTTCTGCTGCTTTAACGAGCGTACCACCTGAGATGCCCATGACCTTAAGTTCCGGGTTAAAGTTGTAGATGGCATTGACGATAGCATTTGCCAGTCCTTCATCACCACTTGTCGCATTATAGAGTGCACCATGGGGTTTAACATGGTTAATAGTAACACCATGTTTCTTACAGAATGCGTCGATGGCACCGAGTTGATAGGTGATTAAGTTTTCTACTTCATCATACGTCATATCTAGGTTACGTCGACCGAACCCTTGCAGGTCTGGATATCCTGGATGTGCACCGATACCTGTACCATGTGCTTTACAACGTTCTATCGTCTGATTTAATACATTAAAGTCACCTGCATGCATCCCACAAGCAATATTTGCTGAAGTAATCAACGGAATAATCGCTTCATCATTGCCTATCTTATAGTTACCGAAACTTTCGCCTAAATCCGCATTTAAGTCAATGAACATATTATCCCTCCAGGAAGTGATTTTTCTCTAAGAATTTAATATCAACTAAGTTTTCATGATATCTTGGATGCTGTACGATACGATACTGGTAATCTAAATTTGTCTCGAATCCCGCAATAACTGTTTCATCAAGTGCGGCAAGCATCTTCTTGATTGCGCGGTCACGTGTCTTATCGAATGTAATGAATTTACCGATCATCGAATCATAAAATGGAGATACCATACAGTCAGGATATAAGAATGTATCGATACGTACCCCTGGTCCTGCAGGAAGATGTAATGCAGTTACTTTCCCTGGACTCGGTCTAAAGCCATGATTCGGATCTTCGGCATTGATACGGCATTCCATACTAAAGCCCATGATTTGAATGTCTTCTTGTTTCAGATCAAATTCATCATATAATGCAATCTTGAGCTGTGCCTCAATGATATCAACGCCAGTGACCATTTCCGTTACGGTATGTTCTACTTGAACACGCGTATTCATCTCAAGGAAGTAGTATTCTTGTATTTCTTCTACATATAAGAATTCAAGCGTACCTGCGCCGCGATAGCTAATATTTTTCGCAGCGTTAACAGCATCTGTCGTCATGCGTACGCGTACTTCGTCCGGCACGATAACAGCAGGTGCTTCTTCAATTAGCTTCTGGTTGTTACGCTGAATCGAACAGTCACGATCATAGAGATGTACAGCATCTCCATGGCCGTCACCAATGACCTGAACTTCGATATGACGTGCTGTACGAATGAATTTCTCGATATATACACGGTCATCACCGAATGCTTTCTTTGCTTCGTTCTTTGCAGCATGGAATAAGTTATCGAAATCTTCTTCACGACTCACGATACGCATCCCTTTACCACCACCACCGGCAACCGCTTTAATCACAAGTGGCACTCCGATTTCACGCGCTTTTTCACGGGCTTCTTCGATCGTTGGAATGACATCTTTAGAACCTGGAATAACTGGGACACCTGCAACAATCATTGTCTTACGTGCCTCTGCTTTATCACCCATCTTGTCGATAGTCTCAGGCGTCGGTCCGATAAAGACGATGTCATGCTCAGCACAAAGGCGTGCAAACCTAGAGTTTTCCGCTAAGAATCCATATCCTGGATGGATGGCATCTGCATGTGTAATTTCTGCAGCGGCAATAATATTATTCATATTAAGATAACTTTCTGTTGAACTCGCAGGGCCTATACAAACTGCTTCATCTGCAAGTGCAACATGTAAGCTGTCAGCGTCGGTATTAGAATAAACTGCAACCGTCTTGATGCCGAGTTTCTTACATGATCTGATAATACGAATCGCGATTTCCCCGCGATTCGCGATAAGAACTTTCTTCAACGTATTTCCCCCTTACTTCTCTTTAATACGTACAAGTGGCTCGTCATATGCAACAGCAGTACCATTTTGTACGAAGATTTCTTCGATTGTACCGTCAACATCTGCAAAGACATCATTCATCACTTTCATTGCTTCAATAATACCGATGCGATCACCTTTTTCCACTTTATCTCCTACACGAATAAAAGGTTCCTTCGATGTTTCATCCTGCATATTATAGTATGTTCCGACAAGCTGAGATTTTTGTACATGATCGCCTGGCGTTTCTCGTTCAGCTTGAACTTGTGATTGTGGTACTCCTGCAACAGGTGCTTGTGGTACGTATTGTACTTCTTGCACCGCTTTTTCTACGTAATACTCATCTTTCCCTGACTTTACTTTAATGATCTTTAAATCATTGTCGTTCATCATATCGATTAACTGCTGTAACTTTTCTGAATTCATTTTACTCCGCCCTTTGTATTAATTTTTGGATTCTGCCACTCGTATGTCTTACATCATACGCATGTAGGCCAACTTCATTAATAATGCTCATCATTTTCTTCTTCTCTTCAATCGCTTCTTCAAGCGTTCCTTCTACAAGGCGTACTTCACTGCCAGGTGCTTTTTGTACAAGTGTCGGGATATCTGCAAAGTATACCGTCCCAATCTTCGCATAACCACCGACAGTCTGACGATCATTCAATAAAATAATCGGCTGCCCGTCAGATGCAACTTGTATGCTACCCAATTGGACAGGTTCTGAAATAATGTCATAGTTCGTCTTCACTTGAAGCGGTTCACCTTCTAGACGCATACCCATACGGTCAGATGTATTTGAAATTTCATAAGTGTTCAGCAATGTTTCATGAACATCTTTAAAACGTTTATACTGACGACCAGGTATAAAACGGATCGTACTCACCTTATCGATAAAATGTGTCGCTAAGCGCTGCGTCTTGCTATGCTCAGGCTTATTGAACTCGAGAATATCATCTTTACGTAATGTACGCCCTTCAACACCACCGATACCAATCTTAGTGTGTGTTGCATAACTATTATTCACCTTGTCCAGCTTAAAGCCATTCTTTACTGTTAAATACGTTCTATAGCCGTTCTTCACTGCTTTGAATGTTAAGATATCTCCGGCTTCAGCGTTATGTACAGCACGATTTTCTACAGGTGTATCATTAAGTTCCGCAAGCATATTACCTCCTGTAATCACAAATGCACATGCTTCTTCAAACTTAAATATCCCCCCTTGCATCGTCATCTCGATACTCATAAATTCATCATTGCCTAGGAGTAAATTACCAAGCATGACTGCACGATAATCCATTCCGCCAGAAGGACTAAGACCGATATTCTGATAGCCGAATCGACCGAGATCTTGAATGGTCGTGAACAACCCTGGATTAATAACCTGTAATCCCATCATTTCTCCTCCTTCACTTGTATCTCATACGTACCCGCTTCAACTTGACGCTTAATCTCGTCAAACTGTTCAAGCGTAATCGGTTCGTACTTAATATAATCACCCGCTTCATAATAAACGACAGGATTTCTATTTGGGTCATAGAGCTTCAGTGGTGTCTGCCCGATAATATTCCAGCCTCCTGGTGACTGAAGTGGATACATTCCTGTCTGATTCGCAGCGATACCGACAGAACCTGCTGGAATCGCTTTTCTAGGAGATGACCTACGCGGCGTCGCGATACGCTCATCCAGACCACCAAGATACGGGAACCCCGGCATAAATCCTAGCATATAGACTAAGTATTCATTTTCAGAATGAATCTGAATCACTTCTTCTGTCGTTAATTCATGTGCTGCTGCAAGTTCTTCTAGATCAAGCGCATACTTTTTGTCATAACATACAGGTATTACAAACGTACGCTTCTTTTCAGTATTACTGTCAGCTATCTTTAATTCTGAAATGTGCTTCTTTAGTTCATCATGTGTTGTTATATCATCATTAAAATATATTACTAAAGTATTATATGAATTGACCAGTTCAGTTATCCCTTCAATCTGTGCCTGTTCGATCGCTCGACTTAGAGCAATCACAGATGTGTTAATATCAGGTGCGATTTTTTCGTTAAATACGCAGCTAATACAATTTTCACTAACATCGAAAAATTTCATCATGTAACCCCTTTCTTTACAACATTAATATGTTACCATAATTTTCTGATTATTAGAAACTATTTTCTATCATTTAACGCGTTAAGGCGACTATATAGAGGCACAAGGGGAATGCGAATTTGGCACCATGCCAATTTCATACATCAATTCTCTCCCCTTTAAAACAAAAAACCCTCCCGACATAAATTCGGGAGAGCTCATATTACTTCAATCCAAATGTATTAAATTGTGTAACCTGGATACCATATTGTCCAAGCTTCTTATCGTACTTACTTGCGACGCGTTGGTTAGCGTCTGCATTATATACATTCAGTCCTCTGTTTCCTTTAATATATAATGCATAAGGTCGTACTAATGATTTCACTTCTGAATCTCCAGCTTTAACCAGTACTTGAACTGCATTCTGATATGTGCTGTCTACTTTTTTAATCTGTATCGTTACATCTCCATATTTGCTCAGTTCATTCATGTTTGCTGAATTTAAACTGACAGCGTGCAGCGATGTATTTAATACGATACTTTTATTCTTCTTCATCTGTGAAAGTTTAGCAAGCTGTGATTTAGTAAAGGTTACAGCTTTGTCACCTTCCACTGTTAATACTTTTTGCTTTCCGTTAACAAATTGATTGACTTCGCTGTCTGTTAACGTCTTAGCTTCATCAACTGGTGTCCCAGTGTTATCTTTGATGTCTTTGTGTCCTTCTGAGACCTCATTCGTATTCGTGTTCACCGTATACTTAAAGCTGGCTTTATTTCCTGCAACATCCTCAACGTTTAATGTGAGATGATATTCACCTTTATCGTTGATATCGATCGTTCCTTCACCACCATCAGATATTACGACTTCACCTGTTTTATTATTGCTTAGTTCATAGCTAGCTTTTAGAAATTCAGAAACATTATAGTTAATATCATAACTTGCAAGTGTTTCTTTAGCATTGATGTACAGGTCATCAAGTTTAAATGATAGCTTTCCATTATTTAAAGCTAATGATTTTATTTCTGCTGGTTTCGTCTTAACAAATAATGGATAGTCATCTGCTGTGGCATTTCCATTATCACTCGTCGTAATAGCATCTACTGCATATACACCGTCTGCAAGCTTCCCTTCAACGCGATTTGAGCCTTCAATATTGTACAGCTTACCATCCAGCACAACTTCTTTCTCTCCATCTAAACCAGGGAATAGATCAATACTTCCTACGTAACCGTCACCTGCTGGTCCACTCTTCTCATTCAGTAAATCATAATATTTTAACAGCGTTAAGTTTTGTTTATTATATACTTTCATGTGTACTGAAGAAGCGTCATTATTACCATCACCGTTTGGTGACATATGGTAGTTTGTCAGGGCAAATTTTTCAAAGCCTTTCTTCTTCACTTCAGATAAGTTCGCTGCAAATGGCAGAGCATAGGAACGATTGCCTTTAAAGTGAATATATCCTTGAATTTCGTCACCTTGAACAGGTGTGCCTGCTGGAATATTTAAGTTTACAGTAACCTTACCTGACTGGATTGATTGCACATCTGTAGTTACTGTTGCACCAGATTTTGAAGGTCGTGTTGTTTCAACTTCAATTGCATAGTTATCATCAGATGATAATTTCTGTACATCAATAGTCTTCGTAATTACTTGTGCTTTACTTGTCGGAACTTGGTTGCCAAATGCAATCGTTCCACGTGTATGTGTTTGTTTCACGCCATTTACTTCTGTTTCATGCGCCACTTTGAAAAGTGATGTTGCAGTTGCAGCTTCAAGTGGCTGAACTAGACCCGCACCTTGACTGAAGACGTCAAATTTAGATTTATCAAGATGTTTCGCTGTATTGCTCAGTGCACTCTTAATATCAAATGGTGTCCATTCTGGATGTAATTCTTTCAATAGGGCACTCACCCCAGAGATATGTGGTGTAGCCATCGATGTTCCTGTGTATTGTGCGTATGCCTTACTATAGTTATCGCCTACTGCAAACGAAGGAATTGTCGACAAAATATTTGTTCCAGGTGCACTCACGTCAGGCTTAATATCAAAGTTTGGCAATGATGGTCCACGAGAAGATGAGTCATTCACGTCATCTCCTGGTGTCGTCGTAACGTTGAATTTAGTGAAATCAATCATCACCTTCTCTTTTTCAAGCTTCGCTTTCAGTGCTAAACCTTGTGTGCGGTCCATATCAACAGTCGGGATATAATCGAATGAAGCACCCACGAAAATATCTGCCGGTCCTGGGCTATTTGACCCTGTCTCTGAATTGTAAACAATAACCGCCTTTGCACCTGCATCTTTTGCATTTTTAATCTTCTCTACAAATGCAATTTCACCACGTTCTACAAGTGCAACTTTATCTTTCACATTCACTTGCGCAAAATCTTCTTTCTTTCCAAGTCCTGGTATATTTACAAGTTCATATTGATCCTTTAACGTTGTTTCTGGATTATTTCCAAACTCATACGCCATCAACTTGTAATTCTTTGTTTCTTCACCTAGCTTTAAATCAACATCTATACGTTCTTCAGGTAGTGTTGTATTACCTACGCCGATTCCTAACGGACTCGTTGCCGGTCCACCAATTGTTGAACGCTCTGGTCCGGAGTTTCCTGTTGCAACGTTCGCCGTTACACCAAGGAGCATCGCATTGTTCACTGCCATCGAGTTCGCTTGATTTTCTTCTGGACTTGAATTACCTAGCGATAAGTTGATGACATCCATATCATCCTTCACCGCATCTTCAATGCCACCAACAATCCATGACGTACTTCCACGACCGTACGCTCCAAGCACACGATATGCATATAAATCGACATTCGGTGCGATACCATACATTCCGAATTCATTCTTACCTTGTGCAGCAATCGTCCCTGCAACGTGTGTTCCATGAGTTGTATAATATTCGCTGCCACTTTCATTGACTTCCGGCAGGTGGCCTGGACGTTCTTCCGGTTTCGTTTCATAAGGGTCATCTGCATTACGCTTCGTATTGTAGTCACCACCACCAACATAGTTGCGGCCACCCTTATAGACATCCTTTAAATCTGGATGGTTATAGTCGATTCCTGTATCAATTACTCCGACTTTAACACCCTTACCTTTATTACCTAGCTCCCATACTTTATCTACCTTCAAATGTGTGATACTCGGAATCAGCTTTAAGTTCAGCTCATCTCCCATCGTATCTTTGGCCACATCTTGTTGTTTTGAAGCCTGCATTTCAGAAGGATCGATTTGGATGACATCATCTTTTTCGACGAGTGCGACATCTTCAATTTGAGCAATCTTTTCAATATCTTTAGCATCAACCGTCATTGCCTCAGCGTTAATTACCGTTTGATATGAATGATTCTTCTTATATTTGATGCCTTTATTCTGCATCTTGCTGTTTGCCTTCTGCTGCTGTTTTGCAATCTTTTCTTTAACCTTTTCATCTGAGAGCTTTGACCATTTCTTGCTCTTGGTCTGTTTTAACCCTCGTTCCAGTCCGACAGAGGGTTCATCATAGTGTACGATAACATTGACTTGTCCGGAAATCCCCTTTAAGTCATTATCAATTGCCCCTTGTTGGCTCAATACTTTCAGCTGACTGTCAATCGCTTTATTTTGGGCAATGCTTGTACTATTTAACTTTGGTGCTCGAGGTTTCTTGGTGTCAAATTCTGCACCTTGAACAGGTGACACCAGTGTTGTTACAAGTCCGATCGATAATAATGCCGCTTTTAGCTTAAACTTCTTGGTCAATGAAATTCCTCCGAATCATATAATAGTCTGAAAATTTTGTATGTTTATTATATTATATCGATTTTCGAAAGAAAGCAATACCTTTTTTTTATTTTATAAAATTGTGTTGTCATCATGATCACGTTCAATATGCAGAACATAAGGATTTTGAATAAGGAGGCTATGGTCTTCCTCATTCAACTCTACTAAATATTGCTGCATCATTTCGTAATGACGAATGACGTCTATATGTGCTTCTTCAAAAAAAGAGTCTTGTGCGTCAGGATGGAGCTGCACTAAATATTTCATAAAATCACCTCACTTGTAAAAAAAGTCTGAGACGGAGAATGTCTCAGACTACTGTTATTTTGTGCGAGTGGCCGTTTTTTGGACACTCAGATGTATTTGGGTGTGCGAGTGGCCGTTTTTTGGACACTCACCACATCACCTACTCATCACAAATCAATTATAAAATACTCAAGCCGCTCGCTTTAATATCTTTTTCGAATCCTTTTACAGTATCTACTGAAAGTTCATTAATGTCACGCCCGATGTTCGGGATCTTGTTTACAACATCTGCCGGACACGTAATAATATCACAGCCGATTTCATCTGCCTGAATAACATTGTATAACTCACGACAGCTTGCCCATAATAACTTCACGCCGTCTTTACTGTGACAAACTTCAACCGACTGTTTCATTAAAGGCATCGGATCTACACCTGTATCCGCGATACGTCCAGCAAATACTGATACGTATGACTCAACGCCCGGTTTAATCGCATCCACAATCGCTTCTACTTGTTCAATCGTATATACTGCAGTGATATTCAGTTTAATATCTTGTTCAGATAAGCGTTTGATAAGCGGAATCATTGACTCTCCCTTTGTGTTCACTACAGGAATCTTAACAAATACATTTTCGCCGAATGACTGGATGATGGCTGCTTCTTTCTCCATCATCTCCATATCATCACCGAACACTTCAAATGAAATCGATGCATCAGGAATTGCTTCTACTGCAGCCTTTGCAAATGAATTATAATCTTCTACACCTGCTTTAGCCATTAATGATGGGTTTGTCGTAAACCCATCTACCGTCTTGTTCTGATACGCCTCTTTCATCTGATTGATATCGGCACCATCTGCGAATACTTGAACATTTAACTTAGTCATAATTGACCTCCTCTTAATTGATATCTTTATTATAACAATTTCTTTCGTGTACGCTACATTGACAACTTATAAAAAAACAATACGGAACAATATAAATATGATAAAATATAAGAATTAAAATATGGAGGTTTATTATGAAAGGGAACAAATACGTCTATCTGTCCATATTCTTCGTCCTTTTAAGCATTATCTGCAATGGCTACAATCCTTTGATGTCTATGCTATTTGGTTCTTTAAAGTCTATCGTCTTGTTCACAGGTATCTCCAACTGCATTATGCTGATCATCAGTATCATAATGATTGATAAAGGGTTAAAAAGTGAACTCTCTTCAGGCATTCGTAAAGTTGCAAAAGTATGGCCATTTGTCATACTGATCGTTATTTTATTACAATTATTAAGTATTTTGATATTATTCGGCATTCTAGGATAGGACTGAGGTCCTGTCCTTTTATTATAGGAGGTTGAAATATGCTATTTATCGTGATGAGCATGCTCGGTGCCGCGAGCAGATATGGGCTCAGCTTAATATTCGAAAATATATGGGCTACACTGATTGTCAATGTTATCGGTGCTTTCTTAATGGGTTATAGTTCCACTGCGTTAAAAACACGCTTAGAGCCCCATCATTATAAAGCAATTACGACTGGGTTCCTTGGCAGCTTCACAACATTTTCCACGATGAGTAAAGAGACGTATGTATTATTGTCAACAGGCGCGTATAGGATGCTAATGCTTTATCTAGTGCTTACCATCATTGGTGGATTTCTGCTCTGCCTTCTCGGTGTAAAGGCAGGTGCGCGATGATCCTTGTAATGCTTGGTGCTCCAATCGGGGCTTATTTAAGATTATTACTCAGCAAATATAACGATGCATATCCCACAGGGACGCTCATTGCGAACCTGCTCGGGTCATTGCTGCTCGGACTATGTGCGGCATTAAGCGATAGCTGGAGTTTATGGATATGTGTCGGTATTTTCGGCAGTTTCACGACATTTTCTACACTTAATCTTGAACTTGTTGCACTGTGGCAGTCGCATAAACGAAAGTGTCTTACTTATGCGCTTTCAAGCTATATATTCGGACCCTTACTGTTTACAGTCGGCTATGTTTTAATACATATTACAAAATTGTAATTTTTTGTGAAGACAGTAGTAAACATGATAGAAGCATTGACGAAAGAAAGTACCAGATTAATCGATAATCTGGTACTTTCTTTTATTTTTTATAAGTTTCTTTACGTAAGCACCAGAAAACGCAATAATCTGGTACTTGCGCATCTGAATTCACTCTACGGATTCAAATGTTCAATTGCTGCACGTACTTCTTCTAATTCTTCAACTTTATACTGGAATCTGCCGTGGAAGACAAACTTCTCGAAGAAATGTTCCAATTCTTTCTCACCGACAATTACCTTCACACTATTATCGCGAGAGTAGTTCGTAATATGCTCGCTTCCTACTCCTTCTGCATTGTAGTAAGCAATCGGTGTAACCGGATACGGTAATTCGAATACTTTCTCTAATCGTTCTGCCTTTAGCTTCAGTTCTTCTATCGAATGTTTGTATGACCTGAACTGTGCTGAACCGTCTTCTCCCTTATCGAGACAGATTGTCTGTTCAGATTTCGAATCTAGTTCTAATATGTTGAATACTGTTTCAAATATCGGTTCCCCATCAAACTGCATCTCACTAATACCGTGGTATAGATGTCCTGTCCAGTAGTTAGAATCGATTACGTAAATTCCTGTACGTGTTAAAATAACGTGATCTAGCTTATCTGTACTTTTCACACGTTTTCCTGGAATATAGATATTCGCTAATACGTGCATATCTTCTGGACGGATGCGTTCTTGTGCGACAAGATTATCTTTAAGGTTAATCAATGTTAAATCCGTTAAATATTCTCCCTTATCTCTAGAAAATAATTTCAGTGAATCAATCTGTGCATTTTGTGTCGATAACTGTGCTTCGTATGTATCTTTCTGTTCAGCAAGTTCCTTCTTAAACGTTAATCTTGATTTTTCACTAGATTCCTCGTAGTTACTTTTCATTTCTGAACGTTCTTTGTTCAGTGCTTCTTCCTTTGCACGTATTGCTTTCTTCTTGCTCGATAGTGCATATATAAAGAGCACGATGAATAACAACAGTGCTACTGCTAATCCAAGTGCGATATAATGCATGGGTTGTAAATTTGATAAAGACATAGCTCTCACCTTTCTAATGTTTAATAGTTTCATTATAAAGAAAAAGAGACACAACTTCATTGTTTTAGATAAATTAATTTAAAAATAAAACTGCTTTTCACATCTTAATAGAAATTTCACACTATTTTATAATAGATTAACAATACCTTAATATCTAAATGGAATACTTGCAGTGTCCATACCTATACTCGGACAAACTACATTGGAGGTTTTGATAATGGCAAAGTACAAACAAATGTTACTGGCAGGATCATTCGCGTCAACTCTACTACTAGGAGCTTGTGGTAATGAAGAGAAATCAGATGATGCTAAAACTGAAGATGCAGCAAAAGAGGAAAGCACTGAAGAATCTACTGAAGAAGAGACAACCGAAGAATAATAATAAAAGCTGTAAACCTCATTGGTTTACAGCTTTTATTATTATGATAAATTGGCTTTTAATGTATCGACGCGATCTGTCGCTTCCCACGGTAAGTCAACATCAGTACGACCGAAGTGACCATACGCTGCTGTCTGTTTGTAGATTGGACGACGTAAGTCTAACATCTGGATAATTCCTGCTGGACGTAAATCAAATGTTTTACGTACCGCTTCAACAAGCTGCTGCTCCGTGTAGTCTGAAGTACCATAAGTTTCAACAGAGATAGATACAGGCTGTGCTACACCGATAGCGTAAGCTAACTGTACTTCACACTTATCCGCAAGACCTGCTGCTACGATATTCTTCGCAACGTAACGTGCTGCATATGCACCACTACGGTCTACTTTAGTAGCATCCTTACCACTGAATGCACCGCCACCGTGACGTGCATAACCACCGTACGTATCTACAATAATCTTACGACCTGTAAGACCCGCATCCCCTTGAGGACCACCGATTACGAAACGACCCGTTGGATTAATGAAGTATTTTGTTTCATCGTCAATTAAATCCGCTGGAACAACCGGCTTGATCACGTGTTCTTTAATATCTTCCTGAATTTGTTCAAGTTCAATCTTCTCATGGTGTTGAGATGAGATAACGATCGTATCGATACGTTTCGGTTTCCCTGCTTCATCATACTCAACAGTAACTTGTGTCTTACCGTCTGGACGTAGATAATCTAACGTACCGTCTTTGCGTACTTCTGTTAAACGACGTGCAAGTTCATGTGATAAAGAAATTGGTAATGGCATTAAGCTTTCTGTTTCGTTACAAGCAAATCCGAACATTAAACCTTGGTCACCTGCACCGATTGATTCAATATCAGAATCCGTTAATGAATCACGATCTTCTAACGCTTTATCCACACCTTGAGCGATATCTGGTGACTGCTCATCGATTGCCGTCAGCACTGCCATCGTCTGGAAGTCATAACCAAACTTTGCACGTGTATAACCGATTTCTTTAACTGTTTCACGCACGACTTTAGGAATATCAACATACGTTGACGTTGTGATTTCACCTGCGATTAACGCCATACCTGTTGTTACAGATGTTTCACAAGCAACACGTGCTTTAGGATCTCCTTTTAGGATTTCGTCTAAGATAGCATCACTAATCTGGTCAGCAATCTTATCCGGATGTCCTTCTGTTACTGATTCTGATGTAAATAATTTACGGTCTGTCATATATATTACACTCCTTGAATTTAATTACGGGACTATAAAAAAAATAGCCTTCTCTCCTAGTAAGAGAGAAGGCACAATAAACGACCATTCTACTCTTATCGTTCAGAAATTAATCTGCAAACGGTTTGGCACCTTACTTAACACATTGTTAAGGGTTGCTGGGCTTCAAAGGGTCCATGTCCCTCCACCACTCTGGATAAGAGAATCCGCAAGTTAGATATTACTAAACTTTATGTTCACTGTCAACAATACCGCATATATCAGAAATTTTCTGAATAATTTCGAATATAAAGATTATACATAATTTATATGAAACCTTCAAATTGATATGTTATACTATTTCATGAAACTGCTTACAAAAGCAGAACAATAACTTTTTGGAGGCTGACCATGGGGGAAAATACTCAAGTAATTGAGCAACTGAGCAAATTAAACACTGGAAATCTAGAACGTCAATTATCAAGAACACAATTGATTACGGAAATTCTATTCAACGGTGAAGGTGTGTTAACAGAATCCGGTGCGGTACGCAGCGAAACCGGTAAATATACTGGACGCTCACCGAAAGATAAGTTCATCGTGCGTGAAGCTGAAACTGAAGATAACATCGACTGGGGTACAATCAACCAGCCTATCGAAGAAGAAGTATTCTTAAACTTACTGGATAAAGTGACAGACTACTTAAGCAAAAAAGAAAAGATCTATGAATTCCAAGGCTATGCAGGTGCTGATAAATCATCCCAACTACAACTACGCGTTGTGAACGAACTTGCTTGGCATAACCTATTTGCACGTACAATGTTTATCCGTCCTGAAACAACGGAAGAAGGACTAAACATTACACCTGACTTCACAATTATCTCTGCACCACACTTTAAGGCTGATCCATCAGTTGATGGAACGAAATCTGAAACATTCATCATTACAAGTTTCCGTCATAAGATCATCTTAATTGGTGGTACAGAATACGCCGGCGAAATGAAAAAAGGTATCTTCGGTGTGATGAACTACTTATTACCGACACAAGGCATTATGAGCATGCACTGTTCAGCAAACGTCGGTGAGAATAAGGACGTTGCGTTATTCTTTGGATTATCTGGTACTGGTAAGACGACACTATCTGCAGATCCACAGCGTAAACTTATCGGTGATGATGAGCACGGATGGAATGACAACGGTGTGTTTAATATCGAAGGCGGTTGCTATGCGAAGACGATCGACTTATCTCGTGAGAAAGAACCTCAGATCTACGACGCAATTCGTTACGGTGCCATCCTCGAGAACGTTAAGGTCGATGAAAAAGGTGTGCCGGACTACACGGATAAATCTTTAACTGAAAATACTCGCGCAGCTTATCCAATCGATAATATCGATAATATCGTTCTACCATCAATTGCAGGACACGCGAATACAATCATCTTCTTAACTGCTGATGCGTTCGGTGTGTTACCTCCAATCTCTAAATTAACGAAAGAACAAGCGATGTATCACTTCTTAAGTGGATTTACATCTAAATTAGCAGGAACTGAACGTGGCGTAACAAGCCCACAACCGGTATTCTCTACATGCTTCGGCTCACCGTTCTTACCGTTACATGCGACAGTATATGCGAACATGTTAGGGGATCTAATCGATAAACATGATGCAGCAGTTTATCTTGTGAATACAGGATGGACTGGCGGAGAGTATGGTGTCGGTAGCCGCATGAACTTAACGCATACACGTTCTATGATTCGACGTGCGATTAGCGGCGAACTGAAGACAGTTGAGTATCATCAGGATGAAATCTTCGGACTTAATATTCCGAAGCATGTACCAGGTGTACCGGCAGAGATTCTGTATCCCCGTCATGCATGGGTATCCAAAGATGCTTATGATGAGAAAGCAAAAGACTTGGCATTACGCTTCCAGGAGAACTTTAAGAAGTTTGGTGAGAAGTCCGCTGAAATCGAAACTAAAGGTGGATTTAATTTTAGAGGATAGCACAAAAAAACGTCGCTTTTTTTAAAGTGGCGTTTTTTTCATCTACTATATTATGATTTTATTTCCCTTTCCACTTCTTCCATCCACTTTTCAATTTCCTGTAATACATAGCGTTCATTGTCTGGACGCATCACATGCTGCTCCCCTTCAATAAATAACACTTTATGCTTAATTCCGAGCTGTTTTAATTTATCGATCAGCATATATGCATGCTCTATACTGACAAGTTTGTCTTCTGTACCATGTACAATCATGATTGGCGGGCTATCTTTCGTTACGAGATTAATCCCTTCTCGTCGGTCATACGCCGCTTTGTTACTGATTGGTCCGACGAGGCGTTTCAGCATACTGCGAAGATCTTGTCGTTCATCATACATATAGTAGATACTCGACACTCCTCCCCATGTGATAAAGGATGTCACGTCAGCTTCCTGATACGTTACTAACCCTTGTATTCCGCCTCTCGAAAATCCAACGAAGTGTATCGGTACGTCGTACTGTGCTCTTAACAGTCTTACAAGTGCATAGACGTCTTCTCTATCTGCACCTGCGAATTCATCTTGACCATTCTGGTGTGTACCGCGATAATAAGGTGCTGCAACCAGTGTGTCCTTATACGCAAACTGCATCAGTCTCGCTGGTCTAACCGTTCCGACTGCACCTTTCCCGCCTCTTAAGTAGATGACGATGCGTTTCACGTGTTTCGGTTCATAGATCATTGCTTTAACGATATAGTCATCTGATTGATAGTCAAACGTCTCAAAAGGAATGCCACCGAGTTGTGCGTTAATCTTCGTTCTATTGAACATCATATTCCCCATCTTTCTGTAATACCCCTACGATATAGTTGACGCAGTCGTCTTTTAATATAAAGCTTTTATCGCTCTCTGCCACTTCATCAAGTTTTGCCACGATCACTGGCCCGTTCGTTTCCATATAATCGTCTTGTTCTTCTATATGTTTAATTTGTGCATAGTACACGTCTTTCTTAAATGGCTTCCCTGCATAAACAGTGTATGTCCCAATATAGCGTATCGTATCGATTATTCCGCCTGTCTCTTCATACAGTTCGCGCTTTGCCGCTTCTAGTGACGTCTCCTCTTGTTCAACTTTGCCACCTGGAAACTCCACACCACGAAATTTATTATGCGTAAGTAAGTATTTCCCGTTATAATTTGTTATGATAAGTACATGTTTATTATCGCTATCCGGCTGATCATTTAAAGTCAGTAAGACTTTATTTCCGGCATGGTCATGAAATTCCATAGCAGTCTCCAATCTATTATTATTAAGAGGTTATTTGATGAAGAAATTTTCTGTAGTTATATTTATTTTAGCATTAATTCTCGCAAGTTGTTCAACGAAAGAACAAGAAAAGAAGCTGACGAACGATGAACTATTAACAAAGCTTCAGCAGCGTGTTAAGAATACAGAAAGCTTAACACTTCATTCTGAGAATGAAACGATTGCGATGTATGATAAGTTCACGACAAAGTTTACACAGACGACTGACTCTGAATATGATTCCATCAATGAAAGTGCGCTCAAGATAGACGCTAAGTCTAATCATGCGAAATATGATGTGAAATCTGTTATCTTTAATTTAGATAATGGAGATGTTACAACATATCCGAAAGCGAAGTATTTGAATTATCGTGCACGTCAGGCAGATAATGATTACTTCTCAGGTGTGCAGTCACAAATTGTAAATATTACGCACCTACTACAGGATGTCATAAAACCAACGATTGATAATGTAAAGCAAGAGGACAATAGATTAACCTATAAGGGTAAGTCTAAAGCACTGTTAGCCCTTTATCAATATGGGTTTCATCAATCAAGTATGAACCAGATTAAAGTATTTAATGATATTACTGACTTGACTGTTGAGAGCGGCAGCTATGACATAACGTATAATGCACAATATGATCCAGAGACCCTCAACTTCAAATTGAAAGTGAGTGGCAAGCATGGGAATAAACCTATTGAGATCATAATGGAGCAGACGACAGAATATTCGAAACTTAATGAAACGAATGTGCAGATGTACAGTGAAGAATAGAGGAATGTTATGAAACAACTATTATTAACCTTGATTAAGTTTTATCGTAAGTTTATATCGCCGATGACACCCCCTGCGTGTCGCTTCCATCCAACATGTTCTCAATATGGATTAGAAGCAATAGAAACACATGGTGCAATGAAAGGCGGCTACTTAACCGTGAAGCGCATTCTCAAATGTCATCCCTTCCATCCAGGAGGATTTGATCCGGTACCGCCGAAGAAAGAACGTTAGAGTAAAACGCTCACTACATCATTGTAGTGAGCGTTTCTTATAGTTGTGTTAATTGTTCTTTCTGTACTACGGGCGGTGTCATTGTTAAACAGCCGTCTGATACTGCTTCATCGTACGTTGTAAAATCATGCTCAAAATAAGTGCCTCTCTTTGTAACGTCAGGCACTGTGCCAAACTGTTCTCCAAGCATCGCTGTAACATATTTGCTGAGACCAAATTCATACATCCCTCCTGATACGTAAGTCATTTGCTTCGGTAATGACTGTACTTTCGTAATACCGCCAATACGACTATATTTAACGACTGCTGTCGTCACACCGATATCTCTAAATGCTTGAATCGTTTGACGATCTGTTGCACTTTCGTCGATGGCCAGTGGAATATGCGGGTGACGTTTCAGTAATGCATCGTACAGTTTAATGTGCTTAAACGGCTGTTCGATATATGATATGTCGTATTGTGATAGTGTATTAAGTAATTCGAAGTGATCTTCCTGTAACAGTCCGTTCGCATCGATTACAATCGGTATATTGCTGGACTCACGTATCGTTTGCACCTGTTCGGCAATATTATGATGCATCTTTAGTTTTATGCGCTTTGAATCATGATTAAATGAAGAAACCCCTTGATGCAGTGTCTCACCGATTGGTACAGTAACACTCTTTAACGGATTGAAATATTGATAGGCAATGACATCAAATGCACTGCTTGCGTTCGGGGCATCCACTTTTAAGTAAGGCTGCAATGCTTCGATCGAGGGTATATCAATATGCTTTATGCTATTAAAGATATCTCTACAGTTATCAATCGATGTTGCAATCGTCTCGTAATGATACCATGGTGTCTCAAAGCTGTTTACTTCAGCAAAATATTCCACACCGTCGATAACAATGCCTACTACAAGCACTTTACGTTCATTCATCTGAACGAGATTTGTCTTAATCGGTACTTTGAATGGTGCTTCATATGTATATAAATTAAGCTCAGTACATTCCATCAAACCATTCCTTCACTTTATGACGTGATACTTTACCGTTTGATGTGCGTATGAGTGAATCTGTTCTGATAAATTGTTTCGGATGTTTATATTTCGCAAGACGGTCACATAGGACATTTATAATCTTCTCATCCAGATCGTCATCCGCTTCATATACACAGACCGGTACTTGTCCCCACTGTGCATCACTTTTTGGGATAACAGCTATTGCATGAATTTCTGTATTGTTTAATATGACTTGCTCTATCTCACTCGGGTATATATTCTCCCCACCTGATATAATCAGATCTTTCCTGCGGTCTAATATATATAAGTAGTCGTCCTGAATATAGCCAATATCACCTGTCATAAAGAATCCGTCACGAAAGGCGTGAACGTTTGCTTGTTCAGGATATAAATAACCGTGCATCACATGCTCACCACGCACGCCAATTTCACCGATGCCATCTACACAGTCAAACAGTTTAAAGTTATCATTGATGCGTCCGACACTATTACGGGCTTGTGCGATATCATCAGGCGTTGCTGTGATCATTTGAGAGCATGTTTCAGTCATTCCAAACGACGTATAGATTGGAAGATTGCGTTTAAGCGATTGTGTTAATATACGTTCATCCAGTTTCGCGCCCCCTACCAGAATTCCTTGTAAATAGGATGGCTCAAGGCCATGATGTAATAATCGTTCAAGTGTCTGAGGGACGAGCGATAGATGAGTCACCTTATATGTATTCAGATCGTCTATGATCTGAGCCTCATGAAATCCATCATGCAGTACGACCGTACAATGATCCATTACCGCGCGCAGCAATATGCTGAGCCCACTAATATGGAAGAGTGGCAGTGTATCAAGCCATACGGACTGACTAGAATACGTAAACGTCTGCTTGCATAGTGCAGCACTTGCCTCGTGGTTACCGTAAGTTTGAGGCACTGCTTTTTGTACCCCTGTCGTACCGGACGTGAACATAATCGATAATATATCATCTTTATTATTCTGAACTGGTGTATAAGTCGTATGTGCACGCAGCGCATCGTTTACAAAAGTATTCGTATTTATAGCGTCTATATTCATTTCTTTAGTCGTAAACAACGTATCGACTTGCACCGACTTCATTTGTCGCACAACTTCAGCTGCAGTCAGATGTTTGTTGATCATCACAATTTCAGTCCCGGCAAGCATCGCACCGTGAATCATATAGACATTAACCAGTGTATTCTCTGCAATTAACGCGATACGGTTATAATGATGTAGCGCATGTGCAACTTTCAGTGCATGTCTATATAACATTGCATATGTAATTGTATCGTCGTTATAGATTATCGCTGTCTTATGCGGCACTTTAGTCGCACTATCCTTTAGCCACTCCATGACCATCATCCTTTTGTATAAAGATTAAAATATAAACTTGCAATCCAATAAACGGTGGAACAAATGTTGCCCCATGCGGCAAAACCCGGATAACGCAGAAAACAAAAAGCATTTTCTTAGCATTATCCGGGTTTTGCTTCGGGTCAGAACACATTAGTTCCAACCTCTCTTTATGGGAATTTCGGGAACTGATCGAAGTTTGGCTCGCGTTTTTCTTTGAATGCGTCACGGCCTTCTTTCGCTTCATCACTTGTGTAGTAAAGTAATGTCGCATCTCCTGCGAACTGCTGAAGTCCAGCTAATCCGTCAGTATCCGCGTTCATCGCTGCTTTTAAGAAGCGTAATGCTGTTGGTGAGTGCTGTAAGATTTCTTTACACCATTTCACTGTTTCATCTTCTACTTCAGCTAATGGTACAACTGTATTCACAAGTCCCATATCTAGTGCTTCTTGCGCATCATATTGACGGCATAAGTACCAGATTTCACGTGCTTTCTTATGTCCGACAATACGTGCTAAGTAACCTGAACCGTATCCTGCATCAAATGATCCTACTTTCGGTCCAGTTTGTCCGAAGCGTGCATTATCTGCTGCAATTGTTAAGTCACAAACGATGTGTAATACGTGTCCACCACCAATTGCATAGCCACGTACCATCGCAATAACTGGTTTAGGAATAACTCGGATTAAACGTTGAAGATCTAAAACGTTTAGACGTGGAATGTTGTCGTCTCCTACGTATCCGCCGTGTCCGCGTACTTTCTGGTCTCCACCTGAACAGAATGCCATATCGCCTTCACCTGTTAAGATGATAGCACCAATTCTTTGGTCGTCACGTGCACGTGAGAATGCATCGATCATTTCCATTACTGTGTTCGGTGTAAATGCATTACGTACATGAGGACGGTTAATTGTAATCTTACCGATTCCTTCGAAATATTCGTATTTAATTTCGTTATATTCTTTAATTGTTTCCCAAACTCTAGTCATGATTTTCCTCCTTGATAAACGATACTATTATTGTATCAAATATTTGTGAATTCTCCACATGAATTGTATGACCTGCGTCAATTATTGTATGTGTGCTGTTTGGCAGCATTGTATGCATGCGCTTTGCGATAGTGCAGAACTTCGTGTCAAGACTACCGGTCAGTAATAGTACGGGTTGTTTAAGCTCAGGTAAATGTGGCCAGAGATTTGGCTGCTTCCCTGTTCCGTAATCTATCAGTGCTTTCGCGACAGCTAATGGTTCATGATTGAGTCGTGTATTGCGCTGTCTTACTTCAGCAACGTGTGATAATGGATGGTATGTCTTGAACAGCGGTAACTGTTCCCAGCGTTTAACGAAAGCTGCGTAATCCGTTATCATTGATGCTGACTGCTGTAAGTCTTGTTTAATGCGCGCTATTTGTGCGTCTGTTGTTTCCAGTCCTGGTGTCGATGATTCTAATATGAGCTTATGAATATAGTCTCTATAATGGATGGCTGTATACAGTGCAATGCGTCCACCCATCGAGTAACCATATAAGTAGACGTTGCTATAGTGAAACTGCGCGATAGTTTCAATGAGCGCCTGACTGATATATGGAAAGTCCCACGTTGCTTTAAAGTCACTTCCTTCTCCATGCCCTGGACATTCAACCAGTATGATATCAACATGTTCTTCAAGCTTGTCAATGTAAGGTTCAAAGGTATGTACATTACCGAGAAACCCATGAATCATGACAAGGACATCGGAGTGGTTATGCGTAATGCGTTTATAATTCAGCATTGAGCTTTTCCTTTAAGGTATGCTGCAGCTGTCTATGTGCATTTAAGTTCTCTTCTCGGTCGGTAATGACTTCGATAATATTTGCCCCGCTTTTTGGCAGTGTAATGTTATCGAACACATTATATTTATAGTAGTTAAATTCATAGAGTGCCGCTGCATGTTTAAAGTCGATGTCGAGCGGTGTACCAAACAATCGCTCGAAATACGTGCCGTCCTCTTTTTGTGGCAAGTAGCTGAAGATGCCACCACCATTATTATTGAACACGACGATATTAATATTGATGCCTTCAAGCTTCTTCATAATGAGGCCGTTTAGATCATGGTAGAACGATATATCACCGATAATGAGCGTGACCTTTTTGTGAACTGCCATCCCCATCGCCGTACTGACAACACCATCAATACCGTTCGCACCGCGATTACAGAAGGGTTTGCCGTTAAACTGGGTAAAGAATGTATCACAGTCACGTATCGGCATACTGTTGCCGAGAAAGAGCACTTCATTGTCTTCTATCTGACTGAAGATATGATAGATGGCACGACCTTCGTCCGTCACAACCTGGGTATGCTGATGAATCTGATTGGTAATGAAGTCATTCAGCGTCTGCCAGTATTTAAGCCATTCTCGGTTATCAACAGGCTGCTCCTCTGCCAGCTGTCTGAAGAAATCATTAGCAGTCATCTCAATAAAGAGATCCGGCACTTTCGGGAAAGTATCCGGTGTCGTGCGTGATTGCACCAGTACTTGCGGGACATCAAGCGCTGCCAGCCACTGATTGATCGGCTTTGATACGACAGCGTGCCCCACACGAATGACGTAGCCTGGCTGAACATTGGCCAATGCTTTAAACGCGCTATCACCGGTTGTTATTACGTTCGGATGTCGTGTATCACGCAGTTGACTAAGCGGATCTGCAATTATCGGAATATGATGTATCGTCGAGAAGATAAGCAGCTGCGTCAAATCTTCCTGCTGTGCATCTCCTGCGATAATTAATCCATTACCTAACGAAAGTACTGGACGCATGAGGTGTACATTAAAGGACTTTTGGTAGAGCACTTCTGGGACAGGCATATAGCTGAGCAGATGCTTCTGTTTTATGTCTGGCAGCAGTGGCTCTCTAAAAGGTATATTAAAATGCACAGGCCCACGCATCGGCCCTTTGAAATGTGCACTTGCCTGCTGCATCACGTGTTCGATGAAGTTTACAGTGCCTGTCGTATCATCTGCGATTGGAAAGTCACGTTCATACATGATGAAGTTCTGGAACATTCCGACTTGATTGATTGCTTGTGGTGCACCGACATTGCGCAGTTCATGCGGACGATCGCTCGTCAGCACAACAAGCGGCAGATGACTGATAAACGCTTCTGTAACTGCCGGTACGTAGTTGCTTGCAGCAGTACCAGAAGTGCATAATATCGCAACAGGCTTATTTGTTGCCTTAATCAGCCCAAGAGCAAAGAAAGCGGCACTACGTTCATCCGGATGAATATAGGTCGTCATTTGCTCATGCAGTTCACAGGCGATGGCTAATGGTGTCGAACGCGATCCCGGTGAAATCACAACCTCTTCAATCCCGTAATCACGCATACGTTTAACTAAATGAAATACTTGTTGCGTCAATGCATCATTCATGATGTGGCACTCCTAACATTTGTAACATCGGTTTAAATTTAATCTCTGTCTCATACACTTCACTCTCAACTTCACTATCTTCAACAATCCCACATCCAGCAAACAGTATCGCACGATTGTCCTCAATAACCATCGAACGAATCGCAACGATAAACTCACCGTCACCTTGAGCATCCACATAGCCGACTGGTGCACCATATAGACCGCGGTGCTCTCCTGCTTTTTCTAGAAATGCCATCGCCTCAATTTTCGGATAACCGCCTAGCGCAGGTGTCGGATGCAGTGCACGTGTGACACGTAGCGTACTGCCGTTATTCAGCTTTGCTTTGATCGGAGTATAAAGATGATAGAGAAATTGATTCTCGAGAATTTCAGGATAATCTTTCATGATAATATTCTGACTAAAAGGCGCTAAGTCCTGCTCAATACTTTGTACGACGATACGATGTTCATGAAGATTCTTCTCATCGCTCTGAAGTAAATCTTTAGCATCACTTACTGTCTTCGGCATCGTTCCAGCGATTGCATTCGTATAGATGACACCGTCCTTAACTGCGACGAGCTGCTCTGGCGTCTTAGAGATAAATGTCTTACTCCCTGACTCCATCACCATCGTATAGCTCAGCTCGTGATTACGTGACGCTGCATCAATTAACGTCTCAACTTCAATCGGTGACGTCATCGTCAGTTGTCGCTTACGGGATAGCACTACTTTATCGAATGCACTTTGCTGCATCTTTTGAATCGCCTCTATCGCATTCAATCGGAATTTGTCTAATTCCACATCTTCACTGTGAACAAGCGCATTGTGCTGAATATCCACTGAAGGGAGCGACATGAGATCACTGCATATGCGCTCACGGTCAAGTGCAGGGTCCGTAAAGATGATCCATGACGCCGCTTCTTCTATGATAATCTGTATCTTCGGGATTACGAAATGGCTTTTAGAGAACGTATCGAAGTGCGGACTCTCTGCTTCATCGAAATAAAATCCTCCGAACAGCTTCAAATGCAGTTTGGAATCCCCGTGAAGCTGCGCATCCGCGGTTTGTTTATGAAACGCCGCTTCTACACCTACTGGATCAATCGTACTGCGGGCAATCAATGACTGAACCCCGATACCGATAATCTTTAATGATTTCTCTTTATTAATATATAGATATCTTTCCCCTTTATATTCGGCAAAGTGACGGAAGATTGCAGCTTCGTGAGTCACACCTTCATAAGGGTATTGATATATCGCCTTCAAAGTTAGATCTACTGGCACAAAAAAACACTTCTTTCTAAACGAAATAATATAATTCCTATTTTACCATTATTCTATAGACTTATGACAATTTATATACTTATTGACTGAAACGTATTTTATGCATAAAATTTAATCATCACATAATAAATGAGGTATATAAAATGTCGGAACATCTTCAAACCCATAGCGGGCTAAAAAAGTACTATCACCTTATGCGTCCACACACGTTAACTGCAAGCTTCGTTCCTGTATTAGTGGGGACGGCCTGTGCCAGATATTTTACAGAAATACGCATGGATATGCTGATATTGATGCTCATCGCATGTCTCTTAATTCAGGCAGCAACAAATATGTTCAATGAATACTTTGATTATAAACGTGGTTTAGATGATCATACATCGGTCGGTATCGGAGGCGCGATTGTACGTAACGGAATGTCTCCGAAATCGGTCTACAATCTCGCAGTAGCATTCTATATTATTGCAGCAATCATCGGTATCTACATCTGTGCAAACTCATCATGGCTCATTCTGTTTGTCGGAATATTATGTATGGCTGTCGGTTACTTCTATACAGGAGGACCAGTACCAATTTCATGGACACCGTTCGGAGAAATCTTCGCAGGCTTCTTTATGGGATATGTCATCATTATGATTACGTTCTATATTCAGACAGGTCACTTACATGCCTATCCTGCAATCGCCAGCATCCCTGTATCTATTAATATCGGTATGATCAATATGGCAAACAACATTCGTGACCGCGTGAAAGATAAAGTAAGCGGTAGAAAGACATTCGTTATTCTTGTCGGTAAGACGCTTGCAATCTATACGATGGCTGCACTTTACCTTGTCAGTTTTCTCGCAGTCTTCTACTTAGTATTTACGAAGCCATACGGTTCGCTATTTATGTTACTTGTACTTCTGAGCTTTAACTTACCGATTAAGGCAGTACGTCGATTCTTACACGGTAATACACCGATTGAACTGATGCCAGCGATGAAAGTAACTGGACAGTTCAATACAGTATTTGGTCTGCTGTTTGCACTTGGTCTTTACCTGGCCGGCCTGACAGCAATTTAATATTATCAATAAAAAGAGCGATGTTAGAAAATTTCTTTTCTAACATCGCTCTTTCTTATAATAACATTTTACGCATGGTCAAAGAATTCGTTTAAACGATCCACAACTTCTTGTGTATCGCTTTCTGTTACCGCATCTTTTAAACCTGCTTGATTTAAATCGATTGTATATTGATCTGAGTGATAATGCACAATAATGTTTGTTCCACTCACTTCGTATGAAGAAGGCTCAATCTCATGTGCTTCTTCTTCACCATGATGTTCTCTATAATCCATGCCAATTTGACCTAATTTTAATTCTGCATATGATACAAGTTTATCGATATTTGTCATATTATCCTCCAAAATTAGTTTCTGATATTTTTATTCTAATAAACTGTGTCATTTCAGGCAAGTCATCGTTCTTAATCATACGAATCGTATAAGACTTATCACTTAAATGTTCACGATTGACCTTTAAGAATAAATTCCCAAAACTATCTTCTTGTTTCTCGAAATCTACATCTTCGACATTATGATATGGAATAATATCATAATACTTACGCTTTGATTTTGGTTTACTATGAATGAGCACGATTCTGTCATTAAGCAATAGAATTAATCCTGATTGATTTAAGTTGATCTGACTATAAGAAGCGAAATAGATCATTTCTTTATTCTTTATATCCTTACAAATTACTTTCAGCAACTTTATAAAGAATCTACGTTCAGATTTTTTAATTCGTTTAAAGATCTTAGAGAATCTTTTATATCGTACTGGATATGTAAGATTCGCGAGAACCTTTCGTGTTGAGAATTTATCTTGCATGACGCCCACCTTTTATCGTTAGTTTATTCATAATTTATACATCCATTAAATGTATTGCACATTAAATAATTATAGTAAAAAAGAGACTCTTTTCGCAAAAAGAATCTCAGTTAGCGGAAGGTAAGGGATTCGAACCCTTGAAACGCGGTTAGCGTTTACACACTTTCCAGGCGTGCTCCTTCGGCCAGCTCGGACAACCTTCCTAATAAAAAAATCAGAAGCGATATTTCACTTCTGATTATATGACCCCTACGGGATTCGAACCCGTGTTACCGCCGTGAAAGGGCGGTGTCTTAACCGCTTGACCAAGGGGCCTTATGGCTCCACAGGTAGGACTCGAACCTACGACCGATCGGTTAACAGCCGATAGCTCTACCACTGAGCTACTGTGGATCAATGGAGCGGGTGATCGGAATCGAACCGACAACATCAGCTTGGAAGGCTGAGGTTATACCATTTAACTACACCCGCTTAACAATGGGGCGACTGATGGGAATCGAACCCACGAATGTCGGAACCACAATCCGATGCGTTAACCACTTCGCCACAATCGCCTTGTATAATAAAATTAAAATATGGCTCAGGACGGAATCGAACCGCCGACACAAGGATTTTCAATCCTTTGCTCTACCGACTGAGCTACTGAGCCAAACATGGCGGTCCCGACGGGAATCGAACCCGCGATCTCCTGCGTGACAGGCAGGCATGTTAACCGCTACACCACGGGACCACTAATAATTGCGGGAGGCGGATTTGAACCACCGACCTTCGGGTTATGAGCCCGACGAGCTACCAGACTGCTCCATCCCGCGATAATAATAAATAATGTCTCAAAAACGAGTACTTATATAATATAGCACTTTAGTTTTGTGAATGCAATATTAAAAAAGTGTAAATAACCTCTTATTTTGCATTAATATAATAAAATCTTTATAAACAATAATATATTCTTCTGCATCTTTAAATGTGAGATGCATCGAAACATAAAAATAAGAACAAGGCGAACGCCTTGTTCTTCATAACGGAGATGGAGAGATTTGAACTCTCGCGCCGGTTACCCGACCTACACCCTTAGCAGGGGCGCCTCTTCAGCCACTTGAGTACATCTCCATGGCTCCACAGGTAGGACTCGAACCTACGACCGATCGGTTAACAGCCGATAGCTCTACCACTGAGCTACTGTGGATTAATTAATCAACAAATACTATTATATCAATTCAAAGCAATTGGTCAATAGTTTTAGCAAATTTTTTTATGCTACTTTTACACTATTAACTCAGTAATGAATACATCGATAGTATTTCGATGAGTTTTGGGTTCATTTGTTCATCTATATTGAGTTTATGTAGTCGATCTTGTTTCTTAAGCTTTGTCCTAAGTGAGTATTCCAGCTTAATGGTATTGATGAACTGTGAATTAAACACATACTTACTGATTGGTACAGAGATATTCGACTTATCATCAAAGTAGACGATTGTATCTAGAAACTCCCCTTCTTTATAATAATCGACATATTGCAAGTTAATCCAGCTTTGTTCTTTAGAACGATCGCTATGGGTCGGGAAGAAATAGGCATTACATACGGGGTCAACAACTACAGGGGGTTTCGTCGTAATATTGGCAATGAGCTTTGTCGCAAGCTTACGGTTATTATAAGATGAATGGTAGAAAACACATGAGGACTCTATAATTGAGAGCGGTCGTTCTTCTACGATAAATGGAGTTTCATTAAATTCTCCGACGAGCGACAGATGCTTCTTCTTTTCAAAATGACTTTTAATATACATTGTACGTTCTGTAATAATATATTTCGCCATCATTAATCTCCTTATCTCACGAATGTTAGCTTTATTATACGTGAATTTTTTTAACATTTGTTAAATTGTCAAAAAATTTAAAGAACTTTACATTTTTTTATTTTTCTTATATTTTTTTTAAATATATCATTGTTAACGTTTAAATTTATTGCGAGCAGGCTATAGTGTTATATATAATAATTTAAATTTTCAGAATTATATTGCAATTTTGTTTTTACTACTTTATACTCATTTATAATCACTTAAGGAGGTCATTAACATGAACCAATATCAAGCACAGCTAAGCGGTCTGGAAACATTCGTATCAAATCTAAATTCACTTTACATTGAATTAATTATCGATGATGCAGTGAAATCACATCATATTAAAGAACTGAAAGTAAAGATTGATGAGGCGCTGATACATGATGACAAGGAAGCTTTCTTTAATTATACAAATGAACTAAAGGCGCTGGAGGAACTATAATTGAACACCGTAATAATAAATTGAGCGTATATTCACTGTTATTATGTGAACATACGCTCTTATATTATATTGCGATTAAACTTAAAAACTCTTCCGCTGTCACTCTGCCAAAATAATGAGTAAAATCTATCTGCTCGATTTGTGCTTCGACAGCCTGCTTTTGGTGCGGCAATCCTTTTAACATCGCTTCTACGTCTGCAATCTCTCCGACACCGAAGAAATCTCCGTAAATTTTAACATCTTGCATAATACCATTTCTTACATCTATTTTAAGCTCCAGCATTCCGCCTGGAAACTTCTGTTTAACTTCATAATTATATTTCGGATTCTTACCATAATTCCAGTCGAAGTTACGATACTTTTCGTTACTGAGTGTTTCAATCTGCTTCCAGTCTTCATCTGTCAGAAAATATTGCTCTACTGATTCACCTTTGAATATTGAATGGAGTAACGTCTTCTTAAACGTTTCCATATCCATTGGTTCATCAAGAAACTCCTGAATATTAGCCACACGTGAACGAATAGATTTAATACCTTTTGTAATCAGCTTCTTCTCGTTAACTGACAAGCTCTTGACAACTTCTTCAATATCACTATCCAGCATTAACGTTCCGTGGCTGAACATGCGATCTCCTGACTGAAACATTGCATTTCCGGATATTTTACGTTCACCGACTTGCAGGTCATTACGACCACTCATTTCAGCGTCAATTCCTAGACCGTTTAACGCTTCTACGATTGGTATCGTAAACTTCTTAAAGTTATGGAAACTATCTTCATCTGCTTTAGTGACGAAACTAAAGTTAAGATTACCAAGGTCATGATACACTGCACCACCGCCAGATATACGGCGTACTACATGAATGTTGTGTTCATCGACATAGGATTGATTAATCTCTGCAAATGTATTCTGATTCTTACCAATAATAATAGAAGGTTCATTCACATAGAATAAGAAATATGAGTCATCTTTTGGCAGATGCTTTAATACATACTCTTCCATTGCAAGATTGATTGTTGGGTCTGTTATATTGTTGTTATGAATGAATTTCATATTGCCCTCCTCTTAACGATGTGCAATCTTTAATGCCGCTTTTTGTGCCTGTGAGATACAGTCAGGTAATCCAACTGCTTCAAATGATGCACCCGTAATCACTAAATCAGGATAATGTGTCGATACGTAGTGCTGAATCGCATGGATCTTATCGATATGTCCTACTTCGTATTGCGGCATACTGTTATAGAGTCTCGTAACGATAGAGAACTCTGGTTCTCCAGTAATTTCCATCATCTTGTCTAGATCTTGACGGGCAAGCTTAACAATAGCTGCGTCATCATGATCTTGAACGACAGTGTCTCCCGGTCTCCCTACATAGGCGCGCAGTAACGTCTTACCTTTAGGTGCTGCATGAGACCATTTCTTATCTGTCCAAGTACATGCAGTAATAACTGTATCTGAATTACGTGCGATAACAAATCCAGTGCCGTTCTCCTTATTATTTACCTGTGATTCATCGAAGGCCATTACGACTGTTGCTACGCTTGTCGTTTTCATCGTCTGGAAATAATCTAGCGGTCCATCCTTAAACCAGTTTTTAAACACTGTATGTGGTACAGTTACAATAACACTGTCATAAAAATGAGTTTCACCATTCATTGTGATCTCATAGCCTTGTGAAGTCTTATTAATCGCTTCAACTTTGTGGTTATATTTAATTGTAACCCCTTTGTCGACAAGCACTTCAGCAAGACGCTCTATAAAACTTTGCAAGCCGTTTTTGAACTGACGAAACTGCCCTTGTTTTGGTGCTGATTTCGTCTCTCTACGATTACGGCGCATCCCTTTTATTAAACTGCCATGACGTTCTTCTGTCTTCTTGAAGTCCGGAAATGTTGACTTCAAGCTCAGTTTATCAATATCCGCTCCGTATATACCGGACATCAGGGGTTCAATAAGATTCTCAAGTGTTTCATTGCCGAGACGACGTCTAAAGAATGCTCCGACTGAAACATCCGGATTCATCGGTTTCGGTTTGATGATATAATCCATTGCTGCTCGAACTTTCCCAATTGGTGAAATCAATCTTGTTGTAATAAAAGGGCGCAGTTCAGTAGGGATGCCGAGAATAGCACCTCCTGGTATCGGATGGAGCTTATTCTTTGCATATATATAAGACTGGCCTGTATTGTTGACAACAAGATCATCTTTCATTCCAATATCTGCGGCAAGTTCTGTCATGATTTTCTTTCGACCTAAATAAGATTCTGGTCCTAATTCAATCGTATAACCATCTTTGCGATATGTTTTAATCTTACCGCCTGGAACATCACTTGCTTCAATAATATCAATCTCAAAATCGGGTGATTCCTGTCCAAGATAATATGCAGCTGACAGTCCAGTGATACCCGCTCCGATAATTGCACACTTCTTCATAATATAACAGCTCTTTTCTATGAATTAATTACTGATACTATTTCGTCTACCATCGCACCGATAAATAATGGATGCGTGTCTGGCATATGTGGCCTATGATACTTGACACCGAGTTCATCGCATACGACTTTACATTCATAGTCATTATCATAGAGCACTTCCAGATGCTCACATACGAATCCCACTGGTGTATAGATAAAATGCTGATAATGCTTCTCTTCATAGATTGCTCTGGTTAAATCCTGAACATCCGGACCGAGCCAAGGATCAGGCGTATTCCCTTCAGACTGCCAGCCTGTTTCTACATGTTTAATGTCTGATTGTTGTTCAATCAGCTGTGCCGTTTCTTCTAGCTGAGCTGGGTAAGGATCTCCCATCTCTTTAATCTTCTCTGGAAGACTGTGCGCACTTACGATAAGTACTGTATCATCCTGCTCAGATTCAGGGATATGTGAAAGCGTCTGATTTACTTGTTCTGTCCAGTACTGAATAAACTTCTCCTGTTTGTAGAATGCGTCTACATGATACAGTTTAATATCTTTCGTTTCTGCAATCTCACGTGCACGTTTATTGTAGCTGCCGACTGAAAAGTTCGAATAATGTGGTGCAAGTACTATCGTTACCGCTTCTGTAATTCCGTCTTTCGCCATTTGGTTCACTGCATCCTCGATAAATGGTGCGATATGCTTTAAACCGATATACAGTTGATAATTTTCACCTGTTCTTTCATTTAAAGCCTGCACAAGTGCTTCAGCCTGACGTTCAGTCGTTCCTGCAAGAGGAGAGATTCCACCGATTGCTTTGTAACGATCTTTTAAATCCTGCAGCGCTTCTTCACTAGGCTTTCTACCGCGTCGTATATGTGTATAGTATGGTTCAATATCTTCTTCTGTATATGGCGTACCATATGCCATTACAAGTAGCCCTTTTTTTGTCATAAGTCAATTCCCCTTTATGATTTTGATTTATAAGCGCGTGAATAATCATGTACAAACGCACTTACACGTCTTAACGTATCTGGTTGTACTTCTGGAAATACGCCGTGACCTAAGTTAAAGATGTAGCTATCTGATTGTAGTCCTTGATCTAGAATACGCTTAAGATGAGACTCAATTACTTCCCATGGCGCCATAAGGATCGCGGGATCTAAGTTACCTTGAAGTGTCTTTGTAATACCTAATTGACGTGCCTCTTCAATCTGTAATCTCCAGTCGAGCCCTAATACATCTACAGGTAATGCGTTCCACTCTTGGATTAAGTGACTTGCACCAACTCCGAACGTTGTGCCCGGTACACCTTTCGCTTTAATTTCTTTAAATATGCGTTCCATATGTGGTGCAATAAATGTATGATAATCCGCGCGATTTAATGCACCTACCCATGAATCAAATACTTGGATCATCTTACATCCTGCATCAATTTGTGCATGTGTATATGTAATACACATATCTGCGAGTTTCTCCATCAGTAAATGCCATGCTTCAGGTGCTTCATACATCATTGCCTTCGTCTTATTATAGTTTTTAGAAGGGCCACCTTCAATCATATAGCTCGCTAATGTAAACGGTGCGCCTGTAAAACCGATCAAAGGAACATTTAGCTGTTCAGTCGTTAATAATTTAATCGTATCAAGAATGTAAGGCACATCCTGTTCTGGATGTATTTCACCTAACTTTTCTACATCCTTCTTTGAACGGATTGGGTTATCGATAACAGGACCGATACCCGATTTGATTTCAACATCCACACCAATAGCACCAAGCGGACTCATTATATCCTTATATAAAATTGCAGCATCTGTATTATATTGATCAACCGGAAGTTTTGTTACATAAGCACACAGCTCCGGATCGTGCGTAATTTCAAATAAGCTATGCGTCTCTTTAATCTTTCGGTATTCCGGCTGACTACGCCCGGCCTGACGCATAAACCATACCGGTGTATGCTCCGTCTTCTCTCCACGTGCAGTTCTTAAGATAGTGTCATTAAATTGATTCAAGCGTATTTCCCCCTACTATTAATATATACTCGATTTTATCATACAAACAGATTAGAATAACTATTATTAAACAATGTCATAAAACTGACATATATCCTTTAAAATCGGGTAATGTATATAAAGGAGGAATTGTGATGAAAACGTATATTACGTATGGAACAGAATATTTTCTTAAACAAATTGTTAATAACAATAAAACACGTGATATCTTTACTTTTGTTGAAGAAGATAACACGTATTTATATGAAGAAACAGATCAAGAAACGTTATTCAGTGCACCACAGACATTCGATGTTATTCGTCAAGATGCAGTGTTGCTTGAGCTGCCGATGTTAATGATATACTTTGTTGTCAGTAACGCAAGACAAGACGTATTCGATACTCATGAACTACCTCTTGAAGACTTATACCGATATGAAGGCTATCATGCTTTGCGATTACTTAAACCCGTACGTGGTGAAACTTACGCTTACGTGCTGCAATTTGATTCAAAAGCACATATGACAGACTTTAAGAAAAGTAGTTTCTTCCGTAAATATTTAAGCGAAGAAGCATTAAAACAATATCAGTCTGCGGACTTTATCAATAATATTTATTATACGAAGCATCTGTTTCCGCTTGAAGACTAGAATATCAATAAAACCATCCTTTCCAGAACGTTGGAGAGGATGGTTTTTATATGGATATATCAGTCCCTTAAGAGATTCATACGCTTCTCAATCTTCGCTGAAACACTATTCAATGCAAAGAACATCATCACATAAAGGATGATAGCGAAATAAAAGTGTGCTGGATAGATAAGGATATAACAAACAGCAATCACTGTCGTCGTTACAATCGAAAGTTTACGCATAAACTTTCTAAATCCTTGAAGAACGAGCGCTTCAGGTGTCGGCCATACTTTCGGCCACAGACTGAACGCCTGCATCTTATAGAACTGTGAAGCTTGCATAATAATCGCATAGCTAAAGAATAAACCGATGATAAGCCCTACTATATATTGGTGCACGAGCCACATAAGAACGCAGCCGACAACAATCAGACGCACTACAATCCACATACTATCATTACTTCTCACAAAATTTCTGACGAATAAATATTCAAACATATGCTCTTCTGTATAGTGAGACTTTCTCGGAAGCAGTGCATCAAAGTATCGTCTGCGTACTGCTTTATCCTTCATCCCTTTTACATCTGTAAACATATTGATCAGCTTATTCTGTGCTTGATACAGCTGATGCTCATAATCTATATACTGTCCAAAGTTGAGAAGACGGTGTGCTGCATTCTTATTAAATAGATAGATTAACCCTAACGTAAACATAATAATAGAAATAATCGTAACCGGTAATCCTTCCAGTGCAGTATAGATGCCAGACAGCGCCATTAAAAAGATGAGGAAGCTGATATAGCCATTCATAATGCCTAGCTTCATCATCAAATGGCGCATAATAAGTCCGCTATAGATCATCCACACCCCCAGAACAATCGCGCATACATACCCTGTCACCGATGCTGTTCTTTCCATATATAATGGTGCTAATAGGCCACCCATTACGATAAATAATAGTGTGCGTAATATACCGCTCCTAATGATGGCCTGTTTAAAGTAAGGGTCCATATCGCGTTCGAAATTGAGCAGAAATATGCTATCTGCAGATTTCATAAAAGTTCTGAGCGGGGTAACTGTAAACGCTGCAAGTATTACAGCGATGATCAGATTATAGTTGACATTCTCTGGAAGATTGTTGAGCAGCTGAGAATATTGCAGCATCAATGCACCAAATGCAATCGTCAAGAAAACAATAAAATGGCCATTAAAGATAAATTTACTATAATAAGCGACCTCTTTGTCGTTTCTTGCCTTCCTGTCATAAAATAATTGGCGTGCCTTATTCATGTGCGTCACCTGTCACATGAATATAGATGTCATCCAGTGATGCATGCGGCATATCAAACTGACCTTGCAGATTATTAAGGGTCCCATAAGCAATAAGTCTGCCGTGATGCATCAGTAAGAAGCGGTCACAATATTTCTCAGCTGTTGCAAGAATATGTGTACTCATCAATACAGTCCGATTGTTCTGACGTGCTTCAACCATAAGTTCCAGCATCGTTTGAATACCGAGTGGATCGAGGCCGAGAAATGGCTCATCGATAATATATAGTTCAGGCTGAACGATAAATGCACATATGATCATCACTTTCTGCTTCATTCCTTTAGAGAAATGTGCTGGAAAAGCTTTCAATTTATCTTCTAATCTAAAGACTTTCAATAATGGTCGTGCGCGTTCCATCGCTTCATCCAGTGGGATATGATAAGCCATTGCAGTCATATCTATATGCTCTGCTAATGTCAGTTCCTCGTATAAGACAGGAGATTCTGGAATATAAGAAAGCTTATTTCTATATTCATAAGGATGTTCTGCTAACGATACACCATCAATTTGTAGTGTTCCTGAGATGGGTCTCAGTAACCCAAGCATATGTTTGATTGTCGTACTCTTACCCGCTCCGTTAAGTCCGATAAGTCCGATGATCTCACCATTTTGAAGTTCAAAATCGATATCATGTATGACAGGCTGATTGCCATAGCCGCCTGTCAAGTTCGTCACTTTCACTGTCACGTTCATTCTCCATTCTACAAACTATTTTCATCATTGTATCAAATGTATGATTGTTGCTACAATTATAACGTATGTTGTGAACATTTTAATAAAATCTTATATAATAGAGAAAATTGCATAGGAGGCCATACAATGTCAGAAACAGTATTCAGTAAAATATTAAAAGGTGAGATTCCATCATACAAAGTCTACGAGGATGAATATACGTATGCATTCCTCGATATTTCGCAAGTATCTAAAGGACACACGCTTGTTATACCTAAAAATGCTGCACCAGATATGCTGTCAATTGCACCTTCAGACTTACAGCATGTCATCACATCAGTACAGAAGGTTGCCAAGGCCGTCGATAAAGCATTCCAGCCAGACGGAATCAATGTCATCCAGAATAATAGAGCTTATGCAGATCAATCTGTATTTCATCTGCACTTCCATGTCATCCCACGTTATAAAGATGATATAGATGGCTTCGGTTACGTTTGGGAGACGCATCCAGATGCACTTGATATGGAATCATTAAAAACCGATATTCAAGATGCAATCGAATAACTTTCCCTACATAATATTTATTAATATGGGTATACTATAAAAAAGACAGGAGGCTATAATTATGAAATTATCTAGAATTGTACTTGGTTTCGGTGTCGGCATCGTTGCTGGAGGTGCCACTGCGATACTGAACGCACCAAAGTCAGGGAAAGAACTTCAGCAAGGATTCAAATCCACTGCTTATAATACGAAAGCGCAAGTCAACCAACTGAAGGCTGAAACGAATGAAGTGAAGGATTCAATCTTAAACACGAAAAATACTTCTCAAGAGGCAATGTCTACCATGGTTGATGAGATTAAAACGATGATCAGCAACTACAAAGCAGATATCTCGCCGAATATCGATAACATTAAGAATAATGTAGAAAACCTGAACAATCGAAAGAACGAAATTACGCAGGAACTCTCTGAAAAATAATATATTAAAAATTCAGAATAAATATTCATAAAGTTTTTGTACTATGCTAAAATAATATTATTAATCACTAGAGTATGATGTTACCATCATACTTTTTTTATATTACTATTAGTATATTGTTAAATGATAATTATTATGTAAAATGCATGAATATTCTGGAAGGTGGAACCGACATGAAACGTGAACGCGAAAAAGAAATTATCGATAAAATGTTATTTACGCACAAAGTGTCTCAATTAAGTAAAGCACTTTGGAAAACAGTAGAAAAAGACTGGCAGAACTGGATTAAACCATACGATTTAAATATCAATGAACATCACATTCTAGTCATTATAAGGAACTTGGAGAAGGCAACCATCTCAGAAGTAAGCCAGTACGGTGTGATGCACGTATCTACAGTGTTCAACTTTGCAAAGAATCTAGAGAAGCGCGGCTATTTGACGATGCCAAAGAGTAAATTTGATAAACGTAATACATATCTTGAACTTACTGAAAAAGGAAAAGAAGTGCTCTATGAAACATACAAAGGATACAAAGAGTCTGATGACCGTATTTATGATGCTGCGAGCAACTACCAGGAATTAATGTTTGATCTTCCGCCATTTACTGAACTGAAATTTATCGTTGCACAAATCTATGGAGCAGACTTCATTACGCACCTTGAAAAGAGTCACGACGACCTATTAAAAATATTACTTGACGAAAACAATAAAGATAATGCATAATTGCTAGGTAAATTAACCGAGTAAGGAGATTGCCATGTATTTATGTAACAAAAATTTTAATATCAGATCGACATACGGAATCCAGAGAATCATGCTCATTTCAGCATTACTTGGAATTATCGTTTACATTGTCAGCTTTGAAATTTTCTCCTCTTTATTCGGAAAAAAATTCTCAGATGACAATTTTTTATTATTCTTGATCAGTCTGATTTGTCTCTACCCTATTCATAAATTATTGCATATGTTGCCATTTATACATGATACGAAATCATTAATCATACAGAAAACAACGAAATCCAGATTCTTTCCACTTATTAATACACGAGTGAATCATCCGGTTCATAAACTACATTTTGCAATTGCATTAGTCTGCCCAGTTGTCATCATTACAGTGGCAACACTTATATGCGCAGTTACACACCCTATGTTCGCCCATTACTTCTTATTTATATTCGCGGTGAATATCGGGTTATCATTTATAGATTTTGTATATTTACGTTATATGTTCAACACTCCGCAGTGTTCCTATGTTGAAGAACGTAAATACGGCTTTGAAGTCCTGAGCAAACACGATCTACCAGCAGACTTTTATCATTCAGATGTAAGATAAATGTATTCTAAATCATTTTATGTTAGAATTTATCATTAGTTAGAACATTTACTAAACAGTGCACTTAAAAGGAGTAGTATTATGACAAACTTAAAGAAAATTATGATGCCAGCAGCACTTTCTGTATCAATCTTAGGATTAACGGCATGTGGAAATAGTGGCGGAGAAACACTTGTTTCATCTAAAGCTGGTGACATAAAACAATCAGACATCATGAAAGAGATCGGTAATGAACAAATCGCTAAAACGTCATTCCAATTAATTTTCAATGACGTTCTTAAAGAGAAATATGGTAAGAAAATCGATGAAGATAAAATCAATAAAGAAACAGACAAAGAAATTAAGAAATATGGCGATGAGAAAACATTCGAACAAATTCTGCAGCAGCAAAGTTCTGGAATGACAGTTGAACAGTATAAGAAAAAGCGCGTTACTGATGAATATCAGAAGCAGTTTCTAAATGACACAATCAAAATTTCAGATAAAGATATTAAAGATAACGCTAAGAAAGCTTCACATATATTAGTTGCAGTGAAATCTGAGTCTAATAAAGATGGATTAAGCGACAAAGAAGCGAAAGCGAAAGCTGAAGATATCTTAAAACAAGTTAAAGCTAATAAAGATGATTTCAAGAAAATTGCTAAAAAAGAGTCAGATGATACACAATCGGCGAAAAATAATGGTGAGCTCGGCTACGTAGTTAAAGGTCAAACTGTTGAAGCATTCGAAAAGGCATTATTCAAACTAAAGCCGGGTGAAATTTCAGATATCGTAAAAACTGAATTTGGTTACCACATCATTATGGCTGAAGACGATAAAGACATCGCTAAAGAAAAAGACAAACTCGCTCAGACGATTCGTCAGAACAAGTTACAAGATAATCCGAAACTATACGTACAAGCAGTACAAAAATTATTCAAGGAATATGATGTAGACTTTAAAGATAAAGACATCAAAAAGTATGTTGATGATCAAATCTTAAAAGTAAAATAAAAAAGAAATGAAGCCTTTGCTTCATTTCTTTTTTTAGTCCAGAGAAATCGGCTTATAAAACTGACGATTTTCTAACGCAAAAATACGCTCTGTATATTGTCCTTTCTCCACTTTCTTCATATGCTTATCAAACATCTGCATACGTGCATCAATATTATCAATAAAGTGAAGCATCTCTGCTTCTTTTAACATCGGTAATTTCGGTGATCCATACTCATACTTTCCATGATGACTTAATATCATATGGCGCAGTAACATTACTTCTTCCCCTTCAATATTATGTTCACGTGCAATACTCGCAACTTCATCGCTCATAATCGAAATATGGCCGAGTAAGTTTCCTTCTACTGTATACGTTGTTGCAACAGGCCCGGATAATTCTTTAACCTTCCCCATATCATGTGCAATGATACCTGCGTAGAGCAGACTTCGATTTAATGTCGGATAAATATCACATAATGCTTTCGCTTGTTTCAACATCGTTAATACATGGAATAATAATCCCGAGACGAAGTTATGATGGTTGCTGCTGGCAGCAGGGTATACCATAAATTGATGTGCATATTTCTTAAGTAACAGACGAATAATACGCTGTAAATTTGCATTTTCGATTTCGATGACATAATCCATCAGCTGCTCCATCATATCATCTTCATTCACCGGTGCACTTTCTAAGAAATTTTCTAGTTTCACACCGTCTTCTGGTGTAACAAGTCTGAATTGATTTACTTTCATCTGTTTACGACCGCGGTAATCAATCACATCACCTTTAACACGAATTAATTGTTCAGGTTGTAACAATTTTATATCTTCTTCAGAGACCGTCCATACTTTTGCTTCGATTTCTCCACTTTTATCTTTAAGATAAAGTGTTAAATATGGCTTACCTTGTCCTGTTACCCCTTGAATTGATTTATGAATTAAAAAGTAATGATCCACTTGAGATCCGGGTTTTAATGTTTCTATCGTTCTCACTTATTTAACCTCCTTCTTATTGCGTTCCAGTACAATTGTCTGCTTACTGTTAATTGTAGAAGAACGGTTGCAAGTGTAATAGATAATTTGATTATGCTGTTGTTTAAGCATATATTCAAGTATACGCTCACGCCTGTTTTTGTCAAAGTGAACAAACGCATCATCGACAATGATCGGGAATGGGTAATATCTTCTTAATGAATGAATTAAACTCAGTCTTAATGCAATATATAATAATTCTTTCGTTGATTGTGACAATTCTGTCGGATGATATACTTGTCCATCCGCAGCTACAGTTGTCAGATGTTCATCATAAACAATCTTCGTGTAACGTCCTTCAGTTAGATAGTTAAAGATTTCTGTCGCATCATCAATAACGAATGGCATTCGTTCTTCACGTACCTCTTTAATATGTGCCTGAATTAAAGTATCGATATAATTTACAGATAAATATGTTTCCGCAAGTTTGTTAAATTGATTTTTCTTTATTTCATATTCAAACTTCAGTCTTGATAACGTATCATCGTCACATATTTGATGCATAGCATGTTCTAGTTCTCTTAACTGTTGCTGCACATTACTGCGTTCATCAACCAACGATTTAATATGTACATTAATATCTATCAACTGCTCATTCAGTATGGCTTCTGGCACTTCAGCAAGATGCGTATTATCCTCGTACGTGAATGCTTGATTTCTAAGCAGTTCACTTAACACATTAAAACGCTCTAAGTTTGTGTTATAACTCGCATATTCAGCCTCTTTAGCATAATAACTTGAAGTATCCTCCACCCCTGCTTCTTCAAACAAAGCATGCTGCTCATCAATATTCTGCTGCAACGATGCATTAATAATTTTGATTTCTTTCTTTAATAAATCTCGTTGATTTGCATTTTTACTGTACTGGAATTTCTCTTTCTCATCGGTCGTTAACATATTCTTTAAATCATGGAATATCGATGATGCCTCTGTTTTCACAGGTAATTTCGGAATAAGCGTTAATATGCTCTGATCGAATGTAGCAAGACGCTCTTTCATTTCCTCGATTTTAGCATTACACTTTAAGATTTCATCATGGATGCGCACTAATTTATGTATCGTACGATATGCAGAAGCTAATCGGTTATTCGGATAATTACTCTCTATTTTAAGCGCTGTTTTGTATTGCTTGAGCAATTGGTGTGTCGCTTCAATTTCTTTATGTGAAATGTCTAAATGTTGCTTTAAAGCTTCTTTTTGAGATTGCTCACGATTTAACTGAGTGATAACATTTGATAATTTATGGCGTAATAACTTTTGTTCATTCAAATCAAACGACAAATCAAAGTCATGTTCAAGTTTATAAATATTACCCTCTAATTGTTTTACTCCATCCGCTAATTCATCATTAAATCGTACATCCGGCTTCTTATTTAAAATAAGCATCAGTAGTACAATGATGCTTACGAATGAGAATATACTACCTGAAATCCATAGCGCATTCATAAAACTATAGACAAGTGCTACAAGACTAATGACTACCGTTATCGCATAGATTGTCTGCTGCAGCTTATGTTTCTTGAGCTCACGCGCTTCATAAGCAGTTGCTTCTTCACTCAATTTATGAAAGAGCTTTGATTTACTTTCAAGTTCCTTGCGCTGTTCTTGAAGTTCCTGTGCTTTATTAAAACGTTCGTCATGCACTTTTTCTTTATTCAATACTTTAGATTCATCAGATAATCTATCTACGTTTAGTGTTACAAATTGCAGCTCTCTGTTAATTTGTGTACGTTCGAGTTCTTGTTTCTCAAGCTCGTTGAGTGCTTCAGTGATATCAGATTGAACTTTCTGATTCAGTTCAACGGTTTCAAACTTCTGCCATCCGATATCCTGCATTAAAGTATTCATTTCAGTCGTCAGTGCATCGCGTTGCTGTGTTACACTTCGAACATCACCATGCAGCTGTTTAATCGGATGTTCTCTTTTGATAATGTCTCTTGAGGCTTCAATTAAGTGGTCAGGCAATAGTTGAATATTATCCATCTCTGATGTTATCTGGCTTAACTTCTCTTCACGTAGTTCAAGATCTTTACTTAATTTCTGGACCTGATGCTTCAACGCCTCAAATCGATTAATCCCTTGCTCAGGAAATTGCGGCGGCTCTATGTTTAATTGTAGTTCTAATGCTTTCCATTCCTGTGCTTGACTCTGATATTTAATTTCTCTTTCTTTATGTCCTTTAACTTCTTCAAGTTCTTTAATCTGTAATTTAATATGTTCAACTCTTCTTGAATCCTTCTGATACGTATCATATATTTGTGCATAATGTGCTTTTACATCATCCTGCGCTCTTATATCCGCTTCTAGCTGCTGCAATTCTCTTGCTTTCTCAAAAATGATACCAGTATCTTCATCTGTATTAAATAAACGTACCTGCTCCTCATTTATCGTCCTTTGTAAATCTGTAAATTCCGTCGAACCGAATGAGCCTGCCTGAAGTAAGTAAGCTTCAAGCTTTTCTTGTGTCAGTTTACGATGTACTTCCTGCAAACCGAGTACATCAAATGAAAATATTGATTTATATGTATCTTTTTTCATATAATTCATCAACTGGTTGAGCCATTCAATCGATTTCTCTACACCCTCGTGAATGACTTTTACTTTTTCTTTACCATGAACAAATACACGTTCAATCATAATCGTTGTACCATCTATATGTTCGAGTTCTATATTACCGCCATATTGTGGTGCGAATCTCGGTTCTAGACGCGGTTCGTACTCACCATCTTTCGGAAAACCGAAGAGTAACGCATGAATAAACGCCTGCATTGTAGATTTACCTGCTTCATTTTCTCCAAATATCTGAACGAAATCGTGATTAAACTGAAACTTGCGATGTTCCAATCTTCCATATCCGTATATTTCTAAAGATTTAATCTTCATGGCGGTCACCTTTCATCAACATTTTGAGATGCGCTTCTCCATAATCTATCAACCGCTCTGTATTAACCTCATCAAAAGAGATAAACTTCTGGATATAGGATTGTTGTACAGGTTCTTTCGATGTTGTTAAATAAGACAAATCATGAAGGACATCACTGAACTCATCTTTTAATGTATGCGGTGCGTACTTTTCATTTGTGTAAATATCATCGATCCATACAAACTGTTCTTCTGCCATTTCGCCAATTTGGATCTGGTCCTTTATTTGCGATAACATTTGCTGATCTATTAAAGTCTCACCATCATTTTGTAGTGTTAATCGATAAAGTTGTCTACCGTTTGGGCGCACGGATTGTTTAAATGCTTCGATATCCTGATAGATTGCGTGACGCTCAATACTCTTTAAGTTTAATACTGTCTCGTGGAATGTAATCATATTTACTGGCACAAAGGTCGCATTCAGCTGACTGCTGTCCCCTTCAACATACATATATCCACTATCTCCGCCTTCCATAAAGTTTGTAGCCTGAAGCGTACCGGGGTAATGCATATGTGGCAGTTCGTTTAAGGTCATATGCCTATTAAAACCGCCAAGTGCCCAGTAATGATATAATTTACGGTTTAATTCCTCGATATGGAATTCTGTATGTGTGTCTTCCCCTTTTAACTTATGATGTAAACCATTCAGTATGCCAATATGAATGGTCTGATTAACTTCATTTACGGGATACTGATCAAGCTTGTACTCATAGTGAGAATGTTCTTTATAACTGAACCCATGAAAGAACACACTTGATTTGTTTTTCGTAACAAGTTCATAAGTCTGAACTTCATCAGAGAAAACAATTACATTATCAGGAAACTTATAAAATGATTGTACGGACATATTGTCCTCTATACCGTGTATATAATAAACGTAAATATTCTCTTCCTTTAATCGTGCGAATTGCTTTACTACGTAGTCATCTGCCTTAATGTTGCGATTTTTACTTGAAAATAAATTTCCACTTATAATAATAAAGTCCACTTGTTTTTCAATCGCATCATCGACAACGCGTTTTAAACTTTGAAAGCTTGAATTACGAATCGACTTCATTATATATTCAGGAACATCTCCAACTAACTGAAACGGTTCATCTAATCGTATGTCTGAGCAATGTATAAATTTGATCATCATAACCCTCACTTTAATTGATACTCTAATTTTACAACAAAATCGTATATATATGTAATGAAACTACAAAATCATCTATATTTATAATCTTTATTCATAAAAAAACTCATCCGTAAGATTATGCATTATCGCCATATCTTACGGATGAGTTTCAAATATTGTTTATTTGTCTTTTTGATCATAAAGAAGGTTCAGTTTATCAATTTTCTGATGTGTATAATCTTTATATGTCTTATTATAGCTCTTTGGATCTTTAGGGTTTAAATAGTTTTCAATCTTACCAGTCTCAGGATGAATCAGCTTGCTAGATGCCCCGCACCCTAATCCTATGATTGTCTGTACTTCTTCCATAATCAAGATGTTATACAGTGACGCTTCTCCCGCTTTAGAATATCCGATGTTCTCAAGATTACCGAGAATATTCTTCTGACGGTATAAATAATAAGGAATATAGTCATGCTGTTCGGCGAAAGTTTTTGTCAAGTTCATCATATAGATAATTTCATCTCGTGCTGCAACCGGATACTTTGATTTATTACGTGTCATCTCGCTCGCTGTCTTAAAACTTAACGTATGCACTGTAAGCGATTCAGGGTTCAGCTTCTTCGTTTCATTCAGCGAATGGATTACTTCTTCACGCGTTTCATTCGGTAAGCCGATAATCAGATCCATATTGATGTTATTCATATGGTATTCGCGAGATAACTTGAATTTATCGATTGTTTCCTGCACGCTATGATGGCGGCCGATTGCCTTTAAAGTTTCATCGGTAAAGCTTTGTGGATTTATACTGATGCGATCGATACCGAATGTATTAAGTACTTCTAATGTCGCTGCATCAATTGTATCCGGACGCCCTGCTTCAACAGTAAGCTCACGCACATGTGTCATGTCAAAGTTTATATACACTGCTTCAAGCAACAACTTTAAATCCTGTGCACTGATAGAAGTGGGGGTACCTCCACCGAAATAGATAGACGTCACTTTAATATTACGTGCTTTAAGCCACTCGCCGATATGTTCAATTTCATATAATAATCCAACGAGGAACTCTGGCACGTCATTTTTATGGACTTGAATTGCATACGCCGGAAACGTACAATATGCACACTTCGTCGGACAGAATGGAATGCCGATATAGATGCTGACTTCCTGCTCTAGCTGATGTAAGTCTGGAATCGCATTGAGCTGCGTCTTCGTAATACGTTCCATCAGTTCAAGCTTATCATCTGCAATCAAATAGTCACGCTTTAATCTTTGTTTAATAGCATTGTCTGAGTGCCCTTGTTTTAAATATTTATGATATAGCTTAAGTGGTCTGATTCCTGTCAATGTACCCCAGCTCTGTGTTATACCGGTATGTGCCGTTAATATCTCAATCAACGTCTCACCGAGTGCCTGCTTCATTGCACGTTTGTCTGTCTGTTTGCGTTCGGCACGCTGTGTATAAGTATTGCCATCTATCGTCAACGTTGTTGTCACGATGGTGCAGCGCTCCTGATTGATATTTATCGTAATGCAGTTATCCCCTTGACCTTCGAATAAATACGCATCCTCGAAATAGAGATTTAGTATATTGCGAATATAGAGCTGCAGCTGTTCAAACTGATCGTGTTCTAAATAAAATTTCATAATCTACCTCTCTTACATTATGCAAAAACCGAACAGTGCGAAATATCTGCACTGTTCGGATATATTAAATATTGTTATCCCTATAAAGAATTAATCTTCAGCTTTAACACCATATAATTCTTCTAAAGGTTTCATGATGATACGGTTTAATTCTTGAATAATAAAGCTCATACGTTGTTCAGCTTCCATTAATTTTGAGATATTTTCATCTTTTTCGATTAATTCAGCTGAAGCTTGTGCTTTATTTAAATCTTCTTCAGTAATTTCTTGACCTGACATTTGTTTTTCTTGAAGTGTTAATTGAATTTCTCTGAATTCATCGAAGATTTTCTTTGATTCAGGGTTATTGTTAACTGCTTCATAATGATTCTTAATCGCATTATATTCATCACTCTGACGTAATGAACTTTCTAATTTATTCGCTTCATCATAAATATTAACAGACATATTCATTCTCCTTTATGTTTAATGTTCCTAATCAATATACCACGAATACAGGCATTATACAAAAATCGCGATTATCCCTTGCAAGATACCGATGATACCGCCTAAGATAAAGCCAAGCATTGTGATTAACTTCAATTCTTTATTCGAGATTTCAATAACGAGCTGTTCAAGGAATGAAAGTTCAAAATTATCAATCTGGTCCTTAATAATTTCAGCAATACGAATCTTCTCTAAGATGACTGCAACATTGTCAGCTGTCTTCGTCATTATATAATGGATTAAACGATCTCCACCTTCAGTTTCAATGTAATGAAACAACTTCGGTACAAGCGTATAAAGTGGTGTCTTCATATAATAATCTATATGCATTGCACGCACAATATTTGTATTTAACTCCCCTTTGAAATGAGCGATATCATGTGCAGCAACTAAAGTTTCTGGTGTCATCGCCATTATACGTGCGTACTCTTTTTTAAGCTCAGTTTCAATGATTGATTTGATTTTAGGCTCTTCACTTAAAGCATTCGCTTCTTTTATAACACGGTCTGCAATCATCTCCTGTGTCATAAACATTTGAATCATGCTGACAAATCTTCCTTTCTCCATAAAAAAGCGGTCGATCATCTGCATAATATCGTTGTAACCTGATTCGCTATTAACGTAAGCTCTAAGCTTTTCAATGATCATTGTAGGTGCTGCTTCAACCTTACTGTCTATCTTATCCTTTAAATCTTGTGGCAGTAATGCATCGATTGATTGGGACTGATATGTCTGAATCTTCTCTTCAAGCAGTTCATTCACCTTATCGTGAACTTTTTTCTCAGCAACATTTGTAATATCAATATTAAAGCGCTGCGCAAAGTCATCGATGCTGTACTGTCCTTCTTTTAAAGCCTGAACTTGTTTATTCAGCATACTTTTTAACAGCGCTTCAGTCTGCCTTGTCATTAATTTCTCTTTAAACACTTCAGGTGTGAGTAGATGATGTGTGACCATCTCTCCAATCTTCAGCGAGAGTTCATTACGTCGTTTCGGTATCAATCCTGGTGTAAACGGGAGCTGTTTCCCAAACAGAAATTTCGGTTCAAACGGTCTGAACAACATCTTAATCGCAATAAAATTCGTAAATCCACCAATCAACGAGCCAATAAAGCCCATAAATAATATTATTCCTAATGCGTACAATTCATCACCTTTTTCTATAATGTTTCATTACAATAGTTTATACCACTCTGTTCCAAAAACAAACCGAGAGACATCGTTCTAATAAAATAGCGAGACAAGGGTCATTAAGCCACCTTGTCTCGCCTATAAATTAATTATACAGTGATCAGCTGTTCATTTCTCTTCTTATTATAGAACATCTCTGCTTCACGCGCTTTATTAGAACCATATAACGGTTGCATAGAACCATCTAATACACGATAAAGGTTCGAAATTTTATTCTGCTGAAGAATGATATCACGATCTGCTTCAATCGTTGACCACCATAATTCATTTTTATTATCTTGGTCAGGGTATGCACACGCACCTCTTGAGATTACTTGAATGACTTCTAAAGGATCTCCACCTAAAGTATTCTGCAGCACTTCAGAATCTCTGAATAATGCACATAGTGACACGCAAGTTGTCCAGTTTGGAAGTACACGCTCTTTTTCAATCTGAACTAATGTTTTCTTAGATAGTCCGATAGTTTGTGCCATTGTATCTTGAGTATATCCTGCTTCTATACGAACCATTTTAAACTTTGTTTGTAATAAATCTGTGAATTGTTGCTTATCCATGCTTCTACGACCTTTCTTGTATATATTATTATTTTTAGATTGTTCATTTAATAAAATAGAAATAATACACTATTCATTTAAGGGACTTTACCATCTTAATATAATTTACAAAAAATTAAAAGAGGAAAACCTCATGATTTTCCTCTTTTCTTATAAATTTTATTTCTTAGACAAATTTATGCAACATTTTTAGCAAGTTTTTGCTTTTCTCTCTCATTAATCACGACCGCACAAGCAGCATCTCCAGAGATATTTATAGCGGTACGTGTCATATCAAGTAATCGGTCGATACCTAGAATAATACCGATTGCTGCTGGATTAAGCCCGACTGAAGTCAGGACCATCGCAAGCATTACAAGTCCCACACCCGGTACACCGGCTGTACCGATAGAGGCAATTACAGCGATTGCGACAACCATGACCATCTGCATAATAGTTAAATCTACACCAGATATTTGAGCGATAAAGATGGTTGCAACCCCTTGCATAATGGCTGTACCGTCCATATTAATCGTGGCGCCAAGTGGTTGAACGAAAGATGAGATTTCTTTACGTACACCTAAATTATCTTGAGCGCATTCTAACGAGATTGGCAATGTTGCATTGGAACTCGAAGAGCTAAATCCTACAGTCATTGCAGGTGCGAAACCTTTAAAGAACCATATCGGACTACGTTTCGCTAAAAACTTAATAGCCCCACCATATACTAAAATCATATGTAGGAAAAGCGCTAGTAATACGACAAAGAAATACATTCCAAGCTGTTTAATCGCACCAAACCCGGCATTAGTAAATGCTGTTGCAACTAAACCAAATGTACCAATTGGCGCAAAGTATTGCATGATTGCTGTAACGATAAACATCAATATATCGTTCGTCTGTTCAAAGAGCAGCTTTACTCCGCTTACTTTCTCCCTCAGTGCAATCATGCCGATACCGATAAAAATGGCGAAAGTAATTACTTGCAGCATGTTTGTTTCACTCATCGCAAGTACTGGATTTTTTGGAATCAAGTTAATCAAAGTCTGATCGAAAGTCTGATTCACAGAGGTTCCTTCCGCTTTTGCTGCTTCTTCTTTTTGTTTTTGTTCTAAAGCATATTTCTTCACGTCGTCACTATTCATTAAATCTGCCTTGCCTGCACCAGGTTTAAACACAAGGGCTAAACACATCGCAAGTGTAATTGCGAGTGCCGTCGTTACTATAAAGAATCCAAGTGTCTTTAGACCAATCGACCCAAGATGCTTCGGATCCCCCACGCCTACGACACCAAGTACAATTGATACAAATACAACTGGTACTACAAGCATAAAGATTAGATTCAGGAAGATTTGTCCGATAACATTAAATACGTATTGATTAAACCATTTCACCCATGATGCATCCTGATATAAATTAAAGATAGAACCTACAATAATACCGACCACCAATGCAATGATGATTTTAAGCGTCATATTTCCTTTAATTTTCATAACCCACCTCTTTAACTGAATTTTCTAATAAATATATCTATAATTATAAATAAAGATTCACTATAAGTAAATAAGGTTCCCCTAATTTTCTAAAAAGTAGAAATACGTTTCTACTGCTATACATTCATCGACATTTGATTAATAATGGAGATAATAATTATTTAAAGGATGAACAAGATGCAGGTTAAAGACCAGTTACAGCAAGCTCAAAAAGGAGCTAAGGTGAGTATCATCATGTATGTACTGCTCACAACTTTCAAATTATTATTCGGTTACATTCACGGATCTCAGGCACTTGTCGCAGACGGTCTTAATAACGCCACCGATATTGTAAGCTCAGTAGCACTGCTTATTGGGCTTGCGATCAGCATGAAACCTGCCGACAAAAACCACAACTACGGCCATTACCGTTCAGAATATATCGGTTCATTGATTGCATCATTTATTATGTTTGCTGTGAGTGTTCAAGTTATATTGCAAGGAATTAAAAATTATATCCGTCAGGAATATTCAAGTCCTTCTATTGAGACTGCAGTTGTAGCAATACTATCAGCATTTGCGATGCTCGCCGTATACATTTATAATCGCAATCTTGCGAAGAAACTGGATTCCAGTGCACTCAAAGCAGCAGCAGCAGATAATTTATCAGATGCGCTCGTATCGCTTGGCGCATTTATAGGGATCATCGGTGTATTCTTCGGATTGACATTTCTAGATACCGTTGCTGCGATTGTCGTCGGCTTACTCATAATGAAGACCGCTATTGAGATATTCTTTGAAACAGCAATTACATTAACGGATGGATTCGATGCAGATACACTGGATCATATGAAACGTATCGTGTCGTCGGTAGAAAATGTAGAAAGCTGTGTTGATATCAAAGGAAGAAATCACGGAGTTATGACATTTGTAGATGTGACCGTTACTGTGAACCCTAGTTTCACTGTTGCTGAGAGCCACGATATAACAGAACACATTGAATATGCGATTAAAGAAGAATATGGCGCTGTTGAAACAATCGTTCACCTTGAACCCGGAATAGTTAAATAAAAAGTGGCACACCCTCATGTTAGGGTGTGCCACTTTCTCTTCATTCTTCATCTTTTACAATCATTTTAGCGATATCGGATTGTTCATTAAATCGATTATCAAATTTAATCAGGATCCAGACAATCAGCACTGTTACCCCAATTCCTATAAATTTATACGGAAAAATTACATACATCAGACAATAATAAAATAATAAAAATATAAGCAGCATAAAAAAAGGTCTGGAGACTACGTAATATTTATCAAAATAATAGCCACGATAAAATTGACTCTGCCTTAAATCCATTCTTTCAATATCGTGCTTAAGATTGTACATCGATATACATACTCTAATAACTGTAAATACAATCAGGAGTGTCATAAAATAAACGATACCTTTATGCTCTCCAAAAATATATTTAAACAGTTCAGTAATCGCAATTGTCGCAAATGCGATTATCCAACTATTATTCCACCATTTTTCAATCATCGTCTCACCTCATTTACCATATTATAACAAAAACATGAGGTGTATGCTGCATTAAATCAGCTTATATTTCACGCCGTACATCGATGCTTGTGTACGGTCCCCGACTTCTAGCTTCGCAAATATATGGCTAACATGAGTTTTCACCGTTTTTTCTGAGACAAAGAGTTGTTCAGCGATTTCTTTGTTGGTTAAGCCTTCGCTCATCGCCTTTAACACTTCAAGTTCTCTCTTTGATAATGGGTTTCTTAAATGTGCGAGATTCATGCCACTTTTTCTGACTTCCATAACATCCGGATGAAATATCTGCTCACCTGCTGCTATCTGTTTTATCGTATTGATCAGCGCTTTCGGTTCACTATCTTTCATTTCATAACCGTCTGCACCTGCATCCATCACGCCAAGGACATGTTCTTCATCGATAAAGCTGGATAGTACGAGCACCTTCACATCAGGGAATTTCGCTTTCACTTGGCGCGTCGCTTCAATGCCGTTAAGCTCAGGCATCACAAGGTCCATAATTATGAGATTGGGTAATTGCATTTCATCTAGATGTTCAAGCAGCTCTCTGCCGTTATTGAAATCAGCAATTACATTAAAGCTTTCTTCAGTTGATAGTAGAAATTTCATCCCTTGTCTTACGATATGGTGGTCATCCACGAGTATAATATCCATGACTTTCATCCTTTCGGGTAGGTGAATTGTACCGTCGTTCCATGCATTAATGTACTGTTTATTTCAAGTATACCACCAATCTCCTGTGCACGTTGCTGCATATTCCTCACCCCATGTGTCGGAAGCGTTGTCGTCAGTGCATTGTTATAACCTTTACCGTTATCTTTAATCCTCAGAACAAAATGCTTATCATCCTGCTTCATTGATATCATTACTTCTTCTGTTTCTGCGTGCTTCTTCACGTTATTCAGCGCTTCTTGAACGATTCGAAATGCACTGTTTTCAATTTTATTCTCTAAATTGATGAACCCTTCCACTTCAATCGTTACATCGAGGCCGAGTATGTTGCCATAGTTCTGCACTGCTTCAACAAATCCATGCTCAAGCCCTAAAGGTTTCAACTGCCAGATTAATGCGCGCATCTCACTTACTGCATCCTGGCTTGTCTTCTCGATAATCTGAAATGCTGTCTTTGCACGTTCATCATCAGTCATACTTTCAGCTGCATGTGCTGTAAGTTTCAGTGAAAAGAGCATTTGATTCACTGAGTCATGCAAGTCTCGTGCAAGTCGAGTTCTTTCTTCCTGTAGTGCATTCTCTCGTTCTCTTGCTGTAAGATAGATACGCTTAATCGCGCTACCGATTTGAAAAGCCACGGATTCAAGCAATGCTAAGTCTTCATCTGAATATACTTTTGTAAAAGGCGTGGCAACGTTAAGCAATCCGAAACGTTCTTCTCCAGATTGTAAAGGAACGGTCGCGTGGTGTGTAATATCATCTGTCATATCACTATATTTTTTATTTGCTTTTACAATTCGAGAACAAGTGATGATGTTCGAAGCTTTCGTTAATTTCTTCTGATGATAACGTGATACGCACCAGCATGGGCCTTCTGTCATATAGCGACATGACTCCATCTTCAGTGCTTGTGGGAGCTTATAATCAGATACGAGTGTATGTTTGCCATCATCATCGATGAAAAATATCCATCCAGTAGAAAAATTGGTCCCTTGAACAAGTCTGTTCAAGGCACCATTCATCATTGAATATATATCTGTCTCTTCATTTAAAAATTCTGCGATTTCTTTCAGTAAAGCTGTACTGTTCTGCATCATATCACCTATTTTTTATATTCAACGTTGTATAAATCATGTCGTCTATCGCGTAATTGTCTTACTGTTCCATTCTCTCGTCCACGGCGTAATACTTCAAGGTCAATATCACCAATAACAACCATTTCTACGTTCTCACCTGTTTCACCTACAATACCATCTCTTGCAAAGCCAAAGTCACTTGGTGAATAAATACCCGAACCTGAATACTGGATATCCATGTTTTCAGTTTGTGGTAAATTCCCGCACGTTCCACTTGTTACTGTGTAGATCTGATTTTCAATCGCGCGTGCCATCGAACAATACTTCACGCGTAAATAACTTTGTCTGTCTTCAGTTGAGAATGGAGTGAAGATAATCTTAGCACCTTTCTCTGTAGCAATACGCGCCATCTCAGGAAACTCAGAATCATAACAAATCTGAATCGCAATCTTACCACAATCTGTATCAAATACTTCTACGTCATTGCCTGGAGAAATCCCCCACCATCTACGTTCATTTGGTGTAACGTGAATCTTGTACTGTTTCTCGATTGAACCGTCACGACGGAATAAGTATGAAATGTTGTAGATTTCATCCTCTTCTTCAACGAAGTGACTACCACCAATAATATTAATATTGTAACGTACGGCAAATTCATTAAACATCTCAATATACTGTTCAGTATATTTCGTAAGTTGACGAATGGATTCTGCTGGATTACGTTTCTCATCAAAACTCATCAGTTGTGTCGTAAGTAATTCAGGGAATACAACGAAGTCACTTTCAGCATCATATGCCACATCAACAAAGTATTCAATCTGGTTTGCAAACTCTTCAAACGAATCAATTTTACGCATCATATAGTTAACCGTACAAATACGGACAGGGTCACTTGTCTTAAAGTGAATGTTTGATTTAGCAACGTAATCCGGGTTGTTCCATTCCATTAATGTTGCATACTTACTTGAATTCACATCATCCTTTAGATAATTTGGGTTGATACGCATTAAAGTAAATCCATTCATATACTGGAATGTCAATACTGGGTCTTTAATCTTATGCTTCATCACATCGTTAACATATTCTCTTGGTGTGAGTTCATCCTGATATTTATGATAATTTGGAATGCGTCCACCAATAATGATTGATTTTAAATTCAATTCATAAGCGATTTCTCGACGTGCCTCATAAAGACGTTGACCTACTCTCATCCCACGATAATCAGGATGAACCATCACTTCTATACCATATAAGTTATGCCCGTGGTCATTGTGGTTCGTAATATAACCATTATCTGTAATACTATCCCACGTATGACGGTCATCATACTCATCGAAATTAATGATTAAACTTGAACAACTTCCGATAATTTTACCATCATACTCAATAACCATCTGTCCGCGTGGAAATAAATTAATATGGGACTCAAGATGTTCTTTCTTCCACGGTTCCATCCCCGGGAAGCATATGTTTTGTAAGGCGATAATCTCGTCGATATCATCTTTGGTCATCTGTCGCGCCTCGATTGATTTATTAAACTTATCTAAATTTATTTCTTCTGTCATGTATATTCTCCTCTATTTGCTCTATAATAATAAATAGACAAATCATTTTATTAGTCTATAATTTATACCCTATTATTATAGACGATAAAAGTGAATAGGAGAAAATATATGAAATTACGTGTAATAGAAGAATGGAATAATATGACGATTGAGGCATTGCTTAAACATTTACAAATACCAAAGAAGCCGACACATGAGCTACGTATGTCTAAAGCAATTACGATAAATGGTGCAGCTGCTACATTTCGCGATACGTTAAGTACTGGAGATGAACTCTACTTACCTGTTGCAGAAGAAAAGAGCAATTATAAATCAAGCTATCGCATGTGCGAAGTGAAATATGAAGATGATTATTTAGCGATACTCGTTAAACCAAAGGGTGTTAAGACACATCCAAATGATATGAGTGAGTCAAATACGTTGTTAAACCATGCAATTTATACACTCGATTCAGAATATGTGGAACCGATACATCGTCTCGACCAGGAAACTGTCGGCTTATTACTTGTCGCTAAAAATCCATTTATCAAAAAGATACTAGACCGTATGCTAGAAGAACGATTAATCAAGCGTACATATCGTGCGAAAGTTAAGAGTCACCTACCATTGAAGAATCAGACGATCGATATGCCAATCGGTAAAGACAAGTTCCATCCAAATAAACGCCGTGTTTCGCAAACAGGCGACCGAGCAGTTACACATATCGTAAGCTCTAAAGCGAATGGCGACGGTACTGCAGATGTCGAACTGCAGCTTGAAACAGGACGTACACACCAGATTAGAGTACATCTTGCTGAAATCGGACATCCCGTTATCGGAGACCCACTATACAGTGATTCACACCTACGTCAACTCGCGCTAGAAAGCTATAAACTAGAGTTTGTACATCCATTTACCGGAGAGACTGTTGCAGCAACATTAGAGCAATAGTTTTGCATAATGTATAGTGATTCACTATGATATAGATATCAATATTTAGGAGGATCAAAATGATAGCCACAGATATACAAGAGAAATTACTGACACGCCGCGCAGTGAAACAATACGATCCAGCGTTCAAACTTTCTCAGGATGAAATACTAAACTTACTCGACGCTGCAAATAAAGCACCGTCAGCATGGAATCTACAACATTGGAAGTTTATGGTTGTTCACTCAGATGAAGGTAAACAGAAGTTACTTCCTATCGCCTTTAACCAGCAACAAATTGTTGATGCAAGTGCGGTTATCGTAATTTTAGGTGATAAAGAGGCAAATAAGAATATCGATGAAATTTGCGCACCAGATATCCAAAAAGGACGCATGACTAGTGAGATTAAAGAACGTCTCGCAAGTCAGGTGAACAATGTGTATCAAAATGAACATTATGCTTATGAGGCAGCAGTAATGAACTCTACATTCCCTGCAATGCAGATTATGAACTTTGCAACGTTACGCGATCTAGGCTCATGTGCCATCGGTGGATTCAACCGTACACAATTAATTGAATCGTTCAATATCGACGAGCGCTATGTTCCAACAATGCTAATCACTGTTGGAAAGTCTATTAAGACCCCGCGTGAAACAGACAGAAGAGACGTACAGACTATTACAGAATTTCATTAAAAAGAAAAGACACGAAAAAATAGGCAGGAAACTTATAAGTTTCCTGCCTATTTTTCATGCTTAAACGCTCGTGTCACGACCTTTTGACGGCGTTCCAAAAGTTGCCACTACGACAAAACCCGAACAATGCAGAAAACAAAGAACATTTTCTTTGCACCGTTCTGGTTTTGCTTGTGGCAGAACACTTCTGTCACGACCTTTAGTTACGTTTTAGTTTATTCTTCACAAACCCTAATAATTTTGCACGTTTACTCATCATCGGTTTATGCATGACTTCTTTCGGTCTGATAAACGAACGTTTAAATTCCTCTGCTCGATATATCAATTCATCTTGTGAATTAATCGCACGTGCATCATTCCTTACATAATGATATATACCATTTGAATCTTGCTCACGTGCTTTTTGATTATCTTCTAGCTGCAGATTTAATATATCTTTTAATTCCTCTACAATCTTGCTATCAATAATTGGGAATAAGATTTCTACACGTTTAATCATATTGCGTGTCATCATATCTGCTGAGGATAAGTACATCTTCTCTTCCCCATTATGATAGAAGTAATAAATTCTTGAATGCTCAAGGAATCGTCCTACAATGCTGATGACACGAATGTTCTCACTTACACCAGGAATTCCTGGTTTCAAGCAGCATATTCCTCGAATAATCAGTTTTACTTGAACACCGGCGTTACTCGCTTCATATAACTTCTTAATTACCGTCTTATCCGTTAACGAGTTCATCTTCGCAATGATCAGTCCATTTCCGTGCTGTTTCTGACACTCAATCTCCCGATCGATATGTTCAATAAATTCATCACGAATCTCAAATGGTGCAACATGTAATCGCTTATAAGTCGGTTTCTCAGAGTAACCACTTAAGTAATTGAAGAAGTTCATCGCATCTTCTCCAATTTCTTTATTCGTCGTAATGATACCCATATCTGTATAGATTTTAGCTGTTTTATCGTTATAGTTCCCTGTTCCTAAATGAACATATGATACCATTTCATCATTTACTTTCTTAACGACTAACGTAATTTTACTGTGTGTTTTAAGGTGTGTCATACCGTAAATAACGTGACATCCCGCTTCTTCAAGCATACGTGCCCAGTGTACGTTATTCTCTTCGTCAAAACGTGCCTTCAGCTCAACAAGCACCGTCACTTGTTTACCCGCCTCAGCTGCATTTTTCAGTGCATCAATAATCGGTGAGTCGCTTGATACACGGTATAGCGTCTGTTTAATCGCCAATGTATTCGGGTCTTCAGACGCTTCTTTAATAAAATCCACAATCGGCTGGAAAGATTCATATGGATGATGAAAGAATATATCACGCTTTAAAGCTTCAGCATAAAGCTCACCATTTCCAAGATACTTCGGCGGACATGGTTCAAATGGCTTAAAGGCAAGTTGAGGGTAGCGTTTCTCTATCATTCCTGATAATTGGAATAACATCGTTAAATCTAGTGGCCCTTCAAGTTTATATACATCACGATCCTCAATTTCAAGTTCATCCTTTAAAAATGACGCATTGATTGACATATCCTGTCGCGTATCAATCTCAAGACGCACAGCCGCACCACTTTTACGCTTCTTAAGAAATTTCTCTATTTCAATCAGAAGATCCTCTGCTCCATCTTCATGAATTGTTAGATCTGCGTTACGCGTAATACGGAAAGCAAATGTACGCGTTACTTGATAGCCGTGAAACAGCTTATGAATAAAATGTGTGATAACATCTTCCAATAGAACATATACTGTTTTTTCACCATTTGTCAATTCAATAATTCGGTTAAGTAAAGCTGGAATCTGGACGATCGCTGATTTCTTCTCACCACTATCCGTCACTACATCGACAAATATGTTTAACGATTTATTAGATAACTTTGGAAATGGTCGGTATGCATCAATTCCAAGCGGCGTTAATGTCGGAAGAATCTCGAAGTTGAACTTCTTTTCAATGATGCTATAACTTTCTGGTGATAATTCATCCACCGATTTGAAGTACACATTGTACCCTTCAAGATCACGAATTAACGCATGATATTGATCATACTGCATCTTCACATTATCTCTATTTGCCTTATCAATCGCAATCAGCTGTTCTGTCGGTGTCATCTGCGTCTTATTCTCTGGTTCACTGAATCCCATCGTTACCTGATCTTTTAGGCCACCCACACGAACCATAAAAAATTCATCTAAGTTTGAACTGGCGATTGCTAAAAATTTAATACGTTCAAGTAATGGGTTCTTCTGATCAAATGCCTCTTCTATGACTCTACGGTTAAAATCAACCCAGCTCACTTCGCGATTATTATAATATGCTTTATTCCCTAAATCTAAATTCTGTTTCATCATCATCACGTCCACTTTCATGTTTTCATAATTCTGCCTATTCTACTGTACCGAATTAATGTAAAGCTTTTGTAAATATGAGGTTAATTTTAGATTTAATTATTTTTTCGATATGTTTCTTCTGTCTCTCTGTCTGATATTCTTCAGCTATTGGATCTCCGTTGTATTCGATGATTAGATTATATTTATCGTCATTCTTCTCAAAATAAAGTGATTCGACGATATTGGTATTGCTGATATTTAATGCATGTGAAAACTTCAGAATGCTGCCAAGCATCTGGATGACATCTTTCTCATCACTGTTAAACCATTTCGTTTCATCTTCATAGAACTTCAGTAAAGATTTATTCTTATAACTGGAGAGTAAAGCGAGTTTCACGCGATTTTTGTGACTGATACCATTTAAACTTGAGTTTGAAAGAATATAATATGTGTGCTGGCTCGCTGCATCAGAATCGATATAGCTTCCTAAATAGTAAAGGTACGCAGCATGCTTTAAGAAAGTCTTGTCCTTTTTATTTCCTTTGATCAAGTCATGCTTTTCCATTTCGTAATATAGCGTCTCTGCAATCATGGTACGCTGCATTGCTTCATCGTGCTTGATATTGTAATCACTCGCTAAGTTACGTAATGAATCTTTAAATACATTATCTTTATCAAACGGTAGTACGTATTCTTTTTCAAGAACTTTCATAATGACACCTTCACGTAATCCTTTACGGGAAAAGATGAATTCCGTCGCATCTACTTCGTCGAACAGCGTATTAAATAACACACAAGATGGTACGATAATATCTTGACGATCGCGACTCAAGCCATCCAGGTCTTCAAGTTCGTCTTTAGGGGTATGAATTAACGTCTTAAATACGAGTTCAAGATCTTTCTCTTTCATACCATAACCATGTACACCCGCAATCGGATATTCAGTTAATGATTGGTGAATACGTGCGATATTTCGCGCAGAACCACCAATTGCAATAATTGGACATTTACGTTTTTCGAGCCACTTTAAGCTTTCTATTTCATTCTTAATATATTCACCCGCTGCTTTAATCGCTTCTTTATCATTATGTTCCTTGCCGTCAAAGAACAGTTTCTGTAACGTTACGACACCGAATGGAAAACTATGTGAAAACTTAAGTTCCTTATCTTCAAAATAAGTTACTTCTGTACTTCCCCCACCGATATCTACAGTTACACCATCTGCATAGTCCAGTGTATTAATCACTGCATAGTAGCCATAGAATGCTTCTTCCTGTTCAGTAATAATGCGCACATCTATTGCAGTTTCTTCCTTCACGCGTGCGCTAATTGCCTCAATATTAGACGATTGACGTACAGCTGCTGTCGCTACTGGGTAAAGTGCATCTACTTTAAACTTATCAGCAACTTTCTGAAAGCTTTGTAACGTATCACAAAGTACAGCGATTCCTTTATCCGACATTACCTTATCTGCATCAAGATATTGATACAGTCGTGCAGGCGTCTTGATATTCTGTAATTCCTGTAATCCTGCTTCAACTGAATAATCAAAGATTACAAGTCTGATTGTATTTGATCCTATATCTACTAATCCAATTCTCTTCATGATTACCTGCCCTTCACTTCTTATTTCGGATGAATCATTTCCTCTGGTTTAATCCATTCGTTAAACTGTTCTTCTGTTAGATAACCACTCTTAAGTGCAGATGCTTTTAATGTTAGGCCTTCTTTATGTGCAGTCTTCGCAATATATGCTGCTTTCTCATATCCGATATGCGGGTTCAATGCTGTTACTAACATTAAAGATTCGTTTAAATATTTCGTAATATTCTCTTCAATCGGCTCGATGCCTACAGCACAATTATCATTAAATGATTGCATACCATCCGTTAATAAGTAGATCGATTGTAACGTGTTATACATAATCACAGGTTTAAATACATTAAGTTCGAAGTTCCCTTGACTTGCCGCAATACCAACCGCTGCATCGTTCCCCATAACTTGCACCGCAACCATCGTTAACATCTCAGACTGCGTCGGGTTTACTTTACCTGGCATAATTGAAGAACCTGGCTCGTTTTCAGGAATAGAAATTTCAGCTAAACCAGCACGAGGTCCTGATGACAGCCAGCGTACGTCATTTGCAATCTTCATTAAATCAGCTGCTAACGCCTTTAATGCGCCGTGAACAAACGTTACTTCATCATGTGCAGTTAGTGCGTGGAACTTATTTGGAGATGAAATAAAGTCATATCCTGTTTGTTCACCAATTTGTTTTGCAACACGGTCACCAAATTCAGGGTGAGCATTAATTCCTGTACCAACTGCAGTGCCACCAATCGCAAGGTTTAATAATTCTTTCTTAGAAGTATTGAGTAGCTCCTCACATTTATCTAACATAAAGCGCCAACCTGAAACTTCTTGTCCTAATGTTAAAGGTGTTGCATCTTGTAAATGCGTACGACCAATCTTGATAATTGACGCGAACTTTTCTTCTTTTTCTTTTAAAGTGTTACGCAATGTATTTAAAGAAGGTAATAATTTAGCTTCAATTTCGTGGAATAATGCAACATGCATCGCTGTCGGATACGTGTCATTAGAGCTTTGTGATTTATTAACATCATCGTTCGGATGAACTGTTTCATCGCTTCTAGCTTCCTTTAAATAATTGTTCGCAACAAATGCTACAACCTCGTTAACGTTCATATTGCTTTGTGTACCACTACCTGTCTGCCAGACAACTAATGGGAAGTGTGCATCTAATTTCCCGCTCAATACATCATCACATGCTTTAACGATAGCGTCACTCTTAGCATCTGATAATTTCCCTAATCCTTTGTTTACAATTGCTGCCGCTTTCTTTAAATGTGCAAAGCCATATACCACTTCAATTGGCATCTGTTCTTTACCTACTGGAAAGTTCTGTTTACTACGCTGTGTCTGGGCACCCCAGAACTTATCTGCAGGTACTTCAATTTCTCCAAATGTATCGTGTTCAATTCTAAATGACATGTTATTCTCCCCTTATCTCTTTTATACTTATATTTTACATTAAATAACGCTTTCATTCATTAATAATTAACAAAAAAATCAGAATACATATCATGTATTCTGATTCTTAATTACGCTTCGTCATCTTGCTTTTCTTCATGATCTTCGGCGTTCTGTTCTGATATTTGTTCCATCTCTTTACCGAGCTCTACGACATCTTCAAAGTTAGTAACCATTTCATTTTCCTGATCTTCATAGCGATGAGTTGACATAATTTAACACTCCTTTAACTAAAAGTTAATATTTGTTAACTATAATATAATCTGATACCAAACTATAAGGAGAATCCTCATGCAATACATCGTAAGAATCCCCTCACAACAAGTCTACAGCTTTATGCACCTTAAACACAGATATCATTTCAGTGACACCAATGTACGCGACCTTGAAAAGAAGGAACTCGGCTATATCGGTGAAGTAATAGCTGATGAATTGATACATGAACACTTCAGTAATGACTCATGTATTTATTTAACTGATTTAAACTATACTATTAATTATACCCAATTTCAGATTGATTCTATCTTAATTATCGAAAATACTTTATATATTTTTGAAGTGAAATACTTTAACTTTGATTTGACCTATGATGGTGCGCTTTATTATCTCGCTAATGGCGAAGTGTTTCATTCCTTGAATAATCAGATTGAGAAGATAAAGAAGCTTATGTGCTCTGTATTTGAATTTAAAGTCGACAACATTATTGTCATGCCGTTTTTTACGAATAAAAATCAGATGATTTATTCTAAACATCACGATCACTATTTAACGATGCATAATTATAAAGCATTCTTTAATTCTATAGAGAGACCAAAGTTTTATAATCAGGTCGTTGCGGCTGAGCTTATTCAAATGAGAAAACCAAATGACTTTGATAGACCATTAGAAATACGATATCACGAAGTTGACAAAGGAGCATACTGTCCGAGTTGTTATCACGAATTAATCAAACAATCTTCTCGGAAGTTTCAATGTACGTATTGTAAGACGACATTTTCAAGTCGTGAGATTATCGGGGCAAGCTTCGAAGATCTGCCAATACTGTTTCCGAATATAGTAATAACGACAGCACTACTCTATGACTGGTTCGGTGGACTGATGAGCGAACGAAATTTAAGGAGGTATTGGGATAAACAAGAGATTAAGCAGCCATTTCAGTTAAGCATTAAAAGAGAAAAATAATGAGCGTCACTTTTTTGGTCACTCGGACTAAATTTCACCCGAGAGTGTCACTTTTTCGGTCACTCGTACCAATTTTCACCCGCGAGTGTCACTTTTTTGGACACCCGGACTAAATTTCACCTGCGAATGGCTACTATTCGGACATTCACATCTACTCCTTCAACATCACTCAACAAAAAAAGACCCTCATCCGGGCCTTTACTTCAATTAGCTATACATTTGATAGAAATATTCACGCACGTCTTCTGGCAAACCTTGTGCTGCTTCTTTATCCATAATAACGTTAACCATTCGATGCGTCTTAAGATTAGCCGCTTCGAAGCGTCCACCCGCTTCAGTTTTATAAAGATTACGAACTATATCCGCTTTATCACGACCTGTTAAGATAAGAACAACTTCACGTGCGGCACGTAAACCTTTGTCATCGTCTTGATCCAGCTCCTTATAGCCTACTGCTCCACTGCTTGTTACAGATGCAAATAAGGTTGTCAGTTTTCCTTTATTCTCTTTAGTCTTTGCTTCTTCATCGATCAAAGACATAATACTTCCTTTACCACCTTTATGATACTGACTTTCCACAATACCGATATTTAAATATTCTGCTTGTTTCTTGTCATAATCAAAGATGTGAATCTGGCTCATATCTACTGGTGTCTTTGCCACATCCGCAGAAAGTTCTGCAAGTACAGCATCAGCCTCATTGCCTAATGCTGTTGCAATAATAGAAGTTGGGTTATTGTTCATCTGTTTACGGAATAAGTCTGCCACATAATTTGCTGCTGTTGATTTATCTTCAAATACTTTAAAGTTCATTGCCATGATGTTTTCCTCCTAATTAATCTCTTTTTCATTATACATGATTACTTTTACTCTTACCCTAAAATTAGCATACATAACCTTATAATTTATAAAGGGCGGTTAGAAATAATGTTTAATTTATTCGAACTTTAGGTTATAATGTGTATATTAATGTTATTTAGGGGGAGTACCAATGAATACTTTATTAATCGGTATGGTATGTATCGCGTTCTTAACTGCTATCTTAACAGCTGGCCGTGAATCTAGTTACGGTTTAAAAGAAGAAGATCTAGACAAGTAAAAAGCAGCTTCGGCTGCTTTTTTTATTGTTTTAAAAACCCTTTTGACTTTAATACCTCATCGACATCAAGTCTCGGTTTACCCTTTAACATACCAATGACTTGCGCACTCCAGGCATCATCTCTCTCACCGTTCGTTCTTTCTTTATAATACGCACTCACACGCGCATCATAATCTTTATAATCATTGAAATCAAATGGCTGATATTTGTTTTCGTGATAAACGACGTCAAATGGTAGACGTTCTTTCTGGCTACCTGCCTGATCCGGCACCCCTGCTACCATACCAAATAACGGATACGTATACTCCGGTAAATTCAGCAATTCACTCACACGCGCTATATCGTTTCTTAATGAACCGATATAACATATCCCTAAACCCATACTTTCTGCTGCTACTGCCATATTCTGAGCTGCAAGTGCGGCATCTACCGTCCCTACAATTAATGATTCCGTTGTTCCAAAGTAATCATCGACGCTCGTATTAAAATGCTGTCCAAGATGATGATGACGATTAAAGTCTACGACAAACACAAACAGGTGACCGTTATGTTCGACATAGCTCTGAGTGCTAACTGCCCTTAGCTGTGCCTTTAGCTCAGGGTCTGTTACTCCTATAATTGAGTAGCTTTGAACGTAGCTTGAAGTCGATGCATGCTGTGCTGCAGTTACTAATGTCTTAATTTGTTCTTGGGATAAAGGTTCATCCTTAAATTTGCGTATTGAACGATGATTGAGTAGTAAATCGATTGTATCCATAGTGCACCTCCGAATTATTTTAATCCTGGATAGTTCTGCTGACGCAATGCCTCATATATTAAAATCGCTGCTGTATTCGACAGATTAAGTGAACGTACATTATCGTTCATCGGTATACGAAGCGCTGTATCCATATATTTTTCCTTTACCCAGTCAGGGAGTCCTGTCGTTTCTTTACCAAATATAAAGTAATGTTTCTCATCTGTGTTGCTGTAATCAAATGTTGTATGTGGTTTCTTACCGAACTTCGTCAGTAAATAGTAATGTCCTTTATTCTTCTCAAAGAATTCTTCGATACTGTCATAGTACGTAATATTGACAAATTTCCAGTAATCTAAACCTGCGCGACGCAACATCTTGTCGTCGGTCGAGAACCCTAACGGTCGAATTAAATGCAGATCTGTATCTGTAGCTGCGCAACTACGCGCGATATTTCCTGTATTTGCTGGTATTTCTGGTTGATATAATACGATATTGATTGATGACATCTATTCTACACTTCCTAAACTTTTTAATATTTCTATTTTAACATCATTATCTGTTTCCTGCGTATATCTTTCTCTTAAATAATCATGGGTAGACATACTAATTTTTCCAAGTGCCCAGTATGCGGTCCCTTTAATTTCTGGTCGCACATCATTTTCCGCGACCTCTTTCAGGTCATCAATGGCATCTATTTCCTTGAAGTGCGCAAGCGCTAAGATAGCATTACGCTGAATCGGCTTCTTACCACGCCATGCACCAGCAAGATGACCATATTCATTCTTAAACTGTTTGTTATTCATCTTTAAAAGCGGCACAAGTAATGGCTTTAAAGTTTGTGGTTCCAGTTCAATATCATCGTGCGTCGTATTGATGCCACGATTTTTAGGACATACTTGCTGACATGTATCACAACCGTATAACCTGTTACCAATCTTCCCCCGGTATTCATCCGGCATAAATCCTTTCGTCTGCGTTAAGAAACTGATACATTTATTGGAATCGAGTTGTCCATCACCAAGCAGCGCACCTGTAGGGCATCGATCGATACATATCGTACAGTCGAGACATGAATCGATAACTGGATGGTCAGGTGTAAACGGAATAGAGATCAGCATCTCTCCTAAATAGGTCCAAGTCCCAAGTGTCTTATTTAATATAAAGCCATTCTTCGCTGCGTACCCAAGTCCTGCACGCTCTGCTACCGCACGATCACTTAGCACACCTGTATCCACCATATTCATTACTTTTGCATCGGGCACACGTTCTAATATAAATGATTCAAGCAATGATAAGCGTCGATTTAGAAGTGTATGATAATCTATACCCCACGACGCCCGTGCGAATATCCCACGACGCGCCCCGCGCATGCTTTTAGGAGTGTTCGGTAACTTATTCGGATAACCTACTGCAATCGCGATGATGGACTGTGCCTCTGGTAATGATAGCTTCGGGTCAATGCGCTCTTCAATAGAACCTTTCTCAAATCCTGATGCATAGCCTGAGTTGTAATAAGATTCTAGTTTCGGTCGCAGCTCATGGAAAGGATCTGCCGTCGTAAAGCCAATCGCATCAATGCCGACCGTCTTACTATATGCGATAATCTCCTGTTTTAACTGTTCGTTCATCGTACACCTCCTAAACATTTATAGTTTAACACAAAAAAGCATGTGGATATCCCACACGCTTACAATACTTTAGATAAAAAGCTCTTTGTTCTTTCATGCTTAGGGTTTGTAAAAAGTTCAGAAGGCGGTCCTTCCTCTTGCACCACTCCTTTATCCATAAAGATGACACGATCTGCTACTTCTCTGGCAAAACCCATCTCATGTGTTACAACGACCATCGTCATCCCTTCAAGTGCAAGCTTCTTCATAACTTGCAGTACATCTCCTACTACTTCTGGATCCAGTGCTGATGTTGGTTCATCAAAGAGCATCACATCAGGGTTCATCGCCAGTGCACGTGCAATTGCAACACGCTGCTTCTGCCCACCTGAAAGCTGCGACGGATAATATTCTGCTCTATCCTGTAATCCAACTTTATCAAGCAATTCCAGAGCTGTTGCCTTTAACCCAGATTTATCTCCTTTATTAAGCAAGGAAGGTGCAAGCATTAGATTCTCAATAACCGTCTTATGGGGAAAAAGGTTAAAGCTCTGAAATACCATCCCCATCTTCTGCCTTAGTTTATTGATGTTTGTCCCTTTCGCTGTAAGCTGATTGCCTTCGAAGATAATTTCTCCGCTCGTTGGGGTTTCAAGCAAGTTCAAACAACGTAATAATGTTGACTTTCCGCTTCCAGAAGGTCCGATGATTGCAACAACCTCACCGGTACTTACTTCAAGGTCAATGCCTTTTAACACTTCAACTTCTCCAAAACTTTTATATAGCTTATTCACACTAATCACTTACACTCATCCTCCTTTCAAAGACATTCATCACACGCGACAATCCGAATGTCAGTATAAAGTACACAACTGCTGCTATCAATAACGGTGTAAATGGATCAAACGATGCACCTTGCACCACTTGAGCATTGAACATCAGTTCAGATACCCCGATCACCGAAACGATAGATGACTCTTTAATCACAGTAATAAATTCATTACCAAGTGCTGGCAATATCTTCTTGATTGCTTGTGGCATAATGACTTTGTTCATCGCCTGCGAATTGCTTAATCCAAGTGAACGTGCCGCTTCCATCTGTCCTTTGTCCACTGCTTTAATCCCTGCACGAATAATCTCAGCTATATATGCTGCACAGTTGATCACAAGTGCAATCGCACCGCAGATGAATGCTGAAAGATCGATGCCGAGTACTGCTGTCGTACCGAAGTACACCAAGAATACTTGGACGAGTAACGGTGTTCCACGAATAAACTCGATATAGATCCATGATATCGTTCTGGCAATAATATTCTTGCTTAGTTTCATAAATGCCAGGATACCTCCAAATAATGAACCAAGAAGTACACCAATTAATGAAATAACAATCGTTCCACCAATCCCCTGGATAAAGAATGTTCCATATTTACTAAAGAATGAGCCATCATCAAACATCTCCTGATTTGCTTTATCTTTATAATCCTGAATTAAATTCTTATCATTTACTTCCTTTATATGTTTATTTAATTCACTTAACAGTTTCGGTGAATTTTTGGGAATAGCAATCGCTGTTCCTTTTTCAGCATCTGCAAACTGCAACTCTGAGAATGCTAAGGTTTTATTTTGAGAAAGATACGCCTCTCCTACTGGGCCTTCTAATATCACACCATCAATCTTTCCTGTATTGAGCGACATGATTATTTCTGGAACACGTGTTAATGACTGCACCTCTGCTTCTGGTATTTCTTTCTTAGCTAGCTCTTCTTGTGTCGTCTGTTTCTGTACACCGATCGCTTTACCAGTAAAATCTTCTATCGCCTTTAATTTATCTTTATCTTTCTTTTGTATAATCATACGTTGCTGTACATGCATATAGTAGTCTGTAAAATCTACTTCTTTCTTACGCTCAGGCGTTGGACTCATACCCGAAGCAATCATATCAATCTTTCCTGTTTTAAGTGCCCCTAGCAAGCTATCAAACTGCATATTGACGATTTTGAGCTCCACACCTAAATCTTTGGCAAGTTTTTTGGAGAGCTCTATATCAATCCCTGCATATACTCGCTTACCATTCTTTGTCTTTTCGAATTCATAGGGTGCGTAATCTGCTGACAGACCCACACGTAGTACTCCATTCTTCTTAACCACATCATATTGGTCTGTCGCACTACGCGCTGTAGAAAAAGGAAAAACGGATAGTAATACTATAAACACGAATGTTAATTGCATGACATTTCTTATTTTCATATGAGTACCCCTTTCTGTTATAATCGAATTATACATTATATAGAATAATTATACAAGATTTTTATTTTTACAAATGTTCTAATAATTTTTATTTTTTTGATTCTTTATAATCATTACTGTACAATTTATAGAACAAACTAACGAAAGAGTGAAACATATGCCAACATTAAACAACAATATCTTAGAAGTAACCATTCCAGGGACAAGAGAATTCGCAAATAAAGTAGCAGGTCTACACGATGCTGTTGATTTAACGCTCGGTCAGTCCGGTTTCGACGCACCACAATATATTAAAGATGCGATGATTGAAGCAATCAATGACAATAAACTGCGCTATACACATAACCGTGGTCTTATTGAACTGCGTCAGGCTATCAGTGATAAGTTAAAACTTGACTTCAACGTTGACTATGATGCTGAGCATCAGATTGTCGTAACAAACGGAGGATCAGAAGCAATAGATGATATTTTTAGAAGCATCATTAATCCAGGAGATGAGGTGATTATTCCTTCTCCAAGTTATCTTGGATATGAACCAATTCTGAAGTTGCTCGGTGCTAAAGTCGTGAACATTGACACGCGCGATACACATTTAATTCCGACACCAGAAGCGGTCAAAAGAGCAATCACTAAAGATACGAAAGCGATTCTTTTTAACTATCCGACAAATCCAACCGGAAAGACATTGACGTATGACCAGATTAAAGGTCTTGTAGATGTGCTGAAAGATGAAGATATCTTTATCGTGACAGATGAAATTTATTCAGAGAATATATATGATGTAGAACATCATTCATTTATCGAATTTGACAGTGTTCGTGATCGATTATTTGTTATCAATGGGTTATCGAAATCACATGCAATCACTGGCGCACGTGTCGGCTATGTTGTATCTACGCCTGAACTCATTACACACGTTACAAGCGTTCATCTATACAACTCTATCTGTGTAGCAACACCAAGTCAGTACGGGGCGCTTAGCGCGTTCACACATGATAATAAAGAGATCATATCAATGAATAAAGCATATAAAGAGCGTAGAGACTATCTTTATGACAAATTAACCCAGATGGGATTACCCGTAGAAAAACCTCAAGGTGCTTTCTATATCTTCCCGGATATCTCTGCCTATAATTCAGACTCATATCAGTTTGCTACAGACTTACTAGAATCCGAACGTCTTGCAGTTGTTCCTGGCAGTGCTTTCTCTAAATACGGAGAAGGTCATATCCGTCTGTCTTTCGCATCAACAATGGAAGAAATTAAAGAAGCCTGTGTAAGACTTGAACGATTCCTGAATAATTATCCAAAACAACCGAAATAAATTTATATAAAAATAAACCCATGCGCTACGAAGATTGCATATCTTCATTGCACATGGGTTATTTCTTTGTCATGATATCAATATCTAAAACAAACTACTGCTGTGGCGTAAACTTATACAAGCTATCCTGATATTTCGGCATAACTTTCTTTAGAACGATATGTGTAACAAATGCGATCGGCAATGGAATGATCACGTATGCGAGAAGCAGGCTGAGTATATTTGCAGCGAAACTTCCTTCCATGAACTTCAGCGCATTAATTGGACCAACGAGCCCTGTATATCCGAAACCTGCACTCATCGGCGTACCTTGAACATTAAAGAAATATGCACATAGTCCAGCCACAATCCCGTTAATAAAGAGCGGTAAAGCAATTAAAGGGTTCTTGAAGTATACAGGCATCATCATCTTCGCAGCACCAATAATTAAAGTCAGTACCGTTCCGCGATCATTCACCTTTAATGAACCAAAGATAAACGTGTAGCAACATGCTACAATTCCGAGATTCGCTGCCCCGCTTCCTAGTCCTGAAAGACTAATCACAGTAGCAATAGCCACAAGAGAAATAGGTGTTGCCATCAGTAAACTGAATGTAATACCGATCAATATACACATCATCAATGGATTCAGTTCTGTGAAGCGTTCAATCATCTGACCAATCGCTCCCGTAACGTGCTTTACGTAAGGTAAAGTCAGCGTACCAATGAAGCCAGGCAGAATTCCAGCAAGTAACGGTAAAAATACAATATTTAAACTACCCATCTTGTTGCCGGCATAGATTAATATCGCTGCACTGATAGCAATCGTCAGCATCATATTAATCAAGTCACCAATACCGACGAACTGAAAACCTTTGCCATTAAACTGAACAGCACCAGAACCGAGCATCGATGCTCCTGAGAGTATCGCTGTCTGCAGTGCACTAAACTTAAACTGAGCACCAATTGTAATACCAGCAAGTAAGCTTAGCGTAAACTGGAACACCATCAGCAAGTGCCCTAAATTTATAAAAATATCATTATATTGTGCGAGATACTTAAACAATTCACCAAGCATCGCATTCGGTACAAGTGCAACGACAATACCTGCCGCCATACCATTAAGAATATTCATAAAAAACTGTTTTGGAGTTAACCTCATTGTTACACCTACCCTTTTTCGTATTGATTATATTTTTAACATACTTCATTACTTAAAAGCAATAAATTTTTGAAAAATATAACGCAATTATAATCTTATAAATCCGTGAGTATTATGTTTGACTTAAATTGACCAAACCAATAAAATAAAAATAACAAGCATATAGGAGGCTTATTATGACAAACGAAAACAAAGATCTAATGTTAGAAAAAATGATAGAATCAAGAACAATCCTAATCTCTGGAGGTATTGATGACAAATCAGCGAAAGAAGTTGTCAATCAATTATTACTTTTAGATTCAATCAATCATGAACCAATTAAATTAATCATCTCATCTCCTGGTGGACATGTAGACTCTGGTTATCTAATTCACGATATGATTAATTTCGTCGAATCAGAAGTGAAGATTATTGGTGCAGGTTGGGTAGTGAGTGCGGGCGTATTAATTTACTTATCAGGTAAGAAAGAAAATCGTTACGCATTACCAAATACACGCTTTATGATCCATCAGCCAAGTGGGGGCACTCAAGGACAAGCGTCAAATATGGAGATTACAGCGAAAGAAATTATCCGTACACGCCAAAAGTTAAATGAATTAATCGCACGTGAAACTGGTAAATCTGTAGAAGAAGTCGAGCAGCATACAGGCCGTGACTACTGGTTAAATACAGAAGAAGCAAAAGAATACGGTATCGTAAATAAAATTATTGAAAACCAAAAAGAAATCTAAAAAAATCTCAATGCACATTACGTTGCATTGAGATTTTTTTGGAATTAAAGAAGCAACAAATATTTAGTGAAGTAATGACCTCTAGCTTATTAATGCTGCATATTTACTTTCTTATTAAAGCTCCTAATTTATAACGAAATTCAACAGATATTAAAAGTACCGAATATTTCTTATCAGAAAGAAATTGATGGAATCCTATCCCCTGTTATTAATGACATACAGCATAACAGAAAGGGTGCCTTCATATTTAAGCATTATGCATATACGAAAGCACGCATTAATGATATTGATAATGCTGTGAAATATATGAATAAAGCGAAATCAATCTATGCTGATAATGATGATATAAATGAATTAATAGAGGTTGAAAAAGATTACGCAAGCATATATTATCTTGTAAGGGATTACGATAAAGCATTGCAGCATGCGATTACAACTTATGAAACTTATAAAGATGACCTATCTGTTACAAATCCAAATATCATCCCTAACTTACTCGTATCAATCGGAACGTTCTGCTATCAGAACTACGATATTGATGACTGTATTAAATACTTTAAGCTTGCTGAAGAAAAATGTATAGAGAACAAGACTTACAAACATCTGACACCAATATATAAATCATTGTGCGTCATGTATATATTGAATCAGGATGAAACACACTATAGAGACACATATAAAAAATTTGATAATATAAAGCTGTTAAATCCAGATGATTTTCAGACAAACTTCGATATATTTACAACAGATATCATCTATTACTTCTTTAACGAGGAATATCATAAGCTGTTATACCTACTGGATCAAAGAGATACACTGTTAAAGCACGATCAGTATCAGCAGCAAGTAAGCGATAACTTCGAGGACTTCTGGAGCTTATATAAAGCAATTGCACTTTATAACTTACAACAATACGACAGCGCAATTTCCATTTTGAAAAGCGATGACGCTGATACAAAATTTATGGCGCTTGCGGACGTAAGTATACATGCACAGAAATACACATATCTTGCTTTAAATGAAGAGCGATTAGGTAATGATAAAAGCGCATGTGATTACATTATTAAGGCGATGGATATGATTGAATCAATCCCATCGAATCACTTCACTCAAATAACCGAACAGACATATGAACGTATCATAAATAAAAGCCTCTAAACGCAATGTTTAGAGGCTTTAGTATACCACCGGTCGGGGTCGAACCGACACTCCGTGAGGAACCGGATTTTGAGTCCGGCGCGTCTGCCAATTCCGCCACGGTGGCTAAATATTAAATTAATTGTAGCAAACTAAGTATAGTGCTAATTACCAGGATAGTCAATGACAGTGTGTAAGAAAAAAATAAGCTACCCTATGGTAACTATAAATGGAGCGGAAGGTAGGACTTACACCTACACCTCAGATCAGGAAGATCTGTATTCTAAAAGTTGAAATACTCCCGCAATATAAAATTAGTAAAGATGGAGGCGCCAACCGGATTTGAACCGGTGATAGAGGTTTTGCAGACCTCGGCCTTACCACTTGGCTATGGCGCCTTTAACTGGGCTAGCTGGATTCGAACCAACGAGTGACGGAGTCAAAGTCCGTTGCCTTACCGCTTGGCTATAGCCCATTAATAATAAAGGGCGACTGATGGGAATCGAACCCACGAATGTCGGAACCACAATCCGATGCGTTAACCACTTCGCCACAATCGCCATGGCAGGGGCAGTAGGAATCGAACCCACACCAAAGGTTTTGGAGACCTCTATTCTACCGTTGAACTATGCCCCTATATTAATATTATAGCATATGTATGAATCAAATGGTGGAGGGGGGCAGATTCGAACTGCCGAACCCGAAGGAGCGGATTTACAGTCCGCCGCGTTTAGCCACTTCGCTACCCCTCCAGATGGAATGGTGCCGGAAAAAGGACTTGAACCCTCAACCTACTGATTACAAGTCAGTTGCTCTACCAGTTGAGCTATTCCGGCATAATACAAAATAAAAAGATGGCTCAGGACGGAATCGAACCGCCGACACAAGGATTTTCAATCCTTTGCTCTACCGACTGAGCTACTGAGCCATACATGGCGGTCCCGACGGGAATCGAACCCGCGATCTCCTGCGTGACAGGCAGGCATGTTAACCGCTACACCACGGGACCACTAATAATTGCGGGAGGCGGATTTGAACCACCGACCTTCGGGTTATGAGCCCGACGAGCTACCAGACTGCTCCATCCCGCGATAATAATAAATAAATTGAAAACCATATTTTATTGAGTGCTGAAGTAAAAAATAATGGCGGAGGAAGAGGGATTCGAACCCCCGCGAGCCGTTAAGCCCCTGTCGGTTTTCAAGACCGATCCCTTCAGCCGGACTTGGGTATTCCTCCATATATAAAGTGGACCTTGCAGGACTCGAACCTGCGACCAAACGGTTATGAGCCGTTTGCTCTAACCAACTGAGCTAAAGGTCCTAAATCCAAAGGTAAACACTTATTAAAATAAATAGTGGCGGCAGAGGGGATCGAACCCCCGACCTCACGGGTATGAACCGTACGCTCTAGCCAGCTGAGCTACGCCGCCGAAATAATAATTAAGTTTATGGTGGAGACTAGCGGGATCGAACCGCTGACCTCCTGCGTGCAAAGCAGGCGCTCTCCCAGCTGAGCTAAGCCCCCATATATGTAAAGCGAGTCGGGAAGACAGGATTCGAACCTGCGACCCCTTGGTCCCAAACCAAGTGCTCTACCAAGCTGAGCTACTTCCCGTAGCTAATAAAAATGGCGCGCCCGAGAGGAGTCGAACCCCTAACCTTTTGATCCGTAGTCAAACGCTCTATCCAATTGAGCTACGGGCGCATATTAAAAATTAAATGGTGCCGAGGACCGGAATCGAACCGGTACGGTAATCACTTACCGCAGGATTTTAAGTCCTGTGCGTCTGCCAGTTCCGCCACCCCGGCATTCAAAATTTAATAATGGAGCGAAAGACGGGATTCGAACCCGCGACCCCAACCTTGGCAAGGTTGTATTCTACCACTGAACTACTTTCGCAAAAATGGTGCGGGTGAAGGGAGTCGAACCCCCACGCCAAAGGCGCTAGATCCTAAGTCTAGTGCGTCTGCCAATTCCGCCACACCCGCATATAAAATTATTAAAATGGTGAGCCATAGAGGATTCGAACCTCTGACCCTTTGATTAAAAGTCAAATGCTCTACCAACTGAGCTAATGGCTCTAGAAATGGTGCCGGAAAAAGGACTTGAACCCTCAACCTACTGATTACAAGTCAGTTGCTCTACCAGTTGAGCTATTCCGGCATAATATTAAATGGTGGAGGATGACGGGCTCGAACCGCCGACCCTCTGCTTGTAAGGCAGATGCTCTCCCAGCTGAGCTAATCCTCCTGGGTATATTGCCCGGCAACGTCCTACTCTCGCGGATCGTAAGACCAACTACCATCGGCGCTAGAGAGCTTAACTTCTGTGTTCGGTATGGGAACAGGTGTGACCTCTCTGCCATCGTCACCAGACAAATGAAAGAATAAATAGTTTATACTTTCAAAACTAGATAAAGTAAGTAAGATATATTAGATTCTACCCGGCAATCCCGAATAAAAAATCTATAAAATTGATTAAGTCTTCGATCGATTAGTATTCGTCAGCTCCATACATCACTGTACTTCCACCTCGAACCTATTAACCTCATCATCTTTGAGGGATCTTATAACCGAAGTTGGGAAATCTCATCTTGAGGGGGGCTTCATGCTTAGATGCTTTCAGCACTTATCCCGTCCATACATAGCTACCCAGCTATGCCGCTGGCGCGACAACTGGTACACCAGAGGTATGTCCATCCCGGTCCTCTCGTACTAAGGACAGCTCCTCTCAAATTTCCTACGCCCACGACGGATAGGGACCGAACTGTCTCACGACGTTCTGAACCCAGCTCGCGTACCGCTTTAATGGGCGAACAGCCCAACCCTTGGGACCGACTACAGCCCCAGGATGCGATGAGCCGACATCGAGGTGCCAAACCTCCCCGTCGATGTGAACTCTTGGGGGAGATAAGCCTGTTATCCCCGGGGTAGCTTTTATCCGTTGAGCGATGGCCCTTCCATGCGGAACCACCGGATCACTAAGTCCGTCTTTCGACCCTGCTCGACTTGTAGGTCTCGCAGTCAAGCTCCCTTGTGCCTTTACACTCTGCGAATGATTTCCAACCATTCTGAGGGAACCTTTGAGCGCCTCCGTTACTCTTTAGGAGGCGACCGCCCCAGTCAAACTGCCCGCCTGACACTGTCTCCCGCCACGATAAGTGGCGCGGGTTAGAAAGTCAACACAGCCAGGGTAGTATCCCACCAGCGCCTCCACGTAAGCTGACGCTCACGCTTCAAAGGCTCCTACCTATCCTGTACAAGCTGTGCCGAATTTCAATATCAGGCTGCAGTAAAGCTCCACGGGGTCTTTCCGTCCTGTCGCGGGTAACCTGCATCTTCACAGGTACTATGATTTCACCGAGTCTCTCGTTGAGACAGTGCCCAAATCGTTACGCCTTTCGTGCGGGTCGGAACTTACCCGACAAGGAATTTCGCTACCTTAGGACCGTTATAGTTACGGCCGCCGTTTACTGGGGCTTCAATTCGTAGCTTCGCATACGCTAACCACTCCTTTTAACCTTCCAGCACCGGGCAGGCGTCAGCCCCTATACTTCACCTTACGGTTTTGCAGAGACCTGTGTTTTTGATAAACAGTCGCTTGGGCCTATTCACTGCGGCTCTTCAAGGCTTGCACCCTAAAAAGCACCCCTTCTCCCGAAGTTACGGGGTCATTTTGCCGAGTTCCTTAACGAGAGTTCGCTCGCTCACCTTAGAATTCTCATCTTGACTACCTGTGTCGGTTTGCGGTACGGGCACCTAATTTCTAACTAGAGGCTTTTCTTGGCAGTGTGAAATCAACGACTTCGCTACTATAATTTCGCTCCCCATCACACCTTGATCTTGGTGAGTACCGGATTTGCCTGATACTCAATCTCAGTGCTTGGACGTACATAACCAACAGTACGCTTCGCCTATCCTACTGCGTCCCCCCATCGTTCAAACAATCTTAGGTGGTACAGGAATATCTACCTGTTGTCCATCGCCTACGCCATTCGGCCTCGGCTTAGGTCCCGACTAACCCAGAGCGGACGAGCCTTCCTCTGGAAACCTTAGTCAATCGGTGGACGGGATTCTCACCCGTCTTTCGCTACTCACACCGGCATTCTCACTTCTAAGCGCTCCACATGTCCTTACGATCATGCTTCGACGCCCTTAGAACGCTCTCCTACCATTGTCCTACGGACAATCCACAGCTTCGGTAATATGTTTAGCCCCGGTACATTTTCGGCGCAGCGTCACTCGACTAGTGAGCTATTACGCACTCTTTAAATGATGGCTGCTTCTAAGCCAACATCCTAGTTGTCTGGGCAACGCCACATCCTTTTCCACTTAACATATATTTTGGGACCTTAGCTGGTGGTCTGGGCTGTTTCCCTCTCGACTACGGACCTTATCACCCGCAGTCTGACTCCCGCATTAAATTATCTGGCATTCGGAGTTTGTCTGAATTCGGTAACCCGAGGGGGGCCCCTAGTCCAAACAGTGCTCTACCTCCAGTAATCATCATGCGAGGCTAGCCCTAAAGCTATTTCGGAGAGAACCAGCTATCTCCAGGTTCGATTGGAATTTCTCCGCTACCCACACCTCATCCGCTCACTTTTCAACGTAAGTCGGTTCGGTCCTCCATTCAGTGTTACCTGAACTTCAACCTGGACATGGGTAGATCACCTGGTTTCGGGTCTACGACCTGATACTCATTCGCCCTATTCAGACTCGCTTTCGCTACGGCTCCACATATACTGCTTAACCTTGCATCAAATCGTAACTCGCCGGTTCATTCTACAAAAGGCACGCCATCACCCATTAACGGGCTCTGACTACTTGTAAGCACACGGTTTCAGGTTCTATTTCACTCCCCTTCCGGGGTGCTTTTCACCTTTCCCTCACGGTACTGGTTCACTATCGGTCACTAGAGAGTATTTAGCCTTGGGAGATGGTCCTCCCGGATTCCGACGGAATTCCACGTGTTCCGCCGTACTCAGGATCCACTCAGGAGAGAATAACTTTTCGACTACAGGGCCTTTACCTTCTATGGCTGACTTTTCCAAAGTCATTCGTCTAAACTATTCCTTTGTAACTCCGTGTTGAGTGTCCTACAACCCCAGAGTGCAAGCACTCTGGTTTGGGCTCTTCCCGTTTCGCTCGCCGCTACTAAGGGAATCGAATTTTCTTTCTCTTCCTCCGGGTACTTAGATGTTTCAGTTCTCCGGGTGTGCCTTCTCATATGCTATGTATTCACATATGGATAACATGACATAACTCATGCTGGGTTTCCCCATTCGGAAATCTCTGGATCAAAGCTTACTTACAGCTCCCCAGAGCATATCGTCGTTAGTAACGTCCTTCTTCGGCTTCTAGTGCCAAGGCATCCACCGTGCGCCCTTAATAACTTAATCTGTTATTAATATTGTGATGTCTGCATAAATGCAGACGCGCGATTTTTTCAAGAATTCAAATATGAACTCACTCGGTTTTGCTTGGTAAAATCTTTATATCTTCTTACTTTATCTAGTTTTCAAAGTACAATCTGAATGTATAAACATTCAAAACTGAATACAATATGTCAATGTCAATTCCTACAGACCTGAGGGTCTGTTTCCGTAATTATCCTTAGAAAGGAGGTGATCCAGCCGCACCTTCCGATACGGCTACCTTGTTACGACTTCACCCCAATCATCTGTCCCACCTTCGACGGCTAGCTCCTAAAAGGTTACTCCACCGGCTTCGGGTGTTACAAACTCTCGTGGTGTGACGGGCGGTGTGTACAAGACCCGGGAACGTATTCACCGTAGCATGCTGATCTACGATTACTAGCGATTCCAGCTTCATGTAGTCGAGTTGCAGACTACAATCCGAACTGAGAATGGTTTTATGGGATTTGCTTGACCTCGCGGTTTTGCTGCCCTTTGTACCATCCATTGTAGCACGTGTGTAGCCCAAATCATAAGGGGCATGATGATTTGACGTCATCCCCACCTTCCTCCGGTTTGTCACCGGCAGTCTCTCTAGAGTGCCCAACTTAATGATGGCAACTAAAGATAAGGGTTGCGCTCGTTGCGGGACTTAACCCAACATCTCACGACACGAGCTGACGACAACCATGCACCACCTGTCACTTTGTCCCCCGAAGGGGAAAGCTCTATCTCTAGAGTTGTCAAAGGATGTCAAGATTTGGTAAGGTTCTTCGCGTTGCTTCGAATTAAACCACATGCTCCACCGCTTGTGCGGGTCCCCGTCAATTCCTTTGAGTTTCAGTCTTGCGACCGTACTCCCCAGGCGGAGTGCTTAATGCGTTAGCTGCAGCACTGAGGGGCGGAAACCCCCCAACACTTAGCACTCATCGTTTACGGCGTGGACTACCAGGGTATCTAATCCTGTTTGATCCCCACGCTTTCGCACCTCAGCGTCAGTTACAGACCAGAGAGCCGCCTTCGCCACTGGTGTTCCTCCATATCTCTGCGCATTTCACCGCTACACATGGAATTCCACTCTCCTCTTCTGCACTCAAGTCTCCCAGTTTCCAATGACCCTCCCCGGTTGAGCCGGGGGCTTTCACATCAGACTTAAGAGACCGCCTACGCGCGCTTTACGCCCAATAATTCCGGATAACGCTTGCCACCTACGTATTACCGCGGCTGCTGGCACGTAGTTAGCCGTGGCTTTCTGGTAAGGTACCGTCAAGGTACGTTCAGTTACTAACGTACTTGTTCTTCCCTTACAACAGAGTTTTACGATCCGAAAACCTTCTTCACTCACGCGGCGTTGCTCCGTCAGACTTTCGTCCATTGCGGAAGATTCCCTACTGCTGCCTCCCGTAGGAGTCTGGGCCGTGTCTCAGTCCCAGTGTGGCCGATCACCCTCTCAGGTCGGCTATGTATCGTTGCCTTGGTGAGCCGTTACCTCACCAACTAGCTAATACACCGCGGGTCCATCTATAAGTGACAGCAGAACCGTCTTTCACTATCGCTTCATGCGAAGCTAGATATTATCCGGTATTAGCTCCGGTTTCCCGAAGTTATCCCAGTCTTATAGGTAGGTTACCCACGTGTTACTCACCCGTCCGCCGCTAACATCAGAGAGTGCAAGCACTCTCGTCCGTTCGCTCGACTTGCATGTATTAGGCACGCCGCCAGCGTTCATCCTGAGCCAGGATCAAACTCTCCATAATAGATTGCTTGATAAAGCTCTTTGATTGCTTGAGGCAATCACTCTTGGGAGTGAACTTAATCACTCAAATTATTGGAATTAACGTTGACATATTGTCATTCAGTTTTCAATGTTCATTTTTGTTTCTACAAGATAAAAGTTTAACACGTTTCTTTCTTGTTTGCAAGCTTTATTTTGAAGAAGTTTTACACTCACGATTTCTTATTTGAAATGTTTTGTGCGCCGTTCTTACTCAATTAATATTAAATGTTTGAGAACAAAGTTTCAATAGTCTTTTTTACACTTTTTCAATTTGTTTTTCAAACGCTTAATCGTTGGCGTCGCTTGTTTTTGCGACTTTTATATCTTAACAAGTGAACCCATATTCGTCAAGCCTTTTTATAATTATTTTTTATTTATTATTCTTTCTTCTATATATTATAGTTCTATTGATAATTATCCTTTATATTATAACACTCATTTTAATTATAGCGCGTTATTATAACAGTATATAAAGAATATGTTATAATTCTTGTCAGTATATATAGGAGATGATGATTTGAAGTTATTCAATAGAAAACCTACGAGTAAGATCAACAGAATGCGCACTTGGGCACTTTCTATTATATTTATTGCAATGATTGTAATGTATATAGGTGCGGCAATATTCTATTTCTCTCATAGTAAACTGCTGTTTTCATTGTTTTTATTGATTGGTACATTATTATTCTTATTTAGTTTCGTAATGTATTTCTGGATTGGTATGCTATCGACAAGAACTGTACAGGTACGCTGTCCAAACTGTGAGCATTATACAAAGATGCTTGGCAGAGCGGATATATGTGCTAACTGCAACCAGCCATTGACACTTGACCCTTCATTAGAAGGTAAAGCGTTCAATCAAGATTACAATAATAAGAGAAAGAGCAAGGCACTTGAAGAACAAAATAAAAACGGAAACTAATTTTAATTAGTTTCCGTTTTTATTTTGACATTCTGGACATACACCATAAATCTCCATACGATGATGGGTAACAGCATAACCTGTAATATGTTCTGCAATATTCTCTACTTCATCTAATCTCGGGTAGTGAAAATCTTTAATCTTACCACAAGCTGTACAGATAATGTGGTAATGATTCTGCGTATCAAAATCAAATCTGCTCGCTGCATCACCATATGTGAGTTCCTTTACAAGACCGCTCTCTTTGAAGACCTTTAAGTTATTATAGACAGTAGCCACACTCATATTAGGGAAATTCGGGGATAGCGCTTTATAAATTTCATCAGCTGACGGGTGACTATCTGTTGCAATAAGGTACTGTAAAATAGCTTGTCGTTGAGGTGTAATCCTTACGCCAGTCTTTCTTAACGTGCTAATTGCTTCTTGCAGAAAGTCTTTCTGCGTATGAACTGACATTTGATCACCTCTTTTTACTTTATAGTAATTCTATTTTACATCTTAATTTTCCTTATTGTCAAATACCTAGTTTAGTACCCTTTGTCTAAGTCTACCAGATTCTTGAAGTTACGTTTATTATCAATTCCCATATTCATATTATCAACAAAGATATTTGTAGCACGTTGATTGTAATGGGTACTCAGTCCAGTTATATGTGGTGTCATAATCACGTTGTCTAATTTATATAGTGGATGCTCCGCTTCAAGGGGTTCGTTATAAAAGACATCTAGGCATGCGAATCTAATGACTTTATCTGTCAATGCCTGAATCAGTATATCTTCTTTAACTACTGTACCTCTACCTACATTAATAAACAGTGCGTCACTCCCCATCGCCTGGAAATCTTCTTGTTTAAGTAGATCTATCGTACTTTCTGTTTCCGGTAATACATTGACAATTATATCTGATTGTTCAAATGCGTGTAGGCGTTCATCAATCGCATATACTTCATCAAAATACGCTATATCTTGCCCTGTTGTATTGATACCAATTACTTTCATATTGAATGCTTGTGCAATACGTGCAGCATACGACGGGATTTCTCCTGTACCGATAAAGCAGATGGTCTGCTCGAACAGTTCTTTGTGTCTAATGTCTGTTTTAAAGCCTTTATCCTGTTGTAATTTGTAATATTCTAATACATTTTTGTAGTCCGTCATAATATAGCTGAATATATACTCTGAGATTTGTACTTTATGAACGCCACGTGCATTCGTTAATATCATATTTCTCTCTTTAATTGTTTTAAGTGGCAGCTTGTTAACTCCAGCTGCATACCATGCTATCCATTTTAAATTCGGGCATTGTGAGAGAAATGCTTCATCCACTTGTCTGTCATGTGAGATTAATATATCCATACTTTTCTTATCTTCGTCAGTCATATCTTTTAGCGCTATTGATTTAAATGAATGCTCAGGGTACTGTGCTATAAGATTATTCAATAATTCTCCAAGTTTTACATTCGAAATAATGTTCATCTATTTTTCTCCTTGCAATACTTTTTTGATATCTTCCATCTGAGTCTTCACTTTAACACCGTCAAAGACTTCAATGATTCGTGTATCGTCATCAAGAATAATCGTTGTTCTGACAATGCCCATTGATTCCTTACCGAACGACTTCTTGAGCCTATATATACTTAGCTGCTTTGAAAAACCATAGTCTTCATCTACTAGCAAATCGAATTTCAGATTATGCTTATTAATAAAATTCGTATGCTTTACTTTACTATCTCCACTTATACCATATACTTGTGCATCCAGTGCATTAAGTACATCTAGATTATCATTGAAATCACACGCTTGAGTTGTACATGTTGGTGTATTATCTCTCGGATAGAAGTATAAAACTGTCTTTTTACCGAACAGATCTTGATTTGTAATGATTTCCCCATCTTGATTCTCCATCTTAAAATCAGGTAATAACATTCCCTTTTCTAACATAAATAACACTCCATCCTCAAATATTGTATAAGTATATGATAGTATAGTAGACGAAAATACAAAACAAAAGAGGTCGATAAAATGAACTTTAGTAATTCAGAAGCAATACAAAATCGTGCGAATGCGGCAATCCTTGGAGGTGTTAACTCACCTTCTCGTTCTTATAAGGCAGTTGGTGGCGGTGCGCCTGTAGTGATGGCGCGTGGTGAAGGTGCTTACTTCTATGATGTGGACGGTAATAAATATATTGATTATCTTGCAGCTTATGGCCCAATTATTACAGGTCATGCGCATCCTCACATTACTGAAGCCATTAAGCGTGCAGCTGAAAGTGGTGTATTATATGGTACTCCAACAGAACACGAAGTTGTGTTTGCTGAAATGCTGCAAGAAGCAATCCCATCATTAGAAAAAGTACGCTTCGTTAACTCAGGTACGGAAGCTGTGATGACAACGATTCGTGTTGCGCGTGCATATACTGGCAGAGATAAGATTATTAAATTTGCAGGATGCTATCATGGCCATTCAGACTTAGTACTTGTGGCAGCAGGCAGTGGCCCATCACAACTTGGTACTCCGGACTCGGCAGGCGTACCAAAGAGTGTGGCACAAGAAGTAATTACGGTTCCATTTAATGATATAGAACAATTCAAAGAAGCATTCCATCACTTCGGCGATCAGATTGCAGGTGTATTAGTTGAGCCAATCGTCGGTAATTTCGGTATTGTAGAACCATACGCTGGATTTCTTGAAGCAGTGAATGAAGTGGTACATAGTCACGGGGCGCTTGTTATCTATGATGAAGTTATCACTGCATTCCGTTTCTGCTATGGTGGTGCACAAGACATGCTTGGTGTAAAACCTGACTTGACAGCTTTCGGTAAAGTTATTGGTGGCGGCTTACCGATTGGGGCATACGGTGGACGTCAGGATATCATGGAACATATTGCGCCTCTTGGTCCAACTTATCAGGCAGGTACGATGGCAGGCAATCCATTAAGTATGCAGGCAGGTATCGCTCTACTTGAAGTGATCAAGGCTGAAGGCACTTATGATTATCTGGATAAGCTTGGTGAGATGCTCGAGACAGGCATGAATGAACTGATTGAAAAATATAGTATCAAAGCCAATATTAATCGTCTTAAAGGTGCAATGACAATTTATTTTACAGATGAAAAAGTAGAGAATTATGAACAAGCTGAAGCTACCGATGGAGAAGCTTTCGCCAAATTCTTCAAACTGATGCTGCATCAAGGAATCAACCTTGCACCTTCTAAATACGAGGCATGGTTCATTACTATCGCGCATACCGAGCAAGATATTCAAGATACACTAATCGCAGTTGAAAACAGTTTCAAACAAATGTAGCTTGAAAAAATATGCAATGTCATGTATAAGTGTACTAACGAATAAATAAATGAGGTCAAAATATGAAATTAGGTGCACGTATATTCAAAACTGGAATTGCTATTATCGTTGCCTTGTTAATCGCACATCAAATCAATGGGCAAGGCGCTATCGTTGCTGGCATCTCAGCATTATTTGCAATGCAACCCAATGTGTACAGATCATTTAAAACGATTATTGAACAATTTCAAGGAAACTTAATAGGTGCTGTACTTGCAATAATCATGGCTTCTTTATTTGGTTTTCATATCGTCATTATCGGCATTACTTCTATCATGCTGATTTCAATATTACAGAAAGTCAACCTTTCACATGTTACAGGTCTTGCTGTAGTCACTCAGCTCATTATTATGGACCACCAGGACGGTGCGTTCCTGGAATCTGCTGTTTTAAGATTTACGTTCGTTATGATTGGAGTAATCAGTGCGTTTGTCGTGAACACATTATTTTTGCCACCTAAATTCGAAAGTAAGATTTATTATCAATGTTTGAGTATCTCGAGTGATATTTTCAAGTGGATTCGTCTAGAAATTAATGGCTCAACAGAATTCCATGCAGTAAAAAGAGATATAGATAACATCCGCAGTCGTATCGAGAAACTTGAAGAACAGTATAACTTGTACAAAGAAGAACGTGCATACACGAAAAAAGGCAGTATTCGGAATCTACGCAAAAAGATCATCTTTAAAGAGACTGTACTGGCAACGCGTCGCGCCTATGATGTACTGCGCAAAATGCATAGATACGAAAATGATGTCATTAATTTGCCGGAAGAACTAAAAGTTCAGATTAAATTTGAACTCGATGAATTAATGACACTACATGAAGAGCTGCTTATGCGGATATCAAAGAAAGTGCCCGCTACAAAACATGACTGTCAAACCGGGATAACCGAACCTTATAAGCTCAATATCATGGATGCATTTCTTGAAGAGATCAACACGACACCAAGTGATGCATATAGCAAGGAACATATATTTGTAATTATCGGGACACTATTTGATTATCGTGATAAACTCGAACACCTTGATCGTATTACACATAGCTTCTATAAGTTTCATAAAGAGGATAAGAAATTCAGAATCGAACATAGTGAAGAGTTATAATTTGTTCAACATAAAAGGGAGTGCGAAATCGCACTCCCTTTTATCATTGCCAACCATTATTCTCTTCTACCACGACTTTATCTTTTGATACGTGTGGATTTCCTTTTACAGTAAATCGATAGAGATAATCCACCGCTTCTTCTTTATTATCGATTCCGATACGCTTTGATGCTGTAATTACTCTCGGTGTTCTGCCTTCTCTTATACATACGCCGTCGTCATTTAGACGCGTTCCGTTGTAATGTTCTCGTTTAATTCCTAAACTTTGTGTCAGTTTTCCTGGTCCGTCTGTCAGATGATTTTCACGACCTCGCCTCTTTATCATCGTATCTATTCCTGTTACCGGTTCGATTCCACGGATAAGCACCCCTTCAGGATGCGCTGTATCTTTCGTTATAAAGTTCATACAATGATGTCCATGCATCGTATATACATAAATCGTACCAAAGTCGCGATACATCATTTCGTTCTTCTTAGTCCGACGCAGCTGATATGCATGTGCTGCTTTATCATGTTCCCCAAGATATGCTTCTACTTCAGTAATATATCCACCGGTAACAGCACCATCCTGCTCAGTGTAGATATACTTTCCGAGCAAGGCTTGTGCTGCTGTTAATGTATCATATGCCAAAAATGACAAATCCAATTAAATCGCCTCCTCCGGAACTCTATATCACTTTGCCATAACTAGAGACCGTTCAATTTCCAGCTCACTCATTTCTTTTGGAAACAATGAATTTTGCAGATAGACCTTGTTGAAATCACTATAGATTTAAATAAATAATTCTTAATCAACACTTTCTAAGTTTTGAATAGAATAGAGATTATAATAATGTTCGTGCTTTTGCATCAATTCGTGGTGTGTACCCATTTCAACAATTTCACCATCTTGAACCACTACAATCTTATCTGCATGTGTAATTGTCGACAATCTATGTGCGACGATTACTGTTGTTCTATCTTGAGATAGAGACTCTAGTGCTTCCTGTATCACCGCTTCACTTTCAAGGTCCAGTGCACTTGTCGCTTCATCCAGTATAAGAATCGGTGGATTCTTCAGGAATACACGAGAAATTGCAACACGCTGCTTCTGACCACCTGATAACTTAACGCCACGTTCGCCTACTTCTGTATCGTAGCCGTCAGGTAAACTCATAATAAAGTCGTGGGCATTCGCGAGTTTCGCAGCCTGAATCATCTCTTCTTCTGTGGCACCAGGTTTTCCTAACAAGATATTATTACGAATCGATTCAGAGAAGAGAATATTATCCTGCATGACCATGCCTATCTGTGTACGTAAGCTTTCCAGTGTATAATCTTTAATCGGATGATGATCTACGATGATTTCACCTTGCGTAACATCGTAGAATCTCGGTATCAGACTGATCATCGTCGATTTACCCCCACCGCTCATTCCAACAAACGCTATAGTTTCACCACTTTTAATATCCAGATTAATATTGTGCAATACTTCTGTATCATCTTCGTTATACTTAAATCCAACATTGTTAAATGAAATATCTCCTCGGTGGATCTGAATATCACGTGCGTTCTTCGTATCTTTAATATCATAAGGTTCATCAAAGAGCTGGAACATTCGGTCCATCGACGCCATGCTTTGTGTTAATGTCGTTGATGAGCTGACCAGTCTTCTTAAAGGGCCATACAATCTGTCAAGATACGCGATAAATGCCGCTAATGCACCGACTGAAAGGTGGCCACCAATGACCTGCCATGCACCAAAGCCTACTACAAGCAATGGTCCGACATCTGTAATCGTATTGATTACAGCAAAACTTTTGGCATTCCATCTCGTATGATTCATCGCCTTATTCAAAAAATTCTTGTTGCGTCTATCGAACCGCTTATTTTCCTCTTCTTCTATAGCAAATGTCTTGATCAATGTCATACCTTGAACACGTTCATGCAGGAATCCTTGCACTTCTGCCAGCGACTGACTGCGTTCACGCGTAAGTTTACGCAGGTTGCCGAAGAAATAATAGACGCTGAACATATAAAATGGAAAGACAATCAATGACACAAGCGTCAGCTTGACATCCATCGTAAACATAATAGCAAGTGCAATAATAATCGTAACTAAGTCCAGCCATACATTCATCAGACCTGTGATGATGAAATCTTTCGTCGATTCAACATCATTGATAACACGTGAGATGACTTCTCCAACTTTATTGTTAGCATAAAACCTCACGCTCAGTGCCTGAAGATGCTTATAGAGCTTCTTTCTAATATCGTATAGTATTTTGTTGCTTGTCCATTGAGCAAGATACTGTCTGAAATACTCAACAGGCGGACGGATAACCGTGAAGATAAATCCGAATAAGAGTAAGGCTTGTAGTAATGCTTCTTTTTTCTCTGCGACTGACATCGATGTATTATTGATGACATCATCGATAACATATTTAATCAATAATGGAATTAATAACGGAATTCCAAACTTTAATATCCCTATAATAATCGTCAAGATAATCAGCATCGTATAGGGTTTTACAAATTGCATATAGCGCTTTAACATATTATTCTCCTTCAATATTATTCTTGTTTGTTAATGAATCAAAAAACCGAACAATGCAGAAAACGACATACATTTTCTTCACACTGTCCGGATTTAACAAAGAGGATTACTGCCCCGTATCCTTAATCTTCCTTGATTCTCTTTTGAAAATGAAATCTTTCCTGCCAGACTTTGATAAAGTCCGGAGCAAATGGTCCTTTCTTTCTTTCAATCCATTGTTGCAAAATGTCAACGTTTCGCCTTAGGATCAAATCGATCTCTTCGGGATAGTTCATCTGTTTCATGTGCTGCTGATATTCATCTTCATCAAGCAGATGATACTTACCATTTGGATATACTTTAATATCCAGGTCGTAATCAATGTACTTAATAGCCTCACTATCACATACGAACGGTGAGGATAAGTTACAGTAATAATAAACGCCATCTTCACGGAACATACAGATGACATTGAACCAGTATTCTGCATGAAAATAGACGATTGCAGGTTCACGTGTAACCCAAGTTCGACCATCACTCTCAGTTACAAGAGTACGATTATTCCCTCCGATAATGACATGATTTGTTCCTTTTAAAATCGTTGTTTCGGACCAGATTCTGTGAATTTTCCCATTATGTTTATAGCTTTGAATCTGCACATTCTGGCCTTCTTTTGGTATGGATTCTTTGACCATGTTCCACACCACCTATATTTAGTATTTGCATTTTAAATTATAACATAACTTTTTTCACATTTAACCTATTTCAACTCATCAATATATTTTTTGAATATTTTTGTCATCGATACAGGGAAATTGAAACGTTCCTTCTCCTCTATATCTATAAATTTTGCGTCATCTACACGACCTAATGCCACGGCACGATAAACTTCCATATCCCATGTCACATGCGTAAACTGATGCTTAAGTGACATAAAAGGATCATCTTCAACATATAACGACATATTCAGCTGTTCTTCAATCGTGTCTTGATGCGTGTCGATATTAAACATCGGAAACTGCCACATCGACTGCAGTAATCCAGTCGATGGTCGCTGCTCAATATATATCTTATCGTCATGCATAATCACAAGCACTTTCCAATGTTCTATCTTCTTTTTAATCTTCTTTAGTTTGACAGGTCTTAACTGTACAGTACCTGCATTATAACTTTCACAATGTTGTTGAACTGGACAGAACATACATAATGGTGCCTTAGGTGTACATACAGTCGCGCCAAGTTCCATCAAAGCTTCATTAAAGTCACCTGCTGCTTTTGGCATGACATCCATCACCTTGTCTTCAAAATGACGTCGTGCTGATGAGCTCGATATATCAAAATCATCATTATCCAATCTAGAGAACACACGATAGACATTGCCATCAACTGCTGGTATTTGATGATTAAATGCAATGCTCATTACCGCACCTTGCGTATAAGGGCCAACCCCTTTCAACTTTAAGAAGTCTTCAGGATTATTCGGTACCACGCCATCATAGCTTTCCTGTACTTCTTTTACTGCACTATGGAAATTGCGTACACGAGAATAATACCCAAGCCCTTCCCAATATTTCGATACTTCATCAATCTCTGCAGATGCCAGCGTCCGTATATCAGGAAATCGTTCTGTAAACTTCAAATAATAAGGTTTAACCGTATTGACCTGTGTCTGCTGCAGCATCACTTCTGATAACCAGATTTTATATGGATCTTTCGTTTCTCTCCAAGGCATCTCTCGTTTATTTTTATAAAACCAATCCAGGAGATGCTGCGAAAATTGCTGTTTGTTTAACATTGCTTTCCTCTTTCTAAAAAAATTTAAATTCTAAGCATGAATAATTTATCATTATATTCTATTTGTTCTATAATAAAACTTGAAAGGAATGATACTATGGATACTGCCACTCATGTCGTTATGGGCGTTGCACTTGCTGGCCTTGCAACAATCGATCCTGCAGTAACTTCTATGTATCCTGCGGTTGTGACCACTGTTATGGTCGGTTCACAAATACCTGATATCGATACCGTACTGAAGTTACGTAATAATGCAGTATATATCACTCATCACCGCGGGATAACACACTCAATACCATTTACATTATTCTGGCCAATTGTGCTTACTGTTATGGCGATGCTCATTTTTAAAGTGGATGCCCCGTTCCATCTATGGATGTGGGCACAAATTGCTGTATTGCTGCATGTCTTTGTAGATATCTTTAATTCATATGGGACTCAGGCGTTACGACCACTTACTAAGAAATGGATACAAATCGGTATTATCAATACATTTGATCCGATTATATTTATGTCACATATCATTGCAATATTGTTATGGTATATCGGCTTTAATCCCATCTCTACGTTTGGTAGTCTCTACTTACTCCTTATCGTCTACTATATCATTCGACGTATGCTGCAACAAATGATTAAGAAGAACGTCCTGTTACGTATTCCTAAAGATGAGACAGTCATTAAATCATTTGTTGCTCCAACAATAAGATTCTTTGAATGGCGTATTGCTGTCCAGACTGATAAGTATGACTATATCGGTAGAAGCTATAAGGGAAGTGTTCACTTCAGTGATAAGTTCGTACGTAAGAAACTACCAGATAAAGTAGTGATGCAGCACGCAAAGCATGACAGAAACTTACGTGCATTCTTAAGCTTTAGTTCTATATATCGCTATACAATCACAGAGACGGGTACAGGATATGAACTTCGCTTTATCGATTTACGTTACTTAAAGAACGGACATTATTCATTCGTTGCAATTCTCAGCCTGGATAGCGCATACCGCGTCACACATAGCTACACGGGATGGGTATTCTCAGAAGAAAAATTACAGCGTAAGCTCGTTAAGAGCAAAATTTAACCCGAATATCGACGTGTTATTAATAACACGTCGATATTCGGGTTTTTCTATGATTCAATTTTTTTACTGACTTTTTTATTAATATTAATTTCATCCTTCAAGATCGTAAATAAATAATCAAACCACGTATAGAGCATAACAAGTTCAAAAATAAAAATAACTTGTGAAGGCAGATTAAAAAATGCATTTGTGCCAAACACCGTAGATTCCTGTACTCCATTGATCACAAAGTTGAATGGGTTGAGTTTCAGTATATTCATCAGTAAGTCTGGCAAGTTTCCTGGAACCCAGAGAATCGGCGACGTGATAAGAATAATAAGCAGGAGCAATACAATCATCGATTTTATATTACGGGTTAAATGACCTCCTAGTGCGACTATAGTACAGATAGGCATCAGTAAAATAATGGTCATCAGTACAAAGTAAAGAATACAAAATATATTTGTCGTTAATTCAATTTTATTTCCTAATGCAACAAGCTGCAGTACGATATAAGAAATTATGAATATAAAAATAAAATTCATGATTTGTACTGTAATAAGCACATAACTCGGTAGATTCGTTATATTAAGTACATAGCCTCTCGTATGTAGAATCTTCATCGCATAATAAATCGAGCAACCGATACACATAAACATTAAATAACCACTGACCTGCCATATTTTTGTGATACGTTCTAACGGAAGACTCTCCGTAACATTCATATAGAAGAAAGTTGCAGCTATTACAAAAATATTTAAGGCAAGCCAGGATAAATAGAGCTTCTGGTTATAATAAAATTCAAGCAACGCATTTTTTAATGTGTGCGGAATATATTTTATTGAAAGATAAATTTCATTCATGTAAACACCTACATCTGTATAATCAGCCATTCGCCTTTGCTGAAGTCAGCAATAGCGTAGCCATCATCTAATTTAATAATCCATTGTTCTGTACTAATATTGAATTTCTGTCTCAGCTTTTCTTCATTGACTATCGGAAAACTAATGCCATTCATAATATCGTAGTCATTAAAGTGAAGATAGATTTCATTTTTAGTGAGTTTAATTTTAAATCGATCGTTGGTTTCAGGGTACAGTTCTTTATTGATAACACTATGATGCTTCCCGAGGTAGCCATTGAAGAATTCCCTGAAGTTCGAATAGTTGTCATACATATAATCTTCAAGCTCACTTATTGTATACTCATCATACAGTGCTGCCGGATTAATATATATAATGTCCTGCTGCTTAACTTCCATAGTCCTCTTCTGATAATCCACTTTATATGTTTCATCACCAATACTAGAAATCGTCATAGTATTACCAGCTGGTAATTTCACCTTTTGTCCGCCTTGAAGTTCGGTCGGTTTATTCGTAACACCAATTGCATACTTTTCACGAAATTCATCCACAGTTTTCTCTACAATCCCTTTTTCATCAGCTGCAACTTCTGTTTTCTTCATACCGATGTCATTGATCATCAATAGGAACATCATTGCAATACCTGCGATTAACATCAATGTCGATATTAATGTACGCTGTAGTTTTTCATCAAAGATTGCGCCGCCATACTTTTTTATACGACTTAACCGTTCATCTTTGTCGTGATTAAGGCTACGTGACATACGCATCTGAAGATCAAACAATTCACGCTCTTCATCTGTACGGCAACTATAATAATCACTTACATAAGATTGATATAAGGGCAGCACTTCATCAGGAGCCCCCGATTGCTTTACTTGCCCATGACTCATCCATGTAATGTAGTTTGCACGTGTTCGAATCAATTCCATATTTGAATCAATCAGCACGATAGCACGTCTTTCTTTCTTAAACATATCGATGACCATATGAAACTTCTTCTTAAAGTCCCTATCCATATACTGATAAAGTTCATCAAAGATAATCACATCGGGCTTTATAAAATATGCAAGGCTTACGAGCAGCTTCGTACGTTCTTCTATCGTTAATTGCTGGATCGAACACTTCTCCTTGCCACCAAGCTCAGCAAAGTCGAGCACATGTTTACGCTTTTCATTGTATGATTGAAGCGGCATATTGTACGTAAGGAAAACGGACTCGATCAGTTGTCTGACTGAAGTACTGCCTTCAAATATATGATTATGACTTGCAAGAAATGTTAAATATTCATTCTTAACACGACCACTGTTAGGTTCAACAACTTTAGCCATAAGTTTTCCGATAATGGATTTACCAGAATTCGGTAAGCCGACTAAAGCAAGTATTTCCCCGCGATAGAGATGAATTGTTACATCCTTAACTTCAACAACATGGTTCTTTGATTCAGGCAGCATCAAATCTCTGAACTTCTGAAAACCACTGACTTGTCTGAAATACTTTGTAACATTAAGCAACCTCACCAAAATTTCACTCGTCATCTTTCAATCTCCTTATAATTGTAGCAATGCAAGCGGGATACCTTCTTCATCAAGTGTTCCACCCAGTCTGAACCCCCAGGCAAACACACCTTTAACGCGGTCTACCTTAAAGTATTCCGGCTCGTTTCCTACGAGCGCATATACCTTGCCAGGCTGTACTTTCTGTGCATCGACTAAATAGCTTTCTGCAATAAGTGCTTTACGCATCCATACTTCGTATTCATTCACAATACCCATCATTTCAGCTTTACGTGCTTGCTCTCTGTAATCTGCTGTAATCTGTTGTAACTCATGCGGCGTCATTTCAATCAATTTCTTCTCTTCCACTTAATCCACTATCCTTTATCTTTGTCATAATATCATCATACTGAAATCCTTTTTGCATTAAACTTTGAATAATTTTCTGATTAAGCATGAAACCTTCATGTTTTCTTGCGAGTCTGGTCACCGTTTTTTCGAATGCTTTATCTAATGCCAGGTCACTTGTCTCAAGTTTAACATTTTTCATCACATCATTTGCAATATCCAAATTATACCCTTTTTGAATAAGAGTTTGAATAATTTTCTGTTCAATCATTTTAGCGGATTGTTTCTTTTCATATTTTCTCATAACTTTCTGTGCAATCTTATCGATACGCTCTGAAGTGATCAGACCTTCAAACTGTACATTATATTTATCTATAATCGCTTGTTCAACGCCGAGCTGCTTTAAGTTTTGCACGAATATTGCAGGACCTTTATCTGTTGTGTTCAGCAATGTATTCATATAACTCTTCGCATAATCATCATGGTCGATATACTTATTTTCTTTACAATACTGAATGACCCGCTCGATTACTTCACTACGCACTTCATCGCCTGCGAGATAATTTCTCACTTCTGATTCTGTGCGTTTCTTATATGATAAATAGTTTAAAGCATTGTTAATCGCAACTCGGTAACCATCATATTCACCGATATTACGTAGATCTTCATCTGATAATATGAGATCTTTCCTCAAATTAAAATAGACATACGTCGCTGCATCAATACCGGCAAAGAAATTGCCGTTTATGTATAGGTTAAATCTATCCTTGTTATGTTTTTGAACTTCAATCTTCGTAATCTTATGTTCCATCATAACCCTCCATCATACCGCCCTCAAAAATAAAAAATACGAGACAGTATCTCGTATTTCATTATATTATAAACCCGTTAATGCTTCATTATATTGCATTTCAGTTATTACATTCTGCTCTAACATTTTATTTAACGTGAACTCTGTTCTGGATTTGAGCGCTGCATCATTGTGGTAATCATCGATCTGATAAATAGACGGTGCATTAATTGCACTTGCAAGCAGCGCACTTTGCAGAACGGTTACTGGTGGATAGTACGCATTACTCACATGTGTACTCCTATTAAAATAATAATTTGCAGCATCTTCAGCTGAGTACAGATTATCACCAAAGTAAATCGTATTTAAATAATAACTTAATATCTGATCCTTTGAATAATTGTTCTCAATGCGTTTAGCTACTACCACTTCTTTAATCTTTCTGGAAATCGATTTCTCATTGTTAAAGAAATAGGTCTTCGCCAACTGCTGTGTAATCGTACTGCCACCTTGAGATGCTTCACCATTTTTCAATGAGACAACTATTGCACGCGTCGTACCTAACCAGTCTACGCCAGTATGTTTGTAAAATCTTTTGTCTTCTAATGCGACAAATGCACCCGTTAAATGTTTTGGCATATTATTTGCCGCAACGAACGTCTGTTTTTGTTCAATTGATTGCAGATCATCAATATTAACACGATAGCCCTGAAATATATTAAAGCCAATATAAAATGTTAATAATAAAAACGGAATAAATAAAATGGATAAACATCCACAACCTTTTCTTTTCATGCAGTCACCTCTTAGTCAATATCATATCATCACGCATATTGAATAGGAATTATTATTGATAAATAGAGGTTAAAATCAATCTTAAGACCGAGAAAGGATATCTCCTGAGTGTTAATCTTCGATTAAAAACTGTAAAATAGGTCTGATAATCGTAACAAAAAAGGCATCTCTAACGAGATACCTTTTAATAATGCCATTATTTAAGTAAATTTAATGATTCTCTATTGAAGTCCTCTAAATCATCAGGTGTACGAGATGTTACGATATTAGAATCCACAACTACTGATTCATCTACAACTGTAGCCCCTGCATTTTCGAGGTCTTTACGCACTGATAAGAAACTTGTTAATTTCTTACCTTTTAATAAATCTGTATCGATTAATAATTGCGGTCCATGACAGATAGCAAATACAGGTTTTTCAGCTTGAACGAAATGTTTCGTAAATTCACCGAAACGACCTTGCTCATCTCCACGTAACATATCAGGTGAGAAGCCACCAGGGATAAGTAACGCATCGAAGTCTTCAGGTTTTACATCGCTGATTGCTTTGTCGACTTGAACTTCTGTATCTTCAGATTTACCTTTTACAATACCTGTTTCCTTACCGATTACAGTAATTTCATGTCCTTCGTTCTTAAGGGCCTCAACCGGGCTCGTATATTCTACGTCTTCAAATAAATTATCTAGTACTACTGCGATTTTCTTACTCATAAGATAAACTCCTCCTAAAATCGTTATAGTATTGTTTACCCCACTTTGAAATGATAAAACATCCACATTGAATTATTACGAATGTATTTATTATTTCCCTAGTTTTCTTTTACGTGTAAGCTTCACTACCGCTTCCACTTGCGCTGTTTGGGGGAACATATCTACTGGCTGAATATACTCCACCTGAAATGCTTTCGTTAAATGCGCTAAGTCTTTCGCCAATGTCGAAGGATTACAGCTCGTATAGACGAATGTCTTCGGTTTGATTTCATTGATTAATTTAATCGTTTCTTCAGATAATCCTGTTCTTGGTGGATCCACTGTTATTACATCTGGATAGAAGCCTTCTTCAATCCATTCATTTAATTTCTCTGATGCATCGCCAACTTCAAACTTACAGTTATCTGCACCATTTAATGTAGCATTATATATTGCATTCACGATACCATCTTCATTCGTATCCATACCGCGTACTTCACCTGCATTATCCGCTAGCCATATACCAATCGTACCTGTTCCACAGAATGCGTCTACTACATGCTCCTTACCTGTAAGTGCTGCTGCATCGCGTACTTCATTATAAAGTACAACAGTCTGTCTCGGATTAAGCTGGAAGAAGCTTTCCGCTGATAAGTCATAAATATGATCTTGTAGTTGTTCACGAATTGTTTCCTCACCCGCGATAACGATTGTTTCATCACCCATAACAATAGATGTTTTCTCCGTGTTAATGTTTAATGCAACACTTTTCACGCCAGCTAGACGCATCACACGTTCTGCTAATAGATCTTGTTTTTTTAGGTGTCTTGTATTTGTGACGAACACAACTTGAATTTCACCTGTTGCAAGTGCCACACGGGTAACGATATGGCGCACACCTTTTTCGCGCATCGGATTCTTACAAGCATCGATATTAAGCTCGCTCATAATCTTCTTCACTTCATTCGTCGTATGCATTGTACGGTTATCCTGCACGATACATTCATGCAGATCAATTAACGTATTAGAATGCTCTTTATATAACCCCGCACGCACTTTACGTCCGGTCTTTTCTACAGGGAATTGATTTTTGTTTCTATACGTATAAGGATTATGCATACCTTTAACATCTTTAATTTTGTCGAGCTTCACGTGCGGTGCATATTTTGTCAGCGCATCTTCAACAATTTGTTTCTTATACTTTAACTGTCCACGATAAGAAAGATGCTGTAGTTGACACCCTCCACATAAATCGAATACATTACATTTCGGTTTTACACGTTCATTTGATTTTTCACGAATCTTAACCATCTTTGCCTGCAAGTATTTCGGGTTAATATCTGTTACTTGTGCGACGATGACTTCTCCAGGCAATGCCCCTTTTACAAAAGTAATCTTGCGTTTAAAATAACCAATACCTTCTCCGTTGATACCGAGTCTCTTAATTGTTAAAGGAAACTGCTGACCGACTTTTACTTGTATATCTGTCATATATAATCTCCTTAATGTTTAATTGATTTTACTTTCTGTTCTAACTGATCAAGCAACGCTAACCATTCATCAATATCATGGATGTCTGTTGTTTCAGGATTTACCGAATCAATCGTCTCCATAAAATCATTTAATTTTACTTTAATTTCTTCTAAAGAATCTTTAGTCATAATGTGCTCCTTTTTATTCTATGAATGTATTCATTATGTAACAGATTTCTTAAACTTTCAATGTATTTATTGACAACACTCCTTACACGTTCATAATAGTAAACGGACAATAAATGGAAAGAAGGCAAATTATGATCGCTTTAAAAGATAAAATTTCAATTCACAACGATCCATGGGAAGCATACAAGGAAGTGGAGAAATTTGGTGAGACGAAGTTATCTAATATAGAATTTACGACGACAACACTATGTAATATGCGTTGTGCACATTGTGCTGTCGGTTATACATTGCAACTCAAGGATCCAGATACAATTGATATGACGACGATACTTAAACGTTTAGATGAAGTAGAACACTTATCAACATTAAGCATCACAGGCGGAGAACCGATGTTCTCTAAAAAATCGATTAAAGAAACGGTAACGCCTATACTTGAATATGCTAAGTCACGTGGTATCTATACACAGATGAACTCAAACTTAACGATAAACTACGACCGTTATGAACCACTAATAGATTTAATAGATGTGATGCATATTTCTCATAACTGGGGAACGATCGATGAATTTGCGGAAGTCGGTTTTCACGTGATGGATAAGAAACCACCACTTAAAGCACGCTATAAATTATATGAACAAATTGTAGAGAACGCACGACGCTTATCTGAGGCAGGAATGTTTGTCTCAGCAGAAACAATGCTCAATAAAAGCACGTTACCTCACCTAGAGAAGATTCATAAGGAAATCGTCAACGATATGAAATGTGCGCGTCACGAAGTACATCCGATGTATCCATCAGACTTTGCAAGTGATTTGAATGTGCTAACAATAGAAGAAACGAAAACTGCAATCAGACAATTACTATCATTCAGAGATGAGGATACATGGATGTTATTTGGTACGTTACCGATATTACCATGTTCTATGAATGCAGATGACTTATCATTTTTAGATGAGGTCCATAGTGCAAAGAACGTTACAGTTCGTAATGATCCAGATGGACGTTCACGACTGAATGTCAATGTATTTACTGGAGATGTGATCGTTACAGACTTTGGAGATGAAACAGGCACAATCGAGAATATTATTGATACACCACTCCAGGATGTATACGATAAGTGGAAGCAGAGTGCTCTCAATCAGACGATTAACTGTCACTGCCCGAAAGTGAAATGTCTCGGTCCGAATCTACTCGTGAAGAACATGTATTATCCAGATGTCGACTTTAAAGTAAACGAAAAACGCATGAATAATAAATAAAAAATATCACGCGAGGCTATAACTGCCTTACGTGATTTTTTGTTGAGCTTGTTTTGATGAGTGTCCATTTGGCGGACACTCGTGATGTTATTTCTGCGCGAGTGTCACTTTTTTGGACACTCAGCCTTATTTTTATGCGCGAGTGTCACTTTTTTGGACGCTCAGCCTTATTTTTATGCGCGAGTGTCACTTTTTTGGACACCCAGCCTTATTTTTATACGCGAGTGTCACTTTTTTGGACACTCAGCCTTATTTTTATACGCGAGTGCCACTTTTTTAGACACTCACTCCATACTATATCGTCAAATTATTCGAGAAAAACTGATGCAGATCCTTACTCTTACTTCGACGTTCTTTACGTACTTTTGCACGTTCTTTCCCGGTTTCATTCAGCCATACCTGGTCTTCAGTCTCAGCTATAACTTCTGGCACCATAACCGGCTGATTATGCTCATCCAATGCAACAAACGTTAAGAAACTGATCGCCGCCAGATGCTTTCTTTGTTCCAATATATTTTCAGCAACTATTTTCACACAAACTTCTAATGAAGATGTCCCGGTATAGGTCACAAGTGCAACCATTGACACAATTTCTCCAGGTCTTATCGGCTGCAGAAAATCTACAGAATCTGTACTTGCAGTGACGACGGATCTTCCACAATGTCTCGTTGCTGCAATGCTCGCCACGTCATCAATCATCGCCATCAGCTTTCCACCAAACAATGTATTATGATGATTCGTATCCGATGGGAAGATCTGCTGTGTTTTCACAGTTCTTGATGCACTCATTGATTTTTTTGATCGTTCGCTCATATTTATTCCCCAATCATATATAGTTGACAATATTATATCAAAAAAAAAGAAAGAGGATGCGGATTCTTAATCCGTATCCTCTCAATTATTATTAGTGAACGTTATCAGCAAAGACTTTCTTTTCTAACGCTTCTTCTGGTGTGTCGATGATATCTGCTTCTTTAGAATCAAAAGCTTTAATTAAAAACATCATTAGTACGCCACCAAATACAAAGATTGCGAAGATAAACGCAATAAGTACAAACCACATCATAGCTACTGACATGTCCATCCTCCTCTTAACCCATTAGTAATCCTATTCTATCATTTAATTCTCTAAATTAAAATGCCCAATTTCCATTTAAGAAAATCTCTTCTTCGTTTCCTTCAGATGTTACACCATAAATGTTCATTTGTGCTGAGCCAATCATAAAGTCTTCGTGTGTAATCGAGTTGTTCAGTCCTGCAGCTTCAAGTCCTTCATCATCCAGCTCCTTACCACCTTCAAGACAGAATGGGTATGCTGAACCTAATGCTAAATGACATGATGCGTTCTCATCAAACAATGTGTTATAGTATAAGATCTTAGAATTAGAGATTGGTGAATCATGTGGTACCAGCGCGACTTCTCCTAAATACTTCGCGGCGTCATCTGTATTTAGCAGTCCTTCTAGTATATCTTGACCCGTTTGCGCTTCAAAGTCGACTACTTGCCCATCCTTAAACGTTAATTTAAAGTTATCGATAATATTTCCGCCGTAACTCAGTGGCAAAGTGCTAGAAACATAGCCATTTACTCTATCTTTATGCGGTACAGTAAATACTTCTTCTGTTGGCATATTCGCCATGAACTCTATACCGTCTTTATTAATACTTGATGCACCACACCAAATATGACCTTCTGGCAATCCAATTTCAAGGTCTGTCCCTGGTGCTTTATAGCGCAGTGCTACATACTTCTTATTGTTTAAATAATCAGCTTTGCTATGAAGATTATGATTATGCGTAGCCCATGCAGCTTCTGGATCCTCGCTATTCATACGTACGCTATCTAAAATTGCATCTAATAACTTTTCAAATGCTGCTGTTTCATCAAGTTCTGGGAATACAAGCTTCGCCCATGCAATTGATGGATAGGCCGCAACAGTCCAGCTGAACTGATCTGATTGCATCATCTTCATATAATCTTTAAAAGCAGTACCGTATGCTTTCATATTCGCTGAGACTTTCTTAGGATCGGCATCCTTTAAGTTTTCTGGACTTGATGAAATAAGTGCAAGCTGAGCTGCATAGTCATTCGCATAATCCATACGCTCATCCACTAAATATTGTGGTACGCTTTCGAAACTTTCCTGTTTACGATACTTGAAGTTTAACTGCGCCAGCTTATCGTCACTATAATTCACTTTAACATCGCTGGCACCCGCTTCATAAGCCGCTTCAACAACAAGATGAACGAAATCTTGCGCGTCCACCGTCGCGCGAATATAAACGCGTTGCTCAGGTTGAACGTTCATACCTACCTTGACGAGTAATGCTGCATACTGCTTTAATTGTTCTTCTTTATACATTGTAATCCCCCTTATTTACGTAAACTTCCTAGTGCATCTGTGAGCGCAGACATTTCGCTCGGTGAAAATGTATCACGTTTCTTTACCATCTCATAAATCTCTGTCAGCTCATCCACCTTGTTATCATCTATAGATTCTGGCTTGATCACTCCGATATTTACGAGCTTTAATTTCTTAACAATTTCATCGATCATTTCTGCTTTATTCATAGGACACCTCTTCAATTTTTTTATTCTCTAAACATTTTATCAAACTATTCTTAACTTTAAAATTAATTATTTTCAAAAACTTACTCTTAATTGTTTATTCTATCTACATTTTGGCTATATAATAATTAATAAGTGCAGATAGCACATTTCTTATATTTGAGAGGAGATTATATTATGAACAACAAATTAGTCCCAGCAGTCATCGCCGGTGCAGTCATCGGTGCTGCAGTATCAATGGCTGATAGAAAGACACGTAACTCTGTTAAAACCTCAGTTTCAAAATCGAAACAAAACGGTATCACTTCACAAGGTTCTACAAAAAACAAAGTATCAAATTTAAAAGATGAATTATTATACTGGAAAGAAACAATCGATGAAATCCGTCGTAACAATCCAGAACTAGAACGCGCAATATTAGATGCTAAAGATACTTTCATCGAAAAGAAAAATCAAAAGAAAATCTCAGGACCAAACGGTTAACTTAATATACTTAGAGGTGAAATTATGTCAAAGGACAATAAGAGTACCTCTAAATTTCTGACTCAGGCTGCAAAAGGTCCTGAGTCTCATAATTTAGAGGTAGAAAACAAAGATAAACTATCTAATAAAAATGAGCAGTATGTAAGCAATCAAAGGTTTAAATCAAAGCAAGCTAAGAAAGATGACGAAACATTATACGTTTCTAAGATTAACAAACCGGCAAAGTATAAACATAACGGTAATTTTTTTAACAAGTTACTATTTAGAATCGGTAAAGACGATGCTGCAGGATTATCTGCGCAGCTCGCATATTACTTCTTACTGTCTTTATTCCCAATGCTGATTTTCCTATTGACATTAGTCCCATTGTTTAAAGTGTCCCCTGAAACAATCACGAATATGATTGCAAAGAATGCCCCTGGAGATGCAGCGAATATGATTACCGATGTAATCTCTGATGTGATGAACAACGCAAACGGTGGATTACTATCATTCGGTTTAATCGCAGCACTTTGGTCAGCATCTAACGGCATGACAGCACTAATGAATGCATTTAATGTATCTTATGAAGTTGAAGATGCCCGTAATCCTATCGTATCAAAGTTACTTAGTGTGTTATTTACAGTGGTGATGGTGCTTGTATTTGGTGTTGCATTAGCATTACCTGTATTCGGTGAACAAATTGGCAATTATTTATTTGGTCAGTTCGGGCTAGAATCACAATTTAAATGGATCTTCTCGCTTGTTAAAGTCGCACTTCCACTGATTATTACGTTTATAGTATTTACGACATTATATGCGATTGCCCCGAATATTAAACTTCAATTTAAATCTGTTATACCAGGTGCTTTGTTTGCAACGATTGTCTGGATTGGTGCAAGCTTCCTATTTGGATACTATGTAAGTAACTTTGGTAACTACTCTAAGACTTACGGTAGTATCGGAGGAATCATCGTCTTAATGTTATGGTTATATTTAACAGGTTTTATCATTATTATTGGTTCACAGATTAATGCTATAATTCATGAAAAGAAACTAAGTTCTAATCAATAATAGTGAAAGAGGGATAACGTTGACTTTATTATCAAACATGCTTGAATTTAATAAAAAGTTTGTAGAAAACAAAGACTACACACAATATGAAACGTCTAAAGTGCCAGACATGAAGGCTGTACTATTAACATGTATGGATACAAGGTTACAAGAATTATCAACGAAAGCACTTGGGCTTAAAAACGGCGATGTGAAAACCGTTAAGAATGCTGGAGCTACAATTACACACCCTTATGGTTCTACGATGCGTAGCTTACTTGTTGGCATTTATGCATTAGGAGCTGAAGAAATTATTATTATGGGTCATAAAGATTGTGGGATGGGTGGTCTTGATGTTGATAAAGTTAAATCAACCATGATTAATCGCGGTATCAAACAAGAAGTGATGGATACGATTATTCACTCTGGTATCGACGTAGACCATTTCTTAAGCGGCTTTAATGATGTGAACGAGAACGTACGTGAAAACGTTAAAATGGTTTATAATCATCCATTATTCGATCGTTCAGTACCGGTACACGGGCTCGTCATCGAACCGCTTACAGGTGAAGTAGAGTTACTGATTAATGGTTATGATAATGTACAATGAAAAGAGTGAAATGCGGATGTCCGCATTTCACTCTTTTTCATTCTATTAAATCATGTTGAAATGCATAGATGACTGCTTGTGTTCTATCCTGTACTTCAAGTTTACTCAGTATATTGCTCACATGTGTCTTCACCGTTTTAATCGTAATATGGCTTGCATCTGCAATTTCCTGGTTAGAATATCCTTTTGCAATCAGTAATAATATCTCTTTCTCGCGTTCTGTCAACATATCATGTAGTTCTGCCTTCTGGTTCATACGTGCGCGCATTTTCATCATTACTTCTTTTTCAAATACAGACTCACCTTGATATGTTTTAATAATCGCATCTCTTATTTCTTCAGCGCTGCTCGTCTTTAATATGTAACTGTCCACACCCGCATCTAGCGCTCGATACACTTCTTTATCTTCTATAAAGCTCGTAAGCATTACAACCTTCACCTTTGGCATTTGACATTTAATTTTTGCTGTCGCCTCAATCCCGTCCATCTCATTCATTACCATATCCATAAGTACAACGTCCGGTTTAAGATTTAACGTCTTCTCTATCCCTTCTTTACCGTTTGATGCTTCTCCAACAATTTCAATGCCTTCTTGCATCGATAAATAACTTGATATTCCGATTCTGACCATCTCATGATCGTCTACAAATATTACGCGCATGTTATGCCTCCTCTAATGGCACTTTCACTTCAATACGAGTGCCTGACTGTGGTGCAGATATAATTTGAAATGTGCCGCCAATTTCGAGCGCTCGTTCTTTCATCGTATTAAGTCCGTATCTTGAATCGTCAACACGCTCAATATCGAACCCTTTGCCATCGTCGCTTAACCTGAGTATTACTTTATTCCCCGTTTTGAATAGTTCGATAACAATCTGCGTCGCCTCAGCGTGCCTTAATGTATTAGAAATGGATTCCTGAGCAATCCTAAACAGATGATCTTCCACACCTTTTTCGAGCTGTATGTCTTCGATATCTGATGTGATATGTAGTGGTATCTTCTGTTTTAATTCTTTTAGTAGTTGCTGAATGCCTTCTTCGAGCGTTCTGTTCCTCAGTCCGATTGGTCGTAAGTGTAGCAACAACGCACGCATTTCAAGCTGTGTTTCTCGTAACATTTTATCCAGTAATTCGAGCTGCGATTTCACTTTCTCTTCATGCGTGCCTGCTTTTAGGGCAGATAACATCATAGATGCGGCGAACAGTTGCTGACTCACAGAATCGTGTAACTCTCGTGCGAGCCTCTGCCGTTCTTCTTCAACGATTTGTTTCACTGTCTCTTCGTTTATCTTATGTACATCGTTAGTAACAAGCTGATTCTGTCGTTTAATATTAGCCATCGATAGGCTTACTTCATTAATTGCATGCAGTACGTCAATGACTTCCACATTCTGATTAATTGCGGTATTAATTTGAATCCCGTCTTCAATTTGTTCAATTTCATTTTTAATACGCATAAGTTGTTCGTTCTGGCGATATGCAACGATGGAGCCCATAATAATACATGCAAGTATAACCGTTACATTTAAAAATAAAAAGGCGGGTACACCGACAATTTGTGTATATAGCATTCCTTGAAAGTATATGATGTTGACGAATATTCGGTCTAGAATAAAGAACACAACCGCTAAACTATAGACAAGTATGAGCATCGTTCCGATCATCTTCGTATAATTATTCATCGGTACTGCACCTCGAGATCTCCTACAATTGACGATACGAATAGTTTAATTTCAATGCCATTTGGGTACTTCTCAGTTTCGTATACTACACGTTCGTTACGCGCTTTTTTCACATAATGCTCTTTAAAGTTGAGCTGTCCGTATAGCGTTGTGTAATCCACCTTCACTTGATAACGATGTGGTACTGTAATCGTCGTCTTTCCGATTGCGTTGCGAATCACAATGATATTCGACTGTTTTAAGTTAGCAGCTTGTGTAAGATCGATGTCCATATCTCCGACAAAATGCTGTAAGTTCATATCTTCAAACTTGTATACTTTATCAGGTGTCGATTGAAAGCTTAGTAGTGACTGCTTATGAATCGACATACTGTCATCCTTCGTCTGGATAACTTCCATCGGTTGTTTCTTATAGATGATATAACGGATTGCTACAATAACGATAAACAGAAAGATTACAATTAAAGTATATGGATTGGATAACATGCCGAATAACAGCATAATAACGCCAATCCAAAGTATGATGAGCCCCCTTAGATTCTCTTTCATCATCGTGCTAAAGTATATCATGAGCAAACCTGCTACGATAACAAGCAGCATCCCGATTTTTACGAAGAAGATATAATAAATATTTGAAAGCAGTATTAATGTGAAGAATGCGATTAACATTTCAGAATTTACAATTTGCTTCAAAGCGTCACATCCTTATGGTTTTACGTTCGATAACAATAATATTTCATACTGTATATTTTGCTTTTCAATCTCTAAATTTGCAAGCAATTGTTCAATTTCATCAATATCATGATCAAGGTCGTTAATTCTCTGAACTAGTGGCGTGCGATTGTGTAATAGCTTATTAGAAACAGCGGACTCAAGCGCGTCAAGTTCCTCTTGTACATGTATTTTCTCACACGATAACTTAACAACTTCACTCAGCTTCATACTTTTAAGTAAGTTAATATCTGAAATCTTCTTATAGCTCGCGGCAATTTGTATGTAAAAGGTATTTTCTATACATCGTTTGACAGTTCTATTGAGATGCATTTTAATCTTTCGCATAGTACTTCCTCCTACGGTTAGTACTCTAATTATAAAAAAGTTCCAAAGCCATAAAAAGCGGCTCTGGAACGATTCTTTTCTCAGACTTTAGGACTAGTCTTCTAATTTAGTTAAAAACAATGGGCCTTCAGCTGTAACGACAATTGTATGTTCGATTTGTGCGACAAAACTTTTATCTTTCGTCTCAAACGCCCATTCATCCTTACCGTCTGTCACGATTGTCGCTTTAGAAGAAATGAACGGCTCAACCGCTAGTACCATTCCTTCTTTAAGTAGTACTTTATCCATTGGATCATAGTAATTCATAATGTGCTGTGGTTCTTCGTGCAAGCTCTTACCAATGCCATGACCTGTTAAGTTTTTAATCACTGTTACACCATTCTTACGTGCAGTGGCATTCACCGCACGACCTATATTACTTAACTTCGCTCCTGGTTTAATCTTCTTCATCGCCTCATTAAATGCCATCTCTGCAACATCAATCACCTTTTGTTTCATTGGCTCTGAAGATTCACCAACTACGAATGAAATACCTGTGTCCGCATAATAACCATCTTTACATCCTGAAACATCGACGTTCACAAGATCTCCTTCGTTAATAATACGTGTCCCTGGTATGCCGTGTGCTACTTCTTCATTCACACTGATACAAGTATATCCCGGGAAGTCATATTCAGTAATCGGAGCACTCTTCGCATCATGCTTTTCAAATAATTCCTTTGCGATATTATCAAGTTCTTTCGTTGTCATACCAGGCTTTGCGGCCGCTTTCAATGTTTCACGGATTTCCGCACAGATCTTACCTATTGCTTGTAAGCCTTCTAAGTCTTGCTTTGATTTTACGATCATAATAATCTCTTCTTTCAGTTTAATTTAAGGATATGTATTGATTATAATGTATAAATTCAATATCATATATTCATCACTGTTTATTATAACAGACTCAAACTATTACACAATTGGAATGATTACAATGAAAATTAACTGGTTCAAGAAATTAATCGGCGCAAGAACAATCAAGACAGGACTTGCGACATTTTTGACTGCATCAATATGTCAATTATTAAATTTACCTGCGATCTTTGCAGTTATTACATCTATCGTTTCCATTGAACCGACTGCCCGCGCTTCATTGAAAAAGGCATTCGTCAGATTTCCTGCATCAATACTCGGAGCATTCATCGCAGTTACAAGTACATATTTCTTAGGCGATTCACCTTTAAGCTATAGTATCGCTGCAACCGCAACCATATTCGTATGCTATAAACTGAAACTCTATGACGGTCTCCTTGTAGCAAGTCTTACGGCTGTAGCGATGGTACCAAACATTCATCAGGACTTTGCGTTTAATTTCTTCTCCAGGCTTGCTACAACGACAATCGGTCTAACGACAGCGGGTATCGTTAACTTCTTTGTGATGCCACCGAAATATCATATACAAATCGCTCAACTCCTCGATGCATTGGAGTCCAAGCTAATGAAGATGCTATCTTTACGTGCAACTGAAATTAATTCTGGATTGTCTGATCTAAGTAGTGCTACCCCACTTGTAGAAGAATCAAATAAACTGATTAATAAAATCGATACGTTGCTGCAATATCAAAAAGAAGAACTTCAATTTCATGAAGATAAAGCGATTAAATATGAAATTACACAGTTGAAACATCGTCTTGATGTTAATAGACTCATTCAGCTTCATGTGAATCAAATGATTTTATTACCGGATGGGACATATTTTACGTTAACTGTTCAGGAAAAAGAAGCGCTGAATCATTTAGTTAATGCGTTCAAACAGTTTGGAGAGAATCGTACGTACACACCAGACAGAAAAGCACTCAGTCTGCTTAAGATGAGCGTGAAGCATTTGACAGAGTTTGATGATAATCAAATGCGCAGCCATTACATCTATGAAATATTGATGATTAACAGATTACTGATGGATCATCCAAATAGAGTGAAATAAAAACACGGAACGTCTCGTTGTAGACGTTCCGTATTTTTATTGGGAGAATATTATATGAATGGCCGAGGATTGGCCACTCACGGATACTTTTATATGTGGGTGTCACTCTTTGGGACACTCGGCATTATTTTTATGTGCGGGTGTCACTCTTTGGGACACTCGGCATTATTTTTATGTGCGGGTGTCACTCTTTGGGACACTCGGCATTATTTTTATGTGCGGGTGTCACTTTTTCGGACACTCGGCATTATCTTCATGTGCGGGTGTCACTTTTTCGGACACTCGGCATTATCTTCATGTGCGGGTGTCACTTTTTCGGACACTCACGCATACTCGCACACGCACCAAATCTAAAGTCTTTCAAATAATACATTATTCTCAAGGTGTACATGCTGGAATGTCTCTCGTTCAAGCATGGCTAATCGTTGATAAACAACTCTGTACGTACCACATGCATCCAATGGCGGTGTAAAGTCATTCGTAATTTCACGTAGTCGTTTAAGCATACCCCCTGCACCGTCATGTTCACTTTCAAGCTCATCAATATGTGGTTTTAGCTGAGCGCGCAACTCTTCTGTGGGATTGTCACTGTATTCGATAATTAATGGGAATACAGTATCATCTTCGTCTTTCGTATGTTCAATGAGTTCATCTCTTAACTTCATCACTAAAGTCTTCATTTCAATTAAATGTGGATGACGCTCCCCATGTACTTTCGCCACTTTCGTAATGTACGGCATTAAGTTTCTGAACTCTTCTTCGAGCGGTTTATGATATTTATTCTGGATATAGTTAATCAAACTTCTGTTATCTAAATATTGTACATCTAATCCTAATCCGTCACTTGATTCGTTGTCTAATTGGTTAATTTCTTCAAGTAATGTTTCAATCGGCGCGCTCTTTTCATGTATTGCTTCACTCAGCGAAATATCACCTCCGCAACAAAAGTCAATTCGATTTTTTCTGAATATGTCCGCAGCTTTAGGTAATTGTTTAACGATATCTGATACTTTCATATTTGCTGTAATCATGATCATCACTCCGGTTTATTATTTAATACACCTTTATTATACACCCTTAAGATATATTTAAAATACATCTTTAAGATTCTTCTTTAATTTGTCACAAAAATCACTTCGTTAGTGATATTTCAATTTAAATAAATAACACGATGCAGAAAATAATAATTTCCACATCGTGCGTGTATTAGTAGCATCTCACTACTACTTAATCTCAGTTATTTTTCTTCGAGTAACCTTCTTACAATGACTTGCTTCGCTGCTTCTTCACGTGTATTATCCAGCTTGATTTCAGGGAACTGCATATTTTTACGTTCACATGCTGTGCGCAATAAATAATCAGTAATTTCGTGGTTCTTCGGTAATATTGGTCCGTGCAGATACGTCCCTAATAGATTCTTATAATGGAGACCCTCTTCTTTATCTTCATCGTTGTTTCCAAATCCACTGACGACATGTCCTAGTGTTCCATAATTATGATATGTTCTGCCGCCATGATTCTCAAATCCTACAATCTGTCCGAATGTTTCAGACTCAATAACAATATCGCCTACTAAACGTTCTGGTTTAGATTCTGTATAGAAATCTAATATATTCAGTCCACGTAATTCCTGGCCGTCTGGTGTGATATACTTCTCACCAAGGAACTGATATCCCCCACATATCGTAAGTGCGGGCATACCATCTTCTATCGCTGCTTTAAAGTCATCTTTCACACGGAATAGATCATCCGTTGCAATTTTCTGTTCGCGGTCACTTCCGCCACCAATAAATAGTAGATCTGCATCGCTGATCTTAATTCCTGCTGTCGTATTAATATCCGTGACATTTACATCAATGCCATGCCACGCTGCACGTTTTTTAAGTGCAATAATATTTCCGATATCGCCATATAAATTGAGTTTATCCGGCATAAAATGAAATATTTCTATCGCTTTACTCATTATTTATGCCCTCCTTCAAAGTATGCTGTAAGTGTCTGATGCATCGGTTCTAAAGAGGTATAGTTCGGAATACATACTGTATACTCCGGTCGTTCAAGTATTGTCTTTGTTGCGCGTCTAATATCTTGATCGACTTCAATCTGTGCATCCACTTCTGCATATTTCAGTCTTAATGCAATTTCTTCAGCACGGTTTCCTGTACACATAATATAAGGAATGTCCTGACGCGCAAGCTTCTCGAAATCCGCATCCCAGATCCATGATATATCTCTGCCATCTGCACCATTGTCATTTAAGCTGATAATGTAACTTTTAGCGCCTTCTATCTTCTCACCTACAGAAAGGCTGGCATTAAGTCCTGCCGGATTCTTCGCTAGATTGATAATTGCAGATTTACTCCCTGTATTAAAGCGCTGCATACGACCATTGTCAGATTGATATGTGCTAAATCCTTTATCAATCGACTCATCATTTAATCCTAGTTCACGCAGCACACTGTATGCTGCAATAATATTGAATACATTAAAGTCTCCGGCAATCTGCATATTAAATGTATAGCCGTTAATGACAGGATTTAAAAATGGATTCTCATTCAATGATTCTACTTCATATTTCGGTTGTTCACGTTTAAAACCACATGAACAATGATAGTGTCCGATCTGGTTGTAATGAATCCAGTCGTATATCAGCATCTTTCCACAGTTCGGGCAGTACTTACTTTCGATCATAGAACTTTCTTCAAATGTATGGGCATGACTCTTCATGCCATAATATACAACGTCGTCACTTGCAATCTTTAACCGTGATACAAATGGATCATCTGCATTGAGTATCAGTTCAATGCCTTTACCTTTAATATTGTCAGCAATACGATCTACTAATATATCAATCTCACCGAAACGATCCATCTGATCGCGGAAGAAGTTTGTGAACACCATCTTCGTCGGCGTCATTTCATTTAAGACGCGTGGAATAGAACCTTCATCAATTTCTATTATTGCTAACTTCGTATCTTTAGAAGACTGTACGATAAAGCTCGACGTGATACCTGCTGCCATATTGGCACCTTCTGTATTATGTATAATGCGTATACCATTCGTCTTTAGCGTATGCCCAATCAGATTACTCGTCGTCGTCTTACCATTCGTACCTGAAATGAACACAACTTCGTCAACTTGTGCACTTAATTTTCTTAATATATCTGAGTCAATTTTACGTGCGACTTGACCAGGTAAATCCGTACCACGCTTCCCCGCCATGATACTTAATTTCCTTGCGACTTTCGCAACATTTATAGCAACAAATTTTTTCATACGTACCTCCTTATTCAACACTTTATTATATCATCATACAAATTATTCGCATATCAATTTACATTTGTATTTATAATTATTAATGTTATACCATATTATTATATTTACCATTTAAACTATATTATAATAACTGTAACAACTAAAGGAGGTCATACTATGTTATCTCAAACATTAACAGATGCTTTAAACAAACAGATGAACGAAGAATTCCAGGCTGCACATGCTTATATGGCAATGGCTGCATACTGTGCTAAAGAAAGTTATGATGGATTTGCCAACTTCTATGAACAACAAGCTGAAGAAGAGCGTTTCCATGGAACTAAGATTTATAACTATTTAAACGACCGTGATCAGCATGCCATCTTCTCAGAAATCAAAGCACCAAAGAATGACTTTGCTACAATTCTTGATACCTTTGAGGCAGGGCTTGTACAAGAGCAGCAAGTGACAAAGAATTTCTATAACCTAGCTGAGCTCGCAAAAAATGATAATGAGTATGCAACAATTTCATTCTTAAACTGGTTCTTAGATGAGCAAGTTGAAGAAGAAGCGATGTTCAAGAAGCATATTGACTATATTCGTCGTATTAAAGATGATGCAAATGCACTTTATCTATATGAGAAGGAACTTGGTAAACGAGAATTTCAGGCTGAATAATATAGCGACCAGTAAACAACGAAATGCACCCCAAACGTTAGATTTTAGATCTGACTTTTGGGGTGCATTTCAAGCTTATTAAGCCTGCTGCTTATTCTTGTTATTCATCCTTAATTTCAGCGGAGCGAGCATTATGATGATAATCAATAAATAGTTCATGTTGCCGAGTATCGGATATACTTTGTTCACAAGTTTCGTAAATCCTACGAAACTTAATCCGAAACCTGTAAGTGTTGCTAATATATAGAACACTCTAAACTTCACTGTACCTACTGTCGTAAAACGTGCTGAGAAAGCATAGAACATACTAAGAGCCGTGTTAAAGATCATCGTAAACACGATAACCGACATTGCAATACCAAGTATTGGTGAGATTTCATTTACAATACCGAGCATCGGTAACGGTAAGTCTTTAACAGTTTCGATTTTAGAGAATATTGCAAGATGACTAAGTATAATCAGTAAACCTAATACAAGTCCTCCGACTAACCCTCCAAGTGCAGCGGCACGTTTATTGCCTTCAGAACCCCCGATAACAATTGCCATTGCAGCACCCAGTCCTATGTTCATCGATACGTAGTTCACACCTGCAATAATCCAATGTGGGAATGGTGAAGTTACCGTATTTGAAATGTAATCTAGTTCTGCATAGGGTGTGTCTAATGTCACGATACAATAAATCGAAATAATAACAATCATAATAACTAGAAATGGTGTAATGTTACCGATAACCTTTACGATATGGTCAATTTTAAGCATTCCAGCGATAATTACGACTAATGCCATTAATGCTGTTCCATAAGCTGTCGGTATGCCAAATTGCTGTTCTAAGTTAGAACCAGCACCGGCAAGCATCACAACACCGAAACTAAATAACGTAATAATCAGTACAACATCTATTATCCAAGCTAACACTTTTCCGATTCCAGGATAATCTGTCAATCTTTGAATCACAATTTGATGGTCATCTGCTTCTGTCTTGCTACCTGCCCAGACGAGAATCATCCCGATGTACGCGAATAATATGGTTGATACAATCGCACCGAATATCCCCATTGCTCCAAAGCTTGTAAAGTACTGCAGTATCTCTTGCCCTGATGCAAATCCAGCGCCTACAATAACACCAACAAAGGCACTACTGATTAAAAAAATCTTCTTCATAATATCCTCCCAGTTTATTCACAAGTCAAATGATTACAGATTCCAGCAGAAATCATGTAATATTACTTTCATATCCATTAATCTATTCCCTTTTATTATAAAGATAACTCTTTATTCTCTGAATAAATAAAATATAAGTTCAAAGGAGTATACATGAATTCTTTTATTGCATTAGATTTCGAGACTGCAAACCATAATGCTGCATCAATTTGTAGTGTTGGTATGGTAAAAGTTATAGATAATATGATGACAGAAACTTTCTATACGCTCGTAAATCCCGAAACAAACTTTAATACTTCAAATATAAACGTCCATAATATAAAACCTGAAGATGTTGCTACATCACCTACATTTGAAACCGTCTATCCTCACATGCTGTCATTCATCGGAGACTTACCAGTCGTGTGTCACTTTGCACAGTTTGATATGAAAGTCCTCCATGCATCGATCAAACGTTATCACTTTGAAATGCCGACGCTACCCTACTTCTGTTCTTGCATTATGGCGAGAGATACGATTACAAACCACAGCTACAGCTTAAAAAATATGATGGCCTATTATAACCTGAATTTCCACGGTCATCATCACGCATTAAACGATGCAAAAGCATGTGCCATGATTACAGTGCGATTGTTGAAGAATTATGAGTCACTCAATCAATATTTAACTTATAAGCGACGCAAGAAATACATTAGCAACGTGTCGCTTACGTCAAAGCGTGCACAAATGTCACGTTATCAGACAGATTTAAATCATATCACGCCTGATACATCTAAAGTAAATAAAGATCATCTCTTCTATAGCAAGCGCATCGCAATAACAGGTACACTGCACAAGAAACGTAAAGACATCGTACAGTATATCGTGAATAACGGCGGTATATATACAGAAGAAATAGATACAATAGATATCTTTATTATGGGTAAATCTAAGCAAGGGGTTTCAAAAAAAGAGGGCATCGTACGTAATAAAATTGCGCTCGGTAAAGAAATTATGCTCATCGATGATGATAAACTGAAAAGCTTAATTGCCTTTTATGACATATAAAAAGTAGCATTCATGTTCGAATGCTACTTTTTCGTTGTTTCTTTAATTGATTTCTTAATACTCTGCTTCGTTACAGGACGCTCTAATTTGTGGTCGACCCAGAATAAAAATACCGCTACAGCAATAATGCCGAGTAACGGTAATATATCAAAACCACTTTCAATGACATGCATCACATACATCACGATAAGCAGTGCGGTTATTCCAATAATCGCAAATTTGAATTTCATAATTGTTCCTCATTTCTAGAGAAAATCATATATCGTTAGATTTTCGTACACTTTATTTTTTATATTCCCTACCTGAACCCCGACTAAACGGATTTCTTCATTTTCTAGCTTTAAATCTGTATAGAGCAAAACAGCTGTTGCATATATCTTATCTGCCTGATCAGTAAAATCGAGCAGCTTCGTCTGCTTCGTATGGCTTTCAAAGTCGCTTGTCTTAATCTTTACCGTTATCGTATCAGTCACTTTATTCATGCTTTGAAGCTTCGCTGCGACTTTCTCCGTCTGCTCATTCATTACGCGTAAAATATAGGATTCATCATTCTTATCATGCGCAAATGTTGTCTCCTTACCGATTGACTTGCGTTCACGTTCGACCTCTATAATATCAGTGCCAATACCACGTGCTTTGTTATATAAGCTTGACCCTTTCTTGCCGAACTGTTCAATAAGTTCAATCTCGGATAACTGACGTAAGTCTTTGCCAGTTGCTATCTTTAGCTTATGCATCTTCTGTTCAGTCACTTTACCGACACCCGGAAACTCACCAATCGGCAACGCATCTAATATTTGCTGCACGTTATTATAATGGATGACGGTTAATCCGTTCGGCTTATTCATACCGGAAGCGATTTTAGCCAGAAACTTATTATAAGAAACACCCGCACTGCACGTCAAATGTGTTGCCTCATATACATCACGTTTAATAGACGCGGCAATTTGGCTGGCACCAAGATCCGGACGTACGAGATGCGTGATATCGAGGTATGCCTCATCTAACGATAACGGCTGCACAATATCCGTGTAACTCTTGAAGACATTCATAATTTGCTGTGACACAGACTTGTACACATCAAACCGAGGACTCACATAATAACCATCTGGACATAACTGATATGCGCGAGACGTCGGCATCGCGCTATGCACACCAAACTTCCTCGCCTCATAACTCGCTGTCGCCACAACGCCACGATTACGACTCTTACCACCAACGATAACAGGCTTACCTTTAAGTTCAGGATTATCCCGCTGTTCCACCTGCGCATAGAACGCATCCATATCGATGTGAATGATTCTTTTCATAATATCAACTCTTTAATCTACTAATATATTTATTATATTCGTTAAAGTATCTATATGACAAATGCTTTGAATATATATTTTTCTTTATCACTAGTGCATTCAAATATTTATTTAATTCTTTCAATCAATATAAAACGTATAGTCAAATGACTATACGTTTTATATTATTTCGTTAATTTCACAACACACTCAACATGCTTGGAGTTGAATTGATAGCTATCAACCTTATCGTTTAAATCTCTTTTTTTATTGAGGCTCGTACTTGGAAACATATCCAAGATTGGCTGTCGTTTGTGGGAACATATCAATAAACTTAAACTAAAGTTCTATTTTGGCAAACAGAATTCCATGATCGGGCTCACCAACAGGTATTATTAATTCTTGTTTGCCAAATTTATCAATAACGTCTAGTCGATAATGCTTAGCAAAATTCGAGTCATATTGTTCAACTGTGCATCGACTAATATTTTTACAGATTATATGATCGTTTTTAATGTACCCATCAAATTGTCCATTAAAATATGCCAATCCCCACGAATGATTAGTAGGTGTTGTACGAATAAAATCGCTACCCAATAAATTATCCAAGACATTTAAATTCCACTCTGCTATTGGGGTATTATCACGTAGGTTATTGAAATCACCTAATATAACTATAGGATTTGAGATTTCTTTGACCCATTTCATTACGGTTTCCATTTCGATTCGACGGGAATCATAATCAACTTTTAACTCTTTAATTCTAATACCTAGGATAGTTACGAGGTTATTGTCAATGATAACATCAATTCTTAAATTTTCCGGAATACTATCCCAGTCTATACAACAAGTGCTATTTGGTTCGTCTGGATATGCTTTGAAATAAGATATAGATTCTACCCTAATTCCTTTATCCCTAATGGCAATAAAAATATCATTTGCGTATTTAAAAGAATAATTAGTAGTGACGTAATAAAATCCCATGCATTCCATTCTTGTATAAAATTCATTAATATTTTCTGCACGGCAGTTAAATTCTGTTAGGATAATAATATTAATATCATCCGGAACCTTATCTAATATCCATAAGGGTATTGTTTTCCCTGTTCTACCCCTTTGGTTTATATTCCACTCCATTATTTTAACTTCCATTCTCTACGATTCCTCCCTAAGTTTTTATCATCCCTTATAAATACTCTATTATTTCAAGATTCTTGCAGTCTATTTTTTATTAGAAGCCATACAGAGAAACATATCGAAGGTTGGCTCTAGTTAGTGGAACATACTAATAATTTAGTAAACGCAATGCACTTATGTCAGCACTGTTCTCGTGACAGATATTGTATAGCTAAAGCAATTAATGATAAGCACCGATTAAAAAGATAGTCGTAATAACGGATATCAGTGATATCAATTTTATTAGTTTCATGATGACGTATGCGATATTTATTTCCAATGTCCGTCAAGGCCTTAAATTCAGCACTAAATAAATCTACAAAACCATCATTCCCGTTTGCCATATCATTCACTATTTTTTCTGATGAACGTTTCTTATCTAATGTTGTATAATAAGTTTTTAAGCGTTCTAATGCATCCCATATCTTTTCGACTGAATCTTGCCGAGCTGCAGGGTTTGGTGTTTTATATAATGCAACGGCATCTTTCAACAACTCTCTTGTGCCTTGCTCATGTACCGATGTAAAAGAATTTTCTATTTCTGTTGTAAGTGGGCTGTTCTCAACAATTCTTTCAATAATCTTTTCGTCCGTAAGTTCATATAGCAGCCCAGACTCAGAGAATATTTCATTTATTGTCTCTTGAAAATTTGCAAATACATCTGAAGAATTAAGACAATCTATCGTTTGGTAGTTTCGGTATCTGTCATTATTCCATCGTTCTGAGATATCCTCAATATTTTGTGCAAAAAATTCAATAAGGTCCAAAAGTGCATACTGGTCGTATTCATCTTCATATTGCGGTGTGCAAATCCTGTCATAATCATCCCGAAAGAGAGATGGTATTCTTATTTTAATTCTAGTTGTAAATCCTTTTTCATCAAATGCAACATAGTCGCTATCTGTAAAGTCGTGATGACAATTTAGAGTGAAAATATGTGTTAAATTTTTTTGATATCTTTTGCAGCAATCTAAAAGCAACGAATACATATCTCTATTAATAGAATATGTCTTTTCCTGTGGTGCTCTTATACCATGTCTTTCAGAGTATAATTTCATAAGTCATCTCCTCATAAATTTGTTTTTATATATTAAGCCACTAAAAGAACCAGTATTGACTTAAAATCTACCTATTCGCATACCATAAAAAATGTTCAAACTTACATCTTCTAAATAGAATTTTAAACATCTTTGCTTGATCCAAACATAAAATTCTTATCTATGCACCAACATTGGATTTATATGTAAATATACGTCATGCACAAAATCATATGAGAGTGGGGTAACTGGTTCCTAATGCATACTATTCTTATTTCTGAAATAGGGCATCAATCTCTAATTGGCATTCTGTTGCTTGATCTTTTCTCTAATTAGATTTTTAAACTCAAATAATTCTTCTGACTTAATATAATAACCTAAATTAGTCATTACAGATGTTCTGCTAATTACCTTTTGTTGTGTAGGTATATCAACAACCGATATCTCTCCATTAGCATTCATCGTTGGGCCAGCATATAAAATACCTAAAAATATTATTCTTCTAGCACCTAAATAAGTATTACCTTTTTTATCAGAATAGCCATTTTCATTTAAGATGTAAATTGGTGATCCAGATGATCCTGGAAAAGCGGCAATGTCTGCTAGTCCTATTCCTTTTGTGTTAAAATCGTACGCTGGGTGAGACGCTGTATATCCTTTTCTAAAAATCGGATAATTGTTTTTACTGTCCCATAACCCAATAGGATATCCAATCATTACAATTTCTTCTAAAGCACTCAATTCCATTAGTTTTACTTTATTAGGAATCAAGCTTTCTTCATTAGCTACATAAAATACTTGTTTTCCTGTTCGCTTCCTTACTTCCTCAAATATTGGGTTAATAAATGTGAAGCACATATCTTTTTCAGAATGAAAAAACCACTCTGTTTGTAATGTAATAGCATAGTTTTCCGTGGTTGTCCCATCTTCTTCACTCAAATGTAAAAAGAACTTTACGGTTTCATTTCTATTGCAATTTACAACATGTTTATTTGTAATAAGAACAGGTATAGTAAGTTCACCCTCCTTAAAATTAAAGAAAAATCCAGTTCCTGAGGAACCATCATGAGCTTCTATCCTTACAGTATTAAACATTAGTTGCTCTGTCAGACTAATTGGTTTCATATCACAGCTCCTCTTCATTTAGTAGTATTTGGTATAATTGTTCCTTTACTCATTACCTGTCTTTATTTCATTGCCATCGGGCAGAATGAAAGTCTGCTCAAATTTAATATCCAAAACATCAGCTATGGTTTTCAATTCATCCAAGGTTACAGTTTCACGTTTTAATTTCTTATTAAAATTCTGTGGAGTCTGACCAATACGTCTAGCAAGTTCGGAAACACTTATATTCATTTGCTCACACAGTTCTTTAATCATTTCTGCCGTAGTCATACAGCACCTCCAAGTTTACGCTAAGAATATTATAAACCGTTTGGTTGATAAATACAATAGTTATTAAAATATTATTATAATCAGCAAGCAAAAGAAAACCCACAACTCTACTTCAGAGTCATGGGCTATTTACTTCTGGTTTTCATATTTCAATTTCAATACCAGATTTAAAGGATATGACGAAGTGTTCTTCATAGACTGTGACATTCTCGATTATCTTCCTTACAAGCTTATCATCGTACTCTAAGGTACGGAATTTGTTCTTGCGGATAAATTCAATCAGCTCATTGATTCGCTCGTTCTCGCCACTGAGGGAGGCATCTTCTACTAAAAGGAGCTGTCGCTTGTCTCTCAGCTCATCAATCTCATCTGCTAGATGTTCATAATCTTGACCCTTATTAGCCAGCTTGATGAGTTCTTTTTGCTTTTCCTCCAGTAAGTTGTTAATCTCTGAAATTTGGTATTCTGTCGTTTCACCAATCACCGCATGAATATTTTCTTCCAGTGTCTTTATTATATTGTTGCCACCTGCAAGCAGTTTATTAATTGCAGTCATTACAGCATCATAGAGTTCATCTTCTTTTACGGTTCGGTTCTTACATATCTCAGGACCCTGCTCGATTCTAGTCACACATCGCCAGACAAATTCTTTTCTGCCATGAATATTCCAATAGGTTCTCCTATAAATATCGCCACAATCTCCACAGAAGGTGATGGCACTTAAAGCGTACTTGCTACTATAAATTCGTTTGTTCTTGCCTGCTCCCGTGTAGATATTGCTTCTTCGATGAATTTCCTCCTGAACTTGCAAGTATAATTCTTTGGGAATGATCGATTCATGGCTATTTTCAACATAATATTGGGGAACATGCCCTTCATTTTTCACTCGTTTTTTGGTCAGAAAATCTACTGTGACAGTCTTTTGCAGAAGGGCATCTCCGATGTATTTTTCGTTTTGAAGGATCTTCTTAACTGATTCTGGTCGCCATCTTGGTTTTCCCGCTGCTGTTAAAATACCATCCTTTTCAAGGGCTCGACCAATGCCCACTAGACTCTGACCTTCAAGGTATTCTCGGTAGATGCGTTTGATAATCTCAGCTTCTTCGGGAACAATGATTAAATTTCCATCTTCATCTTTGGTGTAGCCCATAAATCGCTTATGGTTGACCTGCACCTTTCCTTGTTGGTATCGGTACTGTAGCCCAAGTTTAACGTTTTGTGAAAGGCTTTGGCTTTCCTGTTGTGCCAAAGATGCCATAATAGTCAGCAAAACCTCACCTTTGGCATCCATGGTGTTGATGTTCTCTTTTTCAAAATAAACGGATATGTTCTTATCCTTGAGCTGTCTAATATATTGAAGGCAGTCTAGGGTGTTACGTGCAAATCGGCTGATGGATTTAGTAATAACCATGTCGATGTTACCATCCATACACTCTGCAATCATACGATTAAATTCGTCACGCTTTTTAGTGTTTGTACCGGAGATACCATCATCTGCAAAGATGCCAGCAAACTCCCATTCATTATTTTTCTTTATAAACTCTGTATAGTGTGCGACCTGAACCTCATAGCTAGAATTTTGTTCTTCTGCTTCTGTAGAAACACGGCAATAGGCAGCAACACGAAGTTTCTTTATCTTTTCTTTTGCGGCTGTACTTCCTACTCTTTTACGAGCAGGAATAACCATTATATTTTTCTCTGTCACTTTATTCCTCGCTTTCTATCAGACTGTATAAGTATTCTGCTCGTTCAAAAGGATCCACTGGCATCTTATTATCTGCCTTTCTCATTTTAAATCGTTCTTTGGGAGGGGGAGAGGTGAAAGCGGCAAGCTCTACCACTCGTCCTAAATCCTTTGCACGCTTATCTCTAACTTCTTCAGCTTTATCAAATATCTCTTTATCAATGATTGCTGGATACGTATCATTTCCAAGGTAGTTGACGTTTTTCAAAATGCGTCCCATCACAGAGTGTGTCTTATCTATACCTGCTTGTTCGCCAGCCACTGTAAGGGATAGTCCTGATATGTATTTCTCAAAGAATACCTTTACTTGACCTGCTGCCTTTTCATCGACAGTAACCACTCCGTCTTGAATTTTGTATCCATATGGAATATATGCCATTTATCTCACCACCTTTTCTTTCAGGGAAAGACCGCATTTCAAATTGAATGTCAGCTCATCCCTGGAGTTTATAATGATGTTCTCTACAAATTCTTCAAATAATTCTTCCGTGTAATCACCATTAAAATTATCTGCTGACACGTAATCAATGAGGTCCTTTATATCGTTTGCTCGCAAAACCCCACTCGCGGAATTTGATACAAGGTTTGTTTTTTCAGTTGAAAGATTTTTCATCTCACTATCTAAAACATTTCGTTCCTGATTAAAAAGAGCTGGCTCAAGGAAACCTTTGGCCATCAGTGTAATAAGGGTGTTGCGTTCTTCCATGAGTTGCTCCATTCGCTTATCAATAGCAACCATTCTTTCACGGTCGCTTTGCTCATCAATGTGGCTAATTGATTTGAAAAGTGGTTCTAGGATTAGTTTGTTACTGAAAGCAAGTTTATTCATCATGGTGGTAAATGTGGCTTTGATTTCCCCATCTCGCAGAAACAACATGGAACAGCTCTCTTTGTCTTCGATATGACCAATGCAACTCCAAGCAATGTAACTCCTACCAGCTGAGTAGTTTGTCTTTCTCCTAAAATTGCGACCACACTCTCCACAGACAATCTTGCCACTTAAAGCATATCGATTAAGATAAACGTTCTTTTTCATACCTTTATTTCTCGTCTTAGCTCTCTCATCAATGATGTCTTGCACCTTAGCAAAGTCTTCTCTACTTATAATAGGTTCATGATCGTCCTTGTAGTGATACTGATCTTTTCCCCCTGTATTCGGATGGCGATTGTAGTTACTATCGGTGTAAGTCTTTTGTAGTAGGACATCACCCATATATTTTTCGTTTCGAAGCATGTCTATCACCGTGCCTGCACTCCAGTGATTACCTCTTCTTGCAGGGATTTTGTCTTTGTTCAAGCCTCTGGCTATAGTACTGCTACCTTTGCCAGATAGGAACTGGGAAAAAATACGTCTTATGATTTCAGCCTCCTCTGGAACTATAAACATCTCACCATCCACCTTGGAATATCCAAAAGGTGGCGTACCGACATAACTGCCATTTTGAAATCTCTTTTGAATAGACCATTGGCTATTTTGTGAAATAGATGCAGACTCTTCTGCAGCAAATCCAGAAAGGATAGAAAGCATCAGCTCACTTTCCATATCACCCGTATTTAGATTCTCTTTTTCAAAATAAATGTAAATACCGATATCAATCAGCTTTCTTACTAACTCTAGGCAATCTACTGTATTACGAGCAAAGCGGCTGATTGATTTGGTGATAATAAAATCTATCCGACCTTGCTTACAATCTCGTATCATGCGGAGCAGTTCAGTCCGTTTCTCCATCTTGGTGCCGGAGATCCCTTCGTCATAATAAAGACCAGCAAACGCCCATTCTGGATTAGACTTAATATATCGCTCATAGTGTTCTCGCTGTGCCTTAAGGCTTTCAAGCTGTTCATCACTATCGGTTGATACCCTCGCATAAGCGGCGACCCTAAGTTTCGTAGTAGGTAGTTGTCCCTGGGGCAGTTCATCTATTTTTGTTATCTTTTTCATCATCTCACCTCGCTTTCGCCCATTACATACATCACTCTAAAAGCTATTAATAGCAAGCTTTTTAGGACATAATATCGGCTAAACGGGGAGAGAATTTCTGCCTGTTTAGGGCTGATATTTTGTGTAATTCATCCACTGTGATTTTGCCTTCTTTATATAGGTTTGCGACAATGCTCTCTGCTATATGAAAGTCATATTCCTTTTGTAATTCTTCCTCTGTCATCTGCTCGGTCTTGCCCTTTAAAGGACAGCCGTCTTTTACTTCATAAATGTTCATAGAAAAACACCTCCTACCTAGTAGCCATGGCAGGAGGTGAAATCTGATGATTTCTTTAATCTTTTTGATAAAAGTCACATTCATAGCCATCGGCATCAAGGAGCAGCCCTTTTGCCCAAGGTGGCACTTGACTCATCTGTTTACATACTTCAGTAACAGATATTTGAGGATCGGCTTCAATAATGACTTCATCATGGACATGAGCCACAATACGATAAGTACTAAGCATCTTCATTGAATACATCAAAATATCACGGGAGATGGCTTGAACAATATTCTCTACAAACTTAGGACCGTAACTTTCAAGACGCTCCCATTTCTTTGTTCCACCTACTCCTTCATAGGTAACAGACTCACCACCAAACTGATTCTCACCAATTCGAGGTTTTACATAGGCGAGCCTTCTGCCAGAGGGAAGAACGATAAAAAGCATGCCACTAAAACAATGAAACTCGATGCCATGGGTTTCTTGTGATTTGTTTTCCTTCACGCATTGTTTAGCCGCCCGATCTACATCCCACCAGAACTGTGTGATGTTGGGATTAGACATTCTCCAGGCATTCACAAGCGGTTTTAACTCTTCCTCTTCAAGTCCCATTTCTAATGCACCCATGGCTTTTAGCGCACCAACAGAACCACCATATCCAAGTGCCAGTTCCGCAATTTTACCCTTCTGTCTCAAGTGACCGTTCACACCATGCTTTTCAACGGGAACTTTAAACATCTGAGAGGCAGATGCACAGTAGATATCGCCACCACTAGCAAATACCTTTGTTCGCCATGCTTCGCCTGCAAGCCATGAAAGCACACGAGCCTCAATTGCTGAGAAGTCTGCGACAATAAACTTATGACCAACTCTAGGTACAAAGGCTGTACGAATCAGTTGTGAGAGGGTATCTGGTATATCTTCATAGAGCAGTTCTAGTGTTTCAACATTACCATTTCTGACGATGTTTCGTGCCTCTTTTAAGTCTGGCATATGGTTTTGAGGGAGGTTTTGCAATTGCACAAGCCTTCCGGCAAAGCGTCCGGTCCTGTTAGCACCATAAAATTGAAACATCCCTCTGGCACGAGAATCACTACAGACCGCATTTTCCATTGCTGTATATTTCTTTACCGAGGATTTTGCCAGTTGCTGACGAAGTGAAAGAACTTCATTTAGTTCACCATCGGTTTCCTTAAGTTTCTCAGCGACAGCTTTTTTACCGAGAGTCTCCATCTCTAGACAGTTATCCGAAAGCCAGCCTTTCATCTGTTGTACGGAGTTTGGGTTATCGAGTTCTGTGATTTCCTTTATATCGGACATCAGTTTGTTGCGAGAAATCTCATCCATAGCAATTGCTTGATTTACAAAATCCATATCCACCTTTATACCACGGTCGTTGATTTCTTGGTCGAGATGATACTCTTCCCAGATATCTTCTGGCACTGGAAACTTAATCAATCTTTGTTGTATCTGTATTTCTGCCTCCACATCACGTTTGTTATATACTTTAAACTGCTGCCATTTATCGATTTCATCAGTGGATAGGTTACGGGTTCTACCACCATTTATTTTTGTTGGAGTACATGGAAGACAAAAATATCGTATCAGGTCTTTACCCTCCGTTAGCTTCTGTTTCTCAAGTCCTAGCACTGCACCTACACCTTCTAAAGAAAGAGGAAGCCCCATATAGGCAGACCAAACCATGGAGCATTTCCATGAGTGAGGATTTAGATAAGTTCCAGTAGAATTGCCCAAATAACGTGAAAGGCATACTCGTTCAAACTGAGCATTAAATGCCCACTTCGTAATGGTTTCATCGGTTAATGCATCTAGGATTTCTTTTGGAATCTTTTCTCCATTCATCAAATCAACGACCTTAACTTCACCACCATCAACCGCATAACCAAACAGCATCACCTCAAAATCATCTGCTTGTACGTAACGATAAACACCACTCTTTTGTAGGTTGGTAGATGAATAGGTTTCAATATCAATTTCTAAGTTCTTCATAGTGGTCTCCTTCCTAAATGAAAAAAGGTGACAGAGGGAAGACCTCCACCACCGTCAAGTTTTCTATTCCTTTTAGGCAAGGAAGTCATCATCGACAAGAGTCGTAAAATCATCTACTGCAGAAGACTTACCACCCAGAGGTTCTCCGTCTCTAATTTTTTGAATGTTACCAAGACCACAAGCTACACCTTTATTACCATTTGAGTTGAAGGCATAGAAGTTAAGTGAAACCCTGCCATAACAACCGCTGTACACTTCACTGCGATCCATGATCGGCTTAACACTTTTGTCTACAATCTGTGGCGCTGTCTTGCTATTTGCATTGATGAAGTAATGGCCTTTATAAGCCTCATCATCACGCTCTACATCTCCATCACGCAACGGTAGTTTAATGGCTGCCTTATTGGGTTTCTTACCACCAAACTTTGCGATACCTTCCTCAATAGCTGCATCAACCGCTGCATGGATGGCATTAATGGTTTCCTTATCTTCCTTTGGAATAAGGACGGATACACTGTACTTTTCCGCACCACCATTAATGGATACAGGCTCCCAACCGTGGAAGAGTGTAAATATTTTCTGACTTTTTGACAGCAATTCTATCAACTCACCATTGTTTTGCCAATCATCTTATCAACTCACCACATCAACAATTATTTCGGCTGATATTTTTTTATTTCATCATTCTTGGATAACTTCCCTCAAAGCAAAAATCCGTGATTATCCTTCCGTTTCAAAACCGGACCTCAAACCACGGAAAGCCTTTATTTACTTATCTTATTACACTCTTATTAATCCACCCTTGACATCAATACTACCGTCTCAACGTGCGGTGTTTGCGGGAATAAGTCCACCGGCTTTACGTATTCTAATTTATAGCCTGCATCTGCAAACTTACGGCAGTCACGTGCGCATGTTCCTGGATTACAGCTGACATAGACGATTGTTTTAGGGCTTTGATTAATTAATGTCTGAATAAAGTCATCATCTAATCCTTTACGTGGTGGATCTACGACTGCGACGTCAAACTTCACGCCTTGTTCGCTCCACTTCGGTAAGATTTCATCTGCTGAACCTGTTTCAAAGTGAACGTTATCAATACCGTTCATCTTCGCGTTCTGCTTCGCCATTTTAATCGATTCATGCACGATTTCCATCGCATAGACTTGTTCTGCATGCTGTGCGAGTGCGAGCGAGATTGTTCCTATACCACAATATGCATCGAGTACCGTTTCATGTCCTTTTAAGTTTGCCGCTTCAAGGGCAAGGTTATATAATGCTTCTGCTTGTGGTGTATTCACCTGGAAGAATGAGTTCGGTGATACTCTGAATTCTAGTCCTAACATCTTATCTGTATAATACGGCGTTCCGTGTAATACTGTATTGTTACGTCCAAGAATTACGTTACCTTCTTGATTGTTGAAGTTTAATACAACGCTTTCAACGTTATCGATTGTGTTCACGATATCATGTGTAATCGATTCAATGTTTTGCAGACGTTTTTTATTCGTTACTAATATGATCATTAGTTGACCTGTATAATGACCTCGTTTCACGACGATATGGCGGATTTCTCCGTTATGGTTGCGCTCGTTATAAGGTACGATATCGTATTTGCGCAGAATATCTCTTACTTTCACAATCGCTTCATCGATTGCTTTATGCTGAATATAGAAATTCTCTACAGGGACGAGCTGATGACTGTTCTTTCTGAAGAATCCAGTTTCAACATTGCCGTTTACTGAACGTACTGGGATTTGCGCTTTATTACGGTATTCGTATGGGTAATCCATTCCGACTGTTTCCCATACTTTTACTTTTTTAAATTTCCCTAATCGTATAAATGCACTTTCAACGAGATGCTGCTTAAACTTAAGCTGTGCATCATATGACATGTGCTGCAGCGTCATCGTACCTACTTGTCTACCGATAATATCTTTCTCTTCAACACGGTCAGTGCTTTTTGTTAATACATTCTCAAGTCTTGCAAATCCAAATGTTTTACCGACTTTCATAACTTTGATCGAAACTTCTTCGCCAGGTAATGCCCCTTCAACGAAGAACGGATAATCGTCAATCTTTACAACGCCCGCACCTTCATGTGTTAAATCTACGACTGTTCCAGTAAGTATTTCATTCTTGTTAAATTTAATTTGTTTCATAATTGCTCCTATAGTTTATTTGTACAAAGTGACTGTTATTGATTGCTTCCCTGGTAGTTCCATATCTCGTTTCTTGTATAAGATCGATGCTATACGCCAGTTCATAGAGTAAATCCATATTATAGCTCGGGAATCCAGAGGCAGTAGCCTTATTATCCTTCAATATGAACGGTTTGTCTATCTTATTAAAATAAGAGACACTCCATTCGCCCCATTTCTTGAGTACTTTTCTACTCCACTGTTATCTTATAGGAAAATTTGATGTGCGTAAAAGGTTATATATAACATAATGAGGGTAATATAAACCATCATATTTGAAGGAGTTTTGTTATGTATCTTGATCTAAAAGGTAAGGTCGCAATAGTCACTGGTGGAGCATCAGGTATAGGACGCGCTACAGCTTTACGTTATGCACAAGAAGGCATCAATGTTGTTATCAATTATCATTCTAGAGAAGGTGAAGCACAAGCATTAATCGAAGCACTTCAGTCATATGGTGTTGAGGCACTGATGATTCAAGGAGACACAACCAGTAAGAATGATATGGAACATCTCGTAAAGGAGACAATCAAACACTTCGGTGAATTCCATATCTTTGTTAATAATGCAGGCATCCAGTCCGACGTTCCAAGTCATACGATGTCGATAGAAACATTCGATAAAGTAATCGATGTGAATTTACGCGGAACTTTCATTGGGTGTCAATTAGCCTTACGTCACTTTATGGAAAATAAATATAAAGGTACGATCATCAATATATCAAGCGTCCATGAAATTATACCATGGCCACATTATGCGCATTACTGTGCAAGTAAAGGCGGTGTAAAACTACTTACACAAAGTCTCGCTCTCGAATATGCACGTGTACAGATCCGCGTTAATAACATTGCACCTGGCAGTATCAATACACCAATTAATGCAGAGAATTTCAAGACAGAACAAGATAAGAAAGATGCAGATTTATTTGTGCCGATGGGGTATGTTGCAGAACCTGAAGAAATCGCAAGTGTCGCTGCATTTCTAGCAAGTAAGGAAAGTAAATATATTACCGGCCAGACGATTGTAGCAGATGGTGGTCTGAGTCTATATCCATCTCATCGAAACTTTGAACATGATGCACTGCTCGATGAATTTACTGATGAGATTAATGTGAAGACAAAATAAAATGATTACAAGATAATATTTAATCCTATATCGATAACTATCTAAACGGCGGAACAAAAGTGTTCTGCCTCTCCATTTTAATCACGTACTACTTTCGTCATTTCACGATATTCTTCTTCTATCTCAATCTTCTTCTCTGTATTCAGCTGTTCTAATAAACTAAAGACATTAATATGACGTTCAAGATTAATAAAGTGAGCTGGTAATATACCTCCAAATTCGCCATCGACATTTAACTGCACCTTATCAAATGACGATACTTTTATGTCTTTAGCTTTAACATAACGTACTTTAGGATGCTTAATATGTTCACCTCTTGAAGCAAGCGTAAATATATGTCCGAACTCCGCAAAGTTCACTTTCTCTAATATTAATAACGTAAAGTAGCCATCATTAATCGATGCATCCGGCACGAGCTTCTCAAAGCCACCTACCGAATTTGTAAGGCCTATAAGAAACATCATCGCTTCTCCGCTGTATACTTCACCATCATATTCGATACGTACATCACTTGCTTTAATTTCTGGGAGCATCTCTAATCCTTTAACATAATAAGCAAGCGGTCCCAGTACTGTCTTCAGTCGGCTCGGCGCCTCATAGCTCACTTCCGTAATCTTTCCGCCTCCAGCGATATTAATAAAATAGCGATTATTCATTTTACCGACATCTACTGATACTGTCTGCCCACTGACAATCACATCAACCGCTTCATCGATATCTTTTGGGATGAGTAACGCACGACCAAAGTCATTCACGGTTCCCATCGGTATAATACCGATGTCTGGTCGATAGTCTTTTTCTGCGATACCGTTAATCACCTCATTAATCGTACCGTCTCCACCTGCTGCAATTACCAAGTCAAACTTATCTTCCACTGCACGTTCTGCAGCAGCTGTTGCATCACCTGCACTCTTTGTTGCATAAGCGCTTGTTTCATATCCTGCATCTTCTAACTTAATTAATACATCGGGTAATGCTTTTTTGAATAGCTCTCTACCGGATGTTGGATTATAGATAATTCTGGCACGTTTTCTCACGTACACTCCTCCTAACGTCTTCTCGTTCCAAATATATTCCTTACAATTTCACGCCCAATTTGTCTTCCCACACTTGTAAGTACGCTTGAAGCAATCTTTTCGAAATCAGATTTTTGCTTTCTTTTAGGCGCTGCTTTTTCAGCTTTCGCTTCTTTAGTTTGTGCTTTTGTTTTCGATGCTTCTACTTTCTTCTGCAGTATTTCATACGCACTCTCACGATCAACCGTTTCATTATACTGTGCATGATATGGGTTGCCTTCTATAACCTTAACTTTCACTTGTTCATCAATCACGCCAATCTTACTTTCCGGCGGACGGATAAATGCACGTTCTACAATACTCGGCTGTCCGTCTTCATTCAAACAGGAAATGAGTGCTTCTCCTGTCTTCAATTCTCCAATAACGGACGCGACATCAATTTCAGGGTTTTGTCGGAACGTTTCAGCTGCACTGGCAACAGCTTTTTGATCACGTGGTGTAAATGAGCGTAAAGCATGTTGAACACGGTTTCCAAGCTGACCTAATACTTCATCAGGTAAGTCGATTGGATTTTGAGTAATAAAATATACCCCGACACCTTTAGAACGCACGAGACGTACTACTTGCTCCACTTGTGTCACAAATGACTTCGGTGCACCTTTAAACAGTAGATGTGCTTCATCGAAAAAGAATACAAGCTTCGGCTGTTCTATATCTCCGACTTCCGGTAATGTTTCAAAGAGTTCTGTTAATAACCAAAGTAGAAATGTAGAGTACAATACTGGTTTTGTATATAAATTGTTGGCCATCAGGATGTTGATGACACCCTTATCTTCCGTTGTTTCCATAAAGTCCGATAACTTTAATGCCGGCTCCCCGAAAAACTGATCAGCACCTTGTGTTTCTAATGATAATAACTTACGTTGAATTGCACCTATCGATTGCTTCGTGATATTACCATAAACACCACTATATTCGGTCGTATTTTCATACATTTCCTTTAATAATGCCTGTAAATCTTTCAGGTCCAGTAGAAGCAGACCTTGCTCATCACTGATTTTAAACGCAATATCTAATATGCCAGACTGTGTATCATTCAATTCTAGCAGACGACCTAAAAGCATAGGCCCCATATCTGTAATTGTCGCTCTGACAGGTGTGCCTTGTTCTCCAAATATATCCCATAACCTTACAGGAAAGGTTTGAGGTGTATAATCATCAATCTGTAGGTTGTTTAATCGTTCTTGAATCTTATCATTAATCGTCATCGCTTCTGCAATGCTCGCCAGATCCCCCTTAACATCAGCCAGGAATACAGGCACCCCGGCTTTAGAAAACTGTTCAGCCATAACTTTTAGTGTGATAGTCTTACCCGTACCTGTTGCACCTGCTATCAAACCATGACGGTTTGCCATAGGAAGATCTAAATATATGTTATGATCAGCTGCTTTAGCTATCTTTATATTATTCATCATTTGTTACCCCTCATTTTGTATTATTGAATACTTTTATTTTACATGAACAGCACGAATATGCAATTTTGACACAAAAAAATAGAGGGTGGAGACCACTCCTCTTAATTATTTAATCGGTACCAGTATATCGCTTTTGCTTCAATCTCTTTTAAATATTCATCTTCTGCACGTTGCAATTCTTGAGATGCTTTTGTTAAGCGATTTAACTCCTGCTTAAACAGCCTGTATGCGATACGCTCTTTATGATGTGTCCTTAAATAATCTCTAACTGCTAGTTTTCTCTCAAGACTATTACAGTCTGTACGTTCAATAATAAGTACACATATCTCTATATCGTTCTTATGTGCAGTAAACAGTAGATACTTGTTATTTCTATCTAGTGACGTTTGAGTTAATGAATAACCAATTCGTTCCATCTGAGCGACATAACCATCAAGCTTGTTTAAGTCCTTGACTACCGGTAATATTTCTACTGACGGTATGACACTTACACCTTCAATGGAGGTACTACCAATGTGATGTAATTCAACAATTTCATTCCGAAAGACTTCTATTAGTTCCTTAGAAGCGTTGATATATATTTGATGATAGTCAAGATCACTATATAATTTATAATCTAACATAGAATTCCCCCATCCCCCGCAAGTTACTTCGTATTTCGTGCTAATTTAAAGTAGTTTATCATATTAAATGTAATATATCTATGAATATTAATAATATTTAGAATAATAAAATATTTATTCATATACTTTACCCATTCTTCACAAAAATAGTTTTCATCATCATATATTATTTATATCTGTTATTTGATAAAATAATAATATCTATGAAACTGGAGGTTAAATTAATGAAAAATATATTATTCTGGATATATATATTAGCAGCGATTCTACTGATTGGTGCCGGCTATAAATACTGGCAAGGTAAAGTAACTGAAGGCGGAGAAACAAAGGAAGCACAATTAAAAAGCGCTGCTCATCAATCAGAAGAGCAAGAATCAGAAAAAATATCTCTACCACACGTCTTCAAAGAACCTGCAATCCAAAAGATTTATGAAGAACAAAAGAAAGATAATAAAAGGATGCAGCTGACGTTTGTAAGCACACCGTATCAAACATCAAATAAAGATACGAATGTCGCAAATACATTTATTTCAAATTTACAAGAAGATGTAAATTATAATATTGTTGATGTTGATGCAAGTTCTAACACATTAAACAGTGATGATATTAATAAAAAAATCCAGATGTCGTTATTTTAGATGCGCTTACACTTAATGACTATATCGAAGGCGTAACTATCGAAGACCATTTGAATAATCTTGAAGCAATCCTTAATAACATTAAAAATGAACACCGAAAAATTTACGTTACTGGTACACGTAGGATAAATGATGATGAATTTAATACTTACCAGCAAAAAGAAGCAAACTTCCTGCAAAACCAGGACGTGTATTTCATCCCAGTAAGTGAAGCTGTCAAAGATAAATATGACAATGATACAGAGCTCCTTACGAAAGATGGCGTGACGAAATGGAGTAAAGCCATTACAGACGAAATATTAAAATAAGACTATCGGGACTTTGTCTCGATAGTCTTTTTTATGAACGTATCACTTTGCACTTATGTCAATTTAGAATAAGCCTAGAAATTTCTTTTTCTTTTCTTTCTTCTTCTTTGCGTGTCTCTCTGATGAACTCTCAGTCTTAATGATTTCTTTCGGGCTTAAATATGGTATCTGTTCACTAAGCAGCACTTTCTTCGCATTATCTTTGAAACGATCAGCAACTTCACTGCCAAACTTATGTTCAATCGTTTCGTATGCTGCTTTCATATGGAAATTACGGTTATTTACATTGTGGGCATCACTTGCGACGAAATGAATCAATTGATGTTCAATCATAAGGTCTGCAATAGATTGTGCATGATGACCTAAATTGCCAACAACTACCCCAGCTGTAACTTGTGCGAGTGCACCGAGTTCAATCAGTTCAGCGAGTTTCTTAGGGTTCTTCTGAAGCTCAGTATTACGTTCTGGATGAGCGATGATTGGAACATACCCTTCCATTGCAAGTTGTGTAAATAACTGCTCCGTATAAATCGGCACTTCATTAGATGGAAATTCTATTAATACGTAAGGCCCTGCAAGCGGTAATGCTTTACCACTGTTCAAATCTGTGATGACATCACCGTAGATCCTAATTTCCTGACTGGCATGCACATTAAGTGGAATGTTATTCTCTTTAATAAGCTGATTTACCTTGTCTGTTAGTTCTTTAATCTTCGGACCGAAATTGTCATATAACTGAATTTTATGATGCGGTGTTGCAATAATATCTGTAATCCCTTCTGCAACGGCTTGTCGTGCCATATCAAGAGTTTCTGTTTCTGTCTGAGCACCATCATCGACACCGTACAATATATGGTTATGAATATCTATCATACTTTCACCTCTGTATAGGACAAAGAGCCTGAATACTCATCCAGGCTCCTGTTTTATTTATCTTTTTTCTAATTCTTCACGCAAAATTTTATTAACAAGCTGTGGATTTGCCTGTCCTTTAGAAATCTTCATAATCTGACCTACTAAGAAGCCTGTAGCTTTACCTTTACCGTTCTTGAAGTCTTCAATAGATTGAGGATTATTATCTAACGCTTCAGTTACGAACGCTTTCAGTTGTTCAGGATCAGAAATTTGAACAAGACCTTGTTCTTCCATAATCACTTTCGGTGCTTTACCTGTTTCTACTGTATCAGCAAACACTTTTTTCGCAATTTTAGAAGAGATTGTACCATCTGCAAGCAACTTCACCATTTCACTTAAGTTCTCAGGCGTTAATGCAGTTTCATGTAACTCCTTCTGGTTCTTGTTTAAGTATTCGTTTACGCCACCCATCAACCAGTTTGATGAAAGTTTTGCATCTGCGTCAAGTGCGATCATCGCTTCGAAGAAATCAGACATTTCTTTCGTTAATGTTAATACGTGCGCATCGTATTCAGGTAATCCATACTCTGATACATACTTCGCTTTACGTACATCCGGAAGTTCAGGAATTGATGCACGCACACGTTCTTTCCATGCTTCGTCAATATATAAAGGTACTAAGTCTGGTTCTGGGAAGTATCTGTAGTCGTCAGACCCTTCTTTAACACGCATAAGGATCGTCTTACCTGTCGACTCGTCAAAGCGACGTGTCTCCTGTAAGATTTTTCCACCATTTAATAGTACTTCTTCCTGGCGTTTTACTTCGTGCTCTAAACCTTTCTTAACGAATGAGAAAGAGTTTAAGTTTTTAAGTTCTGCTTTCGTACCAAACTTCTCTTGACCTACAGGACGTAATGAGATGTTCGCATCACAACGCAGTGATCCTTCTTCCATACGGACGTCAGATACGCCTGTGTACTGAATGATTGCTTTTAACTTCTCTAAATACGCATACGCTTCTTCAGGTGTACGAATATCTGGTTCAGATACAATCTCAACTAATGGCGTACCTTGACGGTTTAAGTCTACTAATGAATAGCCATCTTTATGCGTTAATTTCCCTGCATCTTCTTCCATATGAAGACGCGTAATACCGATACGTTTCGTTTCGCCATTCACTTCAATATCGATATAACCATTCTCACCAATCGGCTCATCAAACTGTGAAATTTGGTAAGCTTTCGGGTTATCCGGATAGAAATAGTTTTTACGGTCAAACTTCGTTTCAGTTCGAATATCCATATTTAGTGCCATCGCTGCACGCATTGCCCAGTCAACGGCAGTCTTGTTTACGACCGGTAATACACCAGGGTATCCAAGATCTACAACGTTAACATTCGTATTTGGCTCTGCGCCAAAATGTGCAGGAGAAGCTGAGAACATTTTCGATTCTGTCTTTAATTCTACGTGGACTTCTAGTCCGATTACTGTTTCAAAATGCATAGTTTAAGTCTCCTTATAATGATTGATAACGTTCGTGCATGTTAAAGCTTTGTTCATAGTTATATGCAACGTTGTATAAAGTTTTCTCGTCGAATGGTTTACCGATTAACTGTAAACCGATTGGACGGCCGTTTGACTCTCCGCATGGAATAGACATCGATGGTAACCCTGCTAGGTTGATTGGAATTGTTAAGATGTCATTCGCATACATTGTTAATGGATCATTAATTTGAGCACCGATGTCAAATGCTGTAGTTGGTGCAGTCGGTCCAACAATAATGTCATAGTTTTCAAATACACGTTCAAAATCTTGTTTAATTAATGTACGTACTTTTTGTGCTTTTTTGTAATATGCATCGTAATAACCAGAGCTCAGCGCATAAGTTCCTAACATAATACGACGTTTCACTTCGTCACCGAAACCTTCCTGGCGTGTCTTCTTATAAAGTTCTTCTAAGTTTTGTGCCCCTTCTGCCTGATATCCGTAACGAATACCGTCAAAACGTGCTAAGTTCGCACTTGCTTCACTTGAAGAAAGAATGTAATACGTTGCAACACCGTATTTAGAATTAGGGAGTGATACTTCATCAACTGTTGCACCCATCTTCTCTAATGCTTTAATCGCTGCCTGTACACTTGCCTTAACTTCTTCAGATACACCTTCACCTAAATATTCTTTCGGTACTGCTACGCGAAGACCTTTAATATCCTTGTCAATTTGTGAAGTGAAGTCTACATTATCGACTGGTGCACTTGTTGAGTCATGTGGATCAAGTCCTGAAATCACTTCTAATACAGTTGCGTTATCTTTAACGTTACGCGTAATTGGTCCAATTTGGTCAAGTGACGATGCAAATGCAACTAAACCGAAACGTGATACACGACCGTAAGTTGGCTTCATTCCTACTACACCACAGTATGATGCTGGTTGACGAATAGAACCACCCGTGTCACTACCGAGTGAGAAAGGTACTAAGCTTGCAGCAACTGCAGCTGCAGAACCACCAGATGATCCACCAGGTACTGCAGTGTGATCAAATGGATTAACTGTTTTCTTGTAGAATGAATTTTCAGTTGAACCACCCATCGCAAACTCATCCATGTTCAGTTTACCGACAAGAATACCATTTTCTGCATTTAATTTATTCATTACAGTAGCGTCATATACAGAATTAAAGCCACCTAAAATTTTAGACGCACAAGTTGTTTCAACATCTTTCGTTACGATGTTATCTTTAATCCCCATCGGAATTCCAAATAATTTACCTGATGGTGTTTCGTTATCCATAGTCTTTGCTTTCTCTAACGCAGCTTCTTTATCTAAAGCTAAAAATGAATTGATGACTGTATCATCTTTTTCGATGTTCACAAAAGTATCTTCAACTAATTCAGAAGGTTTAATCGTTTTATTCTGAATCATTTGAGATAAGCTTTCGATTGATTCGTATCTTAATGACATATTATTCTCCTCCGCCTAAAATAGATGGCACTTTAAATTGTCCATCTTCTGTATGTGCAGCATTCTTTAAGATTTCTTCCTGTGTTAAGCTCGTCTCTGCCACATCTTCACGCAATACATTCTGCAAATCTAATACGTGGAATGTCGGTTCTACACCTTCAGTATCCACTTCTTCTAATTGATCCGCAAAGTTAAGAATTGCTTCAAGTTGTGCACTGAATTTTGTTGCTTCTTCTTCAGTAATTTCTAATCGTGCTAAATGTGCAACGTGTTTAACTTGCTCATTTGTAATCTTTGACATGTGAGTCCTCCTTATGTACATATAACATCTTTAAATTTTATCAAATTTTAACGAAAAAATCTAAGCATACTAAAAATAATTCTATGAAAACGCTTAAATCCCTATTATAATAGATATATTGTCACTCTAGTACAATAAAATTCAGCGTTAATTGTAAAAATAAAGGAGGATAAACAAATGGGCTTGATATTAGGTCATACGTTTCAAAACGTAAAAATTGAAGCAACATGGATGACGTATGTCATGATTGCTGTATATTTCTTAATCCTGTTAGGGATCGGTTATTATGCATATAAACAATCAACAAGTACATTAGATGAATATATGCTTGGCGGTCGTAACCTTGGACCATTAGTAACAGCACTTTCTGCTGGAGCAGCGGATATGAGTGGCTGGATGCTGATGGGATTACCAGGTTCAGTGTACGCTACAGGACTCTCTGCCACTTGGATTGCAGTCGGATTAACGATAGGAGCTTGGTTAAACTATATCTTAGTTGCACCAAGATTACGTGTTTATACGGAGCTTGCAGATAACGCCATTACAATCCCTGACTTCTTCGAGAAACGTGTTAGTGATCATACACGTATACTGAAGATTATCTCTGGTCTTGTTATCGTCGTGTTCTTCACATTATATACGCATGCCGGAATGGTTTCTGGTGGCGTATTATTCGAAAGTTCCTTTGGATTAAATTATCACTACGGGCTTATACTTACTGCAAGTATCGTAATTATCTACACGTTGTTTGGTGGATATCTTGCCGTATCGCTTACGGACTTCTTCCAAGGGGTAATCATGTTAATCGCATTAGTGTTAGTACCAATCGTAGCATTGATGAAATTAAATGGTATGGAAGCTTTCGATACTGTCGTTGAACTTAAACCGACGAACTTAGACTTCTTCAAAGGTACGACTACAGTTGGTATTATCTCTTTACTGGCATGGGGCTTAGGTTACTTTGGACAACCACATATTATCGTGCGCTTTATGTCTATTAAGTCACACAAACAGTTACCTGCAGCAAGACGCATCGGCATCTCATGGATGACAATCTCATTAATCGGTGCCTGTGTTACAGGACTTGTTGGTATTGCATTTGTAAATAAATCAGATGCTAAGTTAGACAATCCTGAAACAATCTTCGTAATGATGAGTCAAGTGTTATTCCATCCACTAATTGCAGGATTCTTCCTAGCAGCAATCTTAGCAGCTATTATGAGTACGATTTCTTCACAGTTACTTGTTACAAGCAGTGCTTTAACGCAAGACTTCTACATGTTATTACGTAAAACGAACATTCAGGACACAAGTCGTGAGAAAGAGTTCGTTATGATTGGACGTCTATCAGTATTACTCGTTGCAATTGTTTCAATGGCAATTGCATGGAGCCCAAACGATACAATCTTAAACTTAGTTGGTAACGCATGGGCAGGATTCGGTGCGGCATTCGGACCGCTCGTATTGTTATCGCTTTATTGGAAAGGTTTAACGAAGCATGGTGCGATTACAGGTATGGTACTTGGATCAATTACAGTAATCTTCTGGATTGTGATGAAATCACACGGTGGTATCTTTGAGTTATATGAAATTGTTCCAGGGTTCTTTATCAGTTTTGTGTCAACTGTACTTGTAAGTATGGTTACACCGAAACCTGAACAACGTATTATTGACGAGTTCGATGAAATGAAACAAATTGTGAATTCATAATAAAAAGGTCGAGACAACGTGTCTCGACCTTTTACTCTTTCTCCACGGTTGCATGTTCTTGCGTGCAGATTAATATCTAAGTTCGCTATTCATATACATGAATGTACGGTGCTTTATCACCTTTTTCTTTCACTATTAATGCGCGAGGTCTAGTGTTGTCTACGATGGAGATTTCAAAGCGATCGACATGCGCAAAGCTTTTCATTGATAAGTCTGCGATATATTGGGTTACACCGATAACTTCTGCTTTTCCATAGTAATCTAATGGCACATTAATTTTCAGTGACTGTATCTTATCATCAACGAAATAACCTGTTCCAATTGCCTGTGTAAAGTTCGGGAAGTAGTTCTGTAGCTGATCGTTGAACTGCTTAAATCCATTATTCAGTTTTTCATCCAGTTCTCCCACTTCGTCCGATGGCACTAAGATGTAATCTTCATTTATTTTCTTCCAATCATCAATCTTACTGCTTCCAGCTTTACTCGTACCATATGAAGTAAACGATCCAGGTGTGATGCTTTCGGCCGATGACTGTACAAACACAGCAAACGTAATCGGAATATTTTTAAGTTCCTGCTTTACACGTAATCTAGAAAGTATTTCATCAGACATCTGCTTAGCTTGCTTCTCGATTTCTTTTTTATCGAGTTTCACATTATAAGTAGTTCCAAACGCTTCTTTTTGATAATAGTATACACTATTCATTGCAAGACCAATTGTCATACCTGAAAGTTTCTGTTTTTTTGCATCTTCTTCAGTATAGAAATTCTGTTCTAATAGATGCGACAAATACGCTGGAGATTGTCGGGCAATTTTTTCCCCATCTGTTTCTCCTTTATGTGATGGATTGAGACCGAAATTGGCATAAGCGTTTTTTTCGATTCGCTCGTCTTTATCCATATTATCGATTTCCTGCTTTGTATATTCCGGTTCAAGATAGCTCTCAACAGCACTCTTCGATAATAATTGCCCATCACGGTATAAATATTTATCTGGTGTGTACACTTTCTTGCTGATATTTAATAAACCGTCCTCAAATGCTTCGCCATTGTAGCTGCTTACCATATTCGAACTTGTAAGTCCACGTGCCTGGCTCTCTTTGAATGGTAACAATGTTCTATAATAATCATTTGATATCTGTACGTCTGTTGAAATTTGTTTATCCTTCTCTTTGTTGTTACTTTCTGGTGTACCATTTGAACAGCTTGCCAGAATAATTGTAGACAACATTAATATCCCTATTCGCTTCATAGATTTCCCCTCTTAATTTCGTAATGCATCCACCATCATTTGCTCCGTCCATACAGGAATTCCGAGTGACTCTGCTTTTTCTCTCTTGCTACCGGCATCACTACCTGCAATAACAATATCTGTCTTCTTCGTTACAGAACTTGTCACCTTTGCACCAAGGTTCGTTAATGCTTTCGTTGCTTCGCTACGAGACATGATAGTAAGTTTACCTGTTAAAACAATCGTCTTCTCGCCGAATACCGGATGAATTTCGATATCATCTTTCGTAACCCCAGTATAGCGCATATTTACACCATATTGTTCTAGTTTTTCAAGCAGATGAATGATGTCTTCATTTTGCAAGTAAGTGACTAAAGACTGTGCCATCTTCTCACCAATATCATCAATTTGTGTCAATGTTTCAACTGTGGCATTCTTTAAATTATCCATCGTTCCAAATTCCTGTGCAAGCACCATACTCGCCTTTGCACCTAGATGTCTGATACCTAATCCAAAGAGCAGCCGTTCCAGTGAATTGGCCTTAGAAGCTTCTATCGCTGCCAGTAATTTATCGACTTTCTTCTCTCCCATACGTTCTAAAGATAAGAGTCGTTCACGTTGTAACGTATATAGATCTGCAACGTCATTTATAATATTTTCATTGTATAAGACTTCGACGATACGTTCCCCTAAACCATCAATGTTCATCGCCGTTCTGGAAACGAAATGGATCACACCTTCTACAAGTTTCGCATCACATTTCGGATTGATGCAGCGCAAAGCCACTTCCCCTTCAATGCGTACCAGTTCATGACCACACGACGGGCAAATTTCAGGCATATGGTACGGCTCAGTATCGTCAGGTCTTCTGTCCAATACGACGCGCACTACTTCAGGTATAATCTCTCCTGCTTTTCTTATAACGACCGAATCACCGATGCGTATATCTTTCTCGTGAATTAAATCCTCATTATGCAGCGACGCACGTCCTACAGTAGTACCCGCTACTTTCACCGGCTCTAAAATTGCAGTCGGTGTTACAACACCAGTACGCCCGATAGACAGCTCGATATCCTTTAATGTCGTTATGACTTCTTCAGCAGGAAATTTATAGGCAATCGCCCACTTCGGACTTTTCGCCGTAAAACCGAGCTCATCCTGCTTACTTAAATCGTTTACCTTAATGACGATACCGTCAATATCATAGGCTAGATCATTGCGCGCTTCTGTCCAGTATTTAATATACTCGAACACTTCTTTCATATTACGACAAAGCTTTCGTTCATGATTCGTTTTAAAGCCGATTTCGTCTAACTTGTCTAAAGCTTCACTTTGACTTTGTGCATCAAGCTCTCTTAAATCGTTCACACTGTATAGGAAGATATCTAACTTACGTTTCGCAGTAAGCTTAGAGTCCAGCTGTCTTAATGAACCTGCTGCAGCATTTCGTGGATTTGCAGCTAGCTGTTCTCCAACCTTTTCCCGATATGCATTAAGCGCAAGGAATGACTTTCTAGGCATATAGGCTTCACCACGCACTTCAAAAGTGAGCGGTACAGATAACGTCAATGGTATCGCATGAATGGTCTTTAAATTCTGCGTGATGTTCTCACCCGTTGTACCATCACCACGCGTTAAACCTTGAACGAATACACCATCGACATACTTCAGTGATACTGCAAGACCATCAATTTTCAGTTCAACCATATATTCCACTTCGCCGACTTCATCTTTAACACGCTTATCAAATGCCAGCAAATCTTCTTCGCTGAAGGCGTTGCCAAGACTTAACATCGGTGTATCATGATCAACTTTCTCAAATGCAGAGACCGGTGTCCCACCTACACGCACAGTCGGAGAATCATCCGTCTTCAGTTCTGGATGCTCACGTTCAATATCAATCAGTTCGTGCAGTAACTTATCATATTCACTATCAGGTACAGAAGGATTATCCTGTACATGGTATTCATAGTTATACTGGTGTAGCAACTGATGCAGTTCTGTTACTCTCTGTTCAATATTCATACATTACTCCTTCTTTTCAATTGGGGCAAACTGGCTTAACAGTCGCTTCATCCCTACAGATTTGAAGATGATATCCAGTTCTGTTGAACCACCTTTATCCGTCACATTGCTGATTAATCCTTCTCCCCATGATTTATGCATTACTTTGTCACCAACTTTATAGGTAGCTTGAGCTTGAGCAGCAGAAGCCGCTTGCGTCATTCTACGTGCTGGTCCGCGTTTAACACCTGCTGGAAACTTTCTCGCTACTGGTATATCCAGAATATCCTCTGGAATTTCAGAGATAAATCTCGACTTCTTATTCGCTTGTGTTCGGCCGAATAAGTTACGCATCTCAGCATGAGATAAATAAAGATGTTCTTCTGCCCTTGTAATTGCAACGTACATTAAACGACGTTCCTCTTCCATCTCGCTATCACTATTCAAGCTACGGCTATGCGGGAATATCGACTCTTCAAGACCTGCAACAAAGACGACTTTAAACTCTAAGCCCTTTGCTGAGTGCATCGTCATCAGCGTAACTCCCGCTTCTAAATCTGCATTGTCAACATCTGCAACGAGTTGTAAATCTGTCAGGAAATTAATTAAGGACTGTTCTTCAACTGGCGTGTCCTTTTCATAATCTTTCGGCACATTCATAAACTCCTGAATGTTCTCAATACGTGACTGTGATTCTAAAGTATTCTCTGCTTCAAGCATCTTCATATAACCCGATTTATCGAGCAGTGTCTGGGTTAATTCCGTAATAGATAAGAATTCCTGCTGCTTCATTAAGTTGTCCATCATTGTATAGAATTCAACGAGTTTCTCTGTCGTCTTCTTCGGCAGTCCGATAAAATCTACTTCAGCTAGTGCATCAAAGTAACTCAGACCATTATGCTCTGCATAAGCGATAATCTTATCCAGTGCACCAGGCCCTATACCGCGTTTTGGTGTATTGATAATTCGCGTAAAACTGATATCTTCGTTGCTATTAGCAACAAGGCGAAGATAACTAAGCAGGTCTTTAATTTCTTTTCTGTCATAGAACTTTGTGCCTCCGACCATCGTATAGCTGATGTTTGATTTCATCAGCGTTTCCTCGATAACACGAGACTGTGCATTCGTTCGATACAGTATTGCCATATCACTAAGCGCATAGTTTTCACGCTTTTTCTTCAATATCTCTGAAACGATATACTCCGCTTCTGCACGTTCTGACATCGCTTTATAGTAGTTGATCTTAGAGCCATGGTCGTTGTCTGTCCAAAGTGCTTTCGGTTTGCGTTCTGTATTATTTTTGATCACTTCATTTGCAGCAAACAGAATATTTTTCGTCGAGCGATAATTACGTTCTAAAAAGATCGTCTTAGCATCTTTATAATCATCTTCAAAGCTTAAGATGTTATAAATATCTGCCCCACGCCATCCGTATATCGACTGATCCGAGTCACCGACGACACAAATATTCTTAAATTTATCGGCAAGCATCTTCACGAGCAGATACTGCGCTCTATTTGTATCCTGATACTCGTCGACATGGATATACTGAAACTTCGACTGGTAATAATCCAGAACTTCAGGGACACGTTCAAACAGTTGAATCGTCGTCATAATGAGGTCGTCAAAGTCCAGTGCATGATTCTTAAGCAGCACGCGCTGGTACTCTGCATAAACTTTGCTGATCATCATACTCATAAAGTCACTCGCTGCCTCAATCGCATCATCAGGTGATTTCATTTCATTCTTTAAGTTCGAAATTTCTGCAACGAACATACGTGGATCATACTTCTTCGGATCGATATTCTCACGCTTTAATATATCCTTAACGACAGAACGCTGATCTGTTGGGTCTAATATCGTAAAGTTACGCTCAATACCGATACGGTCAATATCACGTCTTAATATACGGACACACATCGAGTGGAATGTTGATATCCAGATAACATCACTCTCGTCACCGATAATCTTCTTGACACGTTCTTTCATTTCTTTCGCCGCTTTATTCGTAAATGTGATTGCTAGAATCTTATAAGGTGAAACATCTTTCTCGTCAATTAAATAAGCGATGCGATGTGTCAGCACGCGTGTCTTACCAGAACCTGCTCCTGCCATTATAAGAAGTGGGCCTTCTGTCGTCATCACTGCCTGACGCTGCTCTTCATTCATATGTTTTAATAAATCATTCATTATAATCCTACCTTTACTGTTTGTAATGCTGCCTTAATATCTGTATAGATGACGTTCCCAACGACAATTGTATCTGCGACTTCAAGCATCTCTTGTGCGCGTGCGCGTGAATCAATACCTCCACCATATATCAGACGCGTAGATTTCAGTTTTCGTTTTGCAGCCTTAACCATTTCCACATCACCATAGGTTCCGCTATATTCTATATACATTGTCTTCAGCTTATATACTTCCTCAATCATCTCAGCATAGGCTTCAATATCCTCTGTCGATAATACTGTATTCGCCTTCGTTAGCTGCGCCACTTTACTCTCTTTGTTAAGTACAATATAGCCCTCTAATGTAAACAGGTCATAATCAATCATATGACCGAACTGTTTAATTGCTTCGTGCAGTATTCCATTGTGAAACGCTACATCCGAACTATTAAGTACAGAAGGAATCATATAATGATCAAATCCTGGTATCGCACTTTCCAAAGTCGATAATTCTAGTACGCAAGGGACTGTATATCTCCTTACACGGCTCATTAAATCGAGTACATTATCTACCGTTACATTATCAGATCCACCGATAAAGATGGCATCTGTTCCTGACTCGCAAATAAGCTCCAGGTGTGCATCGCTAATTTCTTTCGCTGGATCTAACTTAAATACATGTTGCCAATCTTTCACTTCGTACATAATGTCTCTCCTTTAAATATTATTATTGTATATTATATCATTTATCATTCATAACATTAAAAAAAGAGAGGATGAGATTTTACAATTTCTTCTCATGCTCTCTATTATTGTACTGTCTGATCTTTCGGGTATAATCCAAGATATTCTTCAAGTGTTATGTTCTTAGTAAATATATCTTTTGCAATCTTTGTGCCAACATATCGCACATGCCATGACTCATACTGATACCCTGTAATATTTGACTTACCTTCAGGATACCTGATGATAAATCCATATTTATGTGCATTTTGTGCCAGCCATTCTCCTTCAGTCGTATCACCAAATGAAATCGTTAAATCTTTCGCAGAGTCAACAGAGCCAATATCAAAGGAAAGTCCTGTCTGATGTTCAGAGTAACCAGGGCGTGCACTATAAGTGTCTGCATTCGCATCTCGTGCTTTAAACTCTTTATATAGTTTTTCCTGCATCTGATAAGAACGATAGCCACTTCTTACAACGAGATATTCTTTATCTTTCTTGGCATCTTTAATCATCTGATCTAATTTCATACGCGCGTATCGATTCTCTCCAGGATTGAAATCAGCAGGCAATCTAATTTTCTTATTAACGATGAGTATATCATTAATATATGTAACGCCATTACGCGTTATGCGTTCATATTTCGGTGATGCTACATATGTGTCTTTCTGTGTGACAACTTGTTCATTTGAACAGGCAGCTAAACACACAATAATGATGATGAGTAATTTCTTCATGCTGTTTAACCCCTTATTTTAGACCGAGATATTCTTCTAATGTGAGGCCACTTTCATATACCTTCTCCGCTGTAGGTTGCCCTAGATATCTTAAATGCCACGGTTCATACTGGTACCCCGTAATATCAGTTTTTCCTTTCGGATATCGTATGATGAACCCATATTCATGGGCATGACTTTTCAGCCACTTACCTTCTTTTGTATCCTCAAAAGATTCCATAAAATCGTCTGTGCCTTCAATATTACCTAAATCAAATGCAAGTCCCGTCTGATGTTCAGAATGACCAGGGCGTGCACTATAGGTGTCTGCCTTCTTCTGTCCATCTCTTGTAACATACTGGTTATATAGTGATGCTTGCGTCTCATAACTTCTAAAGGCACTACGGAGTACGAAGTTTAATCCGTCTTCGTTCCCTGCAGCGATCAACTCATTTAAATGCTGATTTGCCACCTGACTCACATCTGGATGATACGTTTTTGGAAGTGCTATATCTTTATTTACGATGAGAATTCCATCGATATAGGTGATTCCGTCTTTTATTTCTTTGTGATGTGTCGTTGCTCCTTGCTTTTCTTTAACTTGTACCGTTTCTTTTTTATTGTTTTGAGTCTTGTCTTTAGTTTCAACAGGTGCTTTACCCTCTTGGCAAGCAGTAAGCAGCATTGCCGACAACAGTATTACAAATAATTTTCTCACAGATTCTCCTCTTTTCATTTTTCTATTATATGATGAAAAAAGTACCGAATCAATAAAGACCCAGTACCTGTAAATATTAATTGTCTACGTTATTCTTCTTCATCCAATCGATTTAAGACGAGCGTATATGCATCGTTCCCCCATTGAAGTGAACGTTTCACGCGTGAAATAGTAGCGGTAGATGCACCTGATTCCTTTTCAATAGAAGCATACGTATGTCCTTGCTTAATCATTTTCGCAACAAGCAGACGTTGGGATAACGACTGTAATTCATTCACTGTACATAAATCATCAAAGAACAAATAACATTCTTCGCGTGTCTTAAGTGTCAGTATAGCATCAAATAAGTCATCCAGTTGCTTCCCTCTAAGTTTGTCAATTTGCAAAATACTCAGCTCCCTTCAAACTCTTTCATAGTATAATTTTATATCAGCAATATATAGAAGTACAGATAAAACATTTAGCTTTCCGAAACTGATCATTGATTTCGATTCCTTTTATACGATTATCCAATCTTTAATATAATCAAGTTCCTTATACATTGCCGTACATCCTATTGTATTTCAATATACCTTTATTAAACCACGAAACTTTAATTCTTTAAAGTAAAAAACCGCCTACAATCGTAAGCGGTTTAATAAAGTGTGATTTATTCTAATCCAGCGCGGCGGAACAATGTATCGATTTGATTTAAATGGTGATTCTCGTTGAAACACTCATCAAGTTCTTCTTTCGATAATAAGTCAGTAATCTTGCTATCTTGCTCAACTAGCTCACGGAATGGCGTCTTCGTTGCCCATGATTCCATCGCTTTCGGTTGAACAGTATCGTACGCTTCTTCACGAACCATACCTTTATCGATTAACGTAAGCATGACGCGTTGTGAGTAGATTAAGCCGAATGTCTTCTCCATATTTGCTTTCATGTTATCTTCGTAAACTGTTAAGTTATCGATGATGTTCGTGAAACGATTTAACATGTAGTCTAACGCAATCGTTACGTCCGGTAACATAATACGTTCAGCAGATGAATGTGAAATATCACGTTCATGCCATAATGGTACATTTTCGTAAGCTGTTGTTAAGTAGCCACGAATAACACGTGCGATACCTGTAACATTCTCTGAACCGATTGGATTACGCTTATGCGGCATTGCAGAAGATCCTTTTTGACCTTTAGCAAATGCTTCTTCAACTTCACGTGTTTCAGTCTTTTGGAGACCACGTACTTCTACTGCAAACTTCTCAATTGATGTAGCAATTAAGCTTAATGTAGCAATGTAGTAAGCATGACGGTCACGTTGCAGCGTCTGTGTTGAAATTTCAGCATATCCTAATCCTAATTTCTCACAAACATAGCTTTCAATTTCAGGTGGAATGTTTGCAAACGTACCTACTGCGCCACTCATCTTACCAACTTCGATTTCTTTACGCACTTCTTTAAAACGCTTTAAGTTACGCTGCATTTCCATGTACCATAACGCCATCTTTAAACCGAATGTTGTCGGTTCAGCATGTACACCGTGCGTTCTACCCATCATGAGTGTTGTTTTATGCTTTAATGCTTTTTGTTTTAATACTTCGATGAACCTTTCAAGATCTTTCTCGATAATGTCATTCGCTTGTTTAATCACATAGCTTAACGCTGTATCCACTACATCTGTACTCGTTAAACCGTAGTGCACCCATTTCTTCTCTTCTCCTAATGTTTCAGATACTTGACGTGTAAAAGCAACAACGTCATGACGTGTTTCCATCTCAATTTCTTTTGCGCGTTCAACATCAACACGAGCATTCTGACGGATTAACTTCACATCTTCTTTAGGGATATATCCTAATTCTGCCCAAGCTTCACTTGCAAGTATCTCAACTTCTAACCAAGCCTCAAATCTGTTTTGTTCCGTCCAGATGTTTGACATCTCTTCTCTTGAATAACGTTCAATCATGAATAGATTCCTCCGTAAATGTTTTATCTTAATCAGTATAACAAACTTTTAAAATTCCGTACATTTTTTATTTATTCATTTATAAAGTTCGTGTATTTTATGCTACACCTTCTATTTTAACAGATATTTCGATGAGATAAAATTCTCATTAAAAAAAACGGCCCTGAACGGACCGATTTTCATTATTGAATCTTTTTACCAGTAAAAATAATCTGTTCTTTATACACTTCTATTTCACCTTTTTCATTTTCACGAAAAATTGGCTTTTGAAATCTTTTTACTGGTGCATAACCTGCTTGCTTCATGCGTTCTAAACATTGTGTAATTGTTTCATTGTCTTTAACTTCAAACTTCATCTGTATCATACGCCTTTAACTTTTTACTGCGCACACCTTTAACCCAGAATCCACCATGAATATTCTTAGGCTCATATGCAATGATAAATGCTTTCGGATCAAGCTGCTTCACTGTGTCCATTAATTTAAGTTCAAAACGACGTGGAGTTAAAATTTGCATTACAAGACGATCACCATCACGACCATGTGCTGCATAGTGCGTTACACCGTAACCTAGGTCACGCAAAGTTTTCGGAATTTCCTTGTCATATTCCGCAGTCGTCACATTGATAACGATATAGCCTAATGCAATCATTTCTTCAATCTTCATCCCTACAATAATCCCTGCACCAAATCCTAATGCATAAGCGATGATGTTTTCTATCTTATCTAGACCATTCATTACCATACCTAATCCTACGATATAGACAAGTACTTCTAATACTGAAACAAAGGCTGCGAGATATCTATAACCTTTAAGTGTCAGAATCATACGCATCGTTAAGAACGATACATAAAAAATATTGATAACAAATATTAATAGCACGGTAATCCATGGGTTATCTATTGCCGGCACTGTAATCCCCCCTATAAAAAATCATTCTTAAATTCTACTACTGAAGATAAGGGTTTGCAATGGTAATTTATTTTATGAGTTCCTCGATTGAATAACGTGTGATCGGAAGCATACGCTTATGCTGAGTTTTTATATAATGACTTTCTATCTTTTCTCGAGACTCAGCATCTACTGTCTTACCTTCAAGGTAGTCATCGATTGCTTCATAAGTCACACCGAGTGCGACTTCGTCAGGCAATTGTGGTTTATCTTCTTCCAGGTCAGCTGTCGGAACTTTTTCATATAGATGAACCGGACAACCTAGATACTTCAGGATAGATTTACCTTGACGCTTATTTAAGCCGGCAAGGGGGAATATGTCGGCTCCGCCATCTCCAAATTTCGTGTAGAACCCTGTAATACTTTCTGCCGCATGATCTGTTCCGATAACTATGCCTTCCGTTGCAGCGGCGATCGAGTACTGTGCCTTCATACGTTCACGTGCTTTTTCATTACCTTTTTGGAAATCTGTTAACGTAATTTCTGCTCTTTTCAATGTTTCAATACTAGCATCTACAGCTTTTTTAATATTAATCGTAATTACTTTGTCAGGTTGAATAAAAGCTATTGCATCTTCGCAATCCTGTTCGTCTTTTTGAACACCGTATGGTAATCGCACTGCAATAAATTCGATATCGCGCTCTGACTTGAGTTCATCCACCGCCATCTGGCAAAGCTTACCGCAAAGTGTTGAATCCTGTCCTCCTGAAATTCCAAGCACTAGTGATTTTATAAAAGGATAGCGCTGAACATATGTCTTGATAAAGTTAATGATTTCACGCGTTTCTTCTCCGGCATCAATGGATGGCTTTGTCTTTAATATTTCAATAATTTGTTGTTGGAGCATCTATTTCACTTCTTTCACCTTATTGGAAACTTCATAAATTTCCTGATTTTTATTTTCCCAGCATAATAAGCTCAGATCTACTGGATACTCTTCGGGATTCAAATAACGAATCGCCTCTTCCCACAGAAGATTCAAATTATCCTGTAAGTACTTACGTGACACTTCCAGTGATGGCACTTCATATACAAGTTTTCCACCTACAAAGATGTCCTGATGCAAGTCTCTCGCAGTAAAATCATTGATCCACTTTTGCTTATACGTATGAATCGGATGGAACATCTTTAATGGTTTCTCTTTAGAGGGATCTTCAAAGTCCAGTGTAATATAATCTCCTTCAGACTTATTTGTCTGATTGTTGATAATACGATATACCTTCTTCTTACCAGGAGTCGTCACCTTTTCTGCATTATTTGAAATTTTGATACGATCTTCTAGTTGCCCTGCTTTATTCTCTATTGCAACAAGTTTGTATACTGCACCAAGTGCCGGCTGATCGAATGCTGTAATGAGTTTCGTACCGATACCCCACGCTGTAATCTTAGCCCCTTGCTGTTTGAGTGCAATAATCGTTTCTTCGTCTAGATCATTAGATGCAAATATTTTAGCATCAGGAAAACCTGCTTCATCGAGCATGCGACGTGCTTCCTTTGAAAGATATGCTAAGTCACCTGAGTCAAGGCGAATTCCGACGAAATTAATCTTATCGCCTAACTCTTTAGCAACACGAATAGCATTCGGCATACCTGATTTCAGTGTATGGAAAGTATCCACCAGGAACACACAGTTTTTATGACGTTCTGCATATTTCTTAAACGCCACATACTCATCATCATAGGCTTGAACCATCGCATGTGCGTGTGTTCCGGCAACCGGAATACCGAACAATTTGCCCGCACGCACATTACTTGTTGAGTCAAACCCCGCGATATACGCTGCACGTGTTCCCCAGATTGCTGCATCTAATTCCTGAGCACGGCGTGTTCCGAACTCCATGACGATTTCATCGCCAACAACCTGTTTAATACGGCTTGCCTTCGTTGCAATCAATACTTGGAAGTTGACGATGTTCAATATCGCTGTCTCAAGTAGCTGCGCCTGAATTAAAGGTGCTTCTATTCGTAATAACGGCTCATTGTTGAAACATACTTCCCCTTCCTGCATCGCACGGATATTACCTGTAAACTTCAAATCCTTCAAATAAGACAAATAGTCCTCTTTGTAGCCGAGAGTCTTCAAATATGCGATATCTGTTTCTGAGAACTTGAAACCTTTCACATACTCTATCACGCGTTCAAGACCTGCAAACACTGCATATCCATTATCAAACGGCATGCTACGAAAATAGACATCAAATACTGCAGTCTGCTCATGAATACCATCATTCCAGTATGTTTCTCCCATATTAATCTGGTATAGATCTGTGTGTAACATCAAGCTATCATCTTGGTAGTTGTACATCCTCTTCTCCCCTATTCAATAAGCTCATATTAATTTCATATTACCATAGTGAATTCATTTAGGCATCGCTTTAACATTCTGTTACAATTAATGCAAGGAGGCATCATATGTTCAAGAAAAATTTCATCATTTTATCTATCATCGTATCAATTTCCGGCATGACTCAAGGGATGCTGTTGCCACTCATCGCGATTATCTTCGAGCACGATAATGTATCGACATTCGTCAACGGACTTCATGCCTCATCCATATACATCGGCGTCTTTTTAGCCTCATTATTCTTAGAAGGATTACTCAGAAAGTTCGGTTATAAGAACCTTATTATTATAGGAGGAGCCATCATATTCTTGTCGCTCGGACTCTTTCCGATACTTAAGAATATGACGATCTGGTTCATATTAAGATTGCTTGTCGGGGTGGGGGATAATATGCTGCACTTCTCAACGCAATCATGGCTTACAGAATCAACACCGAGACATAAACTCGGACGTATCATTTCAATTTATGGTCTTAGTTTTTCAGCAGGTTTTATGGTCGGACCGTTATTATCTAAACTGTATGACATACATGAAGCACTGCCTTTTGTAGCAAGCAGTTTACTCACGTTATGTGCCTGCAGTTTAATACTATTACTGAAAAACCAGTATCCTGAAGTTCAGACCTCGAACATTTCACTAAAGAACACAACTGCAAACTTCGGCAAGGTGATGAAGACGAGCTGGGTCGCATTCTTATTTCCTATGATGTATGGTGTGCTGGAAGCATGTTTAAACAGCAATTTCCCGGTGTTCGCCATGAAAAATGGCGTCGATGTAAACTTAATCATCTTAATCATTCCTGCGTATAGTTTAGGTGCAATTCTGTTTCAAATACCCTTAGGTATGATTTCAGATAAAGTAAATCGTAATGTGCTGTTATCCATCGTGACATTTATCGGTGCGTGTATCTTTATATTATGTCAATTCTTTACAAGTAATGGTTATGTATTACTCGCTCTTTTCTTTATCGCCGGAATTTTTATCGGGTCACTTTATTCACTAGGCGTGACATTGATGACAGAAATCACACCGAAAGTACTCTTGCCAGCAGGAAATTTAATGTGCGGGCTCATATTCAGTGTCGGTAGTATTACAGGACCGATTATCGGCGGGATGACGATTCAGTTCTCGCACAACACACAATTTTTCAGCTTTATTGCTGTCATACTCCTACTCATCAGTATGGCTACAATTTATGATTACAGAAAACGACTGACAATTAGAAATGAGGGATGACATGGTCATCAATGAAGCAAAAGCTTTCATTACACAATTCTATAAAGAACAGTGCTTCAGCGAACAATTAATGAAAGCACGTATTAAAGAAGTAGAAAGAGAAATAGAAGAAACAGGTACATATACACATACATTTGAAGAACTGGAATACGGCGCACGCGTTGCATGGCGTAACAGCAATCGCTGTATCGGCAGACTATTCTGGGATAAGTTGAAAGTTATAGATAACAGACATATTGAAAGTGAAGCAGCATTTATCGAAGCAATCGAACATCATATTGATAGCGCAACGAACGATGGAATGATCATACCGACAATTACAATATTTGCTGATGCAAATAAACAGCGAATAAACCTCTATAACGACCAGCTCATCCGTTATAGTGATGACCCGATTGTGCGTGAGACGAAAGCACTCATCGAACATACAGGGTATACAAATTTCGGTAAGTTCTTACCTCTTCTGTATTCGATTGATGGCACATTTAAGACATATGAAATCAACCCGGACATCATTAAAGAAGTTACTATCACACACCCGGAACACGAAGCATTCAATCAATTAAATCTCGCATGGTATGCGGTACCGATTATTTCAAGTATGGACTTAAAAATTGGCGGAATCACATACCCGCTAGTTCCATTTAATGGTTGGTATATGGAAAGCGAAATCGCAAGCAGGAACTTCCTCGATGACTACCGTTATGACAAGATGAAAGAAATCGCAGAAGCATTCGGATTCGATACGACGACAACAACAAGTTACTGGAGAGACAGAACCGTTGTAGAGATGAACTATGCGGTATATCACTCATTCAAACAGCAAGGTGTCTCAATTGTGGATCACTATACCGCAAGTAGACAATTCGCACGCTTCGAACAAAATGAAGCGGACGAAGGCAGAAGTGTAACGGGAGACTGGACTTGGCTCATACCACCGATCTCTCCATCAATCGTGCACAACTTCCATAAAGGTTATAAGAATATATACAACACCCCGAATTTCTATTACAAGAAAAAGGTTGGCAAATGCCCGTTTATGTGAGATTTGAATATAAATTTAGTGTCTCAACATACTCAATGCGTAGCACTATTTATGTTTATTCTATGTTTTAATCATTGTAACTTTATAAATTTATCAATAGATATGTGATAGTCTATTTAAGCACCACACCTTTCATATGCAAAGAAGGTGCTAGTGTCATGTTTGAAGTTGTTATATTCGTTTTACAGCACTGATCTGTCCTATTATCACAGGACTAGCAGTAAACTACATCTATGATAAGATAAAAGGATAGACAAAAACCCCACGTCGGTGAAGTGCACCCCTAAAGTTGAACCTTAAAATTCAACTTTAGGGGTGTTTATTTTGAATAAAAAGCATGATCTTGATTTTAAATTAAAACTAATCAAAGAATATAAAGAAGGAAATATTGGTTATGATTCATTAAGTAACAAATATGATATCGATCTTTCACAACTAAAAACATGGACTTACCAATTTGATACCTTCGGTATTGACGGTCTTATATCCAGTATGACCAGAAAGAAATATTCAACAGATGAAAAATTAAGAATCATTCAGTATAGAATTACTAATCAACTTTCATATAAAGAAACTGCTAGAATCTTTGATATTACTAATCCTACTTTAATAGCTCAGTGGCAGATGAAATACAATCAATATGGTATCCTAGGTTTAGAATCAAAACCGAAGGGTCGTGCGTCTAAAACTATGAAAAATAAAAAGGTTGATAACACTAGTTTAAACGAAAGTGAACGACAAGAATTAATACGCTTACGTGAGGAAAACAGGAGATTAGAAATCGCAATTGCTCTCGAAAAAAAGTTACAATCCTTAGCTCGAAAAAATCAAACAAAGAAATAGTAGCTGCTATTATTGAGTTAAGGAATGAATCTAACTATAAGTTAAAAGAAATATTATCAGTAGCTATGATAGCGAAAAGTGTATACCATTATTGGAAATTACGACTTAGTGTCACTAAACATAAAGACAATTATTTAATTACTTTGATTAAAGAAATCATTAACAAACATAAAAATAGGATAGGTTATCGTACAGTAACCGACGAACTAAGAGAGTTAGGTTTTGTAGTTAACCATAAAAAAGTTCTTAGAATAATGAGAGAAAATAATTTACTTTGTACAAAGTTTAAGCATAGAAATAGAACATATAAGTCGTACAAAGGGAAAGTTGGCAAAACAGCTAAGAATAAATTGAATCGCAGATTCGTAACTAATCGCCCATATCAAAAATTACTTACTGATGTAACACAATTCAACATTAAAAATGGAACTAAGCTATATCTGTCAACAATTTTTGATGTATGTTCGAAAGAGATTATTTCTTATTCAATTAGTAAGCGTCCAACATTGGAATTCGTTATGGAATCATTGTTAAAAGCAATTAATGTAATTCCAGACCTTCCCTATAGAACTACAATCCATTCCGATCAAGGGTGGCAATATCAGCATAAATCTTGGGTACAATCTTTGAAAAAGAATAGAATTATTCAAAGCATGTCTAGAAAAGGTAATTGTCTTGATAATTCTCCGATGGAGAATTTCTTTGGTATTTTAAAACAAGAAATGTTTTATGGAGAAACATTTGATTCTTATGATGAACTAGAAGAGGAGATTATTGACTATATGGAGTATTATAATTTAGTCAGAAAGAAGAGAAAATTAAAAAGCAAGACTCCTGTAGAATACAGAAATCTTGCTTTAATGAAAGTAGCTTAATAAAAAGTTCAACTTTTTGGGTTCACTACAAAAGAAGGCACTCTCTTCGGGTTTTCGGTCTGTACTGAAATCAAGGTATTATTGGGAATCCCAGCTTAAATCATAGATACCGTAAGGGATTTTATTCTTTATTTAAAACTTTGCAACAGAACCTTTTATACCTTATTAGCTTTTATTGTTCTTGTTCATTGATATGAGTTAAGACTTGTTCGAGAATACTGAAAACATGAAGATCATCAAGACTGTAAACCATGCTTTTCCCTTCTCTTCTTGCCTTCACTAAACGTGAATCTTTCAATATTTTTAGTTGGTGTGAAATCGCGGACTGTTCCATATCCAATGCAAGCACAATGTTTCCAACACTGAGCTCTTCTTTCTGTAAAAGAAAGAGAATTGACAAGCGTGTAGGGTCACTAATCACTTTGAATACTTTGCTTATTGATTGGATCTTCTCTTTATTGATTGGCGAAGTTGTTGATGTATCCATATGATCTTATTCCTCTCACATGATTTTCCATTCATATATATATAATACCACATGAGTAAAACGATGCTAGTTTTTTGTTTATAGACAAAATTAAGACTTTTGTATCAGCAATAGTAGTCCATTTGAATAAGAAGCATCTTGTCTTGACAAAACTCATACAGTGAGTTAATATGATTTTGTAAACATATGAATGTAACTTCATATCTTTATCATAATCATTCCGATTTACAAATAAAAGGAGATGGAGACTGGATAAGCCCAAACCATATGAATCCTTGCCTTACTTAAGCAAACAAACGAGCTCAGAATTTGCAAGGCACAAAAAAGTCAACAAAAATCAAAGAAATTTAATAGAAAGGTGATAGAAATGGAAACTACCAAAGAGCAACATTCACAGGAAAAAGAGAAACATAACCACGACCATGATCACAATCACGGGAAGATGCCTATTATTCTATACTTTATTGGTTTGGCATTGGCAATTGTTGCATTGTTCTTAAGTGGAGAATATCAATTAACTAAAAACATCATGTTCTCACTCGCCACAATTAGTGCGGGCTATCATGTCATTGTTCTGGAAGGTCTTGGAGAGACAATTGAGAATACAAAAGCAAATAATAAGTTTACGCCTAATTCTCATATTTTAATGGGATTAGCGGCTATAGGAGCTTCAGCGATAGGGAATTTTTGGGAAGGAACGTTGTTGATTCTCATTTTTTCAGGCGCACATTTCCTGGAAGATTACGCTGAAGGAAGAAGTAGACGAGAAATAACGAAATTACTCGAAATGAACCCAACAACTGCTCGGTTAATTTTGCCTGATGGGAATACAAAGATTGTTGACGTCAGTGAATTAACAGTTGGGGACCAACTTCAAGTACTAAACGGTGACCAAGTACCCATTGATGGAGTCATTTTATCTGGCTCTACTTCCATTGATGAATCGTCTATTAATGGTGAAAGTATACCCAATGAAAAAACAAAAGGAGATACCGTTTTTGGGAGTACGATTAATGGGACAGGCACATTTACAATGGAAGTCACCAAAGAAAACGAAGATACAGTATTTTCAAAAATTTTACAATTAGTGAACCAGAACCAAGATAATCAAACAAAAGCTGCGAGTATTATCCAAAAATTCGAACCGAAATACGTCACAGTTGTTTTAATTGCCATTCCCCTGTTCGTGTTATTGGCTCCTGTTCTACTTGATTGGACATGGTCACAAAGTATTTATAGGGGATTGGTTCTTTTAGTTGCAGCTTCACCCTGTGCTTTAGCAGCAGCTACCGTATCGGTAACCTTATCAACAACCTCTAACCTGGCCAAAAAAGGTGTCCTTTCAAAAGGTAGTTCTTATCTGTCTCAATTAGCTGATACTCAAGCAATTGCGTTTGATAAGACGGGAACTTTGACCAAAGGAAAACCAGAAGTAACCAATTATTATTTTGCCGATTCTGTGAATGAAGAAAATATTATTGATATCGTAGTGGCTCTTGAAAAAGAATCCAATCACCCTTTAGCAGATGCCATTCTAAGAAAGTTTGAACAAAAAAATAAGCTTACCATTGAAGTAGAAAATCAGATTGGTAAAGGGTTGACGGGAGATTATAACGGAAGAAATTATCGGATTGGAAAACCAACTTCGTTTGACAATGTTGAAAATGAATATATTCGTTTAAATAAGGAATGGGCATCAGAAGGTAAGACAGTCGTATACGTAGCAGAAGATGAGAATGTCATTGGACTTATAGCTCTCATGGACATTCCAAGTGAACATGCAAAAGAAACTATTAATTACTTTAAAGAACACGGCATACACACCACTTTAATTACTGGTGACTCAGAAATGACAGGAAAAGCAGTTGCAGAACAATTAGGAATAGATGAAGTAATCGCGAATGTCATGCCAGAAGATAAATCTCGAATTATTGACGAGCAAAAAGAGAAATACGGCGTAACAGCAATGGTGGGTGATGGTGTAAATGATGCCCCTGCCCTTGTTAATGCAGATGTAGGTATTGCCATGGGGGAAGGAACAGATGTAGCAGTAGAAGTGTCTGATTTGGTTTTAATGCAGAATAATTTATCCAAATTGGTACAATCTCATAATATTGCAACCAAAATGAATCGTGTCATTTGGCAAAATATTTTTTTCTCAATGGCCGTTGTTGTCTTTTTAATTATTGCTAGTTTCTTAGGTTTGACGGATATTGCAATTAGTGTCTTCCTTCATGAAGGAAGTACGTTGGTCGTTATTCTGAATGGACTTCGTTTATTAAAATCTAATTAATTCTATCAAAACCCATAAAGCTAGGGTATAGTAATAACTGTCTGAAGTTAATATGCCTTTAACGTTCTAAAAACGTTAGAGGCATATTTTTTATAAATTACTTTGTCTCAAAAATAATCGATTATGATACGATTTTTAAGGACTGTTTTTTTACTAAAAAAGTAGTCCTTTTCAGTATCAAAACTTTTTTCTTTATGTATGAATCTTTAACCACCATTTATGATACAATAAAATCAAAAAAAGGATGAGTTTTATGAATGGATATATATATGGCTATGCTAGAGTGAGTACACGATCACAAGAGTTAAACCGACAACTAGATTTACTCAATGAACAAAATTGCAATGAGATCCTTACTGAAAAAATGACTGGAACAAAATCCGATCGGCCTCAGCTGAACCGACTAAAAGATAAGATACGCCCTGGAGACACAGTTATAGTGGAAAGTTTCTCGCGTCTAGGTCGTAGTACTAAAGATTTAATTGATCTCGTTACTTACTTTGAAGAGCATAAAGTGAAGCTTGTAAGTCTGAAAGAAAACTTCGATACTAGTACACCCCAAGGACGCTTAATGATGACCGTTTTCCAAGCATTCAGTCAGTTTGAGCGTGATTTGATTGTAGAGCGTACGAAAGAAGGTTTAAAAAGCGCGCGGGCTAGAGGTAGAAAAGGTGGTCGCCCACGCGTTAATCAACGAGATATTGAAAGAGCAGTGAAACTATATGACAGTCAGGAATATAGTGTAAAAGAAATTACGGAAATGACTGGTATTAGTAAAGCTACACTCTATCGATATTTAAAATAGTAAAAAAAAAAGCATTTTAAGGCAGTTTCGAATCTCCGAGTGGATGACTCTCCACGAAACAGTCTTAAAATGCGTTTTAGTTTATTCGATTCTACAGATATTATATAACTCAATTGTATTCTTTACGTATATCTACATCTTTATACCAATCTAAATGAGGAGCCAGTTCTAACTCTGGCATATCAGGGTATCCTGACCCTCTAAATGCTTCTACCACTAATCGGTGAATATACCTCTTTTATATTAGGTCTAATAGCAAAACCATCCCCTAACATTTTCTGAGAAAACACATCATCTTTCACCTCTGTAATTGGAACAAATACCCCTGTATTTATGCTATGTAGGGTTAATTGGTTCGTCTTCTTTTTAAATTTTTAAAATAAATTCACACTTTATCTTCCCTTCAAAGAAACAATTACTCCATTTCTAGTAATTCTCTCATTTCTGTCTTATAGACTGCTGCTTTATTACCATAAATAATTTGAATACCAGATGGAACATTAACAACACCATTTGCCCCTAGTTTTTCCGTGAAATGAGTACTTGATTCAATTTTACTTGGCTCTTTTAAAGTTATTCTCAAACGTGTAAAACAAGCATCTACTTTTTCAATATTATCTTTACCACCGACAGCAACAATGATCGCTTCTAAAAGCTCTTTAGAATCTGTAGTATTTTCAACAGTACCAGAAATAACAACATCCTCTACTTCTCTACCTGGAGTTTTTAAATTCCATTTAATAATAGCAAATTTAAAAATAAAATAATATAAACAAAAAGGTTCTGTTGCAAAGTTTTAAATAAAGAATAAAATCCCTTACGGTATCTATGATTTAAGCTGGGATTCCCAATAATACCTTGATTTCAGTACAGACCGAAAACCCGAAGAGAGTGCCTTCTTTTGAAGTGCACCCCTAAAGTTGAACCTTAAAATTCAACTTTAGGGGTGTTTATTTTAAATAAAAAGCATGATCTTGATTTTAAATTAAAACTAATCAAAGAATATAAAGAAGGAAATATTGGTTATGATTCATTAAGTAACAAATATGATATCGATCCTTCACAACTAAAAACATGGACTTACCAATTTGATACCTTCGGTATTGACGGTCTTATATCCAGTATGACCAGAAAGAAATATTCAACAGATGAAAAATTAAGAATCATTCAGTATAGAATTACTAATCAACTTTCATATAAAGAAACTGCTAGAATCTTTGATATTACTAATCCTACTTTAATAGCTCAGTGGCAGATGAAATACAATCAATATGGTATCCTAGGTTTAGAATCAAAACCGAAGGGTCGTGCGTCTAAAACTATGAAAAATAAAAAGGTTGATAACACTAGTTTAAACGAAAGTGAACGACAAGAATTAATACGCTTACGTGAGGAAAACAGGAGATTAGAAATCGCAATTGCTCTCGAAAAAAAGTTACAATCCTTAGCTCGAAAAAATCAAACAAAGAAATAGTAGCTGCTATTATTGAGTTAAGGAATGAATCTAACTATAAGTTAAAAGAAATATTATCAGTAGCTATGATAGCGAAAAGTGTATACCATTATTGGAAATTACGACTTAGTGTCACTAAACATAAAGACAATTATTTAATTACTTTGATTAAAGAAATCATTAACAAACATAAAAATAGGATAGGTTATCGTACAGTAACCGACGAACTAAGAGAGTTAGGTTTTGTAGTTAACCATAAAAAAGTTCTTAGAATAATGAGAGAAAATAATTTACTTTGTACAAAGTTTAAGCATAGAAATAGAACATATAAGTCGTACAAAGGGAAAGTTGGCAAAACAGCTAAGAATAAATTGAATCGCAGATTCGTAACTAATCGCCCATATCAAAAATTACTTACTGATGTAACACAATTCAACATTAAAAATGGAACTAAGCTATATCTGTCAACAATTTTTGATGTATGTTCGAAAGAGATTATTTCTTATTCAATTAGTAAGCGTCCAACATTGGAATTCGTTATGGAATCATTGTTAAAAGCAATTAATGTAATTCCAGACCTTCCCTATAGAACTACAATCCATTCCGATCAAGGGTGGCAATATCAGCATAAATCTTGGGTACAATCTTTGAAAAAGAATAGAATTATTCAAAGCATGTCTAGAAAAGGTAATTGTCTTGATAATTCTCCGATGGAGAATTTCTTTGGTATTTTAAAACAAGAAATGTTTTATGGAGAAACATTTGATTCTTATGATGAACTAGAAGAGGAGATTATTGACTATATGGAGTATTATAATTTAGTCAGAAAGAAGAGAAAATTAAAAAGCAAGACTCCTGTAGAATACAGAAATCTTGCTTTAATGAAAGTAGCTTAATAAAAAGTTCAACTTTTTGGGTTCACTACACGGCCAACGTGGGGTTTTCTGATGTTATGATGATATTTATTATATTCGTTAATATAATTCTAACATATTATTATATAATGTCAGAATTATTCATTTCTCCTTTTTCTTCTTATTCATATATAAAATTGCCACAAATACCGGAAAAAGAATTAGCATCAGTGCTAATTCATTGTTCTCTCTCCTTTAATCGAAGTTATATATCATACAGATACCTTAATTAACGATTTTTCTCTTTATTATATTTAATAAATATATTAATAAAATATAAAATGAAGATAACAATTGCGATAATAATTTGTATTGTTCTTATTTGAGTTTTAATATGCCAATCAAAAATGTTATTAGGTATATGCATAAAGATAACAATAACAAATATAATAAATAATAAATTGATTAATTTATCTAGTTTCATTATATGGACCCCCTTATATAGTTGTTAAGGATATCTTAGCATATCCATTTTGCATTACTTCTTTTTAATCGTCCCATTGTTTTCTTCAATTATTTGCTTTAGTACTTTATCAGTTCTTCCGACATAATTGAGTTTTTCAGGATATACAAATTCAATAATCACTTTATCTCCTGGTTTTATCCTTTCACCTGTATCTGTATATCTAATTTCTTTTTCAAACATTCTGGACACCACCCTTATTAAATATCTCAGGATATTATAAGACTATTACAACTATAATTAAATTATTTAATAGTAATTGTAATGTTTTTTACATTTATGTTTATAATTAATTATAAATAAATAATAAGAGGTATTCTATAATTATGTTAAAAAATTCTTTAAAACAGATAATAAAATTAATTTTCGGAATTCTTATGTTAGTTTTTGCAACAATGCAAATTCAACAAGATCATTTAGATACTTGGTTCATATCATATTTCCTACTATATTTATTAATTCTTTTTAACTTGGGTAATAACAATAATTCACACAAACAATCTAACCGCTAATTTAATTGCCTTTTTCTTTTATCTTCAATAGACTAGATCAATGTTAATTATAAAAATAAATTGTTTTATTTCGACATTTATATATAATTAAAAATTTAATTTTTAAAGGATGATCTTAAATATGAAAACAAATAAAGATGTTATTTTAATCAGTTTAAGTATATTTATAGGTGCATTATTAGTTCAATTCTTTATGAGCTACATAACAACTAATTCAATATGGGAATGGTCTGAAGTTTCACATAATGTTATTCCATTTGCTTTATTTTTCTTAGTTGTCTTATACATTTTTAAAGAATACAATATTAAAAAACTTAATCGAAGTAATTAAAACAATCATATTTATTAATTAAAAAATTATTTAAAGGATAAATCAAATGAGGGATCGTTTGACTTTCATTATAAAGCTATAAAAATGCCTTATTTGCAGAAGAAAATTTGAAGTATTTTAAAACTTCTAACGAGATAATAATTACTTCTCCCCTACATTCTCTGATGCGACTTCAATCACATCAAAGAAGTCATCTACCGCTTCTTTCTTAATATTATTCAGATTCTTATTTTGTGCACAGACAACGTGGGTTGCGTGTCCTATTTTCACAGAGCATGCGTCGTTTTCAAAGTCATTGTCGACGATATAGATATCTTTATTTTTAGTTCCTTCATAGCTTTGGAAGAGTATTGCATGTTTTTCTTTAATGCCTTTAAATGTGTTTCGTCTAATAACTGTAAGCTCTCCCGCTGCTCCTTTATGCACATGACCGGTTAAGTCTGTCGTATACTTACCACTTTTTGTTGAACGGTATCGAATACCGCCTGCACAGTCGATAAATTCATTGTCGTGAATATGCAGTACTTTTGATTTTAGGAATGTCAGTGCATAGTCGCCCATACCTTCGAATATATTATTTCGCACTGTTATGTTTTCATAGTAAACTTCGTGATGACTCGCATGTGAGCCGATCGCACGGTTCCATGGTTTCATTAAGGGATCTCCAGAGTTTCCGAAATAGCAATTTTCGATAATAACATTTTTCGTCGGCGTTGCATCGTATGCACCAAACTTTGGAAACGAATCTTTCAGCTGCAGGTCAATCTGAATCGCTTCACTGAATGCACGCGCTCCACTGTCATCGCGAAATCCGAGAAACTTACATCCTGTTACTTTAAATCCATCTAAGCCGCACGCATCGATGGCATGTCCTTGTACAACGTTTTTGAATGTAACATCTTTAATCGTTATTTCTCGCGCATGCCCAAGCGACATAATCGTGTTGTTAAAGTTCAGCACGTGGCCGTTCTGGTTGAATGTGCCTCCTTCAATTGTAATGAAACTGTTGCCATCATATCCTTTAAACTGATCGCCTTTATTCCCATTCTTAAGCAGTGCAAACGGACTCATCCTGATAATTTCTGCATCTTTATGCAGATGTAAGTGCGTATGTTTGTAAATAACAAGTTCCTTTGATATGTAATACTTACCTTCTGGAACATATATTTTTACGGGATGTTGCTTTGCTATATTAAGTGCGCGCTGAAATCCTATCGTATCAAAGATAATATTTTTACCTTTTGCGCCATAATTTAACACGTTTACTTTTTTCAATAATTCCACCTACATCTCTTTTATATTATAATGTTGAGTATACCCGTTTTACGTAAATTATGTTAAGGAGTGATTGTTTTGGAGGATGCTTTAATTATTGTAGATTATTCGTATGACTTCGTTGCGCTTAATGGTAAATTGACTTGTGGTGAGCCCGCAATCACTTTAGAATCATCACTTGCTTCTAAGTGGGAACACTATGTGAATGCCGGAAAACCGGTATATGTGCTGATGGATTTACATTTTGAAAATGATATACATCACCCCGAATCGAAACTCTTCCCGCCACATAACATTGAAGGTACGGATGGCAGAAAGCTATATGGAAAGCTTGATGCGTTATATCAAAGAGATGAAGAGAAGGACAATGTCTACTGGTTAGACAAACGTCGTTATAGCGCATTCAGTGGTACACCATTACATCAGCTGCTTACAGAACGTCATATTAACAATATTGAGCTCGCTGGCGTATGTACAGATATTTGTGTATTACATACTGCAATGGACGGTTATAACTTAGGTTATGAAATGTACGTTGACGAACGTGCAGTTGCGTCGTTTAACCCCGTCGGTCATACGTATGCGCTGGAACATTTCAAAAATGTACTGGGCATGACTGTAGATAGCGAATAACAATCGTGATAAACTAATAACAAACATGATTAAAGGAGAAGAACTATGACAATTTTAACATTCGGACATCAAAATCCAGATACAGATACTATTACTTCAGCTTTAGTAATGGCTGATTTGCAAAAAGCTTTAGGTAAAGATATCGAAGCTGTACGTTTAGGTGATATCAACGGTGAAACTGAATATGCATTAAACAAATTCGGCGTAGAAGCACCAAGATTAATCGAGAGTCTAGACAAAGAAGAAGTTATTTTAGTTGACCATAACGAATTCCAGCAATCAGCACCGGGAATTGAAGAAGCAACAATCTTAATGGTAGTAGACCACCACCGTATTGCGAACTTTGAAACTGCTGGTCCACTTCACTACCGTGCTGAGCCCGTAGGATGCACTGCAACGATCTTACGTAAGATGTATAAAGAAAGCGATGTAGAAATCAAACCTGAAATCGCTGGTTTAATGCTTTCTGCAATCATCTCAGATACTTTATTATTCAAGTCTCCAACTTGTACAGATGAAGATGTAAAAGCAGCTGAAGCGTTAGCAGAGATCGCGAATATCGACCTCCAGTCATACGGCCTTGAAATGTTAAAAGCAGGTGCATCTACGAAAGACAAAACTGCTGAGGAATTATTAAACATCGATGCGAAGTCATTTGCGATGGGAAATCACGAAGTACGCGTAGCACAAGTTAACACTGTTGATATCGACGAAGTACTCGCACGTCAGGATGAATTAGAACAAGCAATCAACGCTGAAACTGCACAAGAAGGCTATGCATTATTCGTTCTTGTAGTCACTGATATCTTAAACTCAAACTCTAAAGTTTTAGCACTAGGACAACAACAGCCTGCAGTAGAGAAAGCGTTTAACGTAGCACTTGATCAAAACACAGCATTATTAGAAGGCGTTGTGTCTCGTAAGAAACAAGTTGTACCACAATTAACTGCAGCACTTACTGAATAAGGAGTGATAATGATGGAAATATTACAAGGAAACAATAAGTTCTATGTTGGTAATGAAGCATCACCTGACGCTGAAATTACGTTCCAGCCCTCAGGCGATGCGATTGTAATTGATCACACATATACAGACCCTAAGTTGCGTGGACAAGGTATCGCGAAACAGCTTGTTGAACGTGCAGTAGATTACGCGCGCGAGCATAACTTGAAGATTGTACCACTCTGCCCTTATGCACGTGTTGTAATGGAAAGAGACCCTGAGATGCAGTCACTCATTAAATAACACAAAAGCGCGATTCGTAAATACGAATCGCGCTTTCGATTTGAAAGAATGAAAAAATGGTATGCATTTATTATAAACTGAATTATCTGAATAATCAATATTATTTTTGTATCTTTATTAAAATAATAAATCCATCTGTGCTTTTAGTTCATCAATTAACTGCATCGTCATACGTGATGTCTTATTGTTCATATCATCCTGCTGCGCAGTGACACATTTAATAAAATGCTCAATCTCATATTGCATCGGCTGACCATCACAGCTAAATGTCTCTATGACTTCGCCACTGCGCTTCATTTTTACGATTTGAGAGGGTGCGGAGATTTTATCTATAGTAATAATACCTTCTTCTCCTATGATTTCTGAAGGCTGGTGGCTGTCGATAATCTTTGAGAAGCTTAATAACGCTGTCATATCATGATAGTTACAAATTACGGTTCCTTGACAATCTGCACCAGTCGATAAAATTTTCCCAGTTGACTGCACGCTTTTAGGATAGCCAAATAAATCAACGAGTGGGCTGATTGTGTACACACCAAGGTCCATCAATGCACCATTTCCAAGTTCGGGTTTAAAGGCATTTTCGATGATTCCTTCCTTGTACTTATCATATCGTGATGAATATTGGTTATAATGAAAGTTAACACGTCTAATCGTGCCAATCTCTTCAATCCATGATTTTAGTTTTAAATAGGCAGGAGAATAGATACTTTTCATGGCTTCCATAAAGTATACGCCATTATTCTCTTGTGCCTGCACCATTAGATTGAAGTTCTTTAAAGAAGTTGTTATTGGCTTTTCGCATAGCACATGCTTTTTATGATTCATTGCTTGAATCGCCTGTTGATGATGGAGTATATTGGGGGTAGCGATATATACGGCATCGAGTGCTTCATCTTCTAGAAATGCATCAAAGTTATCAGTAAAGTTCGGAATATGGTGGCGCTCGCTAAACATCTCTGCTTTATCCAGTGTTCTAGAATACACGCTATGGAGTTCGAATTCATCCGTTACTTTGCCCGCTTCGATAAAACGATCCGTTATCCAGTTCGTTCCGATAATTCCAAATTTCATAGTAACACCTCGTAATTAAGTTTTTTTATAGTATACCCTATTTCTAAATAGATGGAGGCTAAATTTATGTTAAATTCAGAAATTCAAAATGTACGCGATTTCTTTCAAACACAATCGACAAAAGATATAAAATTCAGAAAGAAATATTTGAAAGCTTTGAAGAAATCTATAAAGAAACATGAACCTGATATTCTAGACGCACTGAAAAGTGACCTTGGAAAGAATAAGGTGGAGGCATATGCAACAGAAGTTGGATTCGTTATGAAAGAGTTATCATATATTATTAAAGAACTTAAAAACTGGGCAAAGACAAAGTCTGTTACAACCCCGATGATGCAGTTTCCAGCAAAGAGCTTTATCAAATATGAACCATACGGCACCGTGCTTATTATCGGTCCATTTAACTATCCATTTCAGCTCGTGATGTCACCGCTTATCGGTGCACTTGCTGCGGGGAACTGTGCAGTCGTGAAACCTTCAGAAATGACACCACAGACAAGCATGGTCGTTCAGGAAATATTAGAAGAAGTATTCCCTGAAGATTACGTAAAAGTTGTCCAAGGCGAGAAAGAAGTAACGTCACAGTTACTCGATGAGCGCTTCGACTATATTTTCTTTACAGGCAGCACCAAAGTCGGACAAATCGTCTATGAGAAAGCGAGTAAACATTTAACACCAGTAACACTAGAACTTGGTGGCAAGAGCCCCGTCATTATCGATGATACTGCTAATCTTAAAGTGGCTGCTGAACGCATCGCATTCGGTAAGTTTATGAATGCGGGTCAGACGTGCGTCGCTCCAGACTACGTTATAATAGATAACACAGTGAAGATGAAGTTCGTGAAGGCATTACAGACAACAATCCAGGAGTTTTATGGTGCTCAAATAGAACAGAGTGAAGACTTCGGTCGCATCGTTAATGATAATCACTTCAACCGCTTAGTCAATATAATAGAAGACAGTCGTCAACAAGTCATTTATGGTGGAGAGAGCAATGCTGATGAACTGTTTGTTGCGCCTACCATTATTCTTGATCCTGAGCTCAGCAACAGCGTGATGCAGCAGGAAATCTTCGGTCCAATATTACCGATTATCGGCTATGATACGTTCAATGAAGTGTATGATATCGTTGAGCAGTATGAGAAGCCGCTTGCACTTTATCTCTTCACTGAAGACAGTGATCAAATAACAGCAGTATTTAATCGTCTGTCATTTGGCGGAGGATGCGTTAATGACACAATCTTGCATCTTGCAAATCCAAACCTTCCTTTTGGTGGTGTTGGGCACTCAGGTATCGGAAGCTATCACGGGAAATATTCATTTGAATTATTCAGCCATGAAAAGAGCTATATTACAAAGAGTACAAAGCTTGAATCTGGTTTACTCTTCCCACCCTACAAAGGAAAATTCAAATATGTAAAACAATTGTTTAAATAAAAAGCAGTCGGGACATCAATTCCCGACTGCTTTTAATATAGTTCCGGACGTCTTGAGTTCATCACTGGTATAGACGACTTCACTTCTTTACTATAATCCAGGTCAACAGATACCTTTAACGTTGCCTCTGCTGTTTCAAGTGTTTCTACTAACGTGCCAAGTGGATTGATTACTTTCGACTGTCCACCAAACTTTTCTTCCCTACAGTAACCGACATTATTACACGCGATAACATAGACCTGATTCTCAATCGCACGTGCATAGAGCAGCTTATTGAAAGCATCAATGCGTGAAGCTGGCCATTCGGCGACGACAAAGAGGACTTCTATACCTTCTAAAGCAAGCTTCCTTGAAATCTCAGGGAAACGCAGGTCATAACAGATGATAACACCCATCTTTATCTCGTCTAATGTGAAGGTTTGAATATGATTCCCCGCTGTTAAATATTTCGGTTCATCCAGCATCGGTACGAGATGCACTTTATCATATTGGTGCACAATTTCGCCATCGTGATCAATAACAACACTCCTATTGAAGATACGGCCGTGAGACTTTACAGCTATTGAACCCCCGACAATATGCACATGATGCACCTTCGCCATCTCTTGTAACACACGAATCTCGCGAGTTCCATCTTCATCCGCAAGCTCATTTAATTCATCCAGCACATAAGAAGTATTCCACATCTCAGGAAGAATGACAATCTCTATACTTTCATCCAGTGCGCTGATCCATTTTCTTATCTTTGCAATGTTTTCATCAGGATTTCCAGGAATAATCTCCATTTGATAGATTGCACACTTCATCTTAAAACTCCTCTCGTTTTTTATGTAATTCCATGTATAAAAAATAATTAATACTAATTTTTACAGTTCTAAATTTACCTTTTACACCACATTTACACTTAGCAATTATAATATAAATATCACAATACAAGGAGCAGACAATGATATTACAACATCGCAAAATGGATAACAAACTTGTCTACAAATTACAGATTGCTCGTCGAACTCAAGTTAGCAACAATAAACTTAAAGAATTAGAATATAGCCTTAGAGGTTATTTTGGTGAAGTGGCGTTTGATAAATTATCGGATAAATCCTTGAATAAGGGCATCACATTAAGGAACTTGAATTACATTGTCAACAATAAAACATTTCAGATAGACAGCTTAATTTTAATGAATGGTGATTTATATATATTTGAAGTTAAAGATTTTACATCAGATTTATACTATGTTGATGGACAATATTATTATGCAGATCAATCACCTTGTGAGCGAATCAATAACCAGATGGAACGAACACCTAAATTATTTACTCTCCTTTTAAAAAATTCTCAACTGCATTATAACTTCCACTATTATCACGCTTTCATCAATCCCACACATAAAGTATATGGCTATCACGCAACAGATAAGATTTTAGAACAAGCTAGAATATGTAAATTTATTAGCGAGAACAGTCAAATGCCTGTTGGTGCATACGATATAGAGTGTTGTGAAAAACTACTAAGTTTACAAGATACTTCAGATCCCTTTAATTTCAGAACTCCTCACAACTTTCACAATTTTAAAAAAGGAGTCTTGTGCGAATGTATGAAATCATTTTACACAAAACATTCTAACAGAAAATATAAATGCTCATCGTGTAATAAAATCATTGATTGTGATCACTTATTGGATAGTGCGATTCAAGAGATTAAATTAATATTTCCTGACGAACGTATCACGACACATATATTAAAAGCGTGGACTAAAGGTTTAGTGAGTCGTGAGAAGATTCGCTTATTCTTAAACAAGCGATATAGACGTCATCAGCTAGGAAGCATCATTTATTATGAGTGAAATTGGCGCCATGCCAATTTCATCTGCTTTTTCTCTCGCGAATTTGGCGCCGTGCCAATTTCATCTGCTTTTTCCCTCGCGAATTTGGCGCCATGCCAATTTCATCTGCTTTTTCCCTCGCGAATTTGGCGCCATGCCAATTTCATCTGCTTTTTCTCTCGCGAATTTGGCGCCGTGCCAATTTCATCTGCTTTTTCTCTCGCGAATTTGGCGCCGTGCCAATTTCATCTGCTTTTTCTCTCACGAATTTGGCGCCGTGCCAATTTCATCTGCTTTTTCCCTCACGAAGTTGGCGCCATGCCAATTTCATCTGCTTTTTCCCTCACGAAGTTGGCGCCATGCCAATTTCATCTGCAAAAAATACCGGACATTCTCATCCGGTATCATCTTCCTTATAAAAATTGCACGCATACTGCTTCTGGTGCACGTGCACTATCATCCAATAATGTTAAGCGTCCTGTCTGCTCGTCACGCTCGAACAAACTTAACACACCGTCTCTTTCATGTGCACATACTAAATATTTATCGCTGTTATCAATATTGAAGTCACGTGGCCAATCGCCTTGTGTAGATATAATTTCAACCAGTTCTAGCGCTTCACCTTCACCTTGTACTTTATACACTGCAATAGACTGATGTCCGCGGTTTGATGCGTAAACAAATTGCTGATCGTGGCTCATTCTTATTGCTGCACCTTGTGAGTGGCCTGTAAAGTCTTCAGGTAACGCCGAATATTTCTCTTTCATTTCAAACTTGCCGTCATTATAAGACAACACCACAACTTCATTGCTTAACTCAGTGAATAAGTACGCATACTTCCCGTTCTCATGGAAGATTAAATGTCTTGGCCCCATGCCCGGTTCTACATCTAATACGCCGACTTGCTTAAATCCTTCATCACCGAACGTAAATGTAATCACTTCGTCTGTTCCTAAATCTACAGCAACTGCATATCCATCCGGTGTTTCCTGAATATAGTGCGTATGTGCATTATCTTGACGTTCTTCGTTCGGTCCACTACCTTGCTGCTGATGTGTATCGATAAGTTGTACTACTGCTCCATTGTCATCTAATGCATAAAGTCTCACTATTCCTGATCCATACACCGCTTCTAATAGATACTTCCCATCACGGCTGATCCATAAGTGACAACCACTGTCTGTAGATTCCAGTAAATCATTGATTACTGTAAGTTCTTCACCGATCTGATAGCTTTGAATCCCTGCACCTTGCTCGTCTTTTTTAATGCCATATAACTTATCACCATGCTTTTGGATGTAAGTCGATGCCCCTACTTCATAGCCTGTTTCTACTGATGTAATCTTTTTCAGGTCAGTATCTATTTCAAAGGTATAAATCCCTTTGCCATCATTTTTTGTATAAGAACCTAATAACCCTTTAATTTTAGTCATGTTAACGCCTCCTCATAGTCATATTAACAAATCCTATATAACATTGCTCATGAGAACACACAAAAAACTTTCAAAAATCTAAAAATTTTTGTTGCGTTAAGTTTAGTAATACATTACAATTTGTTTGGTATTAATAAATGACAGTCTTACATAACTATTTGTTAAGTAAAACTAATATTTAAATCTTTCCCAATTTTAAGGAGTGTCCAATGATTCATACACATTCCCAAAAGGTTTTACACAGTATCGACAAAGGCAAACATAACGTTACGCCTTTATTTACTGCCTTAAAAGAATATGAAGCACAAAACGTCACAAGCTTTGATGTACCTGGTCATAAGCGTGGCATCGATTCTGATTATGCACTCAACTATTATGGCATGCGCACCTTACGTCATGACGTGAATTCTATGCCGACTTTAGATAACTTTGATCATCCGACAAGCGTGATACATGATGCGCAAGCCTTAATGGCTGATCTGTTTCTAGCAGATGAAGCACACTTTTTATTAAATGGTACAACGTCTGGCATTCAGGCGATGATTCTGTCAGCACTCAAACCCAAAGATAAATTGCTACTTCCTAGAAACGTTCATAAATCTGTGCTGAATGCGATGGCACTTGCTGATGTCACACCTGTATATATGGTGCCTGAGTTCGATACAGAATACGGGATTGCACACAACATCAGTGTTGATACAGTACGCAAAACGATTGCTGCGCATCCTGATGCAAAGGCACTATTCATTATGAATCCGACTTATTTCGGTGCAGTAAGCGACTTGAAGGAGATTGTCTTTATTGCGCATAGCGCTGGGATACCTGTTCTTGTGGATGAGGCACATGGCGCACATTACCGCTTCTCAGAACACTTACCATTGTCCAGTATGGAAGCTGGTGCAGATATGGCAGCAACGAGCTTACATAAGACAGGCGGTTCGTTCACTCAGACGAGCGCATTATTATTTAACAGCCAGCTGATTGATAAGCATAAAGTAAAGAGCATCATCAATATGCTGACGTCAACATCGGCGTCATTCCTGCTCATGTCATCACTTGATATTGCACGTCAGCATTTAGCGCTGCACGGTGCAGAGAAGATCAACAATGTATTGTCACTTGTTCAGTCATTCAGAGAAAGAATCAATAAAATTCCCGGATTCTACATGTTAGAACCAGAGAAATTTAGCAACAAATATCAGCAGCAGTTAGACGAAACTAAACTCACAATCTATATTGATCATCGTCTTGATTTATCAGGTTTTGAAGTGTATCACACGCTGCGTAGCGTTTACGATATTCAGATGGAACTTGCAGAACCTAATATAGTGATGGGGATTGTTTCATTTATGGATAATGAAGCTGAACTCAATAAGCTCTATGATGCACTCGCACACATCAGCATTAAACACTTTAATCCTGACAAACCTTTCGTTCCACCGATTCTGAAGCAGATGTCGATTCCGATGCAGAAGATGGGTTTAAGAGATGTCTTCTATTCAGAGACTAGAGTTGTCCAGATTGAAGATGCCCTTAATGAAATATGTGCAGAAAGTTTAATGATCTATCCACCAGGTATTCCAATCCTGATGGCCGGTGAAATGATTACCCAGGAAGTCATCGACTACTGGAAATTTATTAACGATCAGCCCATCATCAAGATTGGCGCAGAAAACAAAAATGAAGTATTTATAATTGATCATAAGGGAGATACTTAATAATGAAGTTAACAACACTTGGAAGACACGTTTTAATCGAATACTATAACTGTGACAAAGATATTTTAAAAGACCATGATAAGGTAGAAGCAATCATGAATGAAGCTGCCCGCGTAAGTGGTGCGACAATCGTTGAAAGCTGTTTCCATACATTCAATCCGTACGGTGTAAGTGGTGCTGTTATCATCTCAGAGTCACATTTAACAATTCATACATGGCCTGAATATGGCTATGCATCAGTTGATGTATTCACTTGCGGAGATACAGTTGACCCTTGGCGTGCTGAAGATTATCTCCAAAAAGCATTGAAAGCTGAACTTTCAGATTCATATGAAATCGGTCGTGGTATGGCTGATAAGATCCACAAATATTCTAATGGTGAAATCGTCGTAGAATCATTCAAACCTGTGGAAGTAGCAGCTAAATAAGGAGGAATTGTACATGTTAGACTTATGGTATACAGAGAATCACACGGATAACGTAAAATTTTCTATTAAAACAACGGAACATATCTTAACCGAAAAAACACCATTCCAGCAAATTGATTTCTTCAAGTCTGAAGAATTTGGTACGTTCTTTACTTTAGATGGTTTAATGATGGTTAACGAAAAAGATGAATTCGTGTATCACGATATGATTACGCATGTTGCTATGGCAACAAACCCTAATATTAAGAAAGTACTCGTTATCGGTGGTGGTGATGGGGGTACTGTACGTGAGTTAACACGTTATGCATCAATCGAACAAATTGATATGGTAGAAATTGATGAGCGCGTTGTACGTTTATCTCAAGAATATCTTCCGATTACAGCAGGAAAGCTCTCAGATCCACGTGTTACTTTATTATTCGAAGACGGTTTGGCATACGTGAAGAACAAAGAAGATGGTTACTATGACCTTATCTTAGTAGACTCTACTGACCCAATCGGTCCTGGTGAAGGGTTATTCTCACATGATTTCTATAACAACTGTTTCCGTGTGTTAACAGATGACGGTATATTAATCAATCAGCATGAATCTCCTTATTATCCAAGCTACGCACATGAAATGAAGCGTGCACACTCTAAAATCAAAGGATTATTCCCGATTACGCGTGTGTATCAGTTCCATATGCCGACTTATCCATCAGGACACTGGTTATTTGGATTTGCTTCTAAGAAATTCGACCCATTAAAAGATGCCGACTTAGATGCATGGAACAAACTTGGCTTAAAAACTAAATACTATAACACAGATATTCATACAGGTGCATTCGCCCTTCCAACATTCGTTAAGGAGATGCTCGATGATGCAACCGAATAAACATGTGTATATGAGCTGCGAATCTTCATTTGAAGAAGCCACGACAGTGATATACGGTGCGCCATTTGACGGTACGGTTTCAAATCGTCCTGGTACACGCTTTGCAGCTGATGCTATTCGTTCTGAATCATATGGCCTTGAAACGTATAGCCCATTCTTAAACAAAGACTTAGAAGACGTCCGCATTATGGATTCAGGCGACGTCGATATTACAATCGGTAATAAGGTGAAAGTATTAGAAGAACTTGAAGAGACTGCGCGTACAATCTTAAATGCAGGCAAACTGCCGTTTATGATCGGTGGCGAACATTTAGTGACGCTCGGCCCTATGCGTGCCGTCCTAGAAAAGTATCCGGATGCGATGCTTGTGCAGCTTGATGCACATACAGACTTACGTGATGACTATATGGGAGAACCATTGTCTCACGCAACAGTCGTACGCCGCATACATGACCTTATTGGTGATAACAGAATCTATCAATACGGTATTCGTTCAGGTACGAAAGAAGAGTTTGACTGGAGCGATACACATACAATTCTTGAGAAGTTTTCAATTGATACATTAAAGAATTTACCCGGTATTATCGGTAATACGCCTGTATATGTCACAATTGACCTGGATTGCCTAGATCCATCTATCTTCCCTGGTACAGGAACACCTGAACCCGGCGGATTAACTTATAGAGAACTTGAACCCGCATTTAGAGTATTCGAACAACTGAACGTTGTTGCAGCAGATATCGTAGAATTGTCACCACCATACGACCATAGTGGCGTTTCTAATGCAGTTGCAGCGAAAGTTGCACGTGAACTGATGCTTGCGATTACGAAGTAAAATATTTTATAATCTGAAGGTTTCACAACTTCAGATTATTTTTTTGTTGAAAAACAGAACGTATGTTCGTATAATGAAAGAAAAGCTTGAAAGTAGGGATAAAAATGATTCATCCGATCTATGGTGAAACAGATTACCGTAAAATCGATCCTGCACAATTGAACAGAAATATTCCGAAAGGACGTGGCATGATTAAGTGGGCACCCTTTGCGACGATGCCCGAACAATTTCTAGATGTTAAGCGCCAGATTGATGCACAAACGAAGATTGAACGTCCAGAACTATTAGAAGACCGCTTACAGGAAATTAATGAGATACTACATAGCGCACTCAGTAAGCAGCAGCCAGTTTACATTGATTATTACATCGACGGCACAATTCAGCATACAATGATGTATATCGAGAAGGTTGATCAGTGGGCTGCCATTATTATCGGCACGACGGTAAACGAAGGGCACACGTATTTTGTGTCATTTTTAGATATTGTAAATCTTGAGATTATTACAGAAATCATTTAACAATTAATATCCAGAATTTGCATAATAATATTGATAAAGTAATGGATTTATTACAATTTATTAAAGTTCAAACAAGCATTGTGAACTGAAGCTAAATGAATGATAAGATTCGGTAATTCATCACAGCAAACGCGTAGCACATGGCATAATATAAGCAAATCAACTAAAGGAGTCTATAATGCGAACAATTATAATACTATTATTGTTGCTGATCATTCCATTGCCACTATATGCTAACGAGTTACCCCCTACAATCTTGTACTTTGAAAATGAACATGCCCAGCCGCTGAAATATCACTTTACAGTAAATGATGACCTCTACTACGAAACAGACGACGATGGTTACTATATTTTCAATAATACTGTCAATGAAATTGAAGTGGATGGGCAGATTATCCCTATTAAAGTAGGTCATAAGCATATCATTCATGTAGATGAACCGGTAGATGGCATCCTTGAAGAAGTCCCTCGTCCACATGATGATGAGACCGAACAACCGTCAAATAACGACACAACCGTTAGAGTATTCACACCTGCATTTACTCCATCTGAAGCTGTCCATGTATATCTTAACGAAGGACATAAACGTATCGCGACAAGTGAAGCAAAAGACGGGACCGCTCATTTCGATAACTTAAAGCGTGACACGGTATATACGGCGACTACTGACGAAGCAGTAGAACCCATTCGTATCAAGCAAGGAGAAACACGTCGTATTACAGTGCAGACAGACGACCCGCCTCCGAAAGTAAGAGCAGCACGTGTAATGCCACAAAACGCACCTGAGAAACAGAAGCTCAATATTAAGCTGAACGACGAGGCAGATGAGGAACAATCAAACAAAGAGCAGCAGGTGCAAAAGAAATATACGTATACGAAACGCTCAGTCACCTCACAAGAAAACAACAATAAAGCGTATAAGGGCGTAATGCCACAGATTCCGGTGTCACCTGTAAAAGATGACGAAAGTTCTTCCTATAATGTTGCAGAACAATATGAATCACCTATTCAAAAAGAAAGCGGTACGAAAGAAATAACGACTCAAGAAACAACCTCTATGCACCCTGAAGACCATATTGACTCCGAATATAAAGTAAAACAGACCGTGGATAAAACACTGCCCGATACAGGAGATGCATATACTAATCCACTATTATTATCTGTATTATTTACCGCGTATGGCGGCTGTATTCTTTATATCAGCCGATTAATTTGAATCACAGCGTCTATACGGCACGACTATGACCATTTACCTGCAACATGCCACTTTCTACAACAAAGTCATGACCAAAAGGTGTTATGCCACGCATCCCTTCAAATATAAACATACCACCACTACTAATCATGCTTTGGGAAGCAAGTGTCGACATGACGTATGTGCGGTGCGCCTTTATATCCGTCAGACGATGTAATCTGCGCATCACCTGTTCAAAGCCTTCTGTTGCACCTAGCGCTACAAAGGCATCAGGGTTATGTCTATTTATCCTTCTTATGTATTTATTAAATGACTTAGCGCGTTCATTCCAGTCCACAACAGCGAGTACTTGTCCTCCATCACCAAATGGTCCGCCGTATGCTTCCCATAATGTTTTAAACTGATATGCTGTACGGATATGAGAGTCATGCCTGCTACACCCGATTACAATATCGCGGATAGCAGGTTTATTCTGTTTCATTAAAGCAATCAATGTAAGCATCTCGGATTCTAATCTCGGATTAATGTCTAAAACATGCTGAACTGTATTCAAATAAGCACCTCGTCTATTAATTTATTCAAAAAGAAAAGAACTCAAAAAATTGAGTTCTACGCGTGTTCTGATTCAATTTGTGAAACGATTTCTTTCGTACGACGTTCGATATCTTCAAAATCTTTCTTAAAGCTGATGAAAAATAATGCAGCGCCTGCTGTCAAAATAACGCTTAATACTAAGGCAAAGATAAATACTGCTTTAAATAATCCTTTGATCAATTCCATCCATATCCACTCCTAAGTTTACTTTTGTCCTTAGTTTATCATAAATAATTTCATCATAAAAATATTTGACATTAACTATTTCAAATTAAAACGATTATATATATAATAAAACAAATACATTTAAAGGATGAACAGGATGGCTCATGTACATTTACTTGCTGCCTGGCAGCATAACGACATCGATAAAATAAAACAGCTTATATCTAAACGTGTGCACGTTTTCTTAACTAAAGAAAATGGTGTAACAATTGAAATGAATTATGAGACACTGATCGCCTTAATGCAACAAGCAATTGAAGTCGCTAAAAAAAACGACTGGGACTGGCAGTTTGACGTAATGCATAAAACGGAACGTGGATCTGAGAATATTGTTGTGATAAAAATTTCTATGAGTAGCGGTAACTTCGAATCATCAGAAAAAGCCAGGTTATGTATATTAACATTTGATGATGATGGTGATGCAAGAAGGCTTATTCATGCATATATTGAAGATAATGTAACAAACAATTAGGAAAGCTGGGAAATCATGCAACAAGTTAAAAGTATGATCACGGAGTTTAGAGGTAACCATTATGACTTCGGGCGGCATCAGGCTGAATGGCTGAAGACGACACTCATGATGGAAAACAGAGCGAGAGAGTGGCGTCTTCGTCGTCCCCGATTTGATATTAATATCGAGGAATCAATGGATGCATTCATGAAGTATGCACCCGGTATATGGGAGGAACTCATCGGATTACAGGATGGACTCCACATGGATATGACACAGGTGCTGCTTAATTTCGGCCACTATAGAGTGTATGCGAAGCCAAGTGGATGCAGCGTGTTTACAACAGAAGATTATATGGTAAGGAACTATGATTATCATCCTGCAACATATGATGGTAGATTTACGTTCTATCAGCCGAGTGATATCGGCTATGCAACGATGGCACCTGTTTCACGTATTACAGGTCGTATGGATGGAATGAATGAGCATGGTCTTGTAATGGGCTATAACTTTATGCATCGTAAGGCACCTGGAGATGGCTTCGTCTGCTATATGATCGGACGTATGATTTTAGAATATTGTAAAGACATTGAAGAAGCAGTCGCCTTCTTGAAAGAAATTCCACATCGTTCCAGCTTCAGCTACATATTGCTGGATAAATCAGGTATCACTAAGATTGTCGAAGCAACACCGAGAGAAAAAACGGTGCGTAATCATCATTACTGCACAAATCATTTCGAAGTACTCACCCACGAGAATAGACGAGTGCTTGATGATTCACATATGCGTATGAAGCACTTGAAGCAGCTCACTTCTCACATTGATGCGCACACTGCCTTTCGCTTAATGAATGATCCCAGCCAAGGTGTCTTCAGCAACCTCTATTCTAGCTGGAGTGGTACGATTCATACGAGCTGTTATCACCCGAAAGATATGGCATGCGACATCACGCTTGGCAGTAACGGAACCCCCGTGACCCTTAACTTGCAAGATTGGCTAGATGGCAAACCGTTACCTCACTACGAGATAACTGGACAAATCGATACGCATTTAACATTCGCAAGTGAATAATAGGTCGTGACACGAGCGCTTAGACACGAATAAAATCATGAAAAGACACTAGGAAACGGGGTTTGTTTCCGGGGTTCTTTTTGATTTTTAGAAGTGTCTGCTCGTGGAACGCCGTCAACAGGTCGTGACACGAGCGCTCAGACACAAATAAAATCATGAAAAGACACTAGGAAATGGTTTTTGTTTCCGGGTGTCTTTTTGATTTTTAGAAGTGTCTACTCGTGGAACGCCGTCAATAGGTCGTGACACGAGCGCTTAGACACGAATAAAATCATGAAAAGACACTAGGAAACGGGGTTTGTTTCCGGGTGTCTTTTTGATTTTATTGAAAGGCTGTAAGCACCTTAAATGGTCTATTCTCAAATAGATCAAATTGCTGCTGGCGTAAGTCCATCGCCTTCAGCAGACGCTGCTTCTGAAATGGAAGTGTGACATACTGATCGATATTGGCTGCTGTCACAGGATAAAACGCGACGTCTACCGTCTCTTCTGGTGCGTCTTTTAGTACGCCTCCTGTCACTCGCCCTTGAAATGTAAAATTGATTACACCTGTTGTTTTGTTATGTGATGTGTAAAGCAACGCTGTAATCTCTACATCGAGTCCCGTTTCTTCTTTGACTTCCCGTATTGCACCTTGGATTACATCTTCACCCTTATCCAGACGTCCCCCTGGTAATTCTAATGTATCACTACGATGTAAGCTTCTTACAAGGAGTACTTCATTCTTATCATTTGTTACATAAACATTGGTTGATACGAGATGTAAATCTTGTTTGTAATCTCCTGTAGGATGGATGATCATTTCCTTCTTAGAGATGATCCACTTATCGTTTGCAAGCTTTTCTGGAAGACTGTTTTTGTAGTGCACTGTTTTCTTGCGCATTTCAAAGAATTCACGGTAGTGCTGCTCATCAATATAACCCCATATTTCGGTGATTACAGTATAATCATCATTCACCCATCTACCGATCAGTTTGACACCGAGTTCTAGATAATTGTTAAGTACGTGGTTATGAAAATAAGCATTCGTAGATTCATAACCATCAGGAATAATTCTAATTTCAGTCTTTACTTCAAACATCGCTACACTTCCTAACCTGCTTCTTCGTTTACCATTATCATACATTAATCCATATAAAATTTCATTTCACAAGTGAAATTTTTACGGCATCAAATATATATTTAACAGTTCAAATATTCGAATTCTATATTTATTCAGTATAAAATACACATATAAGGAGTGATTCAAATGAACACAAAATTAAATACAAATATAAAAATAAAAGATCTGACACTTAAAAATCGTATCGTTATGCCTCCGATGTGCCAATATTCTGTTGAAAAGAAAGATGGCACACCGACAGATTGGCACCATATACATTATGCTTCTCGTGCTGTTGGAGGCACAGGACTGATTATTGTGGAAATGACAAATGTTGAACCCGACGGCAGAATTACCGATCACTGTCTTGGATTATGGGATGATGCTCAAATTCCAGCTTATCAACGTATCGTCCAGGGAATTCATGATAATGGTGCTAAAGCCGCAATTCAAATCGCACATGCAGGACGTAAAGCGACACATATAGAGACACCTGTCTCAAGCTCAGAAACACCGCTCGATGAACCGACAAAGTTCGGTCCAATACGTTACCCTCGCGCGCTTTCAACGGAAGAAGTAAAGGTTATGGTGGATAAGTATAAAGAAAGTGCGAGACGTGCGGTTGAAGCGGGATTTGATGCGATTGAGGTTCACGGTGCACACGGATACCTCATTCACCAGTTTCACTCACCTTCAATTAACAAGCGAACGGATGAATACGGTAAAGACTTATCTCTATTCGGATGCGAAGTAATACAAGCGGTTAAGTCTGTTATGCCTGAAGGAATGCCGCTCATCTTCAGAATTTCTGCTCGTGAATATATGGATGGCGGTTATGACTTAGAACATGCACTGCACATTTCTGAAGCTTATCAAGCAGCAGGTGTCGATGTTTTCCATATTTCAACAGGTGGAGAGGCACCCGCTGGCAAAGAAAAGCCAGGCAACTATCCAGGATATCAAGTGCCATTCGCACGTGCATTTAAAGAAAGATTCAACATACCTGTCATCGCAGTAGGCATGCTGGATAATGCAGAAACTGCTGAAATGGTGCTGAACAATGATGATATCGATATGGTTGCCATCGGACGTGGCATGCTAAATGATCCTTATTGGGCAATTCATGCGGTGAAATCTTTAAGAGATGATGTCGAAATTCCAAAACAATACGAACGAGGGATTCATTAATGTACGATTATGTACTCTTTGATCTGGATGGTACATTAACCGATCCTTATATCGGAATTACGAACAGCATCATCTATTCTTTACAACAGATGAATATTGAAGCGCCAGATAACAGTGCGCTTATCCCATTCATCGGACCACCTCTACATGAAAGCTATAGAACGGTCTATAACCTGCAAGATGAAGATAACGCTACTGCAATTAAGCATTATAGAACTTATTTCAGCGATAAAGGCATGTACGAAAATGAAGTATATGCAGGAATTGAAATTGTGCTGCAGGCACTTAAAGCACAAGGGAAGCAACTCTTCATCGCGACAAGTAAACCGACTGATTTCGCAATTCCGATATTACAGCACTTCAAACTTGATGGTTACTTTAATGAAATTGTCGGCAGCAATATGGATGGCACACGCACGAATAAAGCAGAAGTGATTGCGACAGTTATGAATACCCATCAGTTAAATCCAGATAAGACGGTGATGATTGGTGACCGTATGTATGATATCAATGGTGCTCATCAAAATAATATCGATAGTATCGGTGTCCTCTATGGTTATGGGAGTGCAGAAGAAATAAAGGCGGCAAAGCCAACACACACAATTGCAACGGTGGATTACTTGCTGGATGTGCTTCTCTAAACTAAATAATGTTATTCCAAAAAGAACCCGAACACTGCATAATGCAATGTTCGGGTTCTTCGTATTAGATAACCCAGTTCCCATCTTTAAAGACAGGAATTGTTGATCCATCTTCATAGACACCATCGATATTCAGATCACTGCTGCCCATCATAAAGTCTACATGTACGAGTGAGTGATTCAATCCTTTATCAAATAACTCATCTTTTGATAAATCTTTTCCGCCTTCTATCGCATTCGGAAATGATCGTCCTAATGCAACATGGCACGATGCATTTTCATCATATAACGTATTATAATACAGAATTCCAGAATTTGAGATTGGAGAATCATCTGGCACAAGCGCAATTTCTCCTAATCGTCTGGCACCTTCATCGTTATTCAATAAGTTCTTCAGCACTTCATAACCTTGTCCAGCTTCGAAGTCTGTCACGACACCGTCTTTAAACGTTAATTTAAAATCATCAATAATTGCACCTTGATATGCAAGAGGTCTAGTATTTCCGATAACCCCGTTAACACGGCGATAATCCGGCGATGTAAATACTTCTTCTGTCGGCATATTCACTTGAATTTCAACACCATCTGCATTTTTCGTGCTCGCACCTAACCATCGATGTCCTTTCGTCAAACCAATTTCAACATCCGTACGTTCAGAATAATAATGAAGCTTATCGAAGTTCAGTTCATTTAACCTTTCTGCACGTGCATTCAAATTATCATTATGTTCTTTCCATGCCTGAACAGGGTCTTCTTTGTCCACACGTACCGCTTTAATCATCGCATCAAGCAGCTTAAGTTTTGCTGCCTCTCCTTTTTCTTTTGGAAATACAAGTTCTCCCCACTTGTCATTCGGGAATGCCACGATACACCATGAGAAATCATAACGCCCTACTGCACGTGCGAAGTCTTTGTTCATCTCACCACTCGCTTTAGCAAGTGCTGCAATCTTATCAGGTGCTGCATCTTTCAATAACTCAGGGGTCTGTGAATAAATACGTAGATGTGCGACCTTCTGCTCGATAAAGTCGTTTACTTCGTCTATCTTATACTGCTTCACCGTTTCGAATACTTCTACAGGTGCATATTCAAAGTCTAGCTGACGTGATGGTCCATCTGTCAGCTTTTGAATAACATTATGCGCCCCACGTTCATATGCCGCTTTCGTTACTGCTCTGACAAAGTCGATCGCATCGATATCTGAATTGATGACCAATGTCTGCCCTGGTTGTACATTCAGACCTACTGTCACAACGGTCTGTGCATATTTCTCTACTGTTTCAATATAATTCATAACCTGTCTCCTCCATTCTATTATTTCCATTATATCGGTTTCCGAATGAAAGATAAACAAAAAAGAAAAGTATCGATCATTAACAAAAATACCGGAACAACTATGAGTTTTTTCACCAACCGCTGTTCCGGTATACTTATATTAAGCATCAAATAATTCGATACGTTTCACCTTATTATCTTTAAAGATAAACTTCATACCTATGTGATTTTCTTTATCCATATAATGATACTGTGTTTGACGGTTATTCAGTATTGATTTCTTATATGTCGCACCGTAAGCCTCAATCACTTGTGCTTTCGAGTCACCGATGCCAATATTACGTTCCGTGTACAATTTATCATTGCGATATAAGATAAGCGCACTTATCTGCTGCTTCTTATTCGATACGCTAATAATCAGACCAGGCAATGCATCTGATCGATAAAATGATTTACCTTCCACTTTCGCATTATCATCTTCTTTAAAACTTTCTAGTAGTACATTACGATGCTGATGTAACATATAGTTTCCGATGCGTTCCTGACTTAGATCATTATCTGGAGTCGTGCAATAATTATAAACGAGCATGCCGGAAACGAAGATAATAAACAGTCCAATAATTGTAAATATATATTTCTTCATGAGCGCCCACTTTCCTCATTTATTTTCTTTATAATAACATAAAATATTAGTTTATTCTTTCGACTTCTAGAGCGTTAGTTTTGTCTGACAATTCTTATATTGTTATAATACAATTATAATAACTAAAGGGGATGAACGTCATGACAACACTTAAAACGCATTACGATAATAGTTTAACACTTGAACAATACTTAGCGCATATGCAGGTCAATAAAGATGAAATGCTTGAGATATATAATGCTTTTCAAGTACCAGATGATGCACGTCTACAAGAAATTAAAGATAAAGATTTAAAGGCAATCGTCATTACAGAAGACTGGTGCGGGGATGCAATGGTCAATATTCCAGTACTCATGCGCATCGCTGAAGCAGCAAGTATTGATCTGCGTTTCTCATTACGAGATGATAATCTTGAGCTCATGGATCAATACTTAACAAATGGCACTGCACGTTCGATTCCAATCTTCGTATTCCTTGACGCTACAGACCATCAATATGCTGTGTGGGGTCCACGAGCACAAGTTGTCCAGGACTATGTCACAGAAGTACGCCAGGACCTACCTAGTAAAGATGCACCAGACTTTGAAGAGAAACAAAAAGCAGTGCACCACACAATCCACGAAAAATATAAAAACACACCAGAATTCTGGGAGGAAATCTACAACTCTATCGTAGAACGCCTCATTCATCTATAATCACGACAACAGTTTGAGAAAATAATACTCAAACTGTTTTTTTGTGTAATAAATACTGAATTCGAGGGTATATAGGAATATAGATATATATTAAAAGAGGTGAAGCTATGAATAATTTATATGATGAAGTAAGAAACTCACGAAACGAACTATTAGAACAAGCTAAACAGCTTAGTACATCTGAACTTAACTATAACTTCGGCAGCAAATTCAAGAGCATTAAATATAACTTACTGCAAATCGCATATGCATATCACGAAGGACTGGATCAATATAAGGACCAGATTGGTGATTATGACTTATTTAAAGAGAACGGACCCAAACTGAACATTATCGATATCGAGAACTATTTCGATAATATTGATTATGCAATCGAACAAAACCCAGTGCCTCCAGAAACAGTGATGCCTTATATCTTTAACGACTATGAGTATCGCGGTAAGATTAAGTTTCTGATGATATTCTTTGAAGTGTTGAAATAATGAAACTAATAATCCCCCAAATAAAATTTGGGGGATTATAAAATTTTGAAGTGATTTTTGTATAATTTTCAATACTATGAATCGTCTGTCTTGAGCGTTTCAATCTATTTGCAAATTCTTTTGCCGAAAGATTTTGATGATAATATGATTCTATGAACACGAGTTCATCCGTGTTAAGATGGTTAGAGGTCATTCTGTACTCACTCCTTATGTTTTCTTTGGTCAGAAATACACAATGAGTTTAGCACAGAGGATTTTTTAGTTATCTAGCTTAATTTACAATCAACGTTTAGAAAAATTAAACTAAAAAAACACTTTATTTAAAAAAATGAAGTGTTTTTCTACTCGATAAAATACTGTTATCCTACTGTACTCCAGCTTTACTCCACTCATTCCAAACGATATCAGCATCATTCTGACCATAAAGATCATATGCAGACTGTGCAAGTGCATTTTTAGCATCAGAGAAATTAGAATTAGATGTTAGGTATTGTGTGAGTGCACGATAATATATTTGTTCAGATTTTTGATTCCCTAGTTGTCGGATGGTGTTATATGCAATTTTATTTGGAATTCCTGAATTGATATGGACACCACCATTATCTGACTGCGTATTGACATATTGACTCATATTTTCAGGTTGTCCAAAGGCACCTGGATTTGACAGACTTCTCAATGCATCTCCTGATTGTCCTGGAGTATATACGTCTTCTCCCATCAACCAGTCGTTAGGATCTACAAAATAACCAAAGATATCAGAGAAACTTTCATTCAATGCACCTGACTGACCATAATATTCAAGGTTCGCAGTTTGTTGAGTAACACCATGCGTAATCTCATGTGCAACAACATCGTTTGCTCCTGATAAGGCTGTGAAAGTTCTACCATCCCCATCACCGTAAATCATCTTATCGCCAATCCAAGCGGCATTATTTGTATTATCTCGGCCACCATAATTATTCACATGGACAATAGAATTAATTGGACTACCATTATTATCATAAGATTCACGATTAAATCTATTTTTGTAGAATTTATAGGTCTGAGCAGCATAATAGTTAGCATCTACTCCCGCACGCTGATTATTGCTATCGAAAACCTTGTCATAGTCTGTAATAAGATTGGCACTACCATTATACTGATTCAGACTATAAGCAGATATTTGTCCTTTATTTGTCACATCCTGTAAAGCATAACCCTTACTGATACTATTGATATTGATACTTTTAGTATCTCCTAGTACGCCACGACCAGTTCCTACAGCAGCAGCTTCTTGAATTAGATTCAGCTTCTCTAATACTTGTCCGTTATCTGCATCGATTTTCACTTTCCAATGTCCAACTTTAGGAGATACAGTAGTAATTTCTATATCATATACTAGTTTATTTTTATCTCCATCAATAACAACATTGGAGCTTTTAATGACTTTATCTCCAAGGTTATCTGCTTTATCTTCATTGATAGAAAGTGATTTAAATGCTTCAGAGATAGCAGTCTTACTGTCGATATTAACATTATTTGTAGGTGCAATAGTCTTAGCGTCTATAGCACCATTGACAAGTACAACCTCACCTTTGTCATTTGTATGTACTTTAATCTCTTGGTCTGTAGCAAATCTTCCTTTTGATTTGGGATGTAAAGTGTAATGTACATAACCTAAATTATCTTTTTCTACATTTGTTACTTCATATTGTTTATAATTCTTCTTCAAATTTTTATAACCCGGAAGATCTTTGAGAATTGTTTTTACTTCTTTCTTTGATTGAATATTTCCATTTACGTCAAGTTGCTTAAAACTTTGATTCTTAGCTTGAGCCTCATGTGTATCAGCGATGCCTAGAGCAGATGAAATTATTGCTGTTGAAAGAACAATAGTACCTAGTTTACTCTTTTTCATTAAAAACACCTCTTCTTTAAATTATAAAATTTATTACTAACTTTATTATATATTCAAACTTGAATATTTCAATATATTTTTTGAATATAAAAAATAATCTATTAATTCTATAATAGAACTAATAGATTATTAGAGAGTTCTTCCAAAGGGTTCCTACCAAAGATGCCACTCAGGAAGGTTATCAAAGTTTAAAATTATTACGCTGCTTGCAAATATAAGTAAAGAACTTGTATTTTTAAAGACTTTTTTCATTTTTATTCTCCTTTCTAATATTTTAAAGTAAAATTCTAAGTAATATTGTATATATTCATATAATATATAATATAATGTATATCTATATAATAAGAAAGGGTTAATTTATGAAAATAGGAAAAAGAATTAAAAATCGCCGTCAACAACTTAATATGACTCAACATGAGCTATCAGATGGGATATGCACTCAAAGTCAAATCAGCAAGATAGAGAAAGACGAGATTATACCTTTAGCAAGTCTTCTAGTGAAGATTGCTGAGAAATTGGAAGTTTCTTTAGATGATCTAGTCTATGAAAATAGAACAAAAAGAATAGAAAATGAATTTTTAATAGATAAGGAACGTATAGACTATTTATTGAAAATTAGAGAATATGGTAAAATACAAAATCTTATTAGCGTGATAGATAAAGAAAAATTAAGCTTTAATGACTCTATATATATTATGTATATATCATTAGTAACAGAAAACTATACACGAAATAGTAATTCATTAGAAAAATTAAATATTTTTTACTCTGAACACAGTGACACTATGGAGGATAATCTTAAGATAAGAACTCTAAATAGCTTGGGTATTATGTCAATGGAAAATAATCAACCAGAGAAAGCTAAAGAGTATTTCTTGAAAGGTTATAGAATTGCGATAACAAGTAATGTATATGAGGATTTGTTATTCAAGGTTGCATATAATTACCTAAGGCTTCTCTTTCAGCTTGAAGAATACAAAGAGATGTATGATATTTCATGCACAGCTATAGAATTTGTCTTCGTGAATAATAATACCTATTGTTATCCTCAACTAGTTTTCTATAAATATTTTGCTTTAATGAAACTTAATTTGTTATCACTCGTAGATATGAAAGAGATAGAGACGGCCTTATTTTTCAGCATAAAAAAAGGTGAAAATAAAACTACAGAAAATCTTGAAAAAATTATATGTAATTTGAAAAGATTATAATTTGCACCTTCAATATAATTGAAATGAAAATAATAAACGCTACCAACCATGTCATGGAATTCAATACTATTTGCTCAGTCAAAATAGATAGAGGATATACTGTCCTTACATCAGATATATTTTCAAACATATAATATTTCAAAATATCTTCTAAATTATTAACTGTTATCATTTTTTAGATTTCAATCGGTAATCGTTTAATTAGCCTTATTTATTATACAAATAACGTGTGATTACAAACAAAACACTCCAGAGTTAAGATTTTCAAATCTAACTTCTGGAGTGTTGCTCACATCTTTGTAACACGACGTTCTTATTTCAATTTAATGGTCTTCTATTCAGAAATTCTGTCTGCTTATTCAAGACATATTCAGGAATATTTTTTACGACTTTATTACGTAATTGAATAAACAGCTGCGATTCACTTTGAGCAGCTTTCCCTATCTTACGGGACTTCAGTATGACTTTCTTCGTATGCGGAACACTTAATCGGTCATAATTTGCAAGTGCTTCTTTCAATGGGTATTGTTCTAACTGGTTGACGAGACATACTGCATCTTCAATGGCCTGCGATGCACCTTGTCCCATATTAGGTGTCGCTGCATGTGCTGCATCCCCTAGTAATACGACACGTCCTTTTACAAATGTCTTAAGCGGTTCAATATCATATATATCATGATGTAATGGATCTCCGACTGTGTTGTCTAAAACATTAGTCACTGCATGAGGAAATTCTTTAAAGTATCGCTTTAACTTCTTCAGATTATAGTTTCTGAATTCTGTATCCCGTTCAAGGGCATTAATGCATAAAAACCAGTAGACTTCATTATCTCCCAGAGGAACAATCCCGAATCTGCCACGCGCATCCCAGTATTCTAACGCTGTCTTGTCGTTCAGCCCTGGATTCACGCTCGTTCCTCTAAAGCATGTATATCCTTGATACTTCGCCTCACTACCTGGAAACATCTGTCTGCGCACTTGAGAGTGCAGCCCGTCCGCTGCAATAATGAGATCATACTGGTTGCTAGTACCATCATTCACTTTAATTGTTCCTGCATCAAAGTCTGTAATCTTGACGACCTCTTTAATCAACCTTACATTCCCTTTATAATGATAACGTAGTATATTATGCAGTGAACTGCGCTGTATCGTAATATTATCTTCTCCAGCTTTATTAAAGATCACACGATTTAAATATGTATCGTTCGCATCTCTTAGCTGAGCTTCAATCAAAATATTGCCGTCTCTTTTTATATCTTCAGCAATATCATAACGTTCAAGTGCACGTATCGCGTTTTCACCGATACCAAGACCTACACCTTCTTGTTTTAATACGTGTCTCTTTTCTAGTACTTCTACGCTATGTCCAAGACGTTCTAGTAATATCGCTGCGGTTAAACCACCGATACCCGCACCAATGATTCCTATACGCATGTCATCACTCCATTAAATTCATATTCATAATAATAATAGCTATCATCTATATTCGTACATATAAAGTCTAACGTCTCAAGTAAACGCTGAGATGCTGTATTATCGATTAGTGCCGATGCTTTAATCGTCAGTTTGTCATGATGTTGTGTTAAATGCGCTATAAGACAGCTTATCGCTTCATAAGCATAGCCGTTACGTCTATAGTTACAGCGTATGTGGTAGCCGATTTCTATCTCATGATGCCAGCTCGGTGGTCCACTGAGGGAGATTTCACCAATGAAAGTATCCTCCAGCTTCAATAACCACGTCCCATAACCAATACGTCCTGGCATCATATGCTGTTTGTAAACTTCTTGAATATATTTGCTACCGTACTTATAGTTCGACAGCACTTCTTCTAAATTTTGTGCACATAAAGCATCAATTATCAACCGCTCTGACTGTAATTGATAACTGATTGTCATAGCACTGTTCATACGCTCACCTGATTCTCATAATATAATTTCATTATACATCATCCATTATATAAATGCTTTTTTGAGCAAAGAGACACGTCGCCAGAAATGGAATCAGACGACGTTTAAGTTACTTAGTTATAAAGTTTATTCGATATATATTGCTGGGTGATTAAGATGACTGCACCGACAGACCAATATAATGGCAGTGCTGCTGGTGAATGGAAGCTGACGAAGATAATCATCATCGGACTCATCAGTATCATCGGTCGCATTTGTTTACGCGTTGCTTCCGGCATATATTGCAATGATATCCAAGACTGCAAGAAATATAATGCGCCTGCAATCACCATCATCATGATATCTGGACTCCCCAGATTAAACCAGAGAAAACTTTGAGTTGCAATATCCTTACTATGCGTTATCGCAAAATATAACGCCATCAATATCGGCATCTGTACGATGACCGGAAGACAGCCCATGTTTAATGGATTTACATTATATTTGCTGTAAACTTTTAAAAGTTCTTGTGATAGTCGTGCTTTCTCCTCTTCATCTTTTGCAACTTTGATCTGATCCTGCAATTTTTTAATCTCAGGCTGAGCAAGCTTCATATTGCCTTGCATAACCTTCTGACGTTTCGTTGCGTTCAGCATCATCGGCATGAGTACAAGCCGTACACAGACCGTAACAAGTACAATCCCCATACCGTAGCTTCCATCAAAGAAACTCGCAAAATATTTTATCAACTGCGCAAATGGCTCCACCAGTGACTGATGAAATAGACCATCCTCTTTTGGCGCGCACCCTGTAAGTAGTAATAATAATGCTGTGAGTAAAACTGTGAATTTTTTCAATTTATGTCCTCCTATATATTAATGTGAAATTAATATATAGGAGATGCCGCTACCTCATCGGACTGTCTGGACAGACACTTAATACGCCATATTAGCGTTTTGGAAATCAATAGATACGTATACGTTACTTTATGTTTAATCTTTCTGACTTCAATCCACTCTGCACTTACTTTAACATGTGCAATCGTGTGAATCAGTAAGAATAAAAAGGCAGTGAAGTATGGAATTAAATAGAGTAATTTAAAGAAAATATACTTCCACAGTAAATCTTCAGTTAATAAGTTGATCAATAACTCCATCACTTCACCCCTTCTTTATATTAGTATGGATAGAATATCATAATTTGGTTGAAAGGTGATAGTTATGTTATCGGCGAGTGGCCGATAATAGGACATTCAGACTCACTTTTGTACGCGAGTGGCCGATAATGGGACATTCAGACTCACTTTTGTACGCGAGTGGCCGATAATGGGACATTCAGACTCACTTTTGTACGCGAGTGGCCGATAATGGGACATTCAGACTCACTTTTGTACGCGAGTGGCCGATAATGGGACATTCAGACTCACTTTTGTACGCGAGTGGCCGATAATCGGACATTCAGACTCACTTTTGTACGCGAGTGGCCGATAATAGGACATTCGAGTTCTCCTCAAACACTCACTCAATATAAAGAAACGTGCGATCACCTAAGATCGCACGTTCTTCTTATTTTCTTTTCAACAATCTCAAACTATTCAGTGTCACTAATATCGTTGCACCCATATCCGCGAATATTGCGATCCATAATGTGAGCCATCCTGGAATCACGAGTAGTATCGCAAGTAGCTTTAAGCCAAGTGCGAACGTGATATTCTGCTTAATAATCTTCAATGTACGTTTGCTCAGTTGAATCACACGGGGTAAATCGTCAAGATTATCTTTCATAAATGCAATGTCCGCTGTTTCTAATGCGGTATCTGTTGCGGCCCCGCCCATCGAGAAACCGACGTCAGCTTGAGCGAGTGCGGGCGCATCGTTAACACCATCTCCAACCATCGCAACACGTCCATGTTGCTGATAATCTTTAATGATATCCAGTTTATCTTCAGGCAATAATCCCGCATGTACTTGTGTTAATCCGATTTCTTTGCCGATTGTTTCAGCAACTGACTTATGATCCCCTGTTAACATGACAGTATCAATGTTCATTTGTTCAAGGGTACGAATGACTGATTCTGCTTCTTCTCTCAGTGTATCTTTAATAAAGAACACACTGTAAATTCGATTGACTGTTCCAAAGAGCACCATCGTTGCACCTGTTTCATGCATGTTTTCTATTTCTTTTTGTGCATCATCAGATAAATCAAAGAAAGAACGTTGCCCAATTCGGTATTCAACACCATCGAATACGCCTTTTACACCTTTAGCAGTAACCACTTCATAATCGGTTACAGGAACGAGCGTGCGCACTTCAAGCGAGTCGACGACGGCACGACTGAGTGGATGTCCAGCCTCTTTTTCAAGTGTATAGATAATGTCATCCTTCTGATCTGCTTCAAAATCTCTTCTTGACACAACAGCAGGTGTTCCTTTCGTCAAAGTTCCTGTCTTATCGAAAGCAACGGTGCCAATATGTCCAGCGTTCTCGAGATGCACGCCCCCTTTAATGAGCATTCCTTCTTTTGCTGCGCGTCCAATCGCTGTTACGATTGCTACTGGCGTGGATATTACAAGTGCACAAGGACATCCAACAACAAGCACTGACAACCCTTGATATAAGTAGTGATTAAAATCGCCTCCAAAGAGCGGTGGTACCACAATAACCATTAATGCAATCAGCATAATAATCGGAGTGTAATATTTCGCAAATCTATCGACGAACTTCTGGGTCGGCGCTTTCTCGCTCTGCGCTTCTTCTACAAGATGAATCATCTGTGCAAGTTTCGTCTCATCATTTCGTTTAGTTACGCGGACTGTCAACTGACCGGATTCATTCAGCGTACCTGAATACACAGTGTCTCCCTCCTGCTTATGTACAGGAATACTTTCTCCAGTGATGCTCGCCTGATTAATATTACTTTGTCCATCGGTTACAACACCGTCTACTGGTATTTTCTTACCAGGCAGTACTTTGACGATATCACCAGGCATAATGCTGTCTACATCCACTTCAATAAACTTACCTTCACGTGCTATAAGCGCAACGTCTGGCGAGATATCAATAAGCGAAGCGATACCTGCACGGGATTTCTCCATCGCGTACCCTTCTAACGCTTCACTTATCGCAAAGAGTACAACGACCATCGCGCCTTCTTGTAATTCACCAATTAGCGCTGCACCAATGATAGCAACCGTCATCAGTACATTCATATCAAAGTTCAATTTAAACAGACCTTTTACTCCTTCGATAAATAGATGGTAACCCCCAACCAATATCGCAATGATGAACACAACACGCGTTACTGTATGATCCTCACCAAAGTTCAGACTACATAGCATCCCAATCAAAAATATAATTGCCGATAATATAAACGGTATATTCTCTCTCTTCTTATAGAAAGGAACTTTGTTAACACGTTTAATATGGGCCGGTCTCACTTTGATGTTATCGAATTTACCTGCCGCTTCTAACGCCTCAATGGATGCATCTCCAGTAACTTCAAGCTTGGCCGCACCAAAGTTTAAAGTGACATCCTCTACACCTGGAATTGCCTTCACGTTATCCTGAAATTTCGCTGCACAATTTGTACATGACAAACCTTCTAAGCGATACACTTCTTTATTCTTCATCGTCCTCATCTCCATGTGCTAACGCTGTTCTTATCAACGTCTTAATATGATCATCTTTCAGTTCATAAAATGCATTCTTACCCTTTTTTTCGACGCTTACAATATGTGATTTAAGCAAATATCTGAGATGATGACTCGTCGTAGCGACAGTCGCGCCGATAATGTTTGCCAGATCACACACGCATAATTTCTCTTCAAGCAGCAAACTATAGCAGATTGACAAACGATTTTTATCAGCTAATGCCTTATAAATCGAAAGCATTGGCGCTAAGTCAACAACCTCCATATTCGCTTTTACACGTGATACTTTATGTTCATCAAATAAGTAAACATCACACATATCATTACTCACACATCCACCTCATTCAAATATATATTTGAATATATTATATAACAAACGTAACATTCAAACAATGATTTGAATGTTATGTTTATATCTTTTTACTACGGGAATCTTATTGATGAACAAATAATAAATAAGGGAGTTTTATCCATAATGGAATCAAGTAGTAATTATTTAAAGATTGAGATTAAGCTGGACAACAATGAAACGGTTTATCATTACGAGTTCTTCTCAACAGATGAGAAGATTGCGTACAATAACTTCATCACAAAATGTGACCGTAACGAAACAGGTTTCCTTCCAATCAATGACGGGGAACATAATAGTGCAATCAATCTAAATAAAATCGTCAAAATTACTCCGCTTGAAAGAACGAATATTTAAATAGTAAAAAGCACCTGACACGTCAGGTGCTTTTTACTATTTAATATTTATCTTCATCCATAATTTTCTCCAAATAACTATCTACCAGTTTGCCGTGTTTATTAATACGCACTGCACATAGGTGCTCATAGTTCCCCGCACCTGTATCGATGTTGAGTATATTACGTTTCTTATCATACTCCGGCTTACCACTTTCTGTCGGCGTATGTCCTATCACCTGCAGCTTATGCATATGCTTCAACTTTCCACGGTAGCGCAGTACACACCAACTGCTCTCTGTGCTAAACTTTCTAAAGTTCAGCCAGTTTACGCCGGCATGTGATACATACAGTACCTCATTTTCATAATAAAGCGGTAAACGATGCATCCACTCAATATCCCTGTCGAATTTTTTCAATGGATAATGTGTGAGCGTCCTTCTGTAGTTTTCTTTCATCTCTGACTTTGGTGTATGCTGCATCATATACTGTACCATCTTATATTCATGGTTCCCTTTAATACACACCGTATCCGGATACATATTGCACAGCTTTCTAATATAATAGACTACATCTCTCGAATTGCAGCCTTTGTTAATATAGTCTCCGACAAAGATAAGCTGTTCTTCGCCTTTTTTCCAGTGCTTCATGATTTTCTTCAAGGTAAAGAAACAACCGTGTACATCTCCAACAATAAAATAATTCATCTTTGCCATCCCCATAATAAAAAGATTAGTAGTTACTGATTATAATTCAATCGCCGAAAAATCTAAAGAAAATATTGAAATAAATTATGAAACCCCTTACAATTTTCTTTCCGATTTTGATACAATTGGAATTGAATAAACAAAGAAGGATGTGAATGATTATGAGAGAAAGTATCGTATCTGCAAGCTATCTGCAATTCTTTTCTAAGAAAAATCAAACACCAGGGTATACGAAAGTTCAACTGATTGGTTTAATTTTCGGTCCATTGTTATTCCTCTTATTTAATTTTCTTATCCAGTTAGAAGGTTTAACACCTGCTGCACGCTTTGTCCTTGCCTCAACACTGTGGATTGCAACGTGGTGGATTACTGAACCGATTCCAATTCCAATAACCTCACTTTTACCACTTGTCTTATTTCCGATGGGTCAGATTATGGACGGTAACAAAGTCGCGGCAAACTATGGTAATGATATTATCTTCTTATTCCTAGGAGGTTTTATTTTAGCGATTGCTATGGAGAAATGGAATCTGCATACGAGGCTCGCGCTGAATATTATCAATAAAATCGGGACAACAACTTCTAAAATTATACTTGGATTTATGATGGCAACGGGCGTAATGAGTATGTTCGTCTCTAACACCGCAGCGGTTATGATCATGATACCGATTGGACTGGCATTGATCAAAGAAGCCGAAGTGCTCAGTCAGAATAATGCATCAGAATCATTACAGAAGTTCGAGAAGACACTTGTGCTCGCAATCGGCTATGCAGGTACGATAGGTGGACTGGGGACATTGATTGGAACACCGCCACTTATTTTGCTTACGGGTCAGATGAAAGCAATATTCGGATATGAAGTCAGCTTCGGACAATGGATGCTCGTTGGTGTCCCTTCAGTTATCGTCCTCTTATTACTTACGTGGGCATATTTAAACTATGTAGCGTTTAAGACAGATATGACAGAATTACCAGGAGGTCAAGCGGTCATTGAACGTGAACTGAACAAGTTAGGAAAGATTACACGAGAAGAAATTATCATCTTATGTATCTTCTTGTTTGCAGCATTCTTATGGATTATTAGAGGGTTCGTATTCGTGAATATCCCTGCCCTCAAAATGATTCAGGATGGTTCAATTGCAATGTTCATATCGATATTATTATTCTTAATTCCGACAAAACGCCAGCAAGGCCGCATCGTTGACTGGTCGATTGCAAAGGAAATCCCATGGGGTGTGCTGCTATTGTTTGGTGGAGGATTAGCGCTAGCAAATGCAATTACCACAAGTAAACTCGATGCGTGGCTGAGCAATCAGCTGATTTTGCTAAAAGGATTACCGATTATCCTGATCATCACGATCACTGTCTTATTCGTACTGTTCTTAACCGAAATCACATCAAATACAGCAACTGCAACAATGATTTTGCCATTACTTGCTGCACTTGCAATATCAATAGATGTACATCCACTCGCATTAATGGTCCCAGCTGCGATGGGTGCGAACTGTGCATTTATGTTACCAGTAGGTACACCTCCAAATGCTATCGTGTTTGGAACAGGTAAAGTGACGATTCGAGAGATGGCAACTACCGGTTTCTGGTTAAACCTAATCAGCTGTGTCATTATCGTTATTGCTGTGATGGTATTGCTGCCAATCGTCTTCGGCTTCGATATTACACCATTTCCAGCTTCATTAAAATAAGGAACGGAAGCAATTCCGTTCCTTATTTTTTATTCTTCTATTGAATAGACTTACTTGAGAAACTATCAGGATATTCTGTAATTCTATGAAGTAACGGAAAGAAGATGATCAATAAAACAAGAGAAACGATATATAACGTAAGTAATACATACGAATGCAGATGAAATAGATTAACTGCCATCATTATTATTAAATTTACTACAAAAAGATGCAGATAAATCTTAGCAATCTGTTTCTCAGATATATAATGAGTATGCGCACATTTTGGACACGGCACTTTAACATTGGTAAAGAGCTGCCATGATGCTTTAAACATATCCTCATACCGATAAGGATAATTGCACTTCTTACATCGATTCAAATCAATCTCCCTCTCTACTTACTAGCTGTTGTATTATATCTAATTTTTTACAATAAATAAAGATAGATGTATATTGTAATTTATATCTTTATCATGTACTCTATTGCTATCAAATATTAAAGAAGGTTTCTAAGTGAAAAAGAAAAAAAGTAATCCATATCTCGTGATTATCAGTTCGTTCATCATCTTCTTAGCTATCGGGACATTGCTGCTGGCACTTCCGATAGCACAAAGACAGCCAACATCATTTATTGACTGTCTGTTTATTGCAACCAGTGCATTTACGGTGACAGGACTTGCAACGATAGATATTACAGCAAATTTCAATACATTTGGTCATATTATCATTATGATCCTTGTACAGGCTGGCGGACTCGGGATCATCACATTAGCGATGATCGTCTTTATCATGCTTGGTCGTAAGGTAGGACTGAAAAGCCGTTCATTGGCTACGGAAGCTTTGAACCAGCAAAACTTAGGCGGCATATTACGTCTTGTTCTTACACTGTTACTGATCAGTCTTCTATTCGAGTCAATCGGCGCTGTACTGCTGGCACTTGAATGGGTCCCTTTGCTCGGGATTAGACGTGGATTATTCAATAGTTTCTTTACTGCGGTAAGCGCATTTAACAATGCCGGATTTGCACTTCACAGTGATAATCTCGTGCAATATCAGACAAATCCTTTAACTAACTTTATTATCACTACATTGATCATTCTTGGAGGATTAGGATTTACTGTTATTCTTGATCTCTACCAGAAAAAAAAGTTTAGTCATCTTAGGCTGCATACGAAAATCATGATATTCGGCACAATCATTATTAATGCGTTCGCGACACTGTCCATCTATTTACTTGAAATGAATAACCTTAAGACGCTCGGTGGCCATAATACGTTCGATCAGTTTCAGATGGCTTACTTCCAGGCTATTACGACAAGAACAGCAGGATTTAATACTATAGATATTGGTGCACTACAAACACCGACCATCTTACTGATGATGCTATTCATGTTTATCGGAGGCGGATCGACATCAACTGCCGGCGGGATTAAGTTGACGACAGCTGTCGTTATCTTCTTCGGGACAATCAGTTATATTAAACAACGTGAACAAATCAATTTATTCAAAAGAGCCATCGATACTAAAAATCTTTTTAAAAGCTTCGCAATTGTCGTATTGAGCTCTACCTTTATATTTATCATCACTTTGGCGCTTGTTATCGCAGAGCCTGATCTGCCATTCCTTGCAGTAATGTTCGAAGTCATATCAGCATTCGGCACAGTCGGATTGACGATGGGCATCACAGCGAAACTCTCTGTTATCGGAAAGCTGCTCATTATTCTGATGATGATGATTGGTAAGATCGGTGTATTAACCATCGTGCTGACATTCTCTAAACCACAGAAAGCGCTCTATACGTATCCGAAAGAAGATGTACTGACGGGGTAGATAATATTATAAATTTGCATCAAAAAAGAGAAGAACTTCAAAATTCTTCTCTTTTTTAACATTAAAAATTAATCTTCAATATTTTTCTTAATTCTTATTAAATCTTCTTCTGACACTTTAAACGTTACCTCTCCAGTTTCAAGATCAACTTCTGCCAGTACTTCGGCTGTTCGAGGAAACAACCCCTTCGTTAGTTTTAACTTCAGTGGAATTGAGGCATTATTGGTCATCGTCTTAAATATCTTTTTCATAAGAATGTCCTCTCCTAACAATGATTTTTCTGATTAGTAGTATTGGCGCAATGATAAAAGCACCCACCTGCACTAAAGAACGAATCGGTTTTATCTTGAGTGCAAATGCACTGGCATCAAGAGCGATAAAAGGATAGCTAAAGAACGCAACGATAAAGTAGAGTGTTAAGATTATCAACGGAAATCGCCATACATCGGCAGAATATAGTGTACCCATAACATAAAAGTATAGCGCCAAGAAGGCAATGCTTAAAATAATAGCAAGAATATGATATACAATATTCTCTTTCAATATCAATCATCCCTTTCTCATTTATTTTAACAGATGTATAATTATAGTAAAATATAGGGAAAGGAGAGATATTATGAAAAAATCTCAAAAATCATTTATCATGCTTGTCATCATTCTGGCTATCGTGAATATCATCTTAATCCTTATGGACTATGAGATACGTGGTATCATCAGCTGGGCTTCTATGGCAATCATTCTACTTGTAGCTTTCACCTTAAATATGCGAAGATTTATGCGCAATGAACCTGACCAAGATAAAGTGGCCCGTAAATAATAAACACGGGCCACCTTGCACACCAAACAGCCGCTTTATCTCTCAAAGTGGCTCGTAAATAATAAACACGGGCCATCTTGCACACCAAACAACCGCTTTATCTCTCGAAGTGGCTCATAAATAATAAACACGGGCCATCTTGCACATCAAACAGCCGCTTTATCTCTCGAAATGGCTCATAAATAATAAACACGGGCCATCTTGCACGTCAAACAGCCATTTTATCTCTCAAAGTGGCTCATAAATAATAAACACGGGCCATCTTGCACACCAAACAACCGCTTTATCTCTCAAAGTGGCTCATAAATAATAAACACGGGCCATCTTGCACACTCAACAACCATTTTATCTCTCAAAATGGCTCATAAATAATAAACACGGGCCATCTTGCACACCAAACAACCGCTTTATCTCTCAAAGTGGTCCTTAAAAAACCTCACTCAAAATTGAGTGAGGTTCACTTCTTATAAATCGATATCAACGCCCATCATATGCATACCTAGTAGTTGGATAACACCACTTGATGCACTCGGGAATGCAACAATCAGCTTATTTACTTCTCGACCACTCATCTTCTTCTCGATAATCAGTGTGAGCATATTAATAAGATCGTCTGCGGCACTGCCATAGATAACCGCACCTTTTAATCTATTTCTTCCATCAAGGATAACCTTCATTTCCGCATCACGTTCGTGTTTATACTGAAATTCCAGCTGTTCCCCAAATTTAATAGTTTTCACTTTATACCCTGATTTACGTTCCGCTTCCTCGACGGTCATCCCCACATGCGCGATTCTTGGCAGCGAATACACCACATTCGGGATTGCAGGATATTTAATCGGTAAGAGTTTCAATGCTTTTAACGGGAACTTCTTCTTATCCGCATCGTTACCTAGTATATTGAGCGCAATATAGTTTGATTCGAATGTTGCCGTCGGTGTTAATTTAGGTGTTTTCTTACTAACGACATCTCCACTTGCATAGATATTTGGCACAGATGTCTGCATGAACTTGTTGACTTTAATACCGTGCTTATCGTAATCCACACCCACTTGCTCTAATCCGATACCTTCCACATTCGGTACACGTCCTGTTGCATCTACAACGTAATCTGTATACAGTTCAAAGCCTTTGTCGTCAGTGAACTTCAAACCATCCTCTGTCTGTTCAAGCTTATTGACATCAATATTCAGATGGAATGTCACACCTTCATCTTCCAGCTTCTTGACCAGTTTCTGTACATATGGCTGATGATACTGCTTCAGCACAGTATCAGAATGACCAATCACCGATACTTCACTGCCCATCTTCGCAGCAATTGAAGCGAACTCGATGCTGATATAACCACCGCCCAGGAAGGTGATGCGTTCAGGGAACGTATCCAGCTCCATAAAGTCGGTACTGTTGTGCATGAGTTCCTTACCTTCAATATCTAGTACATGACTGCGCTGTCCCGTTGCAAGCACGATGAATTTCGCGTGGTATTCTGTTCCATCAACGCTCACCGTGTGTGCATCTTTCAGCAGCCCTTCACCTTTGATAATATCAATGCCCTGATCTTTGAAGATTTGTTCCAATCCTTCATGCATCGGATTAATCGTCTCGCGTTTATAATCCATTAACTTCGACCAGTTCACTTGAGGGAGCGTATCTACAATATCACCATAATGCTTGAGAGACTCAATCGCTTCAAATGGCCCTTCTAATAAGATTTTAGGATTACACCCATAGTTCGTACACGTACCAGCAATCTTATCTTTTTCAATTATCGCTACACGCTTCTTCATCTGGTTCAAGATAAGTGCGCCGTGCCATGCTGCATGACCACTTCCGATATAAATCACATCATAATGTTTATTGTTCATATATTCCCCACCTCAACTTTATATTATTGTTCTTAATCATACTAATATAATAACACTTACGATTAAGTTAAAACAAAGGGTATGATTCATTGTTTCGCAATAACACTACGCACCGTCTCATTTATATCAAATGCTAATCCCAACAAAAAGACTACACCACAAGCTCGCTTGCGATATAGTCTTTTATAAATTATTTACCTGAATCATTTTCCACATACTCAAACAAATCTCCCGGTTGACAATCTAGCGCTTTACATATAGCTTCAAGCGTAGAGAAACGCACGGCTTTCACCTTTCCGGTCTTTAAGTTCGATAGATTTGCAACGCTCACATCTACCATCTCGGATAGTTCATTTAACTTCACTTTACGATCTGCCATCACTCTATCCAATCTCACTATTATCATATCGTCACTTCCTAAACTGTTGCATCATATTCACCTTGAAGGTAGGCCCCGTATCTGAACGCTCTTCCGATAAACCAGATTGTCACTGCAATTAATATAACATTCCAATCTAAATTAAATAAATTATAACTCACTTTATTGATGACATCTGTATCTATTAAATAATGAGATAAGTTCAGTGATTTATCAATAAATACACTGATCAGTGTAACCATCATTTTATATGAATGCCCTACGAATATAAACAGTATCGCGATTGTCTCAATAAATTTGCCATTACGATTACTAAATACTTCATTCTTACTAAACGCATGGATTAATTTTCTTGCAAACCACATCATCAATAAGAATATAACAGCATTTAATATTGCAATAATCAATAAACTAATCAGAAGGCCTTTATTAACTGCGAGTTGCTCTCCTATAAAACTTTTAGTGAACTCATAATCCACACCGCCAATACTCAGCATTATTTTGGAGTTATCTGCTTGTAGGAACTTGTTTAAAGTTTCTTCTGATAAAGTAGAAATAAGTATCGTGAGTCCAGCTAAGACAACAGTTCCTATGGCTGCCAGCACGATACCAATGAGATAAATGATATCCATCACCTTTAACAATCCTTTAAAACGACCCACACTATTTTCATTCATAATCGACACCTCTTACTTCTATTTTTGTTCACTTACATATTACCATTACTATTTATGAAATTCAATAATTATTTATCGTTTATCAATAAATAATATACTATTAACATAAAAAACACCCAACTGCATGGAGTTGGGTGCATCTTCTACATGCGTTTCGGGTCTTTGCCATACTTATTATCGCCTTCATTACCTTTAATGAAATTGATGATAAATAAGAACAATCCTCCAAGAACTGTGAATAGCGTAATTAATATAATTGGTAATGATATTGTATCTAAGTTTACCGGAAACGTGCCTGTCATTTGTTCTGTGATAAAACTTAAGATTGCTGATAATACTGTGATGACGATTGCAATTTTACCGCTCATATTAATATCATGTAATCGGCGGCTTGCCTGTGCCATCGTTGGTATAGTAGTGATATATGGAAATATCGTACCTGCTACAAATCCGTAATGATCCATCACATGATAACGTCCGCCAGTCATTATCTCAAGCAACAAGACTACGATTGTAAGAATCAATCCAATAATGATGTTCGCAAGTATATTCAGCCAGACTTCTCTGCGGCGTGCGCGTCCTGTGAATGTGAATCCTTTCGTCCAGAATGCTATAAATGCATCTTTAATCGACATATTATTTTCCATAATCTTCACCTCTTACTTCTACACCAATGTACATATGGCCATCTTTCAACTGTTTCTTATATTGCTTCAGTTTGTCTACATCATGCTGGAAGTGAAGTTTATAAGTTATCCCTTCCACCGCTTCTTCTGTGTGAGTATCAACCACTGTATCTGCTATAAATGTAAAGCGTTCATACTGACCTGCATAATATTGTTGCTCTTTCAGACGTACAGGTATGACGGTATATTCATTAAATGCATCTACTTTATTCTGATAGATATGGAAGTTCATATTCTTAGATTTAATTACGCCGACTGCCTTACCGAATACTTCCTGCGTAGCAGCACTTACTGCTGCCTCTTCTGTATCGAATGCTTTCATCGGTTCATTCATACCAACCTTATTGTTCGCTTTATTGAGCCATATACCCTTTTCGTTCATCTGAATAACGCCATCTTTCAGCTCTGTTGCTACAGTAACCCCTTCTGATTCATCGTCATTTGTCATGATGCGATCTTCAAGTTTTGTCGCTTTACTGAATGCACCTGACTGAAAATGATGCACTCCAGCCTTACTCTTGATATCCCATGTTTTTTGTTCGAACTTTCCATTTACACTGACCAGATTAAATTCATTCTCTGGAAATGTCAGTTCCGTCGTGTCCTTTGAGATGTTTTCGATAAATCCGGTATATAAGTATTGTGAACGTTTATAATCTCCGTCCATCATCTTCCATGAATAATAATGACCGTTCGGCAGTTTGAAAGTGCGATCTGCGTGATTTGCTTTGACGCTAAATTTCTCACCCATTGCATCACTCATTGCACTTGACGCCTCTTCATAATCTAAATATTGTCCACTATATAACCCTGATTCCACTTCTAGATCTGTGAGGTCGTTACCTAACACATAATCTTTCGTATCCCTTATCGCGCCAATTGCTAAGAACACAATAAATAAACCGAGCAATATTTTCTTCATCATCCATCCCACACTTCATTTGTATTTTCTTCCATTATTTACATGATACTTCTAAATAGGATTAAGTGTCAATTTAATCTTTATTATCAAAAAAACCGACGAATGATTCGTCGGTTCTTGCTTAAGACATGACTTGTGCATATTGTGCCTGCTGTAATCGATAATATTTACCTTGCTGTGCGATGAGGTCGTCGTGACTGCCACTTTCAACGATGCGCCCATTCTCTATAAAAAGAATTCGGTCCACATCTCTTATCGTTGACAGACGGTGGGCAATCGTCAGTGTTGTACGCCCTTCTGATAAGCGTTTAAATGCTGCCTGTATACGATTCTCTGTTTCAACGTCAAGCGCACTTGTCGCCTCATCCAGTATAATAATCGGCGGGTTCTTCAAGAACATACGCGCAATAGAAACACGCTGCTTCTGCCCCCCTGATAACTTCGTACCGCGTTCTCCTACAATCGTGTTTATACCCTCTGGCAACGTATCAACAAACGCTTTCAGCTGGGCTTGTTCTACTGCCCACATAATCTCCTCATCTGTCGCTTCCAAATTCCCATACGCGATATTCTCTTTTAATGTGCCGCTAAAGAGAAATACATCTTGCTGCACGATACCAATCTGTTTACGCAGAGATGCTAACGTATAGTCCTTTATATTCTGTCCATTCATAGTAATCTTGCCGTGCGATGGATCATAGAACCTCGGCAGCAATGAACAGATTGTCGTCTTGCCGCCACCACTCGGTCCGACAAGTGCGATATGTTCCCCGCGCTGAATTGAAAACGATAGATCGTCAAGAATCGTCTGTTCGCCGTACTTGAACGTCACATGGTCATAGACAATCTCTTCCGGTACTTGTTCGAAGCTTACGGCATGAGCGCTATCCTTAACAGCAGGTTCTGTCGCCATAATCTCCTTGAAGTTGCTAAATCCAGCAATACCTTTCGGGAAGAGTTCGATGATCAGGTTAATCGACTGTAACGGCTTGAATAATATATCCGTAATCATAATAAATGCAACGAACTCTCCATAGCTCATCATATTCTGTAGTACGAAGTAACAGCCTAATATCAATACAATGATCAATGTAAACTTCTGTGAGATATAACCAATCGATGTGTTCCACGACATGTAGTTATACGCCTTTAATTTCGTACGTCTAAAGTCTTCATTCGTCTCTTTAAAACGTTCGTTCTCATAACGTTCATTCGTGAATGCCTGTACTAGACGAATGCCACCGATTGTCTCACTGATGACATCGTTGAACGCAGATACATTGCCAAACAATCTGCGGAACTGCGTCGTCATCTTACGGTTAAAGTATAACGTTAAAGCGAAGATGAGCGGTACGATACAAAACGTGATTAACGCAAGCTTTACATCAATCGTGAGCATAATAATCAGCGCACCAATGACCGTCATCACGGCAACGAACACCTCTTCAGGACCGTGATGCGCAAGTTCACCGATATCCATCAGATCATTCGTCAGCCGACCCATGAGCTTTCCTGTCTTATTACGGTCAAAGAATCCGAAGTTCAGACGCTGCATATGCTGATACAGTTCATTCCGGATATCACGTTCAATATTTGTCCCGAGCTTATGCCCCCAGTAAGTCACGATAAATTTAAGGATCGTGACAAACCCGAACACTAAAAACAAGCCGACCGCACCAAGCACGATATTCGGCCAGTCTTTCGACGGTAACAGCTTATCAATAAACAAACTCGTCATTAATGGAAAGATGAGCTCCAGTACGCCGACAAATACCGCTGAACCAAAATCCAGCATAAACAAACCCTTATACGGCTTGTAGTATTCAAAGAATGATTTCATATGAGTTACCTCTACCCTTTAATATAATATGTATATTTTAACATAGGACAGACAGGTATTTGATATAGATGTCCTTTTAAGTTTTATTTGCAAATATTAGGGTATAATAATACACAAATATAGGAAAGGGTGCAGAACATGGATGAATTAATTGTCAGAAAAAGTATCGTAAAACAAGCTTTTGTAACCTTTATGTCCCTCGGCCTTACTGCACTAGGCGCTTTTTTTCTATACATAGGAATCGAATATAATACATTGTTCGCCATTTTATTTGGTATTTTCATTTTATTAATATTCGGTTTCTTTACTTTCCATCATATTAAATTACTTATTGATGGCCATGACCTCGTGATACTGAACAACAAAGGTTTCTATGATTATTCCAGTGCAATCTCAACGAAAGATCAGCTCATTAAATGGACAGATGTCAGAGACATTGCATTGACAACTATGGGCGGGAAATTATTCGTGTCGATTGAAGTTGAAAATTTTCATGAATTGCTTAAAAGTCAAAACGCGATGTCAAAAAAAGCGATGCGTCTGAATAATAAGATTGGATACAAAGATATCAATATTACGACGCAAAATGCAAAAGGTATGGACGCAAATGACCTGGCGATTATAATGCAGGACTATCATGCAAAGTATGGTAATGCGATTAACTACGAAGCTGGCGAACTTAAACACCTAAAAGACTTATAATATATACATATTAATGTTCGAAAGGATGCGCTATGACAAATACATCACGAAATAAACTTATTATTATATGCTTCAGCTTAATCGTTCTGATTACTCTATTCATTATCATCACGAATAAAAAGACGCATGTTGTAACCCACAAAGCAAATAATCCTGAACACTTCACTACGAGTGATGGTACGCAGATTAACTATCTTATCTACCCTGCAAAACACGC